>JBGALV010000013.1:0-63270 GCA_044223515.1 Alphaproteobacteria bacterium
CCCCCACGGCCGGCCTTTTCCGCCGCGCGGCCGGAATTCCTGACCGTGTTGCCGCGTGACCTCGCCTCGTTCCTACAGGTCGCGGAATCCTGGTCGACCGCGGCCGAGTACCTCCGGACATATGTCGACGTTCTGCTGCTCGAGGACGACGCGTCGCTGATGCCGGCGGTCCTCGAGGTCCACTGGCTCGCCAACCGTCACTTCGAGCTTTATGTCGGGCGCCGCCCCCGGAGCAGGGCGGTTGCCGGCGGCAACTGGCTCATCATGTCGAACCTGCGCGAGGACGAGCATGCGGATGCGCGGGGCCAGCTGCTCGCGATGGTCGAGGCGGTGCAGGGCGCCGCGGCCGCACGCGGCATGGTCCTCTCCTTCGATCGCATCTCGGGCGATCGTGGCCCGATGGTCCGTATCGGCCGTTAGTCGTTGACCGTCGCCGTGAGGCGGCGTCATTCTAACCCTTCATGCAGTTAGACAGCGTTCGTTTCTGGCAGCTCGTCCTCTTCGCGGCCATGTGCGTGATCTGGGGCCTTACCTGGATCGCGATCCGCACCGGCGTCGAGGTCCTGCCGCCTTTCTTCTTTGCCGCCTGCCGGTTCCTGGCGGCGGGGCCGATCCTGCTTGCGATGGCCGCGGTTGCAGGGCACCGGCTGGTGGTGCCCGGCCGCTGGTTCCGGCTTCTTTTTTGGACCGCGATGCTCGTCAACACGCTTTGCTATGCGCTGGCCTACTGGGGCATGCGCTTCGTGCCGAGCGGCTTCTCGGCCGTCATCAGCGAGGCGCTGACCCCGGTCGTGGTCTTCATCGTCGCCCTGATGGCCCGTCAGGAGCGCTATTCCCGGACCCGGCTCGTCGCCGTGGCGGTCGGTGTCGCCGGCCTGCTCGTGATGTTCAAGGGTCGGGCGAGCATCGATCCGTCGCCGGAAGCGCTCGCGGGGACGCTGGCGATCGTCGTCGGCACGCTCTCGTTCTGCGTCGGCTCCGTGATGACCAGGCCTCTCGCGCGCGACCTGCCGGCGCTCGTCGTCGCCGGCTGGCACTGCGTCTTCGGCGGCCTTGGGCTGGCAGCGATGTCGGTCCTTGTCGAGGCGCCGACGCCGGCCCTGTTCGTCGCCTTCGCCGATCCCGGAATACTGGCCAGCTTGGCCTTCCTCGTGCTCTGCGGGTCGATCGCCGCCTACACGATCTATCTCCGCCTGCTCGACGCCTGGGGCCCGACGCCGGCCATCGGCTATTGCTTCGTCTCGCCGGCGATCGCGGTCGCCGCCGGCGTCGTGGTCTTCGCCGAGCAATACACGCCGACCGAGGGCGTCGGCGCCCTGATCATGCTGACCGCGACCGCCCTGATGGTCCGCACCGCCGGGAAGTGAGGAAGGCCATGTCGAAGTTCACGCTGCTGGCGCTCGAAGGCTGGGGCTCGACGATCGCGGAAGCGGCGCTCGCGACCGCCGGCCTTGCCTATGAAATCGAGACCGTGGATCCGCGCGGCAAAGGCCAGGACCGCCTGCTGAAGCTGAATCCGCTGGGCCAGCTGCCGACGTTGATCCTCCCGGACGGCCGCGTGATGACCGAGAGCGCTGCGATCGTCCTCTACCTCTCCGAGCTCAAGCCGGAGGCGGGGCTGGCCCCGCCGCCCGGCGATCCGACGCGGCCGGACTTCCTCCGTTGGCTCGTCTTCCTGGTCGCGGCGATCTACCCGACCTTCGCGGTCGGCGATGTGCCCCATAAATGGATCGCGGGCGAGGCCAACCAGAAGGCGCTGACCAAGGGCGCGATCGAGCAGCGCTGCAGGAACTGGCTGATGGTCGAGGAGGCGGTGAAAGGGCCGTGGTTCCTGGGCGAGCGCTTCTCAGCGCTCGACATCTACCTCGGCGCGATGACCCATTGGCGTCCGGCGCGCGCCTGGTTCAAGGTGAACTGCCCGAAGGTCCATGCGATCGCGCTCAAGGCCGACACCCATCCGGGACCGGCCGAGGTGTTCCAGCGCAACTTCGCTTAAGCGACGACCGGCCTCCGGCCGATCTGCTTCAGGCATTTGTCGATCCAAAGCGCCGCCAGCTTCTCCTGGGCACCGTTCTGCGACAGGCGCTGGCGCAGCATGTCGAAGTCGACGGTGCCCAGCGGCTGATCCTGGTTGAAGCAGGAAAACACCACGGTCTCCTTGCCGGTCACCGGATCGACCTGCGTCTGCAGGCACTGGGCGCAGATTTCCTTCATCATGCATTGCATCGGCGAGTTGATCGATGCGATCGCGACCAGGCTCGGCTTGAGATACGCTTTGAGCACCCCTTCGCGGGCGTGTGCCACCGCAGCCATCATGCGGTCGGAGCCGATCACGATCAGCCGGTCGGCGTCCTTGAGGTCGATCGGCTTGGCGCCCAGCTCGCCCCTCGCGTAGGCGGTCATCGCTTCGATGATGTTGCCGGTGAAGGAGAGATCCTGCGGGCGCGTCGGCGCCAGCCCGGCCTGGTCGCAGGACCAGACGATGACGTCGGCGGCCGCCTCGATCTCCTCGATCTTGTAGCGGTCGGAAGCGCTCTTGTAGCCGGCGAAGTAGAGGACC
Organism: Alphaproteobacteria bacterium; assembly: GCA_044223515.1. Classification (GTDB taxonomy): domain Bacteria; phylum Pseudomonadota; class Alphaproteobacteria; order SHVZ01; family SHVZ01; genus SHVZ01. The sequence goes on from JBGALV010000013.1 coordinate 2,561, forward strand.
TTCGATCCTTGCGCGCGGAGCGCCGCGCCGATCGAGAAAAGCACCGCATTGCCGAGGCCGCCGCCGATGAGGATCGCGGTCTCGCCGGCCGGCGTCTCGGTCGGCATGCCGGTCGGACCCATCAGGATCACCGGCTCGCCGGCCTCAAGCTCGGCACAGAGGTCGGAGGACCCGCCCATCTCGAGCACGATGGTCGAGACCAGGCCGTCCGTGCGGTCGACCGAGGCGCCGGTGACGGCGAGGCCTTCCATCGTCAGCAGGGTCGAACCGGCGCGGCGCGCCTTGGTCTCGTAGTTCTGCAGGCGATAGAACTGGCCCGGGTGAAAGGCTTCGGCCGCGAACGGCGCCTTGACCACGATCTCGACGATGTTCGGCGTCAGGCGATGGATCGCGTGCACGCGGGCGCGGAGCCCGTTGTCGAGCGCGGCGAACATGTCCGTGCGCGTGATCCGGGTCGGCGCGCGCTTGGCCAGCGTGCGGCTCACCACCGGATAGCCCTGCTTCGTGCCGCCCATCGCTTTCACGACGTTGCCGGCGAAGGTCGGGTGCAGGTCGCCGAAGAAGCTGAGCGCGCGGCCGTCCGCCTCGATCGCCAGCAGCACATGCGGCGTCTCGGGCTTCGACACGCGCTCCGGCGTCACCGGCTTTCCGTCCTCGTCGATGGTGCGGAAGTACTTGCCGTCGAGCTCGATCCTGCCTTCCATCTCGCGGGCGAGCACGGTGTTGGGCTGGGTTCCCGCCGCCATCAGCACGGCGCGGGCCGGCAGGCGCACCGAGGCGCCGTCGCGTTCGAAGACCACCGCTTTCGCGTGCTCGTAGAGGTCGAGCTCGACCTCGACCGGAGACAGGTTCTCGGCGAAGCGGATGCCTTCCTCGAGCGCCTTCTCGACCTCTTCGTGGTTCAGCGTGTAGCTCGGCGCGTCGACCAGCCGGCGGCGATAGGCGATGGTGACGCCGCCCCAGGCGTCGATCAGCTTGTCCTTGTCGGCGCCCGGCGCGGCCAGCGCCCTGGCATGCGCCAGGAACTCCTCGGCGACCTCGGCTTCCTCGGCGGTCCAGCCGCCGCGGACATGGGCTTCGCCTTCCTCGGCGACCAGGGCTTCGTAGCGCTTCCTGAACTTCTCGACCTGCAGCGGATAGTAGGCGCGCGCCTCGGTCGCGGTGTCGATCGCGGTCAGCCCGCCGCCGATCACGACGACCGGCAGGCGGATCTGCAGGTTGGCGACGCTGTCGGCCTTGGCGGCACCCGTCAGCTGCAGGCCCATCAGGAAGTCGGACGCGGCCCGCACGCCGCGCGCAAGCCCGTTCTTCATCGGCACGATGGTCGGACGGCCCGCGCCCATGCAGAGCGCGATGTGGTCGAAGCCCAGCTCGAAGGCGCCGTCCACGGTCAGCGTACCGCCGAAGCGCACGCCGCCATACATCGCGAACTGGGAGCGGCGCTCCAGCAGAAGGCGGACGATCTTCAGGAAATTCTTATCCCAGCGGACGGTGATGCCGTACTCGGCGACGCCGCCGAAGCCGGCCATGGCGCGCTGGTCGAGCTTTTCGGTCAGGATCGCGATGTCGCGGATCGGCTTGAACGGCACGCGCTTGCCCAGCGGCTCGACGCCGGAGACATCCGCCGGCAGCGGCTCGATCTTGAGGCCGTCGACCGCGGCGACCGCATGCCCGTCGTTGATCAGGTGGTGCGAGAGGTTGAAGCCGGCGGGACCGAGGCCGACCACCAGCACCTTGTAGCCGGTCTCCGGCTTCGGCAGCGGCCGGTGGATGTTCAGCGGATTCCAGCGCGTCAGCAGCCCGTAGATCTCGAAGCCCCAGGGAAGCGACAGCACGTCCTTGAGCGTCCGCGTCTCGACCTGCGGGATGTCGACGGGATCCTGCTTCTGGTAGATGCAGGCCTTCATGCAGTCGTTGCAGATGCGATGCCCGGTCGCGGCGCAGAGCGGGTTGTCGATCGCGACGATCGCGAGCGCGCCGATCGAGACGCCCCGGCTCTTCACCAGGTTCATCTCGGAGATCTTCTCTTCGAGCGGACAGCCGGCGAGCGTGACGCCGAAGGTGCTCTTCTGGAACTGGCCGGACTTGCGGTCGCGGAGTCCCGTGGAGCAGCTGTCCTTGCCCTGGTTGTGGCACCAGATGCAGTAGTTGGCCTGGTCGAGGGCACCCTTGAGATCGGTGCCGGTATCGGTGAGGCCGAAGCCCTCGCGCCGGCGCCAGTGATGGGGATCCAGGCGCAGCATCTCGACGCCGTCGATCGCGACGGTCTCCGCCGGCACCAGATGCATCGGATCGGGCTTGCGCGGAACGCGGAAGAGGACGCCGCGCCCGTGCCTGGCCTTGCCCTCCGGCGCCTGCACGGCCCAGGCGGCGTACTTCTTCGCTACCTCGAGCGCGTCCGCGTTCGCATCGGCATCGGCCATCCACTTGAGGACCGCCGCCGCATAGCTCTCCTCGGTCAGCGTGCCGCCGATCAGGGCTTCGAGATTGCGCGTCAGGGCGCCGCCGTCGAGAGAGGCGGCTTCCTCCGGCTTGATCTCCTTGACCGCGCGCCGCTGCACGAACAGCCGCTTCACCTCGTACAACGGCGCCAGCGCGTCGTGGCGGGCGGCCAGCGCGCGGGCTTCGTCGCGGATGCCGAACAGGCCGGAGGTGAAGTCCTCGAGGTGCGGGGCGAGGTCGATGACGAGCTGCGATTCGTCCTTGGGCTCGAGCTTGTCCGGCTCGGCGCGGGCGGCCATCAGCCGGTTGAAGAGGGCGGCGTCGGCGTCCTTCAGGTGGGCGCAGAAACGGCCGTCCAGGCGGACGAGGCCGTCGCGGGCATACAGGTCGGCAAAGGTGAAGCCGTCGGCGAGCTGAAGCGTCTCGGTCACAAGAAGATTCCGCGCTGGGAAGGCAGGAGGTACCCCGAAATATGGGAGCCGTCACCCCGATTCGAGGGCCATTTCCGTCTCTTTTGGCGCGCGACGGAGAAAATCCATGCTCGAAAGCGGTAGGAAATCAGCAGCGCGACGCTTCGTCGCTCTGGCGGAGGCTGAAGCCCCTCCGCATAGTGCGGCCATGTCCAGTGTGGCCATGACCAGTGCGGCCAAGTCCGGGGTTTCACCCCGCCCGGTCATCGTCTGGCTTCAGCTCACGGCGGCGATGGTTTTCGCCATGGCGGTGATCGGCGCGATCACGCGCCTCACCGAGTCCGGCCTCTCGATGGTCGAATGGCGCCCCCTGGTCGGGACGCTGCCGCCGCTGACCGAGGCGGACTGGCAGAAGATGTTCGCCGCGTACCGCCAGACGCCCGAGTTCCAGAAGCTGAACGCCTGGATGAGCCTCGACGACTTCAAGGGCATCTTTTGGTGGGAGTACGTCCACCGCCTCTGGGGCCGGCTGATCGGCCTCGTCTTCGCGCTGCCGCTCGCCTGGTTCTGGGTGAGGGGCAGTCTGCCCGGGTGGCTCAAGCCATGGCTGCTTCTGGCGCTTCTCCTGGGCGCGCTGCAGGGCGCGGTCGGCTGGTGGATGGTGGCCTCGGGGCTGGTCGACGACCCCCATGTCAGCCACTGGCGGCTCGCGGCGCATCTCGGTCTCGCCGTGCTCGTCTACGGCCTCGTGCTGGCGCTGGCCGACCGGCTGCAGCCGGTCGTTCGCGCGGAGACGCCACGCTGGCTGACGCGTCTCTCGGTCGTCCTCGCCTCTCTGATCTTCCTGCTGATCCTTTCGGGCGCGCTGGTCGCAGGCCTCGATGCCGGTCTCGTCTACAACACCTTCCCGACCATGGGCGACCAGTGGATCCCCGATGAGGTCTACCTCGTGGATGGAGCCGCGAGCTTCCTCTCGACGCCGGCCACCGTGCAGTTCCTGCATCGCTGGTTCGCCAAGTCCGTCGCGCTCTCCATCATCCTGTTCTGGATGGCGGCACGTCGCGTACCGCTGACGCCCGCCCAGCGCACGCCGCTCGACCTGCTGGCCGGCATGGCGATGGTGCAGGTTGGTCTCGGTATCCTGACGATCATCCTCCAGGTACCGGTCGGGCTCGCCGCAACACACCAGGCGGGAGCGCTCGTCCTCTACGGTCTCGCGGTCTGGACCGCCGGCCGGCTGAGGTGAGGGGCCTCACATCGCGCGACGTTTGAATACAAAACTTTACAGTGCCCGGACTGCGAACTTAACGGCGCGTTAAGCGCCTCGCGCTCAAATCCCGATGCGGGCCTCGCACGTCCAGCCGCTTCTTCGGAGCATGATCGGACGGCGACGGCCACGCGGACCGAGCACCCCTGGGTGCTCACATCCGTAGTCGGGGGAAAGAGCAAATGCTGAAGAACTTGAAGATCCGTCACCGCTTCTGGCTCGCGGTCTCGCCCGTGCTGGCGTGCTTCCTCATTGCCGCGACGTTCCTCATCACGGAGCGCTGGTCGACGATGGGCGAGATGACCCGGGTTCGCGAGATGGCCGCCGTCGGAGCGGACATCAGCCGGCTCGTGCACGAGCTTCAACGCGAGCGCGGCACGACCTCGCTCTTCCTCGGCAGCAAGTCCGCTCAGCAGGGGCAGGAGCTTTCCGCGCAACGCGTCCGGACCCAGGAACGCGTCGTAGAACTTTCGGCGGCCTCCAAGGCTCTGGCCGGGTCGGGATCCGCCGACTGGGTCCGTCGCCTCGAGGAGGGCAACCAGGCGCTTGCACGGCTCGAGGACCTGCGTCGCAGCGTCGATCGGTTCGAGATCACCTCGGCGGAGACCTTCGACTTCTTCACGACCGCCATCACGCGCTATCTCGGCACGATCCAGGAGATGTCGAAGGCCATCACCAGCACCGAGGTCGCCACCTCGCTGGTCGCCTACAGCAATCTCGTCCAGGCGAAGGAGCGCGCCGCCCAGGAGCGCGTGGCCGGCGCCGTCGGCTTCGCCGCCGGGACCTTCGATGCCGCGCAGTTCCGTCGCTTCGTCACAGCCGTTGCCGAGCAGGACACCTATCTGCGGCTCTTCAATCGCTATGCCCAGGCCGCCGACATTGCGTTCCTCAACGAGACGCTCACCGGGGAGCCGGTCGCCGAGACCATGCGGATGCGTAAGGTCGCCCTCGAGACGGCGCAAGGGAGCGCGCTCGGCGGAATCGACGGCGCCTATTGGTTCCGCACCGCTACCGCGCGCATCGACCTGATGAAGAAGGTCGAGGATCAGCTGACCGCGGGCCTCGCGGCCCTCGGCGGCGGCATCAGCGACCGGGCGCGCATCGCCTTCCTGACCGCGTCGACGCTGACGCTGGCCGTGCTTGCCGGCACCGGCACCGTCCTCTTCCTCGTGGTCGGCGGCATCGTGCGGCCGCTCGCGTCGATGACCCAGGCGATGCGCCAGCTCGCCGGCGGTGACAAGACCGTCGCCATCCCCGATGCCGATCGTCGCGACGAGATCGGCGAGATGGCCCAGGCCGTCCAGGTCTTCAAGGAAAGCATGATCAAGGCGGACGCGCTCGCCGCGCTGCAGCGGGCCGAAGAGGAGCGGAAGGCCGCGCGTGCCGTCGCCATCGAGCAGTACGTCACCGCCTTCGAAGGCTCGACGGTCGATCTGCTGAAGGCTCTCTCGACCGCGTCCGGGGACATGCAGACGACAGCCCAGACGCTGGCGGCGACCGCAGACGAGACCGAGCGTCAGTCGACCGCGGTGGCGGCGGCCTCCGAGCAGGCGACGACCAACGTGCAGACGGTCGCCTCGGCTTCCGAGGAGCTGTCGAGCTCGATCCGCGAGATCTCGCGCCAGGTGACCGAGTCGGCTCGCATCGCCCAGCAGGCGGTCAAGGAGGCCGCGACCACGAACCGGCAGATCGAAGGCCTCGCCATCTCCGCTCAGAAGATCGGCGACGTCGTGAGCCTGATCAACCAGATCGCCTCGCAGACCAACCTGCTGGCGCTGAACGCGACGATCGAGGCGGCACGCGCCGGCGAGGCCGGCCGCGGCTTCGCCGTGGTGGCGTCCGAGGTCAAGTCGCTGGCGACCCAGACCGGCAAGGCGACCGAGGAGATCGCGGCGAAGGTCGCCGAGATGCAGTCCGTCACCGGACTGTCGGTCAAGGCGATCGAGAGCATCACCCAGGTGATCGGCCGGATCGACGAGATCTCCACCGCGATCGCTTCGGCGGTGGAGGAGCAGGGCGCTGCGACCCAGGAGATCTCGCGGAACGTGCTGCAGGCCGCGGAGGGCACCCGCGAGGTGTCGGCCAACATCGCCGTGGTGAACCAGGTCGCCGCCGAGACCGGCAAGGCGTCGAGCGGCGTGCTCGACTCCGCGAACGACCTGGCGAAGCAGGGCGAGATCCTTCGTAGCGAGGTCGGCTCGTTCCTCGCGAAGATCCGCGCCGCCTAAGCCCAGAGCATACCGGATCAGGCCCCGGCTGCAGCACGCTCGAGCATCGCGCTCAGGAGCACGTTGCAGCCGGCGGCCAGGTCCTCGGGCTTCGCGTTCTCGACCTCGTTGTGGCTGATGCCATTCTCGCACGGCACGAAGATCATCGCCGTCGGCGCCACGCGCGCGACATAGACGGCGTCGTGTCCGGCACCGGAGACGATCTCGCGCGAGGGATAACCCAGCCGCCGGGTTGCCGTCCTGACCGCATCGACGCAGGCCGCATCGAACGGCGTCGGCGGGAAGTACCAGAAATCCTTCACGTCCACCTGGAGCCCGGCCGATGCCGCGATCTCGCGGCAGGATGACTTGAGCTCGGCATCCATCGTCGACAGCGTCGCGTCGTCGGGATGGCGGAAGTCGACGGTGAAGAAGACCTTGCCCGGGATGGTGTTGCGGCTGTTCGGGCTCGATTGGATGAATCCGACCGTGGCGCAGGCGTTCGGCGGATGCGCGAGGCCGATGCGGTTGACCGCGTCGATCATGCGGGATGCGCCGACCAGCGCATCCTTGCGCCGTGCCATCGGCGTCGGTCCGGCATGGGCCTCCTGGCCGGTCACCGTGATCTCGTACCAGCGCTGGCCCTGTGCGCCGGTGACGACGCCGACGGTCTTGCCCTCGGCCTCGAGGATCGGGCCCTGCTCGATATGGGCCTCGAAATAGGCGGCGAAGGGACGGCCGCCGACCTTGTCCGCGCCGGCATAGCCGATGCGCTTCAACTCCTCGCCGAGCCGCTTGCCGTCGACGTCCTGCTTGGCCTCGATCTCCTCGACCGGCCAGATCCCGGCGAAGACCCCCGACCCCATCATCGCCGGCGAGAAGCGGGAGCCTTCCTCGTTGGTCCAGACCGCGACCTCGATCGGTGCTTCGGTCTCGATTCCATGGTCGTTCAGCGTGCGGATCACTTCGAGTCCGGCCAGCACGCCATAGACGCCGTCGAAGCGGCCGCCGGTCGGCTGCGTGTCGAGATGGCTTCCGGTCACCACCGGTGCCCGCTTCGGATCCTTGCCTGGTCTGCGGACGAAGATGTTGCCGATGCGGTCGACCGAGACCGTGCAGCCGGCGGACTTGGCCCAGCCGAGGAAGAGGTCGCGGCCGTCGCGATCGAGGTCCGAGGCGGCGAGGCGCGCGTTGCCACCCTTGGCGGTCGCGCCGACCTTCGCCATGTCCATCAGGCTCGCCCAGAGCCGGCTGCCGTCGATCGCCAGGTTCTGTTTCATCCGCCTCTCCTCCGCTGGCGCGCATTGTGGCCGGCCGATACTCTGGGCGCCATGCGCGTCTTCCATTCGCCGGATCACGTCCGGCACTTCCCCAAGTCCTTCATCATGCGCGGGCAGGTGGTCGAGAGCCCGGAGAGGCCGGAACGGGCCGAGGTCGTGCTGAAGGCGCTGACCGAGGCCGGCCATCGCATCGAGGCGCCGAGGAAGTACGGCACGGCGGCGGTCGAGGCCGTGCACGACGCCGGCTACCTGGCTTTTCTGAAGGACGGCTACGCGGCGTGGCGGGCGCTTCCCGGCGCCTCGGCCGCGATCATCCCGAACGTGCATCCCGGCCGGAACATGGCGCATGCCTCGCCGCATCCGGTGGCGCGCGCCGGCTGGTACCAGGCGGATACCGCCTGTCCGGTCGACGACGGCACGTGGGAGGGCTGCCTCGCCGCGGTCGATTGCGCGCTGGCGGCGACGGACGCGGTGCTGGCAGGCGAGCGGGTCGCCTACGGCCTCTGCCGGCCGCCCGGCCATCACGCCTATGCCGACCAGTCGGGCGGCTTCTGCTTCCTCAACAACGTCGCGATCGCCGCCGACGTCGCGGCGAGGGCCAAGGGCAACGTCGCGATCCTCGACGTCGACGTCCATCACGGCAACGGCACGCAAGGGATCTTCTGGCGGCGATCGGACGTGCTGTTCGTCTCGCTGCATGCCGATCCGGCCGTCTACTACCCGTTCTATGCGGGATATGCGGACGAGACCGGCGACGGGGCGGGGGCGGGCGCCACGTTCAACATTCCGCTGTCGCCCGACACCGGCGACGACGCCTACATGCCGTCGCTCGCACGCGCGCTCTACCGTATCCGCGCCTACGGGCCTTCGGTCCTGCTGGTGTCGCTCGGCCTGGATGCGGCGGCCGACGATCCGCTCGGCATCCTCAAGATCACGACCGAGGGCTTCCGGCGGATGGCGCGCGAGGTCGCCGCCCTTGGCCTTCCGACCGTGCTGATCCAGGAAGGCGGCTATCTCTCGGCGAGCCTCGGCGGGAACGCGGCGGCGTTCCTCGCCGGCTTCGAAGGACGATAGCTAGCGCGTGCCCTTGATGTAGGGCGCGAGGAAGCGCTGGACGTTGGCGTCGAGCTGCACATCGAGGTCGCGCATCACGCCTTCCACCAGCTCGTAGAGCACGCGGTCGAGTTCGTTCGGCGAGATACCTTCAGGTACCGAGCGGCTGCGCTCGGCACGCGCGCTGGCGCTGCCTTCGGGCATGTTGATGTTGGTCGGCTTGATCTCGATCGAGACGTCGACGAAGGCATCGTAACGGGCGGCCTGATCCTTGGTGAAGACCCCCTGGACGCCCGGCGTCACGCGGAGCGAGCTCTCGATGATGCGGGCGTCCTTGATCGTGACGACGGCGTTGCCGCTGTTCCCGACCGGCACGAGGCGGTCGCGGGCCCAGCGCTCGATCGCCTTGGCCGGTGGTACCGGCGCCTGATGCTCGACGTTCGGCAGGCGGAACGTCGGCTGGTACTGGTCGACCACCTTGATTTCGGCTACGTCCAGCAGGAAGCGCGGCCGGTCGGTGAAAGTCATGTCCGGCAACCTGACGGGAGGCGGTGCGGCGCAGGCGGCGGGGAGGACGACGACGGCGAGGAGGGCGAGCTTCTTCAGGAAAGACATCTTTGGCCTCGTCTCGTGCTGCCGAGTGACTCGGGCGGTGACCTCTAGGGCGGGTAACCCGGGCGGCCTGGGGCCGTTCCCGAAAAACCATACCTCGATACCGTGGCGAAATTTAGCTCGCCCGCAACTGCCGCACGTCTTCTTCCGAGAAGATGTTGCTGGAATTGCAGAATTGGCAGGTCACGATGAACCGCCCGTCGACCATGAGGTCCGGAAGATCCGACTCGGGTACCAGGCGGAGGGCGCCCTCGGCCCGCTCGCGCGTGCATCGGCATTTGGCCTCGACGGGCCGTGCCGAGAAGACCCGCACCCCCTCGGCATGGAAGAGGCGGTAGAGCAGGTCCTCGGCCTTGAGGTCCGGGTCGAGCAGCTCGTCCTCGGTCAGGCTGTCGAGGAGGTGCAGCGTGCGATTCCAGGCGTCGGGGTCCGGGCTCTCGCCCGGAAGGCGCTGAACCATCAGCGCGGTCGAGCGCCAGGCGGTGCTGAGGCCCGAGGCCAGGATCAGCCGCGTGCTCAGCTGCTCGGACTGCTTGAAATAATGGTCGGCGGCACCGGCGAGCGTGTCCTCGCCGAGCTCGACGATGCCCTGGTAGCGCTCGGTGTCCGGTCCCTGGTCGACGGTGAAGGCGAGCTGACCCTTGCCGACCAGGTGGTCGAGGCGGCGTTCGTCGGCGGCGATCGGTTTGCCGGCGAGCTGCGCATAGCCGCGAAGATGCCCGGCCGAGGTCATGTCGACCACCAGCAGCTTCACCGGCCCGTTGCCCTTGGCCTGGACCGAGAAGACGCCGTCGAACTTGAGCGAGGATCCGACCGCCGCCGACATCGCCATCGCCTCGCCGAGCAGCCGGCTGACGGGCCGCGGATAGGCGTGCTGGCGAAGGATCGTGTCGAGGGCAGGCCCGAGGCGCGCGACGCGCCCGCGGATGTTCAGACCATCGACCTGGAACGGCAGCACGACATCGTCGGAACCGACGGATTCAGCCTTCAGGAGAGACACCAAGAAAGAATCGCCTTCTGCACATGGAGGCGGTTCTCCGCCTCGTCCCAGACCACCGACTGTGGCCCGTCGATCACCGACGCGGTGACCTCGTCACCCCGATGGGCGGGGAGACAGTGCATGAAGATGGCGTCGGACTTGGCCAATTTCATCAGGCGGTCGTCGACCCGGTAGGGGGCGAGCAGGTTGTGGCGGGTCTCGCCCTGGGTGGTGTCGTTCATCGAGACCCAGGTATCGGTGACGATGCAGTCGGCGCCGCGGGCGGCGGCGTCCACGTCCTCGGTCACGATCACCTTGCCGCCCTGGCCCTGGGCCCAGCGGATCAGGTTGTCCGGCGGGGTCAGCTCGTTCGGGCAGGCGAGCCGCAGCTCGAAGTCGAAGCGGACCGCGGCATGGACCCAGGAGGCGGCGACGTTGTTGCCGTCGCCGGACCAGGTGACCACGCGACCGGCGATCGATCCCCTATGCTCCTCGAACGTCATCACGTCGGCCATCAGCTGGCAGGGATGGCTGTTGTCGGTGAGGCCGTTGATCACCGGCACCGTCGCGTACTGGGCCAGCTCGTGCAGCTTCCAGGGCTGGAAGGTGCGCATCATGATGATGTCGACGTAACGCGACAGCACGCGCGCGGTGTCGGCCAGCGTCTCGCCGCGGCCGGTCTGCATCTCCTGCGCCGACAGCATGATGGTCTCGCCGCCGAGCTGGCGCATGGCGACGTCGAAGCTGACCCGGGTACGGGTCGAGGACTTCTCGAAGATCATCGCCAGGGTCTTGCCGTCGAGCTTGCGCTCGCGCTTGCCGGCCTTGAGCTCGCGCTTCATCTGGGCGCCGTCGTCCAGGATGGAACGGAGGGTCTTCGCCTCGAACGTGTCGAGGTCGAGAAAATGCTTGGGAGCAGACATGGGACGCTCGGATCAGGATGAGAGCTGGGACGCGGCCTTGTCGATCTTCTCGACCGCTTCGCGCACATGGCTCTCGTCGATGATCAGCGGCGGCACGAGGCGGACGACGTTCTCGCCGGCGCCGACAGTCAGCAGCCCGTTCTCGCGCAGCTTGTCGACCAGCTGCGTGTTCGGGATGTGGCAGCGAAGGCCCAGCATCAGGCCGGCGCCGCGCACCTCGACGAACACCTTCGGGTACTTCTTCACCACCGCCTCGAGCTCCTTCCAGAGCAGGCGGGCGATCTTGTCGACGCGCTCGAGGAAGCCTGGCTCCAGCATCACGTCGACGACCGCGTTGGCGACGGCCATCGCCAGCGGATTGCCGCCGAAGGTCGAGCCGTGCGTGCCGGCGACCATGCCGACCGCGGCCTTGTCGGTCGCCATGAAGGCACCGACCGGGAAGCCGCCGCCGAGGCCCTTGGCGATGCACATGACGTCGGGCGTCACGCCGGCCCATTCATGGGCGAACAGCTTGCCCGAACGGCCCATGCCGCACTGGACCTCGTCGAAGACCAGCAGCAGGCCGAATTCGTCGGCGATCTTGCGGAGCTCGCGCAGGTAGGAGAGCTGGGCCGGCTTGATGCCGCCTTCGCCCTGCACCGGCTCGACCAGGATCGCGGCCGTCGAGCCGTCGATGGCGGCGCGGAGCTCGTTCAGGTTCCCGAAGGCGACCTGCTTGAAGCCTTCGACCGCCGGGTCGAAGCCCTTCAGGTACTTCTCGTTGCCGGCCGCGGCGAGCGTCGCCAGCGTGCGGCCGTGGAAGGCCCCGGAACAGCCGATCACCGTGAACTTCTCGGGATGGCCCGTCTCGTCGTGGTACTTGCGGACCAGCTTGATCGCGCCTTCGAGCGCCTCGGCGCCCGAATTGCAGAAGAACACCTTGTCGGCGAAGGTGTTCTTGGTGAGCTTCTCCGCCAGCTTCTCCTGCTCGGGAATCCGGTAGAGGTTGGAGACGTGCCAGAGCTTGGCGCCCTGGTCGGCCAGCGCCTTGACCAGCTTCGGATGCGAGTGACCCAGCGCGTTGACGGCGATGCCGGCGGCGAAGTCGAGGAAGCGTCGCCCGTCGGTCGCGATCAGGTAGGGGCCTTCGCCCCGGTCGAAAGCGATATCGTAGCGACCATAGGTCGGCATCACGGCAGCGGCAGTCACGGGTCGGCTCCTGAGGGAGGATGGGTTCCGGAACAAAACTGGGCCGGAAACCGCCAACTATCCGGAGGGTCGGCGAATCTGTCAACCGCAGGCCTGGGGGCGTTTTCCCAAAGCCGTATTGCGGATTTCCAGGCCTCCCCGGACGACCGGCTTGATCCGGGCCTGTGAGACCGGTACGTGGACACGCTGAACGGGAAGGGCTCGCCATTGAAGATCTGCATCTACGGTGCCGGCGCGATCGGCGGGCATGGGGCGGCGCTGCTGGCCCGGGCCGGCCATGACGTCACGATGATCGCCCGAGGCGCCCAGCTCGACGCGCTCCGGAAGAAGGGCCTTACCTTCATCGCCAAGGACGAGCGCTTCACCGTTCCGGTGCGCGCGGTCGAGACGCCGGAGGAGGCCGGGGTCCACGACGTCGTCTTCCTTTCGGTGAAGGCCCCGTCGCTGGGCGAGATCGCCGGCAGGCTTGGGCCGCTGCTGGGGCCGGAGACGCCGATCGTCGCCGCGCTCAACGGCGTGCCGTGGTGGTTCTTCTCAGGATTCGGCGGCGCGCTGGAAGGGCGGCAGCTGAAGAGCCTCGATCCCGACGGCCGCATCGCCGCGGGCATCCCGATCGACCGGGTGATCGGCTGCGTGCTCTATGTCGCGACCGAGATGACCGCGCCCGGCGAGCTCACGCACTCCTATGGCGGGCGCTGGGTGCTGGGCGAGCCCAAGGGCGGGATCACGCCGAGGCTCGAGCGCCTCTGCAAGGAATTCACCGTGCCCGGCCTCGCGGTGCAGGCCTCGCCCACGATCCGCGGCGACATCTGCCACAAGCTGATCGGCAACATGTCGGGCAACACGGTGAGCGCGCTCACCTATGCGACCTCGATCGAGATGCTGGACGATCCCGGGACGCGCGAGGTGATCATGGCGATGCTGCACGAGGGCATCGCCGTCGCCAAAGGCCTGGGTATCGCCATTCCCGGCTCGGTCGAGGAGCGGGTCGGCATCATGCGGAGCCTCGGCAGCTTCAAGAGCTCGACGCTGCAGGATGTCGAACGCGGCCGGCCGATCGAGGTGGATGGCCTGATTGTCGCGGTTCAGGAGATCGCGCGGATGATCGGGGTGCCGACGCCGACGATCGACGTCGTCGGTGCGATGGCCGCGCTCCGCGCCAAGACGCTCCTTAGGGGGTAACGCGCTTGATTGCGGCGAGGCTGGCGCCGACCGCGATCAACGCGCCGCCGGCGAGCCGCTCGCGCCAGATCGCGAGACGCGAGCTTCCGAAGGCGCGGCGGCCCTGGGCTGCGAGCCAGCCATAGACCGCGAGCACCGGCACCTCCGAGAGGAAGCAGGCGGCGGCGAACAGCACGTATTGGAGGACGAGGTCGCCGTTCGGATCGATGAACTGCGGCATCAGCGCGCCGAAGGTCAGCACCGACTTCGGGTTGGCGAGTTGCGTCAGCACCGCCTGCATGAAGGGCTGGCGGAGCGCGCCGGCAACGCCGGTCCTGGGCTCGGAGGCTGAGGCTGCGTTCCAGATCGTGCGGACGCCGAGATAGATCAGGTAGGCGGCACCCGCGTACTTCACGCCGTAGAAGAAGGTCTCGGAGGTCGACAAGATCGCGCCCAGGCCGACGGCCGAAAGCAGGAAGTAGATGCTGTTGCCCGCCTGGACGCCGAGCGCGGCCTTGAGGGAGGCGCCCCAGCCCGACTTCACGCCGTGCGAGACCACGAGGAGCACCGCCGGTCCAGGCGCGATCGCGAAGATCGTCATGGTGACGGTGAAGGCGAGAAGAACCTGCCAATCCATGCGTTGCCCCCGGTGATGCTGCAATGCAGCATATGCGGGCGAGATCGACGGGGCAACGGCCACGGTGCTAGAGACGCGAAGCTTCGGGGAGATGGACGATGGAAGACGCGTTCGACGATCCGGCGATGGTCAGGATGGCGATCGCCGCCGGTTTCTGGATCGTGCTGCATGTCGGGCTCGCGGGCTCGCCGCTGCGCTGGGCGGTGGCCGGCAGGATCGGCGAGAACGCCTTCCGCGGCCTTTTCTCGCTGCTCTCCTTTGCCGGCATCGTCTGGCTGGCTATCGCCTACCGTCAGGCGACCTCGGCCGAGTCCTTCTACGGCATCCGCCTGGCCGAGCCTTGGATGATGTGGACGCCGACGGTGCTGATGGTCCCGGCGGTGATCCTGTTCGTCGGCTCCTTGAGCCAGCCGAATCCGACCATGGTGATGGGCGAGCGGTTCCTCAAGGCAGACGAGCCGGCGAGGGGCGTCTTCCGCATCACGCGGCACCCGATGCTGTGGTCGTTCCTCCTGTGGGCGATCGGGCACTTCATCGCCAACGGCGACCTCGCCTCGGTCTTCCTGTTCGGCAGCATCATGGTCGTCGCTGCGGCCGGCATGGGCTCGATCGATCGCAAGCAGGCGCGGCGCGATCCCGAAGGCTGGCGGCGCTTCTCGGCCGTCACTTCCGTCGTGCCGTTCATGGCGATCCTCGCCGGCAAGAACCGGCTGGCATTTAGCGAGATCGGCGTCAGCCGCATCGCGATTGCGGCAGCCCTTCTCGTCGCGATGGTCGCCGTTCATCCGTACGTCTTCGGCGTTCCGGCGACCCCCTAGAAACGAAAAGTACCGGCATCGCTGCCGGCCCTTCGCTTCGCATGAGCAGTCCGGCTATTCGGCCGGGTGCGGACGGCTGGCGACGCCGTGCGCCGGCTTCTCGCCATGGGCCGTGGCCGGTCCGCCCGCAGGCTCCTTCTTCTCGAGCGCGGTGATCGCCTCGGCGACATGGCTCGCTGCCTTCGTCTTCTTGGCGAGCAGAAGGTAGAAGACCGGGATGATGAAGATCGTCATCAGCGTGGCGAAGAGCACGCCGCCGACGATGACCGAGCCGATGGCTTGGCGGCTTTCGGCACCGGCGCCGGTGGCGATCGCCAGGGGCAGCGCGCCGATCGCGGTCGCGATCGAGGTCATCAAGATCGGCCGGAGACGCGCCACCGACGAGCCAAGAATTGCGTCGTAGATGTTCTTGCCTTCGTCTCTCAATTGGTTCGCGAACTCGACGATCAGGATGCCGTTCTTCGCCACGATGCCGACCAGCATGATCATGCCGATCTGGCTATAGACGTTGAGCGTCAGCCCTTTCAGGAAGATCGCGCCCAGCGCGCCGGTGATCGCCAGCGGCACCGCCAGCATGATCACGAACGGGTGGACGTAGCTTTCGAACTGGGCGGCGAGCACCAGGAACACGGTCAGCAGCGCCACGCCGAAGGTGAAGTAGATCGCCGACGAGCTTTCCTTGAACTCGCGCGCCTCGCCGCGATAGCTGATGCGCGCTTGCGGCGGCAGTTCGATCGCTGCCGTGCGCTCGACGAACTCGATCGCGTCACCGAGCGTGTATCCCACGGCGAGGTTGGCGGAGATCGTGATCGAGCGGAGACGGTCGGTCCGGTAGAATTCGCTGGCACCGGCCATGTCGCGGAGCCGGACCAGACTTGAGAGCGGAACCAGCGCGCGCGTGGTCTGCGAGCGCACGAAGATGTTGGCGAGATCGCTCGGCTGGGCGCGGTCCTGCGGCGCCGCCTGGAGGATGACGTTGTACTCCTCGCCGCGGTCGGAGAAGGTCGTAACGTTGCGCGATCCCAGCATGGTCTCGAGCGTTCGGCCGACCTCGTCTATCGCGACGCCGAGATCGGCGGCGCGGGCGCGGTCGATCTCGACCCGGAACTGCGGCTTGTTCTCCTCGTAGTCGGCGTTGACGTTCTGCAGGCGCGGGTTCTCGCGCATCGCGGCCATCATGGTGTCGCGCCAGCCGACCAGCTCTTCGTAGGTGTTGCCGCCTAGGACGACGCGCAGCGGCAGCTGGAACGCCGGCTGGCCGAGGCTCGGCGGGTTGATCGCGATGGCGCGGACGCCGGGCATGGCGTTCAGGTGCTGGAAGAGGTCGCGGACCATCTCCTGCTGCTTCTGCTTCCGCTCTTCCCAGGGCTTGAGCCGGATGTTGAGCGAGGCTTGGCGCACGTCGCCGGGGCGGCCGAAGGAAGGTGCCACGTTGGTGAAGACGCGCTCGACCACGCCCGAGTCGACCAGCGGCTTCAGGATGGCGTCGATCCGCTTCACCTGCTCGCGGGTGTAGTCGATCGACGAGCCTTCCGGCGCGGTGACCGAGATGAAGAAGTAGCCGCGGTCCTCGGTCGGCGCGAACTCGCGCGGCAGCGCCTTGAACAGGAAGTAGGACGAGGCCGAGATGCCGATCGCGAGCGCGACGACGATGACGGGCGCGTTGAGGCCCTTGATCAGCAGCCAGCGGTAGCCCGCCGTCATGCCGACGAAGATTGGCTCGGTGACCTTGTGGAGCAGGCTCTCGCCGTGCACTTCCTTCAGCAGCTTGGAGCACAGCATCGGCGTCAGCGTCAGCGCGACGAGGCCGGAGAACAGCACGGCGGCGGCGACCGAGATGCCGAACTCGCTGAACAGGCGGCCGGTGTTGCCGGGCAGCAGCGACAGCGGGATGAACACCGCGATCAGCACGAGCGTGGTCGAGATCACCGCGAAGCCGATCTGACGCGCGCCGCGGACGGCGGCGAGCAGCGGCGGCTCGCCTTCCTCGATGTGGCGGTGGATGTTCTCGAGCACGACGATCGCGTCGTCGACGACGAGGCCGATCGCCAGAACGAAGGCCAGCAGCGTCAGCACGTTCAGCGAGAAGCCGAACGCGGCGAGGATGATGAACGAGGCGGTGATCGAGACCGGGATCGCGATCGTCGGGATGAAGGTCGCGCGGAACGAGCGCAGGAAGAAGAAGATAACGCCGACGACGAGGGCCAGCGCGATACCGAGGGCGTGGAACACTTCGTAGATGGACTGCGCGATGAACAGCGAGGTGTCGAAGGAAACGTCCATCACCAGGCCCGACGGCAGGGTCGGGTTGATGATCTTGATCATCTCCTTGGCGGCCTCGGCCACGTCGAGCGTGTTGGCCTTCGACTGCTTCACGATGCCGAGGCCGATCGCCGGCTTGCCGGTGTTCTGCACGTCGCCGCGCGAGTCCTCGGGGCCGAGCTCGACCTTGGCGACCTCGCCGAGGCGGACCGGGAAGCCGTCCTTGACCGTGAGCACGATGTTCCGGAACTGCTCCGGGGTCTTCATGCTGGTGTCGGTGCGGACCGTGAACTCGCGGCGGGTCGACTCGACGCGGCCGGCGGGCAGCTCGATGTTCTGCTTGCGGAGCGCCGACTCGACGTCCTGGACCGTCAGTTCGCGGGCGGCGAGCTCGCGACGGTCGAGCCAGACGCGCATCGAGTAGCGGCGCTCGCCGCCGATGCGGACGGTGGCGACGCCGTTCAGGTTGGACAGGCGATCGACGAGATTGCGTTTGGCGTAGTCGGTGAGCTCGAGGCTCGACATGCGGTCCGATGACAGCGAGATCCAGATGATCGGGCGCGCATCGGCCTCGACCTTGGAGATGATCGGGGTATCGGCGTCGACGGGCAGGCGCGACATCACGCGGCCGACCTTGTCGCGGACGTCGTTGGTGGCGCCGTCGATGGCACGGTCGATGCGGAACTCGAGCGAAATCGACGACGAGCCTTCTCGGCTCGACGAAGTCATCACCTTGATGCCTTCGATGCCCGACAGCGCGTCTTCCAGGATCTGCGTGACCTGGACCTCGATGACGTTCGGGGACGCGCCCTTGTAGGTCGTCTGCACCGAGACGATCGGCGGGTCGATGTCCGGATACTCGCGGACCGCGAGGCGCTGGAAGGCGAAGAGCCCGAAAGTCACCAGCACGAGGCTGATGACGGTCGCGAAGACCGGGCGCTTGATGGCGATGTCGGAGAGAACCATTGAGCGCCTCTTGTTGGGCGGAGAAGGGGTTTTAGGCGCCGGTGCGGACCGGCACTCCGTCGCGGATCTTCTGGATGCCGCTGGTGACCACGACCGAGTTCTGGTTCAGGCCTTCGCGGATCTCGACCTCGCCGGGAAGGCGGGCGCCGAGCTTGACCTCGGTCTTCACGGCCTTGCCGTCGGCGACGGTGTAGACGTACTGGCGGATGCCCTCCGGCACGACCGCCTCCTCAGGCACGATCAGCGCGCCGTCGCGGCGGTTGAGCGCCAGCTTAACGGTGAGGAACATGCCCGGCTTCAGCGCGCCGTCCTGGTTCGGGAACTCGGCGCGGACCTCGACGGCGCGCGTCGTGGTGTCGACGCGGGTGTCGATGCTGGTGATCGAGCCCTTGAAGGTGCGGTCGGCCGCGGCATTGCCGGAGGCCGTGACGTTGGCGCCGGCCTTGACCGACGACATCGCGGATTCCGGCACGAAGAAGCGGAGCTTGATGGTCTCGACGTCGTCGAGCGTGGTGATGACGGTGCCGACCGAGATCAGTGCGCCCTGGCTGACGCGGCGGATGCCGACGCGGCCGGAGAACGGCGCCACGATCTTGAGGTCGGCGAGCTGGGCTTCGATCACGCGAACGCGCGCCTCGGCGGTGCGATAGATGCCTTCCTGCTCGTCGAGGCGGGACGCCGGCGCATTGCCGGTGGCGCTCAGACTCTTGGTGCGGTCGAACGCGGCCTTTGCCTGGTCGCGCGTCGCCTGGGCGGCGGCGAGGCTGGCCATCGGCTCGCGATCCTCGAGCTCGAGAATGACGGTGCCGGCCTTCACCTGCTGGCCTTCGGTGAACTTGATCGCCTTGACGATGCCCGCGATCTTCGAGGTGACCGTAAGGCTCTCGTTGGCGAGCGCCGTGCCGACCGCTTCGACGGTGTCGTCGATCGGGCCGACGCGGACCTTCTGCGCTTCGATGGGGATGGCGCGCTGAGCCGGCGTGGCGGTGGCGCTGGCTTTCGCCTGTTGCCCGGGCAGCCACGCGTCCCGGTACATCCACCCGGCGATTCCGGCCACTCCCAGAACGGCGACGACAGCTAGTTGAGTGACGACTTTCATTGGTGTCCCAGCCCTACCCGCCCCCGAGGCGGCGCGACTTTAGCTTAATGTTTCTTAACCTGAAACTAACATTACCCGGTTGCATCTTGACGACGTTCGGCCCGCGGATCGAGGGGCGATGCCTCAGGTGTGATCGCCGCCTCGGGCACGAAGGGCGACTGTTCCGGAACGGGCCGGCCCACCCGCTTCCTGCGGCGGTAAGCCACGAACATTGCAAGCGCCATGCTAAAGGCCGACGCGAGCCAGAACAGCGCGGACGGGCCGAAAGCGTCCATGAGCGGGCTGGCGGCAAGCGGGCCGATGGTGGCGCCCACTGACCACAAAAGCAGCATGCTGCCACTGACGGAGACAACCTGGCTCCTGTCGGTGAAGTCGTTCGTATGGGCGACGCAGATCGGATAGATCGCGCCGGAGAAGCCGCCGAAAAGCGCGATCAGCACGTAGAGCGCGAGGGTCGACCAGTTCCAGGCAACCGCAAGTCCGATGGTCGAAAGCGCCATCAGGATCGTGACGATCAAAAGGACGAGTCGGCGGTCGAAGCGGTCCGATAGCCAGCCGATCGGCCACATCAGGATCAGGCCGCCGACCGTGAGCACCGCGATGAACTGGCCGACCCCGGCGGTCGAGAGGCCGATCTGCTGGGCGAAGACCGGCGCCAGGCCCGAGATCGCCGAACCGACGAACCCCGCGATCAGCACGCCGACCACGCCGAGGGGCGAGGCCTGGTAGAGATCGGCCAGCGGCATGCGCCGGGCGTCCTGGATCGGCGGTGCGGTCGCGGCGGTCAGCGCCACCGGCAGGAGCGACAGCGCGTAGGCGATCGCAGGGATCATAAAGAGAAGGTGTCCGGCCGGGTCGGCGAGCCCCAGCAGGAACTGGCCACCGCCGAAGGCGAGCTTGTTGGCGATTGTGTAGACCGCGAGCACCCGGCCGCGCTCTTCCGAGCGGGTCCGGTGGCTGAGCCAGCTCTCGGTGATCATGAACATGCCGGCCGCGGCGGCGCCGTTGCAGGCACGAAGTGCCACCCAGGGCAGGGTGGAGACCGCGAAAGGATATAAGAGTGTCAGGGCGCAGGTGATGCCGGCGAGCGCGGCGAAGGCCCGGATATGGCCGACCCGCCGGATCAGCGGCGGGGCGAAGCGGCAGCCGGCGAGAAAGCCGATCGAATAGGAGGCGACCACCATGCCGATCGAGCCGGTGGCAAAGCCCTCCAGCGACATGCGGAGCGCCAGGAAGGTCGAGAAGACGCCGTTCCCGACCAGCAGAAGAGCCGTCCCGGTCAGGATCGGGGCGACGGCCAGGAGGGCGCTGCCCATGGCTAGGCCCGTCCCGGCCGGCGGAGGCGCGGCCGTTCCGACTGCCGGTAGTAGCTGACATGGACCGATGACCCAAAATGTCGGACAGGCAGGATCACGGGGCCCCTCTGCGGTGTTGTGGCAACGTTGTGCCCCGTTGAACCTCGCCAAACAAGCCGTTGCAGTCCGGGAAGTATCGTGCCTTTTCATAGGACTAGCTAAGTCAAGGCAACATTTCCTTTGACAGTGGCGCCGATGTCACGGAGAAGGCCCCCATGGCTTTTTCGCGCCTCGCAGCCCAGGTTCTCACTGCCGCCGCCCTGCTTTCCCCGGGTGTGGCCCTGGCCGGTCCCAATCCCTGCACCCAGGCGATCGCGGAAGCCGAGCGTCGATTCGGGATTCCCGAAGGGCTCCTGCAGGCGATGTCGGTCCATGAAAGCGGCGTCAACGGCCAGCCCTATCCCTGGGCGCTCAATCTCGGCGGCCGGGTGGTCTATGCCACCACGCAGGACAAGGCGCAGAAGATCCTCGACGAGCGCCGCGCCAAGGGCCGGAAGAACCTGTACGCCGGTTGCATGCAGCTCTCGGTCTTCCACCACGGCGGCAACTTCCGCTCGCTCGGCGACATGCTGCAGCCCCAGCGCAACGTCGCCTACGCCGCCAAGTATCTGGCTGCCCATTTCGAGGACTACGGCGACTGGGAAGCGGCGGTTCGCCGCTACCAGGGCGGCAAGGCGCGCCAGTCGGCGGCCTATTTCTGCAAGGTCCTGCGATTGCTGGGCGACCGCCAGCCGGTGAGCGCCCACGAGATCGACAACGGCCGCTGCGGCCCGATGCCGACGATCGCGAAGGTCACGGCCTCCGAGCCCGTCGCCCAGCCCGAGGAGACGGCGCAGCCCACGATCGCGGTGGTGCCGACGCCGGAGCCGGTCGCCGTGGCGCCCGGGCAGACGCCTCCCGCCTCGACCGCCCGCCTGGATCTGCGCGAGCTCAGCTGAAGCTTCCGCGTCTGCGTTCATGAGGTCCTGATGTCGTCCCCCGCCTCCGTCCTCGTCGCCGGCTCCGGCGTCATGGGTACCGGCATCGCGGCCGCGTTCCTGCGTTCCGGCGCCAAGGTCTGGGTCTTGAGCCGCACGCCGGAGCGTGTCGCCGACAAGGTGCCGGGCGCGATCGGAACGGCCGAGCTTCCCGACGAGGTGCCCGAGCTGATCGTCGAGTCGATTCCCGAGAAGCTCGACCTCAAGCGCACCCTCTATGCCGAGATCGAGGCGCGCTATGGCGGCAAGGCGATCCTCGCCACCAACACCTCCGGCCTGTCGCTGGACGAGCTCGCCTCGGGCCTCAAGCACAAGCAGCGCTTCCTCGGCCTTCACTACTTCATGCCGGCCGACGTGATGCCGCTGGTCGAGGTGATCCGCACGGCGGCGACTGAGGACGCGGCGGTCCAGACGGTGATCGACGGGGTCAGGGCCTGCGGGCAGAACCCGCTGGTCCTCAACCGGCCGATCGAGGGATTCCTCATCAACCGGCTCCAGCACGCGATCCTGCACGAGGCCTACTACCTGATCGAGCAGGGCATCTGCGGGCCGGAGGAGGTCGACCAGGCGGCGCGTGAGATGTTCGGGCCGCGCATGTGCGTGACCGGGTTGATCGAGCAGAAGGACCTGAGCGGCCTCGACACGCATGCGCTGGTGCAGCGTGCGATCGTCCCGCACCTCAATCCGTCGCGCGAGCCGGCGAAGCTGGTCCAGGACATGTATGCCCGCGGCGACATCGGCGTGAAGTCGGGCAAGGGCTTCTATGACTGGTCCAAGCGCGACCCCCGCAAGCGCCAGGCCGAGGCCCGTACCAAGCTCGCCGAGATCCTGGCGCTTCTCGACCGCCAGAAGCGCACTACCTGACATTTTGCCGCTGGCGGGCGCCGCTTGATCGGGCGCGCCGGTCTCAGGCACCATCCGGCTCTTCCATCCAAGAGCGGCCGGGGGGCCGCCTAAGCGCAGATCTCCGGAGGACTTCAGCATGACCGCGGCCGCTTCCCGTCGGCGCAAGACCTATGACGAGCTGCGTTCGAAGCGCTGGTACGGCGTCGCCGACCTGCGTGCCTTCGGCCATCGCTCGCGCACGCTGCAGATGGGCTACACGCGGCAGGACTGGGAAGGCAAACCGGTCATCGCGATCATCAACACCTGGTCCGACATCAATCCCTGCCACAGCCATTTCAAGCTGCGCGTCGAGGAAGTGAAGCGCGGCATCTGGCAGGCCGGGGGATATCCTCTGGAAATGCCGGCGATCGCGCTGGCCGAGCCGTTCCAGAAGCCGACGACGATGCTCTATCGCAACCTGCTCGCGATCGAGACAGAGGAGCTGCTGCGCTCGTATCCGGCCGACGGCGCCGTGCTGATGGGTGGCTGCGACAAGACCGCGCCCGCGCTGCTGATGGGCGCCATCACGATGAACCTGCCGACGATCTTCGTGCCGGCAGGGCCGATGCTGCGCGGCAACTGGCACGGCAACTTCCTTGGATCGGGCACCGACTCCTGGAAGTACTGGGCCGAGCTTCGCGCCGGCAACATCACCGACAAGGACTGGGAAGAGGTGGAGGAGGGCATCGCGCGCTCCTACGGCACCTGCATGACCATGGGCACCGCCGCGACCATGATGAGCATGGCCGAGGTGCTGGGCTTCACCCTGCCGGGCGCGTCGTCGATCCCGGCGCCGGACTCCAACCACTCGCGCATGGCCTCGCTCTCGGGCCGGCGCATCGTCGACATGGTCTGGGAAGACCTGAAGCCCTCGGACATCCTCACCGACAAGTCCTTCGACAACGCGGTCACCACGCTGATGGCGATGGGCGGCTCGACCAACGCCGTCGTGCATCTTCTGGCGCTCGCCGGCCGCGCCGGCGTGAAGCTGACGCTCGACCGGTTCAACGAGATCTCCAAGCACGTGCCGATGATCGCCAACGTGCGCCCGTCGGGTAAGTACCTGATGGAGGACTTCTACTATGCGGGCGGCCTGCCGGCGTTCCTGAACCAGCTTGGCGACCTGCTCGACCGCAAGGCCGCGACGGTCAACGGCAAGACGCTCGGCGAGAACATCGGCGACGCCAAGGTCTACAATCCCGACGTCATCGTCAGCCGCGACAAGGCGCTCTACAAGTCCGGCGGCCTCGCTGTCGTGCGCGGCAACCTCGCCCCCGATGGTGCGGTGATCAAGCCGACCGCCGCCGAGCCCAGGCTCTGGAAGCACACCGGGCCCGCCGTGGTGTTCGAGGACTACAACGACATGGCAGCGCGCATCGACAGCGATGACCTGAACGTCACCAAGGACTCGGTGCTGGTGCTCAAGAACGCCGGTCCGCAGGGCGGGCCTGGCATGCCGGAATGGGGCATGCTGCCGGTGCCGAAGAAGCTGCTGAAGGAAGGCGTGCGCGACATGGTGCGCATCTCGGATGCGCGCATGAGCGGCACCAGCTACGGCACCTGCATCCTGCATGTCGCGCCCGAAGCCTATATCGGCGGTCCGCTCGCCTTCGTGAGAGAGGGCGACATGATCGAGCTCGACATCGAGGGGCGCACGCTCAATCTCAAGATTTCCGACGCCGAGATGGCGAAGCGGAAAGCGGCGTGGAAGAAGCCCGAGCCGAAGTTCGGCCGCGGCTGGGGCGCGCTGCATGCCATGCACATCACCCAGGCCGATCAGGGCTGTGACCTCGACGTACTGCGCGACGGCCCGCGCGTTCCCGAACCGGAGATCCACTGATGCACGCCGACATGCCGATCAACCGCTTCAAGCACGCGCTCGCGGCGGGACGGCTCCAGATCGGGTTGTGGTCGAGCATGCTCCATCCGCTCGGCCTCGAGGCGATGGGCGGCGCCGGCGCCGACTGGATCCTGCTCGACTGCGAGCACGGTCCCGGCGATCCCAACGAGGTACTGTCGGCGCTGCAGGCGATGCAGGCCGGCACCGCGACCGCGATCGCGCGCCCGGCCTGGAACGACTCCGTGCTGATCAAGCGCTACCTCGATCTCGGCGTGAACACGCTGCTGATCCCGATGGTGCAGAACGCGGCAGAGGCGAAGGCCGCGGTCGAGGCGACCCGCTATCCGCCGCACGGCATCCGCGGCGTGGCCTCCGGCACGCGCGCCAACCGCTTCGGCCGCGTGAAGGAGTATTTCCAGAAGGCGACCAGCGAGATGTGCGTGCTGGTCCAGGTCGAGACCCGGCCGGCCCTCGACCGGATCGAGGAGATCGCGGCGGTCGAAGGCGTCGACGGCGTCTTCATCGGCCCGTCCGACCTCGCGGCCGCGCTCGGCCATATCGGCAATCCGGGGCATCCGGACGTGCAGGCCGCGATCCAGGCGGCGCCGAAGCGCCTCGGCGGCAAGCCCGCCGGCATCCTGACGCCGGTGCCGGCCGACGCGAAGCGCTACATCGAATGGGGCTACAAGTTCGTCGCGGTCGGCATCGACCTCGCGATCATCGCCCGCGCATCGGAATCCCTCGTCCAGACCTTCAAGTCGTAGACGAATCTCTCGGCCCGCTTTAGCGTCCGCCTCCTTCGTGGAGGCGGACATGAAGCGCGTCCTGATCCTCGGCTGTTCCGGTGCCGGCAAGTCGACGTTCTCGCCGATCCTCGGCGAGAGGCTGGGGTTGCCCGTCATCCATCTCGACCAGCATTACTGGCGCGCCGGCTGGGTCGAGCCCGCGAAGGACGTCTGGCGTGCGCAGGTGCTCGAGCTCATCGCGCGGCCCGAATGGGTGATGGACGGCAACTACGGCGGCACGCTGCCCGACCGTCTCGCGGTCGCCGACATGGCATTCGTCTTCGACTTCCCGACCTGGCTCTGCTTGTGGCGCGTGTGCAAGCGGATTGCCAAGGGCTATGGGCGGACGCGGCCGGACCTTGCCGACGGCTGCCCGGAGCAGATCGACTTCAAGTTCTTCCTCTACGTTTTGAACTTCCGCCGGAACCAGAGGCCAAGGCTGATGCAGGCGCTCGACTCCTTCGCCGGACCGAAAGTCGTCTTCACAGGGCCCGGCGACGTCGCGCGCTGGCTTTCGGCTTTCGCGCCGGCTTCTTCGGCGTCTCTCCCTGGAAGGCATCCCGGATCGTCGTGATCGCGCCGGGATCCGTCACGGTATAGCCCGGCGTCCGCGAGATCGCGTCGCGGAACTCGTCGCTCCGCATCACCGCCAGCACGCGCTTCACCGCTTCCTGCTCGAGCACCTGCTTCCGGCAGACGAAGAAGTAGTCCTCGGTCACAAGCCGGACGAAATCGAGATCGAACTGGCGCGCGGCGGCCTCGACGCCGAAGCTGACATCCGCCATGTCGCTGGCGACGTAGGCCGCGACCGCGGCATGGGTGAACTCGATCTGCTCGTATCCGGCGATCCGCCCGCTGTCGATGCCGTGCCGGGCGAGCAGCTGGTCGAACAGGAGGCGCGTGCCGGAGTCGGGATCGCGGCTGACGAAGCGCACGCTGGGCTTGAGCAGGTCCTTGAGCGTGCGGACGGCGAGGGGATTGCCGCGCTTGACGATCAGGCCCATCTCGCGCGTTACGAAGCTGATCACCCGATGCTCGTTCGGCGACAGCCACCCCTTGGCAGCGTCGATACTCACCTGGCGCAGCTCGCCTTGCGGTAGATGCATGCCGGCGAGATCGCAGGCGTCGTGGGAGAGCGAGACCAGCGAGTTCTGATTGCCGACGTAGCGGAGGTCGACGCTGATGTCGGTCTCGCGGCTCAACAGCTCGCGAAGCTTCGAGACGGCGAACCCGTGACTGGCATGGACGCGGACGATCTGCTGCCCGTGCGGCAGGAACTGGTTGATCTCGGTCTCGAGCTCCTGCGACAGGTTCTGAAGCTGCGGTCCCAGGCGTGCCTGCAGGCGCTGCTCGGCCCAGACCAGCTTCTCGCCGAGCGCGGTCAGCCGCGTGCCGCGTCCGCGCACGCGCTCGACCAGCGGCGCACCGAAGAAGGCCGACCACTTCTCGATCAGGTTCCAGCAGTGGCGATACGAGAGCTCCGCGCGTTCGGCGGCACGCGTGATCTTGCCGGTCGCGCGGATCTCGTTGAGGAGGCCCAGCATCACCAGCATCGATCCCGGCGCCTGGTCTCGCCGGAAGCGCCATACCGGCTCGATCTCGACCCGGATCATCTATGCCTCATCGGCATTCTCGTTCATATCTCAGTACGAAGTTCGGTATTCCATACCATATTTCTAAGCACAGATCTGAAGACTACATGGAGGCGGCGGCATCAGGGCGATGCCGATATAGGTACTATTGTTCATATAAGGCGATCACCATGGCCTTCGACTTTCCTTCGGGTGCGCAGGATCTGCTGATCGACGGGCGCCGCGTGCCGGCTGCTTCGGGGCGCACTTTCGAGACGCTGGATCCGGCGACCGGCAAGCCGCTCGCCCATGTTGCCGAGGGCGATGCCGCCGATATCGACATGGCGGTGCGGTCCGCCCGTCGGGCTTTCGAAGGGCCATGGAGCCGGATGCGCGCGGCCGACCGCGGCCAGCTCCTGCTGAAGCTCGCCGAGCTGATCCGCCGGAACCAGGACGAGCTGGTCGCGCTCGAGAGCTTCGATTCAGGTAAGCCGGTCTCGGCCATCCGGCGTCAGGACATGCCGGCTGTGCTCGACACGATCGGCTACTACGCGGGCTGGGCAGACAAGATCCACGGACAGGTGATCCCGGCCAGGACCGACGCGCTGACCTACACGATGCGCGAGCCGCTGGGCGTGGTGGGCGCGATCGTCCCCTGGAACTTCCCGCTGATGATCGGCATGTGGAAGATCGCGCCGGCGCTCGCCTGCGGCTGCACTGTGGTGCTGAAGCCGGCCGAGCTCACGCCGTTGTCCGCGCTGAAAGTAGGCGAGCTTGCGCTCGAGGCGGGGTTTCCGGCCGGCGTGCTCAACGTCGTGCCCGGCTTCGGCAAGACGGCGGGAGCGGCGCTGGTCGACCATCCCGACGTCGACAAGATCACCTACACCGGATCGCCCGGCGTCGGCCGCGAGATCCTGCGCGGTGCCGCCGGCAACCTGAAGCGCGTGACATTGGAGCTCGGCGGCAAGTCGGCGAACATCGTGTTCCCGGATGCCGATCTCGATGCGGCGGTTCGCGCGGCGGCATCCGGCATCTTCTTCAACTCGGGCCAGGTCTGCTCGGCCGGATCGCGCATCCTCGTGCACGAGGACGTCTATAGCGAGGTGGTCGAGCGTCTCGTCGCGCGTGCGAAGGCGGTGCGCGTCGGCGATCCGCGCGATGCCGGCACGGCGATGGGGCCGCTCGTCTCCGAAGGTCAGATGAGCCGGGTGCTGGGGTACATCGAGACCGGCCGTGGCGAGGGAGCGAGGGTCGTCGCCGGCGGCGAGCGGATCGGCGAAACCGGCTATTTCGTCGGCCCGACGGTGTTCGCCGAGGTGGAGCACGAGATGCGCATCTCGCAGGAGGAGATCTTCGGGCCGGTCGCCGCCGTCATCCGCTTCAAGGACGAGGACGATGCGATCCGGCTGGCGAACGGGACGCGCTACGGTCTCGCCGCCGGCATCTGGAGCGCCGACATCGGCCGCGTGCATCGCTTCGCGTCGCGCCTCAAGGCCGGAACGGTCTGGGTCAACACCTACGGGCCGACCGACGTCCGCCTGCCCTGGGGCGGCGCCAGGGATTCGGGCTTCGGGCGCGAGCACGGCGATGCCGCGATCGAGAACTTCACCGAGCCCAAGGTCGTCTGGATCAACACCGGCCGCTGAATCAGGTGTGCCGGTTTGCGGTGACCGGATACTCCTTTCGCCCTAGTTGCCACGCGGCTCCCCGCCGTTCTAGCCTTCCGGAAAACGAATTCCGGGAGGATCCAGAATGCGCGCTCGCTCTCTTCTCGCCGTCGCCGTCGCCGCCGGGATCGGCTTCGCCGCCCAGACCGCTTCGGCTGCCGACACCTACCGCTTCATGACCGGTCCGCAAGGCGGCGCCTGGGTGCCGCTTGCCGGATCGCTGAAAGCGATGTGGGAGAAGGTCATGCCCGGCGACACGGTGCAGACCCTGCCCGGCGCCGGCATCGCCAACGTGCTTGGCATCCACCAGGGCAAGGCCGAGGTCGGCTTCGGCAACTCGATCTCGACCGTCGACGGGATGCAGGCGACCGAGCCATTCAAGGAGAAGACGACGAACGTCTGCCAGATGGCGTCTCTCTATCCGCAGTACTTCAAGGTCGTGGTGCTGGCCGATGCAGGGATCAACTCCATCGCCGATCTCAAGGGCAAGTCGGTCGCCATCCAGACCCGCGGCAACACCGCCGAGGTCGCGACCCAGCACATCCTCAAGGTCTTCGGGATGGACTACTCCTCGCTCGGCAAGGCGAACTTCATTCCCTCGTATACCGACGCGGTCTCGATGATGAAGGACGGGCATGCCCAGGCCTTCACGCTCGGCACGACCAGCCCGGCCTCGTCGATCATGGATCTCGCGTCGGCGCGCGACATGAAGGTGCTGCCGTTCTCCGACGACACCGTCGCCAAGATGCGCCAGATCAACCCGGGCTACGCGAAGATCGAGATCCCGGCCAACACCTATCCTAAGCAGACGCAGCCGGTTCAGGTGGTGGGCTACGCAGCTCACCTGATCGTCTCCTGCAAGATCCCGGACGATCGCGTCTACATGATGACCAAGACCATGCACGCCAATTTCAAGGATCTCGTCCTCATCACCAAGGCGATGGAGATCACCACGCCCAAGATGATGGCCGAGGATATCGGCGTGCCAATGCATCCGGGCGCCGCCAAGTACTTCAAGGAGATTGGCGCGCTCTGAGCGTCGGGGAGACGACGAAACGAAGGGGGCCGGGGTTCAACCCGGCCCCATTTGATTTGAGGGGGCGTGATGGGAGGGTATGCGGCGCTGACGCGGCGGCTGATCGCGGTGACCGCGGTCGCGATGTCGCTTTGGCACATGTGGATCGTCGCGTTCGGGCCGCCCGAGGTGATGTTCTTCCGCGGCGGGCACCTGCTCTTCTCCTTGGTGCTGCTGTTCCTGCTTCTCGACCGTAAGGGCCAGGTGCGCGAGGGTGCGCCGGCGGCTCTCGATCTGGCGCTGGTCGCCGCCTCGGTCGTCTCGGTCGGATATCTCTTCGTCAATCACGCGGAACTGATTCAGCGCATCCCTTACATCGACGATCCGACACGAACCGAAGTCGTGGTCGGCACGCTCTGCGTTCTTCTGGTCCTCGAGGGAACTCGGCGTGTGCTCGGGCTGGCATTGCCTCTCACCGCGATGGTGTTCCTCGGATACGCACTCTTCATCAACCGCGTCGACCCGCTGACGCTGCTCGATCAGCTCTATCTCACGACCGAGGGCATCTTCGGCTCGACGCTCGGCGTCTCGGCCGGCTACGTCATCGTCTTCGTGCTGTTCGGCGCCTTCATGGAGCGATCGGGTACCGGCCAGCTGTTCATGGACTTCGCGCTGGCGTTGACGGGCAGGCAGGCAGGTGGGCCTGGCAAGGTCTCGGTGGTTTCGTCCAGCCTGTTCGGGACGATCTCGGGCTCCGCCGTCGCCAACGTGATGGTCGACGGGCCGATCACGATCCCGCTGATGAAGAAGACCGGCTTCCGCCCGCCTTTCGCCGCGGCGGTCGAGGCCGTCGCCTCGACCGGCGGGCAGATCATGCCGCCGGTGATGGGCGCCGCCGCCTTCGTGATGGCCGAGTTCCTGGCGACGAGCTATTTCCAGGTGACGCTCTGGGCGCTGATCCCGTCGGTGCTCTACTACGTCGCCTGCTTCGCCGCCGTGCATTTCGAGGCGAAGCGGCAGGGCCTCAAGGGCGTGGCGGACGCAGAGGTGCCGCGGCTCGGCCGCGTCATGCGGGAGCGCGGGCATCTCTTCATTCCGGTCCTCCTCGTCCTGTTCGGCATGATCCTCGGATACTCGGCGCCGCTCTGCGCTCTTGTTGGCGCGCTCGCCTGCCTGCCGGTGGCGATGCTGCGGCGGACGACCCGCGAGGGGCTGAAGCTCCACCTGGTCTGGGATGCGCTCGAGGACGGCGCCAAGCAGGCGCTCGGCGTCGCGCTCGCCTGCGCCACCGCCGGCATCGTCATCGGCGTCATCGCGTTGACCGGGATCGGCATCAGCTTCACCGCCCTGGTCGTCGCGGCCGCCCAGAACAGCCTGCTGCTGGCGCTCGTCCTCACGATGGCGGCCGGCATCATCCTCGGCATGGGGATGCCGACGACGCCAGCCTACATCATCATGGTGTCGCTGCTGGTGCCGGCGTTGATCAAGCTCGGCGTCGTCCAGCCCGCGGCACATATGTTCGCTTTCTACTTTGCGATTCTTTCGGCGATCACGCCGCCGGTGGCCCTCGCGGTCTTCGCCGCCGCCGGCCTCGCCAAGGCGGATCTCTGGGAGTCGGGCTGGGCGGCGATGAAGGTCGGCGCCGCCGGCTTCATCGTGCCGTTCATGTTCGTCTACGAGCCGGCGCTGCTGCTGATCGGCGATCCCTGGGTCAGTGCACGGGCTTTCATTACCGCCTTCATCGGATGCATCTCGCTCGCCGCCGGCCTGCACGGCTATTTCCTGGCAACGGCGTCGATGTGGCAGCGCGTCGTGCTGGTCGTAGCGGCACTCTGCCTGATTGATCCGACTCCGATCACCGACCTGATCGGGCTGGTGCTGCTGGCTGTCGTCGGCGGCATGCAGTGGCGCGAAGGACGGATTTCGCGCGCGGCCGTCGGCTAGTGGTCGCGCGGCCGGACCTGGGATAACAATCGCTGGTATCCCGATCCCGGAGTTCCCATGCCCGCCGTCGCGTCGTTCTTCTCGGACAGCTATGCCGAGGCCCGCGAAAAGTTCCTGAAGGCGACCGAGGCCGCCGGCGGACAGATCGTCGACAGCTACAAGCACCCGATGAAGGGCCCCGACGGCGGCGAGCTTGCCACCGACGTTGCCTGGATCGGCCCGCGCTCGGCCAGCAAGCTTCTGGTGCTGGTTTCCTCGACGCATGGCATCGAGGGCTACTGCGGTTCCGGTTGCCAGATCTCCTGGCTGGAGAACCGGCACTATTACCGCGACGCCAAGCCGGACACTGCGGTGCTCTTGATCCACGCGATCAACCCGCACGGCTTCGCCTATGGCCGGCGCGTGACGGAGGACAATGTCGACCTCAACCGCAACTTCCTCGATTTCTCGAAGCCGTTGCCTGAGAACGTCGACTACGTGGCGCTGCAGGACCATGTGAACCCGAAGGAGTGGTCGGCGGAGGCACTGGCCAAGGCAGACCAGTCGATCGCTGCCTACTACAAGATGCCGAACTCGGACTTCCTGCCGCGCGCCATCCATGGCGGGCAGTACGTCAATCCGAAGGGCACCTATTTCGGCGGCCACAAGGCGACCTGGTCGAACGATGCGTTCCGCTCGATCGTGAAGAAGTGGATGACCGGCCGCGATCATGTCGGCCTGATCGACTATCACACGGGCTTGGGTCCCCTCGGCCATGGCGACATGATCTATGGCGGCCAGCCGCAGGAAGGCGATGCACGGAAGTGGTGGGATCACGTGACGCCGACGCTCGAGGAGCTCCAGCAGGCCGGCCACCTCACCAACCGCCTGCCGGGCATGCTGTCCCAGGTCGTGCTCGACTCTCTGCCGAAGAGCACGCGCGTGACCGCGGGCGCGATCGAGTACGGCACGCACGACACGAAGTCGGTGCTCAAGGCGCTCCGTGCCGACAACTGGGTCCACACCTACGGCGATCCGAAGTCGGCCTTCGGCAAGGAGACCTCGGCGCAGGTGCGCGAGATGTTCTATCCCGCGGTCTTCGAGTGGAAGATCATGGTCGCCAGCCGCTCGAATGACGTCGTCCGGCAGGCGCTTGCCGGCCTCGGATGCGCCTGAGATGCCCTCCGTCGCCTCCTTTTTCTCGCAGAGCTACGCCGAGGCGCGCGAGAAATTCCTCAAGGCTGCCGAACACGCCGGCGCCGAGTCCGTCGACTCCTTCCCCCATCCGCTCAAGGGGCCTGACGGCGGCGATCTCGCCACCGACGTCGCCTGGGTCGGTCCGCGCTCGGCGAAGAAGCGTCTGCTGCTGACCTCGTCGACGCACGGCATCGAAGGCTATTGCGGCTCGGGCTGCCAGATCTCCTGGCTCGAGAACCGGCTCTACGATCGCGACGCCAGTCCCGACACCGCGGTGATCCTGGTTCATGCGATCAACCCGCACGGCTTCGCGCATGGACGGCGCGTGACCGAGGACAATGTCGATCTCAACCGCAACTTCCTCGACTTCTCGAAGCCGCTGCCGAAGAACGTCGACTACGAGGCGCTCCAGGATCACGTGAATCCCAAGGAGTGGACGCCGGAAGCGCTGGCGAAGGCCGATCGCGCGATCGCCGAATACTACAAGATGCCGAACACCGACTTCCTGCCGCGCGCCGTCCATGGCGGGCAGTACGTCAACGAGAAGGGCACCTATTTCGGCGGCTTCAAGCCGACCTGGTCGAACGCGATGCTGCGGACGATTATCGAGAAGTACCTGAAGGGCGCGACCGACGTCGGCGTCATCGACTACCACACGGGTCTCGGCCCGCTCGGTCACGGCGACATGATCTATGGCGGCCGCTCCGGTGAGGGCAAGGCGCGGCAGTGGTGGGATCATGTGACGCCGACGCTCGAGGAGCTGAAGGCCGAGCATGAGCGCACCGGCACCGAGCATCTGGCGAACGCGATCCCCGGCACGCTGTCGGAGGCGATCGTGGCGTCGCTGCCCGGTGTCAACATGACCGCCGGCGGCATCGAATACGGTACCCACGACATTCACACGGTGCTGAAGTCGCTCCGCGCCGACAACTGGGTGCACACCTGGGGCGATCCGACCTCGGCCTTCGCCAAGGAGACCAAGGCGCTGGTCCGCGAGATGTTCTATCCCTCGGTGTTCGAGTGGAAGATCATGGTCGCCAGCCGTTCCAACGACGTCATCTGCCAGGCGCTCCGCGGCCTCGCCGACGCTTAAAGAGGATCTTCCATGAAACCGGTCAGCTCGTTCTTCGCCGCGACCTACGCCGAGGCGCGCGAGAAGTTCCTGAAGGCCGCCGACGCGGCCGGCGCCGAGATCGTCGATATCTACAAGCACCCAATGAAGGGTCCGGACGGCGGCGAGCTTGCGACTGACGTCGCCTGGCTCGGGCCGCGCTCGGCGAAGAAGCTCCTGGTGCTGGTGTCTTCGACGCACGGCATCGAGGGTTATTGCGGATCCGGCTGCCAGGTCTCCTGGCTCGAGAACCGCAACTACCACCGCGACGCATCGCCCGACACCGCGGCGCTGCTGATCCATGCGATCAACCCTCACGGCTTCGCCAATGGACGTCGGGTCAACGAGGACAACGTCGACCTCAACCGCAACTTCCTCGACTTCTCGAAGCCGCTGCCGAAGAACCCGGACTACGAGGCGCTCCAGGACAAGATCAATCCGAAGGAGTGGAACGAAAACTCGATGGCCGAAGCCGAGCGGGCCATTGCCAATTTCTATGGCCGCCCGAATGCCGAGTTCCTAGCCAAGGCGACGCACTTCGCCCAGCACGTGAACCCGAAGGGCACCGGCTTCGGCGGGCTCGAACCGACCTGGTCGAACAAGACCTTCCGCTCGATCCTCGCCAGCTGGATGCAGCACAAGACCGACCTCTGCCTGGTCGACTACCACACCGGCCTCGGCCCGTTCGGCCATGGCGACATGATCTATGCCGGCCAGCCCGGCGAGGGCATGGCGCGCGCCTGGTTCGACCACGTGACGCCGACCGAGGAGCAGCTGAAGACCTCGGACCATCTCGCCAATCGGCTGACCGGCATGCTCTGCCAGGTGCCGCCGGAGGCCTGCCCCGGGGCGCGCGTGACCTCGGGTGCGATCGAGTACGGCACCTACGACCGACGCATGGTCGGCAAGTCGACGCGCGGCGACGTCTGGC
The DNA here is from genome assembly GCA_044223515.1 of Alphaproteobacteria bacterium. Lineage (GTDB taxonomy): Bacteria > Pseudomonadota > Alphaproteobacteria > SHVZ01 > SHVZ01 > SHVZ01. The sequence continues at coordinate 37,122 of JBGALV010000013.1, forward strand.
TGCACGCCTATGGCGACCCGACCTCGAAGCAAGGCCAGGAGATGAAGGCCTATATCAGAGAGATGTTCTATCCCTCGTCGATCGAGTGGAAGGTCATGGTCGCCAGCCGCTCGAACGACATCCTGCGCCAGGCGCTGACGGGATTGAAACGCTCCTAGGCGACCACGAACTCGTCGCGACGGTAGCCCTGCAGGTAGAGCAGCCCGGTCAGGTCGCCATGGCGCACCTGAACCTTGATCTCGGCGTTGACCACGGGCTTCGCATGGAAGGCGACGCCGAGCCCGGCTGCGCCCAGCATCGCCATGTCGTTGGCGCCGTCGCCGACGGTGACCGCGTCCGCGATCCCGATCGCGTTCGCTGCCGCCAACTCCTTCAGGCTCGCGAGCTTGGCGTCCTTGTCGAGGATCGGGCCGATCAGCTCGCCGGTCAGCTTCCCCTCGACGATGCCCAGCACGTTGGAGCGGTGCTCGTGGAAGCTGCAACGCGCGCCGATCTCTTCCGTAAAGTAGGTGAAGCCGCCGGAGACCAGCGCGGTGTAGGCACCGCCCTTCCTCATGGTCTGCACCAGCGTCTTGGCGCCGGGCGTCAGCTCGGTTGCGTCCAGCGTCTTCCGGAGCGCGCCGACGGCGAGCCCCTTCAGCATGCTCACGCGCTCGCGGAGTGCGGTCGGGAAGTCGATCTCGCCGTTCATCGAGCGCTTGGTGATGGCGGCGATCACCTCCTGCAGGCCGGCATAGGCGGCCATCTCGTCCAGCGTCTCGGTGGTGACGATGGTCGAGTCCATGTCGGCGATCAGCAGGCGCTTGCGCCGGGACGCCGCCGGTATCAGGTTCGCGTCGACCGGCGCGCCGGCGACGGCCTTCCGGATGGCGGCGAGGTCGGCCTCGTCCGGCACCGCCAGGTCGCAGGCGATGCCGGGCGCGAGCCAGTCAGGTGCGGCCGTGGTGCCGGCCGCCCTGGACGCGAGGTCGACGAGACGCCGGTCGAGGCCGCCTTGCGCGGGATCGACCAGGAGGGAAAGAACCAGGGACATGGCGCCCCATAGCCGAGAGGCGAAGACGCTGTCCACCGAAGTCGTGCTTGTGGCGGGACCGACCGCCAGCGGCAAGTCGGCGCTCGCCCTCGATCTCGCCGAGCGCTTCGGCGGCGTCGTGATCAACGCGGACGCGATGCAGGTGTATCGCGAGATGCAGGTGCTGACCGCGCGCCCCGATGCCGCGGCCGAGGCGCGTGCCCCGCATCGGCTCTACGGTTTCCTGCCGGTGACGGAAGCGTTCTCGGCAGCGCGCTGGCGCGAGCGGGCGGTCGAGGAGATCGGCGCCGCGCATGCGGCGGGCCGGCTGCCGATCGTCGTCGGCGGCACCGGCCTCTATTTCAAGGCGCTGACGGAAGGCCTCTCGCCGGTACCGGAGATTCCGGACGACGTGCGCGCGCGGATCCGGGCGCGTGTCGAGGAGATCGGCCCCAACGCCTTTCATGCCGAGTTCGCGGCCAGGGATCCGGCGATGGCGGCGCGGCTCAGGCCGTCGGATCCACAGCGTCTGGCGCGGGCTGCCGAGGTGCTGGAGGCCACGGGCATCTCGCTCGCCGAATGGCAGGGGCGGGCATCGGCCGACGAGGGTTTCCGGTTCGCGACGCTCCTGCTGCTGCCGCCGCGCGAGCTTCTGCATGCCGCCTGCGACGCCCGCTTTCGGTCGATGGTCGAGGGCGGTGCGCTCGATGAAGCCAGGGCGATGCGGGCGCTCGACCTCGACCCGGCCCTGCCGGCAACCCGGGCGGTGGGGTTGCGCGAGCTGATCCGCCATATCGAGGGGGAGATCGGCCTCGCGGAGGCCATCTATTTGGCCCAAGCTGCAACGCGGCAATATGCCAAACGACAAATAACGTGGTTTCGCAATCAGTTAGACGATCCGCGCGTTTTCTCCGAGCAATATTCGGAAAGGGTGCGACAGAAAAGCTTTTCAAAAATTGAGGGTTCTGTGTTGACCCGCCCTGAGTCGAGCGTCTAGGTTCCGCGTCCCCGCTCAAGCCGATTCGCGGCCGGGCGACATAGGATTCGTGCCATGACGACCGCCACCAAACCCCCAGCGACCGCCGCCGACATGAACGGCGCGGAGGTCATCCTGAAAGCGCTGGCGGATCAGGGCGTAGAGGTCGTCTTCGGCTATCCCGGCGGCGCCGTGCTGCCGATCTACGACGCGCTGTTCAAGTCGAACTACGTCCGCCACATCCTGGTCCGCCACGAGCAGGCGGCGGTGCATGCGGCCGAGGGCTATGCGCGCTCGACCGGGAAGGTCGGCGTCGTGCTTGTGACCTCTGGCCCGGGTGCCACCAACGCGGTGACCGGCCTGACCGACGCGCTGATGGATTCGGTGCCGATCGTCTGCCTCACCGGCCAGGTGCCGACGCACCTGATCGGCAACGACGCCTTCCAGGAAGCCGACACGACCGGCATCACGCGCCCCTGCACCAAGCATAACTACCTGGTGAAGGATTCGAACGCGCTGGCGCGGACGATCCACGAGGCGTTCCACGTCGCCAGATCCGGCCGCCCGGGCCCGGTGGTGATCGACCTGCCGAAGGACATCCAGCTCGCCAAGGCGCCGTATACCGCGCCGGAGGATGTCGAGCACAAGACCTACCGTCCGCGCCGCACGCCAGATCCGCAGGCGATCGAGCAGGCGGTCGAGATGATCGCCAAGGCGAAGCGGCCGCTGTTCTATTGCGGCGGCGGCGTCGTCAACGCAGGCCCCAAGGCGTCCGAGCTGCTGACCCAGTTCGTGCGCATGACCGGATATCCGGTGACGCTGACCCTGATGGGCCTGGGCTCGGTGCCGGCATCGGACCCGCTGTGCCTCGGCATGGTCGGCATGCACGGCATGTACGAATCCAACATGGCGATGCACGGCTGCGACCTGATGATCAACATCGGCGCACGCTTCGACGACCGGGTGACCGGCAAGCTCTCGGAGTTCGCGCCGAACTCCAAGAAGATCCACGTCGACATCGACCCGTCCTCGATCAACAAGAACGTGCGAGTCGACCTGCCGATCGTCGGCGATGCCGGCGAGGTGCTGGCGGCGCTGATCGCCCAGTGGAAGAAGAAGAAAGCGAAGGCCGACGGCGCCGCGCTCGCCAAGTGGTGGGACCAGATCAAGAAGTGGCAGGCGCGCGACTGCCTCCGCTACAAGGCGTCGAAGACGATCATCAAGCCGCAATACGCGCTCGAGCGTCTCTACGCGTTGACCAAGGATCTCGATCCCTACATCACGACCGAGGTCGGCCAGCACCAGATGTGGGCGGCCCAGTTCATGAAGTTCGAGCAGCCGATGCACTGGATGACCTCCGGCGGCCTCGGCACCATGGGCTACGGATTGCCGGCCGCGATCGGCGCGCAGATCGCGCATCCCGATCGCCTCTGCATCGACGTCGCCGGCGAAGCCTCGATCCTGATGAACATCCAGGAGATGTCGACGGCGGTTCAGTACCGGCTGCCGGTCAAGGTCTTCATCCTGAACAACCAGTGGATGGGCATGGTCCGCCAGTGGCAGGAGCTGATCCATGGCGGCCGCTACTCGGAGAGCTACACCGAGGCGCTACCCGACTTCGTCAAGCTGGCGGACGCCTTCGGCGGTGTCGGGCTGCGCGTGACCAAGCCCTCCGAGGTCGACGACGTGATCAAGGAGATGATCAAGATCAGGAAGCCGGTCATCGTCGACTGCGCCGTCGATCAGAAGGAAAACTGCTTCCCGATGATTCCGTCGGGAGCGGCTCACAACGAGATGCTGCTGGGGCCTGAGGATCAGGCGACGCAGAAGACCTCGGACGAGGGGCTGGCGCTCGTATGACGGCCTGAGCGTCGTCGCCGTCGCCTTTCCCCTTCCTCAGAGTCCCGTTAGAGCCATGGCAGACAAGATCGAAACCCATACGCTGAGCGTGCTCGTCGACAACGAGCCCGGTGTCCTCGCCCGCGTGATCGGGCTTTTCTCGGGCCGCGGCTACAACATCGAGAGCCTCGTCGTCGCCGAGGTCGATTCCGGACAGCACCTATCGCGGATCACGCTCGTCACCTCCGGCACGCCGATGGTGATCGAGCAGATCAAAGCGCAGCTCGATCGCCTGGTCCCGGTCCACACCGTCCGCGATCTCACCATCGAGGGCGCGCATGTCGCGCGCGAGATGGCGCTGATCAAGGTGGTCGGCACCGGCGAGAAGCGTGTCGAGTCTCTCCGCATCGCCGACATCTTCCGCGCCCGCGCGGTCGACTCGACGATCGAGAGCTTCGTCTTCGAGATGACGGGGGCGCCCGAGAAGATCGACGCCTTCGTCGCCCTCATGCGGCCGCTCGGCCTTGTCGACGTCAGCCGCACCGGCGTCGTCGCCATCACGCGCGGCGCCAAGGGCATCTGAATTTCCGTCTTTCCGTTTTCCTGTATTCCGTAAGGGGAGAAGTGTGATGCGCGTTTACTACGATCGCGATGCCGACGTGAACCTGATCAAGACCAAGAAGGTCGCGGTCATCGGCTACGGCAGCCAGGGGCATGCCCATGCCCAGAACCTGCGTGACTCCGGCTGCAAGGACGTGGTGATCGCGCTCCGCGCCGGCTCGCCCACCGCGAAGAAGGCCGAGGACGCCGGCTTCAAGGTGATGACCGCCAGCGACGCCGCCAAGTGGGCGGACGTCATGATGGTCGCGACCCCCGACGAGCTCCAGGCCGCCCTCTGGCGCGACGAGCTCAAGGCCAACATGAAGAAGGGCGCGGCGATCGCCTTCGCCCACGGCCTCAACATCCACTTCAACCTGATCGATCCGCGTCCGGACATCGACGTGTTCATGATCGCTCCGAAGGGCCCGGGCCACACCGTGCGCTCCGAGTACCAGAAGGGCGGCGGCGTTCCCTGCCTCGTCGCGGTTCACCAGAACCCGTCGGGCAACGCGCTCGAGATCGCGCTCTCCTATGCGTCCGCCATCGGCGGCGGTCGCTCGGGCGTGATCGAGACCACCTTCAAGGAAGAGTGCGAGACCGATCTCTTCGGCGAGCAGGTCGTGCTCTGCGGCGGCCTCAGCGAGCTGATCATGGCCGGCTACGAGACGCTGGTCGAAGCCGGCTACGCGCCCGAGATGGCGTACTTCGAGTGCCTGCACGAGGTGAAGCTGATCGTCGACCTCATGTACGAGGGCGGCATCGCCAACATGCGCTACTCGATCTCGAACACCGCCGAGTACGGCGACTACACGCGCGGGCCGCGCATCATCACCAAGGAGACGCGCGCCGAGATGAAGCGCGTGCTCGACGACATCCAGTCGGGCCGCTTCGCGCGAGACTGGGTGCTGGAGAACCTGGCCGGCACGCCGAGCTTCAAGGCGATGCGCCGCCGCGGCGCCGAGCACCCGATCGAGCTGATCGGCGAGAAGCTCCGCGCCATGATGCCGTGGATCAAGGCGAACCGCCTCGTCGACAAGGCGAAGAACTAGGCATCTGGATACCGGCTCTCTCGCTGCAGTGCAGCAGCGGGCGAGCCGGTCCATCGGCGGTTGCAGCTTCCGGCTGTAACCCCCGCCAAAAGCTTGCAAATCTACGCCCTCCGGGCGTAAAAGAGGACCGTGGCGACGGGGCAAGGGCCAAGACCCGATCGAGCCGCGGCCGGTCCTGTTACGTATTGTTTTCGTTTGGTAATTTTGCTTTCTCGCGAGCATCGGCGGAGCGTGCCGGGGGGCGGTCCCGATTCGCGCGGATGGCTGGAAGGCGGTTGAGATGGGCTCGGTCACGACCGTGTCCGCGAGCATCGACTGGACGTCGCCGGGTGGCGAGCGGACGCCGCGCCACCCCGGGCAGACCCGTCGTCACGTCATCGTTTCCGATAAATCTTCCAGCGCCTTCGCCGGCGACGGGCCGCGCGTTCGCATGACCTCCCTTGCCCGCACACGGATGAAGGACCGTTCCCGCTAGATGTTTTCAAAAGTTCTCGGCTGGCTCTCCGCCGACATGGCGATCGACCTGGGTACGGCCAACACGCTGGTCTACGTGAAGGGTCGCGGCATCGTGCTGAACGAGCCGTCCGTCGTCGCCATCGCCAACGTGCGCGGCAAGAAGACCGTGCTCGCGGTCGGCGACGAAGCCAAGCTGATGTTGGGCCGCACGCCCGGCAACATCTCCGCCATCCGCCCGCTTCGCGACGGCGTCATCGCCGACTTCGAGGTGGCGGAGGAGATGATCAAGCACTTCATCCGCAAGGTTCACAACCGCCGCTCGTTCGCCTCGCCGCAGATCATCGTCTGCGTGCCGTCGGGATCGACCGCGGTCGAGCGCCGCGCGATCCAGGAATCGGCCGAGTCGGCCGGTGCCCGCCGCGTGTTCCTGATCGAGGAGCCGATGGCGGCCGCGATCGGCGCCGGCCTTCCGGTGACCGAGCCGACCGGCTCGATGGTCGTCGACATCGGCGGCGGCACCACCGAGGTCGCCGTGCTCTCGCTCGGCGGCATCGTCTACTCGCGCTCGGTGCGCGTCGGCGGCGACAAGATGGACGAGGCGATCATCGCCTACATCCGCCGCAACCATAACCTCCTGGTCGGCGAAGGCTCGTCCGAGCGGATCAAGAAGGAGATCGGCTCCGCCGCGCCTCCCGAGGACGGCGAAGGCCGGACCATGCACATCAAGGGTCGCGACCTGATGAACGGGGTGCCCAAGGAACTGGTGATCTCCGAGCGCCAGATCGCCGAGAGCCTGGCCGAGCCGATCAGCGCCATCATCGAGGCGGTCAAGGTCGCACTCGAGCACACCGCCCCCGAACTCGCCGCCGACATCGTCGACAAGGGCATCGTGCTCACCGGCGGCGGCGCTCTGCTCGGCAACCTCGACCTCGTTCTCCGGCACGCGACCGGCCTTCCGGTCTCGATCGCCGACGATCCGCTCTCGTGCGTCGCGCTCGGCACCGGGCGCTGCCTCGAGGAGATGGGCACGCTTCGCAGCGTCCTCATCCCGTCCTGGTGAGCTAGGCGGGGAGGAGCGGGAAGATGCGCGAACCGGGTTATCGCTTTGCCAAACGGCTGGCGCTCCCGATCCGCGGCTTCGCGCACCGGTTCGTCTATCCGCTGCTGATCCTCGGCGCCTTCGCGCTGATGATCCTCGGCAAGGCCGACCTGGTGCTGATCGAGCGCATGCGCGCCACCATGGCGGACGCGCTGGCGCCGATCCTCTCGTTCATGTCCGAGCCCGCGGCCCGCGTCGCCGACGCGATCGAGACCGGGCGCGAGCTGATCCGGCTCCGCGACGAGAACATCCAGCTCAAGCGCGAGAACGAACGGCTGCGCCAGTGGCAGCTGGTCGCCAACCGGCTCGAGCAGGAGAACGTCCAGCTCCGCGACCTGGCACGCCTGATCGCCGAGCCGTCCGCGAGCATGGTCTCGGCCCGCGTCGTCGCCGATGCCGGCGGCATCTTCGTCCATTCGGTGCTGATCGGCGCCGGCGCGAAGGCCGGCATCTCCAAGGGCAATGCGGTGATGACGTCGGAAGGTCTCGCCGGTCGCGTCGCGACGCTCGGCGAGCGCTCGGCGCGCGTGCTGCTGCTGACCGACCTCAACAGCCGCATCCCGGTGATGATCGAGTCGACGCGCGAACGCGCGATGCTCGCCGGCGACAACTCCCACCAGCCGCGCCTTCTCTACCTGCCGACGACCGCGCACCCGAACCCCGGCGAGCGCATCGTCACGTCCGGTGATGGCGGCAGCTTCCCTCCCGGCCTGCCTGTCGGCGTGATCGTCGATACCGACGGCGGCATGCTCCGGGTTCTGCCCTTCGTCGACTTCAACCGCCTCGAGTTCGTGCGCGTCGTCGACTTCAAGATCGAAGGCCCGGTCGTACAGACGGAGGTCCCGCGCGGACGCGAGCGCGAGCGTCGATGACGCCGACGGTCGCCGAGCGGATGGACGATTGGGGTCGCAGGCTCGCCCCGATCGCAACGGTCCTGGTTCTCCTGTTCGTGGGATTGGTTCCTTTCGGCGTGCCTGGCATGCCGTTGATCGCGCCCGCCGGTACGCAGATCGCTGTCTTCTACTGGGCCGTCTATAGGCCGGACCTGATGCCGCCGCTCGCCGCCTTCGGACTCGGTTTCGTCCAGGACGCGCTCGCCGGCACCCCGCTCGGCGTCGGCTCGCTCGCGTTCTTGATCCTGCATGGCATCGCGGTGAACCAGCGCAAGGCCTTCGTCGGCAAGCCTTATCTCCTCGTCTGGCTCGGGCTCGCGATCGGGGCGCTGATCGCCGCTTGCGCCTCGTGGGCACTTTCCTCGATCATCCTCGGCGGGTTCATTCCGCCGGAGCGGCCGTTGTTCCAGGCGCTCGCCACCATCGCGCTGTTCCCGGTCTTCTCCGGGGTGCTGGTCCGCGTCCATCGCGGCGTGGTGCACTGATGCCGAGCTGGAAGGACAAGGACCAGGACCGCGGCAAGCTGTTCGGCCGGCGTGCGGCGCTGCTCGCCGGCGGCAAGTTCCTGCTGCTCTCCACGCTGGTCGGCCGCATGTACTACCTGCAGGTGGTCGAGTCGGCGAAGTACCAGAAGCTCGCCGACGACAACCGCATCAACCTTCGCCTGCTGGCGCCGCCGCGGGGCGTGATCTACGACCGCAACGGCGAGATCCTCGCACACAACCAGCAGAACTATCGCGTCGTCGTGGTGCCGGAGCAGATCAGCGACGTGACGCTGGCGCTCGACGCACTTTCGGAAGTGATCGAGGTCCAGGACTTCGTCCGTCGCCGGGTGATGCGCGAGATCCGCCGGAAGCGCTCGTTCGTGCCGGTGACGATCCGCGACAACCTCACCTGGGAAGAGGTGAGCCGGATCGAGCTCAACGCGACCAGCCTGCCGGGCATGCAGATCGAGGTCGGCCTCACGCGTGCGTATCCGTTCGGTCCGGCGGTCGTGCACGGTGCCGGCTATGTCGCTGCCGTCGCCGAGCAGGACCTGACGGGCGACCCGCTGCTCGAGCTGCCCGACATGCGGATCGGCAAGAGCGGCATCGAGCGCCAGCACGACCAGGTGCTGCGCGGCACCGCCGGCACCAGCCAGGTCGAGGTCAATGCGCTTGGCCGCGTCATTCGCGAGCTCAGCCGAGACGACGGCCGTCCCGGCAAGGCGGTCACGCTGACCCTCGACATGGGCCTGCAGAGCTTCGCCAACTCGCGTCTCGCGACGCAAGAAAGTGCCAGCTGCGTCTGCATGTCGGTACCCGAGGGCGAGATCCTGGTGCTCGCGAGCCATCCGGCCTACGACTCCGGTCCCGTTCGGCCGCGGCCTCACCTCAGCCGAGTGGCAGGAGCTCCTCCATCACCCGTACGGCGCGCTGAACAACAAGGCGATCGCCGGCCAGTATCCGCCGGGCTCGACCTTCAAGATGACGGTGGCGCTGGCGGCGCTGGAAAGCGGAATGATCTCGCCGAGCCAGCGCTTTTCGTGCCCTGGGCATTTCGAGTTCGGCGATCAGCGGTTCTTCTGCCACGCCTTCAAGCTCGGCGGCCACGGCGCCGTCGACATGGAGACGGCGATCGCCAAGTCCTGCGACGTCTACTTCTACAACGTCGCGCTCAAGGTCGGCATCGACAGGGTCTCGGCGATGGCGCGGCGTCTCGGCCTGGGATCGCCCACCGAGGTCGACATGCCGGGCGAGCGCGGCGGTCTGATCCCCAGCCGCGAGTGGAAGAAGGCGACCACCGGCGACGTCTGGCACCAGGGCGAGACGGTGAACCTCGGCATCGGTCAGGGCTACATCCTGACGACGCCGATGCAGCTGGCGACGATGACCGCGCGCGTGGCGAGCGGCCTCGCCGTCAAGCCGCACCTCACCAAGGCGATCGGCGGCGTTCCAGTCGAGTACAAGGCGCCGGAGCCGCTGGGCATCTCCCCGCAGCATCTCGCCGTCGTCCAGGCCGGCATGAGCTGGGTGGTCAACAAGCAGGGTGGCACCGCCTTCAACTATGCCCGCATCAAGGAGCCTGGCTTGGAGATGGCCGGCAAGTCCGGCACCGCGCAGGTCAAGCGCATCACCCAGCGCGATCGAGAGCTGAAGAACACCGACTCGAAGAAGTGGGAGTGGAAGTTCCGCGACCACGCCCTCTTCGTGTCGTATGCGCCGATCCAAGCCCCGCGCTACGTCTGCGCGGTGATCGTCGAGCACGGCGTCGGCGGCTCCGGCATCGCCGGCCCGATCTGCCGCGACGTCCTGCTGGAGGCGCAGAAGCGCGACATCATGCGCACGGGCGGCGTGAAGATCGCGAAGGCGGACTAGCCGCCTAGTCCAACCCCATCAGGGAGCGTGCGAAGGCTTTCGCCTCGAAGGGGCGGAGGTCCTCGGCGGACTCGCCGACGCCGACCGCGACCACCGGGATCTTGAAGCTGTCGGCGAGTGCCACCAGCACGCCGCCCTTGGCGGTGCCGTCGAGCTTGGTGACGACGAGACCGGTCAGCGGCAGTGCCTTCGAGAAGACCTCGACCTGATTGTGCGCGTTCTGGCCGACGGTCGCGTCGAGCACCAGGATCGCGTCGTGCGGCGCGGTCGGATCGATCTTGCGGATGACGCGGACGAGCTTCGCCAGCTCCTCCATCAGATGTGCCTTGTTGTGGAGGCGGCCGGCGGTGTCGATCGCCAGCATGTCGATGCCTTCCTTCCTCGCGCGCTCCAGCGCCTCGAAGGCAAGACCGGCCGAGTCGGCCCCGGCGGCGCCGGCGACCACGGGCACGCCGGCGCGCTGGCCCCAGGCCTGAAGCTGCTCGACCGCGGCGGCGCGGAAGGTGTCGCCCGCAGCCAGCATCACCTTGAGCCCATCGGCCTTCCAGCGATGCGCGAGCTTGCCGATCGTCGTCGTCTTGCCGCTGCCGTTCACGCCGATCACCAGCACGACGTGCGGCTTCCTCGACGGATCGGGCGTGAGCTTGGAGGCGACCGGGGCCAGGATCTCGGCCGCGGCGGCGGCGAAAGCCTCGCGCACTTCGTCGGGCGAGACTTCCTTGTCGAAGCGCTCGCGCTTCAGGCGATCGATCAGCTTGCCCGATGTGGCGACGCCGAGGTCGGCCTGGATCAGCGTCTCCTCGAGCTCGTCCAGCATCGCCTGATCGAGCTTGCGCTTGGTGACGAGCGCGGCGATGCCCTGGGTCAGGCGGCTCGCGGTCTTGCCGAGGCCCGTCTTAAGGCGCTGGAACCAGCCGGTCACGAGATGGGGCGGCCGATCAGGCGGTCGCCGTCACGGGCGACGAGGGTGAGTGCCAGCACGCTGCCGGGAACGCCGCCCTCGATCGCGACCGGCGCGAAGTCCTCGGCGCGGGCGAAGCCGTCCGTCTCGACCACGGCGCGGGTCACGCGCCCGACCTGGCGGTCGAGATGGCGGTGGAGCGCGGCCGTCCCGGCGGTACGCAGCCGCTGGGCGCGGGATTTGCGGACCGGCTTCGGCACCGACGGCATGCGCGCGGCGGGCGTGCCGGGGCGCTCGGAATAGGGAAAGACGTGCAGGTAGGCCAGGTCGGCTTCGTCGACCAAGGCCAGCGTGTTCTCGAACATCGCGTCGGTCTCGGTCGGGAACCCGGCGATCAGGTCGGCGCCGAGCGCGATGTCCGGCCGGAGGTCGCGGGCGCGCCGGGCGACATTGAGCGCGTCGGCACGGCCATGGCGCCGCTTCATCCGCTTCAGCACCATGTCGTCGCCGGCCTGCAGGCTCAGATGCAGGTGCGGCATGAGCCGCGACTCCTCGGCGATCAGGCGCCAGAGGTCGTCGTCGATCTCGACCGGGTCGAGCGAGGAAAGGCGAAGGCGCTTGAGGTCCGGGACCAGCGCCAGGACGCGGCGAACCATCTGGCCGAGGCTCGGCTTGCCCGGTAGATCGGCGCCGTAGGAGGTGACGTCGACACCGGAGAGCACGATCTCGGGATAGCCGGCATCGACCAGCGTCTGCACCTGGCGTGCGACGACGCCGATCGGCACGGAGCGGCTGGGGCCGCGGCCGAGCGGGATCACGCAGAAGGTGCAGCGATGGTCGCAGCCCTGCTGCACCTGGACGACGGCGCGGGCCTTGCCGTCGAAGCTCTCGATCAGGTGATGCGCGGTCTCGCGCACGCTCTGGATGTCGTTGACGCGGACCTTGGCGTCGTCGGGAACGAATCCTTCGACGGTCAGCTTCTCGGCGTTGCCCAGCACCTGGTCGACCTCGGGCATCGCGGCGAAACGTGCGGGATCGATCTGCGCGGCGCAGCCGGTGACGACGATGCGGGCGTTCGGACGCTCGCGCCGGGCCTTGCGGATCGCCTGGCGGGCCTGGCGCTCGGCCTCTGACGTCACCGCACAGGTGTTGACGATGACGGCGTCCTCGAGCCCGGCGGCGCCGGCGAGGCCGCGCATCACTTCCGACTCGTAGGCGTTGAGCCGGCAGCCGAAGGTCAGGATGTCGAGGCCGGACATCTTCGCTTCAGGCCGCGAGCTGGCCGTCGATCGTGCCGACGAAGGACGTGGCGACCGGTCCGGTCATCATCACGTGACCGTCCTTCAGCCACTCGATCTCGAGCTCGCCGCCGTCGAGGACGACGGTGGCCTTGCGGTCGGTCAGGCCGCGGCGCGCAGACGCCACGAGCGTCGCGCAGGCGCCGGTGCCGCAGGCGCGCGTGATGCCGGCGCCGCGCTCCCAGACCCGCATGCGGATCCGCGACGGCGTCAGCACCTGCGCCACCTCGATGTTGCATCGGGCGGGGAACAGCTTGTGCTTCTCGAGCGGCGGCCCGAGTGCCGCGACGTCGACGGCCTCGGCATCCGGCACGAAGAACACGGCATGCGGGTTCCCCATGTTGACGCCGACCGGATCGGAAAGCTGGCCGAGCGAGATGCCGAGATGCAGCGTGTCCTTGGGTTCGGACAGGGGGATTTCGCGCCAGTCGAGCTTGGCCTCGCCCATGTCGACCGCGATGCGCCCGCCGGAAGCCGACTCGGCGTCGAGCAGGCCGACCACGGTCTCGATCACCACGTGGTCCTGGCCCTTCTCGGTCATCAGCAGGCTGGCGACGCAGCGCGTCGCGTTGCCGCAGGCTTCGACCTCGCCGCCATCGGCGTTGCGGATGCGCATGAAGGCGTCGGCGAGGCCGGCCTTGGCCGGCTCGATCACGATCAGCTGGTCGCAGCCGATGCCGGTGCGGCGGTCGGAGATCCGGCGCGCCAGGGACTCGTCGAGGGCGAGCGGCTGCGCACGCGCGTCGATCACGACGAAGTCGTTGCCGAGCCCGTGCATCTTGCGGAAGGAAATCGCCATAGCCCGGGCCTTATAGGCCGCGGGATGAGGGGCTGTCCATGTATGCCCCGGAGCGGAAACCCGCCCCGGCGGATCAGCCGGCCTTGTAGTAGTCGAGGTATTCCTGGATCTGCTTCTTCTGGCTCGGGTGAAGGAGGAAGAAGCGGCACGCGAGGCCTTCGTCGTTGACGCGCATCACCAGCACGTCGGCATCGAAGTCGATGTTGAACTTGTCGTCCTTCAGCTTGATCGTGACGCGCGAGCGCTGCTTGGCGATCAGGCCGCCATTGTACGGGCCGACGAGAACACCTTCCGTCGACCAGTTCTTCATGCGGTAGCTCTTGCCGTCGATGATCACCGAAGCTTCGCCGCGAGCATCCACTCGCGGTGCCTTGCGCCGGTTCACGCCAGCGTCTTCGGTGAAGAAGTTCTTGATCTGTTTGAACATGGCTCCCACCTCGACCGTCGACAAAAACGCTGAAAAAGCGGCGTCTACGAAATGCGAATCACTTGGGTAAGTCTGGGAGGCATTAAAAGAAAGTCAAGAGGAAAGGAAATGAATTCCTCCTGCAATTCCCGGCACTTAGCTTAATTATCCACAGTCCTACCACACGCTGCGTGGGTAGGACTGAAAGCCCACTAACTGTAGCGGGCCAAGTAATCCTGGACTTGTTTCTTGTCGGCCGGCGCCAAGTAGTAAAACTTGGCGTCCACGGTCTGTCCTTCAACCTTAGCGACTGTCACGACTGCTTCGGCGCGGACATTGATCGCGCCGTCCTGGATGATCAGCTCGGCCCGCAGCCGGCGGCCCGGACTCATGTCCCGGGGGGCGGGCGTGAAGGACACGCCGTCCTGCCCGATGTTCTTCAAATTGAAGCGTTTGCCCTCGATGAGGACTGTCGTCTCGCCCTTCGGGGTCACGCGCTTAGCCGCGCCACCCTTGGCCGGCTGGGCGTCGTTCATCCCGAGCAGCTTCTTCAGTCCGTCCAGCATTCAGGCTCCGGCCTCCAGACCGCCTCGACGGTCCCACCCGTTAATAGGAAATAGGGGGAACGGGCGAAGAAGACAACGAAATTCGCGACCCTTGGGTGCCCCCGCGCCTTGACAGGTTGGTGATGGAGACATAGTTTCCCCGGCCTCCCACGGCAGCTTTTTGCTGGCCGGTTCCGGGATGCATCCCGGGGCTCCGTCCGTCCGCGAGTATCGCGCACGGGCGCGATGGCGCTTTGAGTCTCGCGGTCGAGGAGCATGCAAGCGACGTGTTCGACGGGCTGACCAACCGGCTGGGCCAGGTCTTCGATCGGCTGAAGCGCCGTGGCGCGCTGACCGAGGCTGACGTGACGGCCGCGCTCCGCGAGGTGCGTGTCGCGCTGCTCGAGGCCGACGTGGCTCTGCCGGTGGTGAAGGCCTTCATCGACGGTGTCCGCGAGAAGGCGGTCGGCCAGGAGGTGCTGCGCTCGGTCACCCCCGGCCAGATGGTGGTCAAGCTCGTCCACGACCACTTGGTCGAGATCCTTGGCGGCGACGCCCAGCTCGCGACCGGCGTCTCGCCACCGGCGGTCTTCCTGATGGTGGGGTTGCAGGGTTCCGGTAAGACCACGACCACCGCCAAGCTCGCCCGCCGCATCGCCAAGCGGGAGCGCAAGAAGGTGCTGGTCGCCTCGCTCGACGTCTACCGCCCGGCGGCGATGGAGCAGCTGCATCAGCTGGCTCGCCAGGCCGAGGTCGCGGCGACCCCGATCGTCGCCGGCGAGAAGCCGCTGCAGATCGCCGCGCGCGCTCTCGACCAGGCGCGCCGCGAAGGCTTCGACGTGCTGCTGCTCGACACCGCCGGCCGCCTCACCATCGACGAGGACCTGATGGCCGAGGTGGCGCAGGTCCGCGACCTCGCCAAGCCGCACGAGACCCTGCTGGTCGCCGATGCGATGACCGGCCAGGACGCGGTCACGACCGCCAAGAACTTCAACGAGAAGGTCGGCCTCACCGGCATCGTGCTGACCCGCGTCGACGGCGACGCGCGCGGCGGCGCGGCGCTCTCGATGCGCCAGGTCACCGGCAAGCCGATCAAGATCCTCGGCGTCGGCGAGAAGCTCGACCAGATCGAGGAATTCGACGCCGGTCGCGTCGCCTCCCGCATCCTCGGCATGGGCGACGTCGTCGGCCTCGTCGAGCGCGCGGCCGAGGTCATCGACAAGGAAGAGGCCGAGAAGCTCGCCGCCAAGATGCAGAAAGGCGGCTTCGATCTCGACGACATGGCGAACCAGCTTCGCCAGGTCCGCAAGATGGGCGGCCTCGGCGGCATCATGGGCATGCTGCCAGGAGTCGCGAAGATCAAGGAGCAGCTGGCCGGCGCCAAGGTCGACGAGAACCTGATCAAGCGCCAGGAGGCGATCATCATGTCGATGACGCCGAAGGAGCGGAAGGACTCGAAGCTCCTGAACGCGTCCCGCAAGCGCCGGATCGCCGCCGGCTCCGGCACCACGGTTCCCGACATCAACCGGCTTCTCAAGCAGTACATGGAGATGAGCCGGGTGATGAAGCAGATGGGCAAGCTCGGCCAGAAGGGCATCATGCGCCAGGGCCTGGGCAGCTTGTTCCGGAGATAGGGATGTTCGATCACATCTCCATCGGTGTCTCCGATATCGCCCGCTCGCAGGCCTTCTACGACGCCGTGCTGGCGACGCTGGGATTCAAGCGGGTGATGACCTTCGAGGCCTTTGCCGGCTACGGCACCGACGACGGCTATCCCCGCTTCTGCATCAACCCGCCGCTCGACAAGACGAAGAAGGCGGCACCGGGACCGGGGACGCACATCTGCTTCCAGGCCCCCGGCCGCAAGGCGGTGCAGGCCTTCCATGCGGCGGCGCTCGCCAACGGCGCCACCGATGACGGCCCGCCCGGCGTGCGCCAGAACTACGACCCGAAATACTTCGCGGCCTTCGTGCTCGATCCCGACGGCCACAAGATCGAGGCGGTCACGTACCGTCCCGAATGACTCTGAACCGCTTTGACTCTGAAACTTGAAGGAAGAGGACTGAACACATGGCTTTGAAGATCCGCATGACCCGCGGCGGCGCCAAGAAGCGCCCATTCTATTCGATCGTCGTCGCCGAGCACACCAGCCCGCGCGACGGCCGCTTCATCGAGAAGCTCGGCACCTACAACCCGATGGTCGCGAAGGGCCACGCCGATCGCGTGCGCCTGAACGCAGAGCGCATCAAGCACTGGATCTCGGTCGGCGCGCTGCCGTCGGACCGCGTCGCGCGCTTCCTCGCCGATGCCGGCATGGGCGAGAAGCCGAAGATCCGCGAGACCCCGAAGAAGAGCGCGCCGCGCGCCAAGACCCAGGAGCGCATGAAGGCGGCCGAGGCTGCTGCCGCTGCCGCCGCTCCGGCCGAAGCGAAGGCGGAGTAAGGCCCCTTCGTCATGCCCAAGGCCTCCATGCCGTCCGAGAAGGACCGCGTGCTGGTGGGCGAGATCGTCGGCGTCCAGGGAGTCCGGGGCGAGGTTCGCATCCGGACTCACACGGCCGATCCGCTGGATGTCGCCGCCTACGGGCCGGTGACGGCGGAGCCGGGCGGGCGGACGCTGAAGCTCGACGTCCAGCGCGAGGTCAAGGGCGGGGTGGTGATCGCCCGGATCCCCGGCGTCCCCGACCGCAACGCGGCCGAGACGATGAAGGGGCTCCGCCTCTACGTCCCGCGCTCGGCCCTGCCGGCGCCGGAGGAGGAGGAGTTCTATCACGCCGACCTTGAGGGGCTCCGCGCGGATCTCGCCCAGGGCGGAGAGCTCGGGCGGGTCCGGCGGGTGGTCAATTTCGGGGCCGGCGACATGCTGGAGATCGATCGCGACAGGGGGACCGTGCTGGTGCCGTTCACTCGGGCTGTGGTTCCGGTCGTGGACGTCGCCGGCGGGCGGGTCGTCGTCGACCCGCCGGAAGGCCTGTTGTCCGAGGAGAAGCCCTCGGACGACGAGGGGGAGGAGGCGTCGTGACCTGGCAGGCGACCGTGCTCACCCTGTTCCCGGGCATGTTCCCCGGGCCGCTCGGGGCGAGCCTTGCCGGCAAGGCTCTGGAGGAGCGTATTTGGAGCCTGGAGGCGCTGGACATCCGGGGCTTCGCGAGCGATAAACACGCCTCCGTCGACGACACTCCGTTCGGCGGGGGCGCCGGCATGGTCATGCGGCCGGACGTGCTGGACCGGGCACTCGCTTCAGTCGAGGACAGACCCGGACCTCGCATCTACCTGAGCCCGCGTGGGCGCCTCTTGGACCAGGCGCGGGTGAAGGAGCTGGCGCAAGGCCCTGGCGTGGTCCTGCTTTGCGGGCGCTACGAAGGGGTCGACGAGCGGGTGATCGAGGCCCGCGAGCTCGAGGAGGTCAGCCTCGGCGATTTCGTCCTGTCCGGCGGCGAGCCGGCGGCGATCGCGCTGATCGACGCGGCGGTCAGGCTCCTTCCCGGAGTCATGGGCGCCGCGGAGGGCTTGGTCGAGGAGAGTTTCGAGGCGGGGCTGCTCGAGTACCCGCACTACACGCGGCCTCGCGAGTGGCAGGGCCGCCCGGTGCCGGAGATCCTGATCTCCGGTCACCACGAGAAGATACGCGCCTGGCGGCGCGCCGAGGCGGAGAAGGTGACGGCCACGCGACGGCCGGATCTCTGGTCCCGCTACTCGGGCGCACGGTCGGGCGAAGGTCGTTAGTTCGAACTGTTGTTTGTCAGACGGGAATGGGTGCCATGAATCTGTTGCAGACGCTCAATAAGGAGCAGGTGGACAAGCTCGCGGCGAAGCGCGCGGTCCCCGAATTCGGCCCGGGCGATACGCTCCGGATCAACGTGAAGGTCATTGAGGGCACCCGCGAGCGGACCCAGGCCTATGAGGGCGTGTGCATCGCCCGCAAGAACTCCGGCGTGAACTCATCGTTCACCGTCCGCAAGATCTCCTACGGCGAAGGGGTCGAGCGCGTGTTCCCGCTCTACTCGCCGATGGTCGGCTCGATCGAGGTGGTTCGCCGGGGCAAGGTCCGCCGCGCGAAGCTCTATTACCTCCGCGGTCGCACGGGCAAGTCGGCGCGCATCCTCGAGCGGACGACGAACCGCGGCGAGGGCGATGCCGCCGAGGCTCAGGCCGAGTCCTAAGCGTCAGCTTTTTCGTCGTCAGCCGGGTTGGGAGGCCGACGCGTCATGGCCGGTCCGCGCACGCTATTCGACAAGATCTGGGACAGCCACGTCGTCGACCGCCAGGTCGACGGCACCTGCCTGATCTACATCGACCGCCACCTCGTCCATGAGGTGACGAGCCCGCAGGCCTTCGAGGGCCTGCGCATGGCCGGCCGCAAGGTGCGTCGCCCCGACCTGACGCTGGCGGTCGCCGACCACAACGTGCCGACGACGGATCGTTCGCAGGGGATCGCGGACGAAGAAAGCCGCGTGCAGGTCGAGACGCTCGACGAGAACGCGCGCGACTTCAACATTCCCTACTTCAACATGAACGATTCTCGTCAGGGGATCGTTCACATCATCGGTCCCGAGCAGGGCTTCACGCTGCCCGGCAACACGATCGTCTGCGGCGACAGCCACACCTCGACTCACGGCGCCTTCGGTGCGCTCGCGTTCGGCATCGGAACATCCGAGGTCGAGCACGTGCTGGCGACCCAGACGCTCGTGCAGAAGCATGCCAAGAACATGCGCGTCTCGGTCGAAGGCGACCTGCCCGTCGGCGTCACCGCCAAGGACATCGCGCTCGCGGTCATCGGCAAGATGGGCACCGCCGGCGGCACCGGGCACGTGATCGAGTACACCGGATCGGCCGTCCGCGGCCTGTCGATGGAGGGCCGCATGACCCTCTGCAACATGACGATCGAAGGCGGCGCCCGCGCCGGCCTGGTCGCACCCGACCAGACGACCTTCGACTACATCAAGGGCCGCCCGATGGCGCCGAAGGGTGCCGCCTGGGAAGCCGCCGTCGCCTACTGGAAGACGCTGCCGTCCGACCCCGGCGCCAAGTACGACCGCGAGGTCCATCTCGACGCCAAGGACATCGTCCCTCAGGTGACCTGGGGCACCAGCCCCGAGGACGTGCTGCCGATCACTGCCAAGGTGCCGAACCCGGCCGAGGTCGCCGACGAGGCGAAGCGCGCCTCGATGGAGCGCGCGCTCGAATACATGGGCCTCAAGCCCGGCACGCCGCTCGCCGAGGTCAAGGTCGACAAGGTCTTCATCGGCTCGTGCACCAACGGCCGCATCGAGGACCTGCGCGAGGCGGCGAAGGTCGCCAAGGGCCGAAAGGTCGCGGCACACGTCAACGCGCTCGTGGTTCCGGGCTCAGGCGTGGTGAAGCACCAGGCCGAAGAGGAAGGTCTCGACAAGATCTTCATCGAGGCCGGCTTCGAGTGGCGCGAGCCCGGCTGCTCGATGTGCCTGGCGATGAATGCCGACAAGCTCGAGCCCGGCGAGCGCTGCGCCTCGACCTCGAACCGCAATTTCGAAGGCCGTCAGGGCCGCGGCGGGCGCACGCACCTCGTGAGCCCGGCGATGGCCGCAGCCGCCGCCGTCTCCGGCCACCTCGAAGACATCCGCAAGCTGATGCGCTAGCCGCGTCTAGCGGCTGACGTCGTCGACCAGGTCGTTGTTGTAGTCCCGGACCATGCCGGGGATCAGCAGCGCGTCGATCAGCCACCAGAGGCCCGGGATGGCCATCAGCACCATGCCGATGAAGATCCAGTAGGTCGCGCCGGCGACCAGGGTCAGGATCAGCAGGATGAAGCCGCTGACCCACTTGCCGAGGTAGAAGCGATGCACGCCGAACATGCCGAGGAAGAACCACAGCAGGTACGTGACGATGACCGACTTCTTGTTGGCGTCGTAGCGCATCATCGCGACCGCGTCGTCGGTCGGCCGTCCGGACGGATAGGTCATGTGGCTTCCTCTTAACCTATTGCGATATTAGGATAATGGTGGGCGCGGCGCCATGCTCTGGTACCCGCCCGCCCAGACTGTTATCAAGACCGCCGAATTTTCATCCGGGAACGGCCATGCAGAAGTTCACCCAGCTGACCGGCGTCGCCGCGCCGATGCCGATGATCAACGTCGATACGGACAAGATCATCCCGAAGCAGTTCCTGAAGACCATCAAGCGGACCGGGCTCGGCACGCATCTCTTCGACGAGATGCGCTACGACATGAACGGCAAGGAGAACCCGGACTTCGTTCTCAACAAGCCGGCCTACCGCAAGTCGGAAGTGCTCGTCGCCGGCGAGAACTTCGGTTGCGGCTCCAGCCGAGAGCACGCCCCCTGGGCGTTGCTCGACTTCGGCATCCGCTGCGTGATCGCGCCCAGCTTCGCCGACATCTTCTTCAACAACTGCTTCAAGAACGGGATCCTGCCGATCGCGTTGCCGCAGGCGGACTGCGACAAGCTGATGGGCGATGCCGAGAAGGGCCAGAACGCCCGCGTCACCGTCGACCTCGCCAAGCAGGAGATCACGCGCCCAAACGGCGAGGTGATCAAGTTCGACATCGATCCGTTCCGCAAGCACTGCCTGCTCAACGGCCTCGACGACATCGGTCTCACCCTCGAGAAGGGCAAGAGCATCGATACGTTCGAGGCGCAGCGGAAGCAGAGCCAAGCCTGGCTCTAGCCGTTCTCGTCGTTTCTTTCCCGATCTGATTTAAAGAAGGTTCAGCCATCATGGCGGCGAACAAGCAGCTTCTCGTGCTCCCCGGCGACGGCATCGGCCCGGAGGTGATGACCCAGGTGCTTCGCGTGGTCGACTGGTTCGACAAGCGCCGCGCCGTCAGCTTCAACCTCAAGGAAGGCCTTGTCGGCGGCGCCGCGCTCGACAAGCAGGGCACGCCGATCTCGGACGAGACCCTCGCCGACGCGAAGGCGGCCGATGCGGTGCTGTTCGGCTCGGTCGGTGGGCCGAAGTGGGACACCAACCCGTTCGACAAGAAGCCCGAGCGCGGCATCCTGGCTCTCCGCAAGGAGCTCGATCTCTTCGCCAACTTGCGTCCGGCGACGGTGTTCGACGCGCTGGTCGATGCGTCCACGCTCAAGCAGGACGTGGTCAAGGGCACCGATCTGCTGGTGCTGCGCGAGGGCACGGGCGGCGTCTATTTCGGCGAGCCGCGCGGCGTCGAGACCCGCGCCGACGGCACCAAGAAGGCCGTCGACACCCAGGTCTACACCACGCCCGAGATCGAGCGCATCGTGCGCCTCGGCTTCGAGCTCGCGAGGAAGCGCCGCAACAAGGTGCATTCGGTCGAGAAGGCCAACGTGATGCACACGGGCGTGCTCTGGCGCGAGGTCGCCAACCGCATCCACAAGGCCGAGTTCGCCGACGTCCAGCTCGAGCACATGTACGCTGATAACTGCGCCATGCAGCTCGTCCGCAACCCGCGCCAGTTCGACGTCATCGTCACCGACAACCTGTTCGGCGATATCCTCTCGGACTGTGCGGCGATGCTGACCGGCTCTCTCGGCATGCTGCCGTCGGCCTCGCTCGGCGCCAAGGACAAGACCACCGGCAAGCGCCACGCGCTCTACGAGCCGATCCACGGCTCGGCGCCGGACATCGCCGGCAAGGGCATCGCCAATCCGCTGGCGCAGATGCTGTCGTTTTCGATGCTGCTGCGCTACTCGTTCGACTTGGCCCAGGATGCCGACCTCATCGAGAACGCGGTCAAGGACGTGCTCGCCTCCGGCATGCGCACGCCCGACATCATGGCGCCGGGCTCGGCCAAGGTCGGCACCACGACCATGGGTGACGCGGTGCTCCGCAGCCTGGACAAGCTGGGCGCGTAAACGCGCTACCAGTCGTCCTGGAAGCGGACGCGATCCGTCTTCGCGATGCAGACCCGGCGCATGACGCCGGGTCTGTCATTTTCGAGCGGGCAGACGGTGAAGTCGCCGAAGGCGGCCTTGTCGCAGGGCGCGGTGAATGCGCGATCCAGGCTCCCGGGCATCAGCCGCTCGCCGGCGACATTGCCGGTCGGATCGGCGACGCCGAGGATCCGCTTGGTACCGACGATCCAGATGCGGACGTTCGGGACTCCGGAGCAGTTGGTCAGCCGTCCGCGAACCTTGAAGCACGCACCGACGACCTGAGGGCTCGACGCGCAGGCGGGGAGCTCGTCCGCATGCGCCGTGCCGAGAAGCGCCACGGCAAGAAGCGCGGCGAGAAGGCGCATCAGTCCGCCGCGGTCACCAGCCCGTCGCGACGGTCCTTGGCCAGTGCGTCGGTCGGACGTTCGGCGGGCGAGCCCACGCCGCCGCCGCCGGGCGTCATCAGCACGAGGCGGTCGCCGGCCGGGATGGTCTGGAAGCCCTTGCCCTTGAGCTTGGTGCCCGACTTGAGCTGAAGCACGCCGGCCGCCCCGTCCTTGCCGCCGTCGCGGCCGCGGGCCGGATGATTGATGCGGTCGAAGGCGGCGAGCAGCTCGAAGGGCAGGCCCTTCGAGGACTCGACCTCGATCACCTGGCCCATGCCGCCGCGCATCTTGCCGGCGCCGCCGGAGTCGGGGCGCAGCTCCTTCCGCCAGAACACCACCGGCGCGATCGACTCGGCGATCTCGACCGGCGTGCCCTTCACGCCCGACGGATAGGCGGTGGCGTCGAGGCCGTCCTTCATCGGGCGCGCGCCGGTGCCGCCGTTCGAGGTGATGGTGATCGCGAAGCCTCTCTTGTCGGCGCCGTCCGATGCGGTAGCACCGCGCAAACTCATCATCCAGATGCACGACGTGCCCTCGGCCGGCACGCGCTCGGGCACCGCCTGGCGGAGGCAGCCGAACACGACGTCCGGCAGCATCTGCCCGATCACGTGGCGGGAGGCGACGGCTCGTGGGTAGGGCGCATTCAGGATCGATCCCGGCGGCGCCGAGACGGTCAGCGGCGCCAGCGAGCCGGCGTTGTTCGGGATGCGCGCGGCAACCACGCAGCCGAGCCCGAAGCAGGTATAGGCCTCGGTATAGGCCATCGGCACGTTGATGCCGCGCTTCTGCACGCCCGTGGTACCGGTGAAGTCGACATGGATGGTCTTCTCGCCGACCGTGATCGCGGCGGTCAGGTCGATCGGCTCGTCATAGCCGTCGATCCGCATCGTGTTGCGATAGGTGCCCTTCGGCAGCTTGGCGATCTCGGCCTCGACCGCTTCGCGCGAATGGCGCAGCACGTGCTCGGCGAGCGCGTCGAGGGAGTCGAGGCCGAACTCGTCCATCATCTCGGAGAGCCGCTTGACGCCGACATCGTTGCAGGCGGCGAGCGAGTAGACGTCGCCCTCGGTGTCGACCGGAAGCCGCGTGTTCGCCTTGATCATGGCGAGCAGCGTCTCGTTCATCCGGCCCGCCTCGGCGAGCTTCAAGAGCGGGATGTAGAGGCCTTCCATGAACACGTCGGTGCCGTCCGGCCCGAAGCCGATGCCGCCGATGTCCATCAGGTGGCTGGTACAGGAGAACAGCGCCACCAGCTTGCCGCGATGGAACGCGGGCGTCGTCAGCACGAAGTCGTTGAGATGGCCGGTCCCCATCCAGGGATCGTTGGTGATGTAGATGTCGCCCGCCTGCATCGTCTCCAGCGGGAACTTGCTGATGAAGTGCGAGACCGAGGCCGCCATCGAGTTGACGTGGCCTGGCGTGCCGGTGACGGCCTGGGCCAGCATCCGGCCCTTGAGGTCGAAGATGCCGGCGGAGAGGTCGCCGCATTCGCGGACGATCGGCGAGAAGGCGGTGCGGATCAGCGCCTGCGCCTGCTCCTCGACCACCGCGATCAGGCGGTTCCACATGATCTGGTTACGGATCTGGGCGATCTGGCTGGTCATGAGCGGCGCTCCAGGACGATCGAACCGGATGAATCGATACGTGCGTCGAATCTAGCCGAAAGGAAGGTGGTGGTCTCGTCCTCGACGATCAGGGCCGGGCCGGGGACGACATGCCCGGCGGCAAGCGCAGTGCGGGCATAGACCGGCACCTCGGCGAAGGCTTCGGTCGCGGCGTCGAAGACCTGGCGGCTGCCGATCGCCTTGGCACCGTCGCGCTTCGGCGCCGGGGCCGCGGGTTTCGGCAGCTCGTTCGACGTCGAGAGCGTCAGCGTCCAGCTCAGGATCTCGATCGCGCCGTCGGGGATGATGCGCTGGAACAGCGCCTTGTACTCCCGCTCGAAGGCGGCGCGCAGTTCCTTGGTGTCGGCGAGGCCGAGCGTGCGCGCCGGCACCGGCACGACGATCTCGTGGCCCTGGCCGACATAGCGCATGTAGGCGGTGCGGCGTTCCTCGAGCGTCCGGCCGCTCGAGCCGGATTCGACCACGGCGCGGGCTTCCGACCTCAGCGCCTCGAACAGCGCATTGGCAGCGCCCGCGTCGAAACCTTCGAGCCGCATGTAGCGGCTGCGCACGACTTCGTAGGCGACCGGTGCGCGGAGGAAGCCCACGGCCGAGCCGACGCCGGCATTCGGCGGCACGATCACCTTGGCGATCCCGAGCTTCTCGGCGAGGCGCGAGGCGTGGAGCGGCGCCGCGCCGCCGAAGGCGATCAAGGTCGCCTCGCCGATCGCCTTGCCGCGCTCGACCGCGTGCACGCGGGCGGCGTTCGCCATGTTCTCGTCGACGATCTCGGCGACGCCGAAGCCGGCGACGGAATCGCTCAATCCCAGCGGCCTGCCGACGTGAACGCCGAGCGCTGCCGAGGCCTTGCCTACATCGAGTGGCATCTTGCCGGCGGCGAAGCGCGAGGGGTCGATGCGGCCGAGCACGACGTCGGCGTCGGTCACGGTCGGCTTGTCGCCGCCGCGGCCGTAGCAGGCGGGGCCGGGCTCAGATCCGGCGCTTTCCGGGCCGACGACGATGCGCTTCAGGCCGTCGACCTTGGCGATCGAGCCGCCGCCGGCGCCGATCTCGACCATCTCGATCACCGGGATTCGCAGCGGCAGGCCGGAGCCCTTCAGGAATCGGGCGGCACGGTCGACCTCGAAGGAGCGGCTGCTCTCTGGCCGCAGGTCTTCGATCAGGCAGATCTTGGCCGTGGTCCCGCCCATGTCGAAGGAGACGACCTTGTGCTCGCCCGCCAATGCCGCGACGCGGGTCGCGAGGATCGCGCCGCCGGCGGGGCCTGACTCGACGAGCCGGATCGGAAATCTTGCCGCGGCTTCGAGCGAGGTGAGGCCGCCGCCCGAGGTCATCAGGTAGACCGCGCCCTTGAAGCCGGCACCCTTCAGCGCCTCGGCAAGGCGGCCGAGGTATCCCGCCATCAGCGGCTGCACATAGGCGTTGGCGACGGCGGTCGAGGTGCGCTCGTACTCGCGCACTTCCGGGCAGACCTCGGAAGAGAGCGTGATCGCGAGGCGCGGCATGGCCTTCGTCAGGATTTCGTGCAGCCGCTGCTCATGCGTCGGGTTGGCATAGGCGTGCAGCAGCGAGACCGCGACGCTCTCGATGCCTTCGGCCTTCAGCTGGTCAGGAAGCGCGGCCGCGGCCTTCTCGTCGAGCGCCAGCAGCACGCGGCCCTCGACGTCGACACGCTCCGGCACGGTGAAGCGGCGGTTGCGGGCGACCAGCGCCACCGGCTTCTCGATGAAGATGTCGTACTGGTCGTAGCGGCTCTCGTACGCGATATCGAGCACGTCGCGGAAGCCGTCGGTCGCGACCAGCGCGATCTTCGCGCCCTTGCGCTCGATGATCGCGTTGGTCGCAAGCGTCGTGCCGTGCACCATCACGTCGACTGACGACAGCGCGATGCCGGCCTCCGCCAGCAATGCCAGCGTCCCCTGCATCACCGCCTCTTCCGGCGCGCGGGGCGTGGTCAGCACCTTCTTGGTGAGCAGCCGGCGATCGGATGTTTCCAATACGACATCTGTGAAGGTGCCGCCGATGTCGACGGCGAGACGGGTCTGGGTCACGGGAAGG
>JBGALV010000141.1:0-10778 GCA_044223515.1 Alphaproteobacteria bacterium
GTCGGCGAGGCGGCGCCGATTGTCGGAGCCGACTGCCGCGGCGATCGCCCGGGAGGCGCGGATCGCCCGCGCGGCATGATCTGGCTCGATCGCCGGCGCGCCCCAGAACGCCATCACGCTGTCGCCGATGTACTTGTCGACGATGCCGTCCTCGGCGTCGACGACGCGGTCGATCAGCGCGAAATGCTCGTTGAGCAGGGCCGCGACCTCGGCCGCCGACAGCCTTTCCGACAATGTCGTGAAGCCGCGGATGTCCGTGAACAGCACGGTGACACGGCGCTCGGCGGACGCGATCGCCGTCGTCCGCCGCCCGATCAGCTGGCCGACCAGCCGGCGCGGGACATAGGTCTCGAACCAGCGGAGCCCGCTCAGCATCTGGTTGAAGGCGCGACCGGCGTCGTCGAGCTCGCGCACGACGCTGCGCCGGAGCGGCTGCGCCGCGGCGAGATCCAGGCTCCTGATCGCTTCGGCCGAGCGCGCGAGCGCCAGTATGGGCCGCCCGAGCATGCGGGCGAAGGCGATCGCGGCGGCCAGGGCGACGATCAGCACCGCGCCGCCGGCGAGCGAGGCCATCAGCAGCCGGTGCAGCTCGCGGTCGATGACTTCCAGATCGAAGTAGGTGCCGATGATCCAAGGGGTCGGCCCGTAGCCCCGCAGCTCGCGCGTGAGGAAGATGTAGGTACGGCCGCCGGTCTCGACCTGGTGACTCTCCGTCGCGTCCATCCGCAGCGGCGTCAGCCGGACGCCTTTCGGGTCCCATATGCGCTCGAGGACCGGGTCCTCGACCTGGGCCAGGAGCGGCAGCGGCTGGCGTTCGTCGGTGGTGACCGAACGGCGGGCGGCGAGGTTCGGATGGGCCAGCACCTCGTTTCGGCCGCGGAGAATGAAGGGACTGCCGATGATCTCGCCCGGGATCGTCTGCAGCGTGCGCGACAGGTTGCCGACCTGGACCACGGCGCCGAGGCCGCCGACGAAGACGCCGTCACGCCAGAGCGGCGTACGGAGGTTGATGAAGGCGCCGAGCCCGCGCGTCCACAGCACCTCGCCCCAGAATGGCTGCTTCGTCTTGCCTACTTCTTCGAGGCGCTCGCGGGCCGCGCCGTCGTCGCTCCAGTCGTTCACCTCGACGTAGCCGTTCCGCGCCACGAGCGTCGCCTGATGGGCGGTATCGACCAGCACGAGGCTGTTGACCTCCGGGCTTCCCGCCTGCGCCGCGTAGAGCACGTCCGCGACCTGCGACCGGTTCGCGATATCGAGCTCGCGCGCCGCGACCATGCGCGCGACGAACTCCGCCTGGTGGCGAGCCGGCTCGAGATGGAGGCGGATCTGCTGCTCGATCGCCGTCACCACCAGGTCGGCCTTGTCGGAAAGCAGGTCGAAGGTGTTGCGCCGACTAGAGCCGAGGCCGATCGCCAGCACCGTCAGCACGGCGGCGAGGACGAGGCCGCCGATTCCGACGAGCAGCACGCCGACGATCGGGATCCGAGGCAGCCAGACGCGCCGGCGGCGGTGCTCGAGGGAAAGCGAGGGCCTCACTCCGCGATCACCTTGATCACGGTTCCCGCCGACGGGGCGGAGCCGTCGGCGAGCCCGTTCATGATGTCGAACCGGCGTTCGCGGCCGGACTCCTGCGCCATCTTCTCGATCAGGCGGGCGCGGGTCTCGTCGGGTGCGACGGTATGCAGGCGAACGCGCAGTGGCCTGGCGGCGGCGATCTCGACCGCCGTCAGCCGGCGAAAGCTGGAGGTGCTGCGCTGAAGCTCTGCGCCCAGCGTCGGGGTCAGCTGCGGCGGGGTCAGGTAGAGGAAGCGATGCACGGTCGCGTCCAGGCGGATCGCGACGATCCTCAGGTCGAGCGGTCCCCGCCGCGTCTGGATCCGGGTGGAAGCGGTCGCGGCGTCGAGGCCGTCAACAACCCTGAGCCGTTCGAGCTCGGCGAGCGTCAGGCTCCGGCCCCAGACATTACGGAGATAGTCGGTCATCGCCATCGGCTCCGCGCGGGAGGAGTCGAAGACGATCGTGGCGCCGTTCGCATTCTCGGCGGTGACCTGGCGCGCACCGCTGACGAGCCGGAAGCCCTCCGGCACCTCGAAGGCGATGCCGAGCCTGGGATGGATGAAGCTCCGGCCGCGGACCAGGCCATGCTCGGGATCGTCGCCATAGACGAGCCCGTCGACCATCCGGAGATAGGCGTCGCGTTCGCGCCGGCCGGCAACGGCCGGTGCCGAGGCGCGTTCGACCCGGTCCAGTGTCCGCGGATGCGTTGCCATGATGTTGAGGCCGTCGACCTCGCCGGCCGGTCGCCCGGCAAGGTCGGCTTCCAGGCGCGACTGGCGGTCGAGTTTGGCAAGGAAGCTGCTCATCGCCTCGATCGCGTATCCGGCGCGTCCGAGATAGCGGAGGCCGAGCGTGTCGGCCTCGAACTCCTGCTCGCGAGAATAGCTCTGCAGGACTGCCGAGGCGCCGAAGGAGAAGCTCTCGGCGATCTCGTCGGACCCTGTGATGGCGCCGACGACCGCGGTGCCGACGCCTGCCACCACCTGCTGGCTGTAGCGCCTCGCGGCGTGGCGCGCGGTCACGTGGCCGATCTCGTGCGCGATCACGCCGGCGAGCTCGGCTTCGTCGGAGGCGATCGCCATCAGCCCGCGGGTCACGTAGACGTAGCCGCCCGGAAGGGCGAAAGCGTTGACGACCGGCGAATCGAGAACCGTGAAGGTGAAGTTGAGATAGGGAACCTCGGTTACCCGTGCGAGCGACTCGCCGATCCGGGTCACGTAGTCCTGCACCCGGCGGTCGCCATAGGCACCCCCGAAGGCGCGAACGATCTCCGGGTGCTGCTCGCGGCCGACCCTGGCCTCGTCGGCCGGACCCATGAAGCCGGTGAAGCTCCGCTCTCCGGTCGCCGGTATGGCGGAGCATCCCGCGAGCGCGGGGCCGACGAGCAGGGCGGAGAGGGCGAGCGCGCGGATCATGGATCTGGGTCCCGGGCCATCATGCGGGCGCGATGCGTTCTTTGCCAAGCCGCGGGTCGCGTCGCTATGATCCGCGCCCCATGACCCACGCCGACCTTTATCCGGAGATCGACCCGCATGCGCATGGTCGGCTCGACCTCGACAGCCGACACGTCATGTACTGGGAGGTTTCGGGCAATCCGCGCGGACTGCCGGTCCTGTTCCTGCACGGGGGGCCCGGCGCCGGTGCGTCGCCGACCCACAGGCGATTCTTCGATCCCCAGGTCTATCGCATCGTCGTCTTCGACCAGCGGGGATCCGGCCGCTCGGCGCCGCTGGGATCGCTCGACAACAACACGACGCCGCACCTGGTCCAGGACATCGAGACGCTGAGGCGTCACCTGGGCATCGAGCGCTGGGTGGTGTTCGGCGGCTCCTGGGGCTCGACGCTGGCGCTGGCCTATGGCCAGGCCCATCCGGAACGCTGCCTTGCCTTCGTGCTGCGCGGGATCTTCCTGTCGCGCCAGTCGGAGATCGACTGGTTCATCACCGGCATCCGCACGGTCTACCCGGAAGCCTGGCGCGCCTTCGCCGAACCGATCCCCGAGGCCGAGCGCGGCGACCTGCTTCATGCCTATCACCGCCGATTGGTGCATCCCGATCCGTCAGTCCACCTCCCCTACGCACGGGCCTGGAGCCGCTACGAGGGCGCCTGCTCGACCCTGCTGCCGAACCCGGAGCTGGTGGCGCAGTTCTCCTCGGACAGCCACGCCCTGGGCCTCGCGCGCATCGAGGCGCATTATTTCGTCAACGGCTCATTCCTGCCCGAGGGCGGCTTGATGGCCGGTATCGATCGAATCCGCCGCATTCCGACGGTGATCGTCCAGGGCCGCTACGACATGGTCTGCCCGATCGTCAGCGCCGACGACCTGACCCGCGCCTGGCCGGAAGCCGAGTACACCATCGTGCCCGACGCCGGCCATTCCGCCCTCGAGCCCGGCACGCGCGCCGCGCTGCTGAAGGCCACCGACCGTTTCCGTTCATTTGCCGAAGAAAAGGTGACGACATGACGAAGAAGCTGGCGCCGCTGAAGCCGGAGACCAAGAAGCTCCTGGCGCAATGCTCGTCCGCGACGCTGACGACCCAGCTTTTCAAGCGCGGGTTCCGCAACGTCTTCCTGGTGGGCCTGAGCCCGGTGAATCCCGATGCGCCGGTGATGGTCGGCGAGGCCTACACGCTCCGTTACATCCCGGCCCGCGAGGACCTGGATCATCTCGGCGTCTTCGAGGACTGGGAGCACCCGCAGCGTAAGGCGGTCGAGGAAATCCCGCCCGGCCACGTGCTGGTGATGGACTGCCGCCAGGACATGCGCGCGGCCTCCGCCGGTTCCATCCTTGTCACCCGCATGATGAAGCGCGGCGCCGCCGGCGTCGTCACCGATGGCGGTCTGCGCGACTCCCCTGGCATCGCCGAACTGCCGTTTCCGGTCTACATGCAGGGCCCCTCGGCTCCGACCAACCTCATCCATCACCATGCGGTCGACCTCAACGTGCCGATCGCCTGCGCCGGCGTCGGCGTGTTCCCGGGCGACGTGATCTTCGGCGACCAGGAAGGCGTCGTGGTGATCCCCCGCCACCTCGCCGACGAGGTCGCCAAGGACGCTGCCGGCCAGGAGCGCTTCGAGCAGTTCGTCACCGAGAAGGTCTGGGAAGGCCGCTCGATCTTCGGCCTCTATCCGCCGCGCGACGCCGTCAAGGCCGAGTACGCGAAGTGGAAGCCGAAGGGCACGAAGTCGAAGAAGGGGAAGAAGAAGTGAGGGCGCTCGCCGCCGCAAGCCTGACGGCGCTGGCGCTCGTCGCCGGCACGCCGGCGAAGGCCGGAGAGACCGGGCACGTCCTCGATTTCTCGGCCGGCATCTTCGACATGCTGGACGATGGCGCGGCCGCCGAGTTCCGCGCCGAGTGGCGCGGCAAGCCCTTCGCCTGGTGGTTGAGGCCCATGGCCGGCGCCATGGCGACGTCGGACGGGGCCGCCTACGGCTACGGCGGCATCGCCATGGAAGTTTGGTGGCTCGACAAGCGCGTGGTGCTGACGCCGAGCGCGGCGGTCGGGGCCTATCATCGCGGCAACGGCAAGGATCTCGGCCACACGCTCGAGTTCCGCACCGGGGCAGCGCTCCACTATCGCTTCGACAACGACGTCCGCGCCGGCATCGCCTTCCACCACATCTCCAACGCGGGGCTCGGCAAGAACAAGAAGAACCCGGGCGAGGAGTCGCTGATGTTCAGCTACGTGATTCCGATCACGATCAAGTAGCATTCATCGGAAACAGCCCGACCGAGAGCGCGAGCCCGGTCGAGACCAGCGTGACCTCGTTCGCACCCTCGACGATGAGCGTGTCGCGGGCGCCGAGGTCCAACGGGCCGCCGTCGACGCCGAGCTTGGCGCCGACGACGGTGAAGATCGCCAGCGTCGGCGCCATCTGCAGCACCCGCGCCGTCGGGCTCGCGTCCACGCGCTCGACCCGATGGCGGATGCGCTGCCTGTCGGTCATCACGTTGAAATCCTCGGTCGGACCTGCGATCAGCGCGCAGCCCGGCGCCCATTCGCCGGAGAAGGCGAGCGGCTGCATCGGCTTGTCGACGCGTGCCGAGCCCCGCTCACCGAAGTTCAGCACCATGCCGGCGCCGGAGATCAGCGCGATCGTGCGGTCGTAGCCGTCGAAGGCGGAGAAGGGACCGGAGCGGTCGATGCGGGCGAGCGAGAGAGGCGCCAGAGGAAGCGGCTGTCGACCGTGGCGCCTTCGGGCTCGACCGCGATCTCGGCCGTGACCCCGCCGCCGTTCCGCCACGGCACCGTCCGGTACTTCGCCGCGGGCAGGTGACGGATGCGCAACGCCATGATCTCATCCCGATGAGATGACCAACTCGCCGGACGATAGCACGCGCCGCGACTTCGCGGCGTACTACGAGGGTGCCAAGGGGCGGCCTCCGCGACCGGCGCTGGTCCAGGCAGCATCTTCGTTCGCGCGCCCCGGATTCGCGGTCGATCTCGGCTGTGGGGACGGCCGCGACACGGTCGAGCTGCTGCGTCGCGGCTGGCGCGTGCTGGCGCTGGATGCGAGCGAGGAGGGGATCAGGCGGCTGCGGGAGCGTGAGGATTTTCCCCGAGATGCGGCGCTCGAGACGAGAGTCGCGCGAATCGAGGCGAGCGCCTGGCCTCCGGCCGACCTGATCAATGCGAGCTTCGTGCTGCCGCTGCTGGCACCGGCCGATTTCGGCCGTGTGTGGAAGCGCATCGGCGCCAGCCTCGTTTCCGGCGGCCGCTTCTCAGGGCACCTCTATGGGCCGAACGATGGCTGGGCCGACCGGCCGGGCCTCTCGATCCTCGACCGACCCGCGGTGGAACGTCTGATCTCCGCGTTCGCGGTCGAGCTCTTCGACGAGGTCGAGAACGATGCGCCGACGGCCAGGGGCACGCCGAAGCACTGGCACGTCTTCCACCTGATCCTGAGGAAGCCCTAGTCGGCGGCGTCCCATTTGGCGTTCGGATCGATCGGGTAGACCGGACGGGGCAGGCCCTTCCACGGATATCGCGAGAGGATCGGCGAGACCAGTCCGGGGCAGTCGACCTCGATCACGCGGTCGGGTGTGAACAGGTGATCGAAGCCGGCGCGGAAATGGCCGCGCGACTTCACCACCAGCGAGCGCATCTGATCGACCGGCACGCCGAAGCTCTCGAAGTAGCCGAAGTCGAGCGCCTGGGTGCGGTTGGTGATGACGACGACGCGGATGCCGCCGACCTGCAAGGTCGCGGTCGGCCCGAGGTCGAAGGTCGTGCCGGCACCGGTGCCGCGCCGTCCGACGATGACGCCGTCGGAAAGATTGCGGACGATCGCGTCCGCTTCGAAGGGCTTCGAGAACTCGTTGGTCTCGGCGCGGTTGAAGCGGGCGCGGAAACGCGCGCCGCAGCCCAGCCTGTGCGCTTCGGCGGCGAGTTCCTCGTCGTAGAAGGGCGTGATCGCCATGTCCTCGACGCCGGCCTCATGCGCGGCCTTCAGGATCCAGGTGGTGTTGCCGCGGGCGCCGCCGCCCGGGTTGTCGGCGACGTCGGCGAACAGCAGCGGCGGCTTCGCCTTGTCGCGGTTGAGGTCCTTCATCATGCGGACCGCGTCCTCGAGCGGCGTCAGCTTGACCTGGTAGCGTTCGCGATCGGCCCATCCGGCCTTGGCAAGATCCTTCGCCAGCCGCTGTCCCGGGTCGGCCGAGCCGCGCGATGTCACGACGATCGCGAGCCCGTTGTCGGGCGTGTCGGCCCAGGCGAAGCCGCCCATGATCGTCACGTTGACGATCGCGTTCTCCTTCTTCTGCCGCGCCTGACCCATGTTGATCAGGTCGCCATAGGGACCCCGCGCGGTCAGCTGGGTGACCGATGGGGCCACCAGCGGCAGCCGGATGAATGTGGGGTGGTAGCGCACACCGGCCAGAAGCTCGCGCATCGCCGTTGCCGCCTCGACGCCGCGGTCCCACATGTCGACATGCGGATTGGTGATGTACCCGACGAGCAGGCTGGTCGCCGACACCATCAGCTCGGAGATGTTGGCGTGGAGGTCGAGGGTGACGACGATCGGTTTGCCGGCACCGATCACCTCGCGCGCCATCTGGAACATCAGGCCGTCGGGGTCGTGGTGCTCGGTGGAGATGGCAGCGCCGTGCTGGCAGAAGTAGATGCCGTCGAGCGGGCCTGCCGCTTCGAGGCGCTTCTTCATGTCGGCCATCAGCTCCAGGAAGAATCCGTGGTCGCAGGGACCGGCCGCGGCGCCATTGGCGAAGATCACCGGCACCGGCTCCCAGTCGCCGGACTGGTCCATGGTCTTGACGAAGGCGGTCATGCTCTCGTCGATCGCCGGGTAGGGCTTCCGTACCTCCTCCAGGATCGCATTGCCCTCGAAATAGCCGACCCGCTCGAAATCCGGGCGCTTCACCGGCGGGGCGAAGCGGTTGCTTTCGAGGATGAAGCCGAGAAGGGCGATGCGCGGGCGCTTGGACATTGTGGAGGCTCCGGGGAATAGAAGATGCATCGTCTCGTTGATTGAGCGTCGAGGCAAGATTGCAGCGGTACCCCCTATCGGGATAACGTCTGCACCGGGCAGGAGGGCTCATGACCTGGTCGATCGTCGCGCGCGACCCGAAAACGGGCGCGTTCGGTGTTGCCGTCGCCACCAAGTTCTTCGCCGTGGGCTCGATCTGCCCTTACGGGCGGAGCGACGTCGGCGCGATCTCGACCCAGGCGCTGGTCAACCCCTACTACGGCATCAACGGCCTGAAGATGCTGGCGGCCGGTGTGCCGGCGCCGGACGCCCTGCGTCTCATGGTCGAGGCCGACCCCGGCAATGCGAGCCGCCAGTTCCACATCGTCGATACGCAGGGCCGCAACGCGGCGCACACGGGACGCGACTGCGTCGAATGGAGCGGCCACGTGCTGGGAGAGGGCGTCTCGGTCGCCGGCAACATGCTGGCCGGGCCGCAGGTGATCCACGAGACGCTGAAGGCCTATCAGGCGAACATGGATCAGCCGCTGGACGAGCGTCTGCTTCGCGGGCTGGAGGCGGGCGATGCCGCCGGCGGCGACAAGCGCGGCCGGCAGTCGGCCTGCCTCGTGATTCATGCCGGCGAGGAATACGCGCAGCTCGACATCCGCGTCGACGACCACACGCTGCCGCTGCCGGAGCTGCGCCGCCTCCGCGACGTGGCGCGCACGCACTATCTGCCGTTCAAGAGCTGCCTTGCGAAGAAGGGAGACCCGGTCGGCATCTACGACCGCGCCAAGCTGATGGACGTGATCGCCAAGGCCCAGGCGGCGCTCAAGTGACCGGATCCCTGCTCGCCGTCGACGGCCTCTCGACCGAGTTCAAGACGGATCACGGCCGCTTCCGCGCCGTCGACGAGGTCTCGTTCTCGCTGGCCAAGGGAAAGACCCTCGGCGTCGTCGGCGAGTCCGGCTGCGGCAAGAGCGTCACCGCGCTCTCGATCATGGGGCTGGTGCCCAACCCGCCCGGCAAGATCGTCGGGGGCTCGATCCGCTTCGAGGGCGAGGAGCTGGTGGGTCTGCCGGCCGAGAGCTATCAGAGCCTTCGCGGCAACCGCATGGGCATGATCTTCCAGGAGCCGATGACGTCGCTGAACCCGGCCTTCACCGTCGGCGACCAGATCTCGGAAGCGATCCTCCGCCACAAGCAGGTGAGCCAGGACGAGGCCAGGAACCGCACGATCGAGCTGCTTCGCCGCGTGCGCATCCCCAGCCCGGAGAAGCGTTTCGACGACTATCCGCACAAGCTTTCCGGCGGCATGCGCCAGCGTGCGATGATCGCCATGGCGCTGTCGTGCTCACCCGATCTCCTGATCGCCGACGAGCCGACGACTGCGCTCGACGTCACCATCCAGGCGCAGATCCTCGATCTCCTTGGCGAGCTCCGCGCCGAGACCGGCATGGCGATCATGCTGATCACGCACGACCTCGGCGTCGTTGCCGAGATGGCCGACGAGGTGCTGGTTATGTATGCCGGCCGCGTGATCGAACGGGCGCCGGCGACATCATTGTTCGCCGATCCGCAGCATCCCTACACCATCGGTCTGATGGGATCGGTGCCGCGTCTCGACCTCGAGCAGGATCGCCTCGCCGCGATCGAAGGCCAGGTGCCGAACCTGACCTCCCTGCCTAAGGGCTGCCGCTTCCGCGCCCGTTGCCCCTTCGCGATCGCGGCCTGCGCGGAGACCGACCCGCCGCTGGTCGAGGTCGCGCCGGGCCATCAGGCGGCGTGCATCCGCGCGCCGCTGGAGGCGTGAGGCGATGGCTCAGCCGATCCTCACCGTCGAAGGCCTGGTGAAGCACTTCCCGATCAAGCGCGGGATCCTCCAGAGCACGGTCGGTCATGTCCGCGCCGTCGACGGCATCGACTTCTCGGTGGCCAAGGGAGAGACGCTTGGGCTGGTCGGCGAGTCCGGCTGCGGCAAGTCGACCACCGGCCGCCTGATCCTGCGCCTGATCGAGCCGACCCAGGGTCGCGTCACCTATGACGGCCGCGAGGTCTTCAAGCTCTCGAGCGGCGAGATGCGCCGGCTCCGCCGCGAGCTGCAGATCGTCTTCCAGGATCCCTACGCCTCGCTCAACCCGACGATGACCGTTGGATCGATGCTGCGCGAGCCGCTGGAGCTGCACGGGATCGCCTCGGGCAAGGCGGCGGACGAGCGCATCAAGGAGCTTCTCGGCCTGGTGGGGCTCGCGCCCTACCACGCGCTCCGCTACCCGCACGAGTTCTCCGGCGGCCAGCGTCAGCGGCTCGGCATCGCGCGCGCGCTTGCGGTCGAACCCAAGGTGATCATCGGCGACGAGCCGGTCTCCGCGCTCGACGTCTCGATCCGTGCCCAGGTCATCAACCTGATGCAGGACCTGCAGCGCCGCCTCGGTCTCTCCTACGTCCTGATCGCGCACGACCTCGCGGTGGTGAAGCACATCGCCGACCGCGTCGCCGTCATGTATCTCGGAAAGATCGTCGAGCTGGCGCCGACCCGCACGCTGTTCCGCCGGCCGCGCCATCCCTATACGCGTGCACTGCTCAATGCGATCCCGGCACCCGATCCGCGGCTCAAGCGGCCTCGCGCCCTGCTGCAGGGCGATGTGCCGAGCCCGATCGATCCGCCGTCCGGCTGCCGCTTCCATACGCGCTGCACCTACGCGGTCGAGCGCTGCAAGGTCGAGGAACCGGCGCTGATCGCGGATGCCGACGGCCACGCCACGGCCTGCCATCTCTGGCCCGAGATCGCCGAT
>JBGALV010000142.1:0-10350 GCA_044223515.1 Alphaproteobacteria bacterium
GATCGGTCATCGAGGGGGAGTCCCTCCTCCTCGAGGGAGGAGGGATGGGTCAGCGCTTGAGGTAGTCGATGTCGCAGTACGGCCCGCCCATGAAGCGGGTCGAAGGTGCCTTCGGATCGCGGTTGTCGCCGTGGCTCAGGATCTGCGCCGCATAGTCTTCCGCGTTGTCCTCCGGGCGGTAGTCGACTTCGGGGACCTTCGAATTGTCCCACCAGCTCCGCTTGTTCTTCGACATGCCGTAGAGGACGGCGAATTTGAGCTTCGTCGAATCCAGGCAGGCGGTGACCAGCCGGAACAGGTCCGGGTAGCTGAGCCAGGTCGAGAGATGGCGCGGGTCCTTCGGCTCCGGCAGCGCCGAGCCGATACGCAGGCAGGCGACCTCGAAGCCGAACTTGTCGACGTACATGCTGCCCATGTTCTCGCCGAAGGCCTTGGCGACGCCGTAGTAGCCGTCGGGCTTCTGCAGCGAGTCCGCGTCCAGCTTTGTGGTCACCTCGTGGAAGCCGATCGCGTGGTTCGACGAGGCGAAGACGATGCGCTTCACGCCGTGCAGGCGCGCCGCCTCGTAGACGTTGTAGGTGCCGACGATGTTGGCCGGCAGGATCGTCTCCCACTTGGCCTCGATCGAGTAGGCACCGAAATGGATGATCGCGCCGCAGCCAGCGACGGCGCGCGAGACCTGCTCGAAGTTCGAGATGTCGGCGATCACCGACTCCTCGCCCTTGCCGAGCGGCGCCGGGTCGACCTTGTCGGAGACGCGGAGCTTTCCGTATTTCTCGACCAGCCGTGGGCGGAGCCAGCGGCCGAGCGCGCCGGCGGCGCCGGTCAGCAGGATCGGCTTGTCGGCGGCGGCCATCAGGCGGCCTTCTGAGTCAGCTTGGCTTCGGCCGCCACCATGTCGCTGGCGAGCTTCCGCACCGGCGCGTGGATCGCCTCCGGCGTATTGGAGAGCAGCGGCAGCATGCGGCCCATGTCGGCGATGCCGGAGAAGGTGACGGCGTCGTGCAGCACCGGGATGAAGCCGTGCTTCTCGCGCAGGTCCTCGCCGGAAACGAAGATCTGGCGGATGCGCTCGGCCTCGGCCCAGTCGCCGCGGCGGATCGCCGCCAGCAGCGAGTTCGAGGTGCGGGGCGCGATGCAGACGAGGCCGGAGGTGAAGGCCGCCAGCTTGAACTCCTTGAGGTGCGCGATGGCCGGGCGCTCGCCCATGCCGCTGACGATGCGGTCGCTGCCGATCCGCGCGACGAGGTCTTTGAGGAGCGCATCCTCGGCCGGATTGGCACGCGGGACCGCGTACTTCACGCCGCAGAGCACGCCGTCCTCGAACAGGCGGGCGACGCCGTCGGCGGTCACGCGGCCCTCGTCCTTGATGTAGAGGATCAGCGGGCGGCCGAAGCGGTCGGCGACGCGGCGAAGCCCCGCGGCGGTGCCTTCGATCGAGATCGGCGCGAACTGCGGCAGCACCATCGCGGTCGGGAAGGCGCGGCTCCTCATGATGTCGACCTGGTCGATCATCTTGCCGTAGTCGGGGCCGATCGACGGGATCATCCAGGTGTTCTCGCCTGCGGTCTCGGCGAGGAAGTCGAGGATGCCGGCGAGCTCGTAGGCGCCCACGTGATAGAAGTTGGCGTTGCCGCCATACATCATGGTGCGGATGCCGCCGGCCTCGATGTGCTTGATCAGCTTCGCGTTGGCGACCCGGTCCAGGGAAAGGTCCGGGTGGCGCGCCAGCGGCGGCACGGCGAGCACGGACTGGGCCAGATCGGCCGGCTTCACGGGCGAGGTCTTCATCTCGATGCGCCTTTCGCGGGAAATCCGGCGTCAAGGTTAGGGGGAGGGGTCCGCTTCCGTCAACGAAAGCCGGGGTTTCCGGGAAACTTCAGCCAAAAATCCCGCTCTGCTTCATCCAGGCATAGACCGACTGCTTGTCCTCGTCCCGGAGATGGCTCGGGATGAAGACCTGGGTCTGGTGCAGCCCGACCTCGACGAAGCGGTCGCCCTCGCGGCGCATGATCCAGAAGCCGGAGTAGTCGGCGACCCTGCCGAAGGCCTCGGCCACCGCCAGCGTGACGCCGGGGTGCATGCCGCGTCCATTCGGGTCGCGTACGTAGTCCTTGCCGATGTTCGCCTTGACGAAGCCGGCGTCGAGGTCGGCGAGCTGGTGCTCGAGGTCGTCGCCGCAGATCAGGCCGCCGTCGCGGACCAGCCGCTTGGCTTGCGCGATGTCGTGCACCACGTCGGCGTAGTAGTGCGAGCCGTCGATGTAGACGATGTCGAACTGGCTGTCGCCGAGGTAGGGCGCGACATGATCGAAGCGGCCGCGGATGTGGTCGACGCGGGCGGCAGGATCGGCGAAGCCGATGTTGTGGAGGAAGAGCGTGTAGATCAGGTCGAGGTCGGTCGCAGCGTCCATGGCCTGGTACGCGCCGCCCGCCTTCACGTCGACCGCGGCGAGGTAGCGTCCCCAGGGATCGACGCAGAGGATCGAGCCCTTGCGCTCGAATTTGCCGATCGCCTCTGCCCAGGTCAGGGTCGAATGCCCGGCCCATGAGCCGATCTCGAGGATGCGGAGCGGATGCGGCGCCTCCTTGGCGAGGCACACCGCCGCGGTCTGCCAGACATGCCGGATCATGCTGTCCGGCCCCGACTGGATGCTGACGAGCTGGTCGGGGAAGTAGGGAGCGGACGGCGACAGCCGCCGGAAGATCTCGCGCATCAGAGCCTCGTCAATGCCACGGCGATGCGGGCGGCCAGCCGCGCGTTGTTGCGGACCAAGGCCAGGTTGGCGCGGAGGCTGGCCCCCGACGTCGTCTCGACGATCCGCTTCAGCAGATAGGGCGTGACGTCCTTGCCTGAGATGCCGGCGGCCTTCGCGTCGGCGAGGGCCGCGTCGATGGCGGCCTCGACCGCGTCGCGATCGAGGGCATCGGCTTCGGGGATCGGATTGGCGACGACGAAGCCGGACGGAATGCCGAGACGCCGATGGATGTCGAAAGCGCGGGCGACGGCCTCGGGTGAATCCAGGCGCAGCGCCAGGGAGATCCCGCTCGACCGGTACCAGAAGGCCGGGAAGGTATCGGTACCATAGCCGATCACCGGTACGCCGCGTGTCTCCAGCACCTCGAGCGTCTTGGGCAGGTCGAGGATCGCCTTGGCGCCTGCCGTCACCACGACGACCTGCGTCTGCGCCAGCTCGTCGAGATCGGCCGATACGTCAAAGCTCGTCTCGGCGCCGCGATGAACGCCGCCGATGCCGCCGGTCGCGAACACGCGGATCCCGGCGAGCTTTGCCGCGATCATCGTTCCGGCAACGGTGGTGGCGCCGAGCCCGCCCGAAGCTAGGACCGCGCCGATGTCGCGCCGCGAGACCTTGGCGACGTCGCGCGACGTCGCCAGCGCTTCGAGCTGCGATTCATCCAGGCCGATGCGGATCCGGCCCCCGCTCAGGGCGATCGTCGCCGGCACGGCGCCCTCGGCCCGGACGTCCGCCTCGAGCGCGCGCGCGAGCGACAGGTTCTCTGGATACGGGAGACCGTGCGCGATGATCGTCGATTCGAGCGCGACAACCGGCCGCCCGGCCGAGAGAGCCGACTGCACCTCGGCATGGAGCGCGAGGAGGCCGGCGCTCATGGGCCCGCGAACCGGATGGCCAGGATGAATCGGTCGGGCATAAACGTTCTCTCGGCAAACCTCGCATCGCCGTCATAGACGGGCGCCTCGAGGCCCGCAACCGCCATCGCCGAGGCCGCTGCGACGTGCAATCGATGCTCGCGTCGCCGAAGCCCTCCTGGTAATTGAGCCGGCGGTCATCCGCCGCTCGCCCGCGCTGCCGGTGCGAACCTTTATTCACGACGACGGGACCATGACCCGGCTTATGCGCTTCGCCCATCTCCTGGCCGGCGGTATCCCCGCCGCCGCAGTTCTGGTGCTGGTCCTGCGCTACGGCGTCAACGTACCCTATTGGGACCAGTGGGAGCTGGTTCCGAACTTCGTCGCGCTGTCCGGCGGCAGCCTCGGGCTGTCCGACCTTGCCGCTCAGCACAACGAGCATCGGATGGTCTTCCCGCGACTCATCATGCTGGTCCTCGGGACGGCGACGCAATGGAACACCGTCGCCGAGATGGTCTTCAGCGTGGGGCTGGCCGTCTGCACGCTCACGGTGCTGCTGCGGCTGGCGCGTCCACTGCTAGAGGAGATGGGTCCGCTCGCCGGGCTCTGCGTCGTGGCCTCGGTCTCGACCATGCTGTTCTCCTGGATGCAATGGGAGAACTGGTTCTGGGGATGGCAGATTCAATGGTTCCTTAGCGTTCTGGCGACGGTCCTGTCGATCGCGCTAGCGAGTTGGAGCTTGCATCGCGAGTCGCCGCGACTCCACGTCACCGGCTCCGCCCTCGCCGCACTGGTGGTCCAGTACAGCATCGCCAGCGGCGTCGTGGTCTGGCTGCTGAGCGGCTTCATCCTCGCCTTCCACCGACGGCGGCTGACGATCCTGCCGCTGTGGGCGGCCGTCGCCGGCGTCTTCACAGCGCTCTACTTCATCGGCTACATCAAGCCTGCCCATCATCCCAGCCTTCTGGCGGGATTCGAGTCGCCGAAGGTGTTCCTCGCCTATCTCGGCAACTACCTGTCGGGGCCGATCGGGCGGTCCTCGCTCCACGGCCTGGCGATGCTGGGCCTGTTCCTAGCGCTGACGAGCTTCGCCTGCATCCGCTGGCGCGCCCGTATGGATCTAGTTCTTCCCTGGCTCGCGATCGGCGGCTTCGCGGTCGCCAACGCGCTCCTCACCGGGCTCGGTCGCGCCGGGTTCGGCGCCGCCCAGGGGCTGTCTAGCCGCTACGTGACGATCGCGCTGCTGCTCTCCATCGCCGTGGTTCCTCTCGGCCTCCTCGCGATGCTGGCATGGATCGCCTCGCGCCGCTGGCGGAGCGTCGCGGGCGCCGGCCTTGCCGCCGTCACCTTCATCCTGACGGTGCGGGGTGACGCCAGGAGCATTGCCGACATCCAGGCGCTGCACCAGAAGATGATCGCGGGGAGGCAATGCGTGCTGCTCGAAGATCTGGCCTCCGATGAGTGCCTGCTGCGTGTCTATGTTGACGCTTCCGCCACGCGCACCCGGATCTCGCAGCTTCGGAATCTGCATTGGGGCGGGTTCGCGGATCGTGCGGCGCTACCGGCCGTGTCGTTGATGCTGAAGGACGGTACCGGCGAACACGGGTGGCGGGTGGATCGCAGCCGGTCGCCGATCGGATGGCTGGACGGCGCCAAGTTCGACCAGGACGATCTCCTCGTCTGGGGCTGGTCGCGATCCGCCAGCGGCGTCACGCGGGTCCTGGTGACGGTCTCGGAGACGTTGGTCGCCGAGACCGGAGCCGGCCTGGCGCGCCCCGACGTCGCTGCGGCGATGGGCGATCCCGGTCTCGGGAAAAGCGGCTGGATGGTCCGGCTTCGGCGCGGGTCGCTGCCGACGGAGGCGGCGCGGCTGCGCGCCTATCTCGTGATTGGAAGCGACGTGCTGGCGCCTCTCGACGGAGAGATTGCGGTTCCGAGGGAACCCTAGACGGCGCCCGGGCCGCCGGCATGGACCGCGACCGATGCCGGATTGGAGCTGCCGAGTGCCACCGGCCCGGAGGCGCGGGCGATGCGGTCGAGATGGGCGGCACCGATCGCGGCCCAGGCGGTCACGAGATGACCTTCAGCGGAGCGACGCCAGCACGCGCCTGGCGAAGCCGTCGAACGCGTCCTTGCCGATCCAGCGCACCACCGCGACGAGGTCGTGGTCGCGGTCGATCCAGACGATGCTCGATCCGGCGCCCAGCATGAACACATTGGACTTCGGCGTGCTCGGCGCCTGGGTCCCGGCGGCGTTGAGCCAGAAGAGCAGGCCGTAGCCGGCATGCTGCTTCGACGGCGTCTCGCAGGCGTGGATCCAGTCCTCGGAGAGGATGCGCTTGTCGCCCCAGGCGCCGTTGCGTGCGCAGAGCAGGCCGACACGCGCATGGTCGCGGGTCGGGATGAACAACCCGCCGCCCCAATGGCCGCCGCCGGAGACCGACGTGATCTTCCTGCCCGACTCCTCGACGACCGAGGTGCGGTAGCCGTGCCATTCCCAGGTGTCGCTGGCGCCGATCGGATCCATGATCCGTTCCTTGGCGACCTCAGGCACCGCGCGTTTGAGTACGCGCAGCAGCGACAGGGAAAGCCGGTTCACGCGGACGTCGTTGTATTCCCAGTAGGTGCCGGGCTTCTGCAGGGCACGGAAGGAGCCCTTCTCCTTGCCCGCACCTTCGGTCGCGAGGTTGCGGTTGCGATCGATCATGTCGGGCTTGCTGAACAGCTCGCCCTCCCACTCGCTGGTCTGCTCCAGCAGATGGCGCCAGGTGATCGTCTTGTTCTGCTCGGACTCGAAGCCGCCGTCCTTGACCAGCTCTCGCACCGGCCGGTCAATATCCGGGATCAGGCCGTCGTCGACCGCGAGCCCGCAGACCAGCGCCAGGTAGCTCTTGGTCACGCTGAAGGTCATGTCGGCGCGTGCCGTGTCACCCCATTCTGCGACGATCCTGCCGCCGCGCAGCACGATGCCGTTCGGATCCGTGCGCTCCCGGGTCGGACCGATGATCTCGTTCCAGGGCGGCGGCTCGAAATGGCCGGTCTCGAGGTGCTTGAGCACGTCGCGCGGCCAGGTGGTCTCGTTCGCCTTGTGGAAGGCAATCGCCTCGTCGAGCTTGGCGGGATCGAAGCCGGCGTCGCTCGGCGCGACGGTGGCCCATTCGGTACGGGACGGGACGTATTTCATGGCGGCAGAGTTTAGCTGTCGCTCTCGCCCTCCGCTCGTCTTTCCTGTCGCCGTCCCTGGAGGAACGTCATGAAGATCACCGGCCTCGAAACCGTCCAGCTCGGCGAGTTCCCGAACCTGCTCTGGCTGCGCATCCACACCGACCAGGGCCTGGTCGGCCTGGGCGAGACCTTCTATGCGGCGAGCACGGTCGCCTCCTATATCCACGAGGTCCTGGCGGACAAGCTCCTCGGCGCCGATGCGCGCCGCATCGACAAGATCTCCAAGCAGATCGCGCACGACTACACGATCGGCACCGGCTCGACCGGCGTCGAGATCCGCGCCGCGTCCACGGTCGACATCGCGCTCTGGGACATCCTCGGCAAGCTGACCGGGCAGCCGATCCACCAGATCCTCGGCGGCCTCTCGCGCGACCGCATCCGCATCTACAACACCTGCGGCGGCTACCACTACGGCCGGAAGCCCTCGACCAAGATCGAGGACCGTTTCGGCATGACACAGGAGCCGCCCGGCCCCTACGACGACCTGAATGGCTTCATGAACCGTGCCGACGAGCTGGCCGAGAGCCTGCTTTCCGAAGGCATCACGGCGATGAAGATCTGGCCCTTCGACTGGGCCGCCGAGGCGAACGGCGGCAACAACATCTCGCCCGCCGAGATGGACAAGGCGATCGAGCCCTTCCGCAAGATCCGCAAGCAGGTCGGCCGGAAGATGGACATCATGGTCGAGCTGCATTCACTGTGGAACCTGCCGACCGCGAAGAAGATCTTTGCCGCGCTGGAGGAATTCGAGCCGTTCTGGTTCGAGGACCCGATCAAGATGACCAACCTCGACGGGATCGCGCAGCTGGCACGATTCACGCGCGTGCCGATCTGCGCCTCCGAGACGCTGGCCGGCCGCATCGTGTTCAAGGACCTGATGGCCCGGAACGCGGCCGGCGTCATCATGCCGGATCTCGGCTGGGTCGGCGGCATCAGCGAGGCGAAGAAGATCGCGACCATGGCCGAGGCGCATCACCTGCCGGTGGCGCCGCACGACTGCGTCGGTCCGATCGTCC
This sequence comes from Alphaproteobacteria bacterium, assembly GCA_044223515.1. Lineage (GTDB taxonomy): Bacteria > Pseudomonadota > Alphaproteobacteria > SHVZ01 > SHVZ01 > SHVZ01. The sequence continues at coordinate 7,851 of JBGALV010000142.1, forward strand.
TGACCTCGTCGATCCATCTGGCGCTGAATGCGCCGAACGCCCTGATCCAGGAGACGGTCCGGGCCTATACCTCGACCTGGTACAAGGACATCGTCACGGTGATGCCGACCATCAAGGACGGCTTTGCCTATCCGATGACCGGGCCCGGCCTCGGCACCGAGCTGCTGCCCGACCTGCACAAGCGCAAGGACGCGACCGTCCGCTGGTCGAAGGCCTAGAGCTTCCTGCGATAGAAATTGCGATCCATCTCGGGGATGACGCGGTCGAAGATGAAGCCGGCCTTCTCCAGGACCCGTCGCGAGCCGATGTTGTCGGCATGCGTGAAGGCGACGACCTCGTCGAGCTTCAGCTCGCCGCGCGCGACGTCGAGGCAGTGGGCGACGAGCTCGCCGGCGTAGCCCTTGCCCCAGGCGGGTCGCGCGAAGCTGTAGGCGACCTCGATCCCCCATCGCCGGTCGAGGGGGTCCTCGTAGAGGCCGCCCCAGCCGATCACCCGGCCGCTTGCCTTCTCGTTGACCAGCCATGGTCCGCAGCCGATGCGGCGGCGATGGCGCTCGTGCACGGCGATGTGACGCCGGCATTCGGCAAGCGTGCCGAAATGCAGCGTGTAGCGCTGGGCCGCGACGTCGCTGAAGATCTTCAGAAGCTCGGGCGCGTCGGCGAGGGTCGGGTATCGCAGCCGGAGCCGCGCCGTCTCAACGGCCATGCAGCGAGATGGGCGAACTCGGCGATCACCCGCACATAGACGTCCCGCTTGAACGGGACGATGTGGTCGGGAAGGTCCTTCATCGCCATCCATTGCCAGCGGGCGAATTCCGGATGGTGCGTATCGAGGTCGATGTCGGCGTCGGAGCCTAGGAAGCGGAAGGCGAACCACTTCTGCGTCTGGCCCCGGAAGCGGCCGCGCCAGAGCTTGTCGCGAAGCTCCTGCGGCAGGTCGTAGGAGAGCCAGCCGACGCTTTCGGCAAGAAGCTCGGCCTTGTCGGTGCCGACCTCCTCCATCAGTTCGCGCTTTGCGGCCTGGAGCGAGGTCTCGCCCTTGTCGATGCCGCCCTGGGGCATCTGCCAGGCGCCCGGCGCGCCGATGCGCTCGCCGACGAAGACGCGGCCCTCCTTGTCGAGCAGCATCACGCCGACGCAGGGACGATAACCGGCCTTCGGCCTGGAAGACGAACGACCGGTCATTGCGGCTGGCGGTCGACCACGGCGGTGATGGGCGCCAGGGCCAGCCCCTTGGCGTCGAGCGTCTCGACCCATTGGGCTAAGCGTTCGATCGTCACCGGATACGGCTGGCCGATGCCGATCGCGACGCCGGATTCGCGGGCGATCTTCTCTAGCTCGCTCAAGCGCGTGTCGATCGCCCCGCGCGACGCCTCGGCATCCAGGAACCGGTTGCCGTAGGCGCGCGGCAGGCCGACCGCGGCGGCCATCTGCTGAGCGGTCGATTTCGGCGCGCCCCGCCCGTCGACATAGAGAAGGCCGCGGCGGCGAAGCAGGGTCAGCACCGGTTGCAGGGCTTCCTCGTTGGCGAAGAAGCGGCCCTGGGTGGTCGTGATCACGCCGACATAGCCCGGAACGCGGCTCATCACGTATTCGAGGCGATCGAGGTTCTCGGCTGGGCTCAGCGAAGCGAGCAGCGTGTAGGGCCCTGGATCGTTGCGCGGGAATTCCGGCGGCTCGCTCGGCGCGGTCATGAGGGTCTCGTGCCCGGCGGCGCGGGCTTCCTCGACCAGCTCGGAGACGCGGCTGCCGTGGGGGGCGAAGGCGAGCGTCACCGCGCCCGGAAGATTCTGGATGGCGGCGGTGGCGGCCGCCGCCGACGGGCCGAGATCGGTGATGACGATGGCGATCCTCGGCCGCTTGTCGCTCTCGTCGAACGGACGCGCATAGACCTTCCAGGCCTGGCGGCCGTCCTCGGCGATGATCGGCAGCGGGCCCTTCGGCCCCTGCTCGATCATGCCGGGCTCCGGCGCCTTCTTGAGCTGCAGCGGCGGACCGAAGCGGCCGGCCGGCCGTGGCGGCGTCGCGGCGGGGGCGGCCGGCGGGGTTCCGTGGGGCGGCGCCGATGCCATCGACGGCAGGCTCACCTGAGGGCCGGGAGCAGCAGGTTCTTTCGGCGCCTCGGCGGCAGCGTGTTCCTTGGCGGGCTCCTTCGCCGCTTCCTTGGTCTCCGCCGGCGGTTCTTCGCTCGGAGCGCGACCGTCGAGAGGCACCAGCACGCGCGGCACCTGGACGACGCGCTTGCTGACCGTCTCGTCGCCATGCAGCGCCAACCAGGCGCCGATCCCGGTCAGCGCCGCGATCACCACCAGCGTGCCGGCTACCGGCCCGCTCGGACGCGGGAGCGGGGGAAGCCTGATCGACGGCAAGGGCAGACGGAAACGCCGGCGTTTCGGTTCCTCCGAAGCGTCCGGCGTGTCCGCGACCTCCTCGTCCTCCGCCGCTTCCGGCGGAGGCGCCTTCTTGCGGCGGAAGAGCTTGGCGAAGGGGTTCTTCAATT
>JBGALV010000014.1:0-61409 GCA_044223515.1 Alphaproteobacteria bacterium
CGGCGGTACGACCGCCTCGCCGAGGAAGGCTACCGCAAGAACGTCGTCGCCTATCGCTGCGTGCGCGAGGTGGCACGCGCCTCGGCCTCGGTGCCGTGGCTCCTCTACAAGGGTGCGCAGGAACTCGACACGCATCCGCTGCTCGACCTGCTGTGCCGGCCCAACCCGCGCCAGTCGGGGCCGGAGCTGATCGAGGCCGCCATCGGCCATCTGCTGCTTTCGGGCAACGCCTATCTCGAAGTGGTCCGCCCCGACGGCGAGGCGCCGCGCGAGCTTTATGCGCTCCGCCCGGATCGGATGCGGATCGTGCCCGACGTCTCCGGGGTGCCGCATTCGTATCGTTACGAGGTCGAAGGCCGCAGCGTCGACTGGCCGGTCGATCCGATCTCGGGTGCCTCCGACGTGCTGCATCTCCGCGACTTCCATCCGCTCGACGACTGGTACGGGCTCTCGCCGATCGAGGCGGCAGCCTCATCGATCGACCAGCACAACGCCGCCGCCGAGCACAACGCGGCGCTTCTGCAGAACGGCGCGCGGCCCTCAGGCGCCTTGGTCTTCCGCGCTGATCCCGGCCCCGACGGCATCCGCCGTGTGGAAGAGGCGCTGCTCGACCGCACGCAGGGTCCGCGCCAGGCAGGCAGGCCGCTGGTCCTCGGCGGCGACGTCGACTGGAAGGAGCTGGGCTTCTCGCCGAAGGACATGGACTTCGCCGAGCTCAAGTCCCAGGCCGCCCGCGAGATCGCCGCCGCCTTCGGCGTCCCGCACCTCCTGGTCGTCTCAGGTGAAGCCACCTACTCGAACCGCATCGATGCGAGGCTCGAGCTCTGGGAGCACACGGTGATTCCGTTGCTCGACCGCATCTCCGCGGCGCTCTCGTCCTGGCTCGGCCCGATGTTCGGAAAGGATCTCCGCCTCGCCCATGACCTCGACGAGGTCCCCGCGCTCGCACCCCGTCGCCGTCTCAAGTGGCAGCAGATCCAAGCCGCCGACTTCCTGACGCTCAACGAGAAACGCCAGGCGCTGGGATATGCGCCGGTCGATGAGGACACGATGACGGAACGCAAGAACTCCGAGGATTTCCACCGCCTCCACGGCTATCCGCAGCCCCGCGAGCACGGACGGTATGCCGATGGACCCGGCGACGACGTATCGGGCATCGACTGGAGCGCCGTGAAGCGCGACGAAGGCTTCGCGCAGGAGCCCTATGTGCTTCCGTCCGGACAATTTCCCGAGAGCGGCGTCACGATCGCGACCGGCTTCGATCTCGGCAGCAAGGACAGCGCGTTCCTGCATCGCATCCTGAAGGACAAGCCGGAGGTCGCGGCGGCCCTCGACCCGATCTTCGCGCCCTTCTACGGGCTGAAAGGTCCCGCGGCGGAATCCGCGCTCGCCCAGGCGAAGCCTTTGCAGATCGAGGACAGCCATCTTCGCGACCTGGACGACGCCATGATGCGGTGGACGGCAGGAGAAGTTCGCCGACGGTATGGCGGCGACGCCTTCGATGCGCTTCCCGGCATCGCCAAGACGGTCATCGCGTCGGTCGCCTACCAGCACGGTCCCGATCTCGCGCGGGTGGCGCCGAAGTTCTGGCGGCATGCGAAGGCGAGGGATTGGGCGGCGCTTGACCACGAGCTGCGCCATTGGTCGACGCGTAAGGACTATCCGGAATCGATCCTCCGGCGACATGAGCGCGACGCCGAGAGGCTCGCGCTGCTTCTTGCAGCCCAACGTTGAAGACGGTCATAATCCTGCCCCAGATGCGCGGCAGGATGCGATCGACGGAGACGGAGGGACGAATGCGGTGGATGACGGCGATCCTGCTCCTGGCCGCGGCGACCTGGGTTTCCCCGCCTGCCCACGCACAGTCGTCGCCCACCTATCTGCTCTCGCCGGCCGAGATCGAGCGCTTTCGCGGCGAAGCCGGCGGCTTCTCGAACATCGTCGCTCACCGCGACGCCGAACAGCGCGGCCCGCTCTGGCGCGTCATTCGCAACGTGACCGGTGCTCTTCACGGCAAGGTGGTCGGCGGACGGGGGCCGATCCTCGAGCTCTTCTACAACGGCATCAACGGGCCGCCGGAGAAGCTCTCCATCGAGCGTGAACGCTTCCTGGTCGGCGCGGCGACGCGCCACCAGAGTCGCAGCGAGGGCGCGATCTATATCATCGACATGAAGACCGGGCATGTCGCAGTCGGCGTCAACTATCCCGCGCGCCCCTACCAAGAATGGTTCAAGGACGGCAAGGCGGTTCTGGTGACGAAGGATTGCGCCAACGCCGATCTTCGCGACTTCGCCGCCGAACGGTACCGGCGCTGGATCGAGACCGAGTACAAGCGGGCGCCGAACGAGTACGCGATGCTTCCGCCGATGACCACGCGCTGCGCATCGGCGTCGAAACCGAAATAGCCGTCACGCGATAGCCGCGGCGACCGAGGTCGCTGCCTTTTCAATGTCGATGCACCTGGAAGCCGTAACGCGGCCTCCGGGATGGATTTCCCATGACCGCAGACGTCGTCCTCACTCTCGGCCTCGAGGCCGGGCCGGCGGATGCCGGCGCGCGCGTGATCCGCCGGGCGCTCGACCAGGTCGGGGCCGCTGCGGCGTCGGCGTCCGGCACCGTGCAGGGCCTCCGACGCACGCTGGAGACGATCAGCGCCGACCGCGCGGTCGGCGAGCTGAAGCGTCTGGAAACCGCGACCCGTGCCGTCGGTCTCGCGCATTCCGGCCTCGGCAAGGCCGTGTCCCAGTCGCTCGGCGCCAGCCTCGACATCGGACGCCGTCTCTCTGGTTATGTCCGCGACCAGGTGCGCGACCACGACACGCTCCGCGACATCCTGCGCCGCACGCGCGAAGACCTCGTCGCTTCCAAGCGGACCACCGACGATCTCGGCCGCTCGATCTCCTGCATCGCGCAGACCCTGGTATCTGGCTTCGCCCGCGGCCGCGGCGCTGCCGGCGGCTTCGAGCAGGTGCTGCAGCGGATCGCCCCGCAGGTGATGCGGTTGATCTTCCCGACGCAGCGCGGCAATGGGGCCCAGAGGCTCGGGTCTGGCTTCAACCCGATGACGCTCTTTGCCGGCATGCTCGGTGGCAGCGACGGTCGCCGCCGCTCGTCCGGCTTCAATCTCCCGAGCCTTCCGAGCGACTTCAGCCGTTGGGCTGTCGACTTCATGCCGTCGCTCTTCGGCATCGGCCCGTCCACGGCCGCCGCTGCGGGAAGCATCGCCACGGGACCCGGCGGCCTGCTGCTCGGCGGAATCGATGCGGCCGGCGTCGCGATGAGCGGTGCGGCGGCGAGCTTCGCCAGCATCGCCCTGCCGATTGCCGCGATCGCGCTGCCGATGATCCTCGGCAGCCTGTTCTCCAAGAAGCCGACGGTCGGGCCGAACGCCAATGCCACGGTCGGGCGGCTCGCCTCGGGCGAGCTCGGCATCGTCGATCGCGGTGCCGACAACGGCGGCAGCGTCGAGGCGGCGGTCGAGCTGGCGGAAACCTCGATCAAGGCGCTGACCAAGACGCTGCGCCAGATCGGAGCGACCCTCGTCGACGCGAACTCGGTCGCGGGTCTGCAGGTCGGCTACTTCAAGGGAAAGTTCTTCGTCGACGACACGCGCCTCGGCGGCTCCGCGACCTACGAGAGGAACCAGTTCGAGAGCGCCGAGGCGGCGGTGGCCGACTTCGTCCGCCGTGCTCTGAACAACGCCGACCTCGCCGGCATCAGCGCGACGATGCGGACGGCGCTGGCCAATACCAAGGCGCGTTCCTTCGAGGATCTCGGCCGTCATATCGATTTCGCCCGCGACTACGACCGTGACTTCAAGCCGATGGAGGCCGGGGCCGCGCAGATCGAGGCGCTGGCCAAGCGCTTCGACGATCTGCGGGACACCGCGATCGAGCTCGGCCTCGAGGTCGCGAAGGTCGACCAGGCCTTCGCCCGCGAGCGTCTGAAGCTGGCCCAGGATTTCGATCGCGAGATCGCTTCCGGCATCCTCGACCGCACGGCCCAGGGTTTCCGCCGGTTGACGGAGGATGCCAGGACGCGGCTGGAGCAGGCGCGGGCGCTCGGCGCCGACCTCGCCGCCTTCGACCGCGCGGCCTACTACGAGAAGCGAGCCCTCCTGATGCAGCTCGGCGAGGAGGAGCGGAAGCTCTACCTGGGCCTGCTCGACGTCGCCGAGCGTGCCGCCTTCGCCGTCACCGAGGGCATGGCGAAGATGGGCACCGAGTCGCAGAAGCTCGAAGGCGCGCTGTCGGGCGCGATCGCGGCGAGCCGTCAGGCGGCGGGCGGCTATCGCCAGCTCGGCGCGAGCCTGCGCGAAACCGCCACCTCGATCCGGCTCTCGGAGCTGAGCCTGCTCTCGACCGCGGACAAGTTCGCCGAGACGCGCCGCCAGTACGACGAGGCGAAGCTCGCGGCCGGCAGGGGCGACCAGGACGCCGCCCGCCGGCTCGGTGGCCTCGCGCGCTCGACGCTCGAGATGGGCCGGCAGTTCTACGGCTCAAGCCCCGAATATGCGGCCCTCTATCAGGAGGTCGTGGGCACGCTCGGCGACACCGCCGCGATCCAGGACGGCATCGCCTTCCAGCTCGACGCGCATACGGTCCTGCTCGACGCCCAGCTCCAGGTGCTGAAGGAGATCGACGAGCGTCTGGCGAAGAGCGGCGAGGCCAACGCCATCCTCGACTCTCTCGACCTTTCGCTGACCCGCCAGGGCGCGCTCGGCGACTACGACAAGGCTGTCCTCGATGCGCAGCTGCGGCGCCTCGCCGAGCTGCTCCCGAATCTGCTGCCGCCCGGCGTTGGCGGTATCCCAGAGAACAGCCCGTTCTTCAGGCTCGGCCAGTCGGCGAGCGACGGAAGCCTCAGCCTCGACGAGGCGGGCGCCAACGCCGCGATCATCGACGCGCTTCGCCTCGCCGCCTTCCAGGAGCTCCAGCGGCAGGTCGGCGAGAATTCCGACGCCGTCCAGGCCTTCAAGACGCTCAACGCCGCGATCGGCGACTCGGCGAGCCAGTCGCAGACTCTGGCGAACCGGTTGAAATCGCTCGGCACCGTCTTCGAGACGCTGAAGGGGATTCTGGGCGGCGCGCAGAGCACGATCGTCGATCCGGCAGCCCTGCAGGCGCTGGTCGGCAATCTCGCCGGCCTGATCAAGGACGTCGGCGCGGTCGTGCCAGGCGACGCGTCCGCCGCGCTGACGGCGATCGGCGATCTGATCCGGAATCTGCCGGCGGCGGTGAGCGACGTGTCGCGGATCGACCTGGACAAGGTCTCCGTCGGCCTCGACGGCATCGGCAGCGCGATCGACTCGCTCGGACGCAGTCCGGGCGTTTTGCGCCTGCCGGGCGACCTGCAGGCGCAGGAAGCCGCGTTCCGCTCCATCGGCGACTATCTCGACAAGGCCGGAACGGCGCCGGCGATCGACGACATCGTCGTGAGCCTCGATGCCTTCGCGGGCGATGCCGGTGCGCTCGGAATGCTGCGCAGCGCGCTCGCCGGCCTTGAGGCTCCGACCGACGACATGGTCGCGGCGATCCGGCGCTTCGACCAGGCGATCGGCGACCTGATCAGGACGATCGGCAACGGCGATGTCGTCGGCGGGCCGCACTTGCCCGATATCGACCGCTCGCCGCTGAGCGGGACGGAGGTCGCGCAGTTCGATGCGCTCGCCGGTCGCGTCGCAAGCTACATGTCGCGGGGCGCCAGCGCCGGCTTCGGCGAGACGCAGCTCAAGTCCGGGCCGGCCTGGACCTGGGCGGTCGGCGAGCGTGACCGGATCATCCAGCAGCTCGGCACGGTCGGCGACGTCCAGGCGCTACTCGATCGCTACTACGGTGGCCAGCGCCAGGTCGTCGCCAATGCCGACGACCAGGGCGCCAACAACCTGGTGCGGCGGCTTCAGGCGCTCGGCGGCGAGGTCGGGTCGGGCGATCCGTACAAGCCGCTCGGACCGATCGTCCGCGCCTTCCTCGCAGCCAATCCCGACTACGGCCCCGAAGGCGAGACGCGCTTCTATCAGCCGGGCGAGTGGGGTGCCCGCAACCTGATCGCGCAGACGCCCGACCATCTCGTGCCCTGGCGCGCGAAGTACATGGACTGGTGGTCGCGCCAGTCGGAGCTGAACATCGATGCCTTCGCGTCCGGTGGCGTCGTCTCGTCGCCGACGCTGTTCGGCTTCGGCGATCGCCTTGGCCTGATGGGCGAGGCCGGCGCGGAAGCGATCCTGCCGCTGCGCCGCGGGCGCGACGGAAGGCTCGGCGTCGCCGCCAACGGCAACGCGGCGGATCCGGGTCTTCTCGCCGATCTCCTCGCCGAGGTGCGGGCGCTCCGCAACGAGGTCGCCGATCTCAGGCGCCAGCAGGCGGGCGAACATCGCGAGGCGATCGGGCAGGGCGCTTTGGTGGCGCAGCGTCTCGGCGGTCGCCGCGCCGCGGGAGGGCGGGGATGACCGTCTTCGACGATCTTCTCGCCAATCCCTTCGCACCGAAGGCCTATCTGGCGACGATCCGTCCCTGCGCCTTCGTCGCGGCGCCGATGGCGGCCGAGGCCGGGACCAACCGGCTCGTCGCTTCACCGGGGACCTTCCTCGGCCTCGCGCCCGGCGACTGGCTCCGGCTCGGCGGGTTCGAGGAGGCGGCGAACCAGGGCTGGGCGATGGTCGCGACGATCGAAGCCGGCGACCCGGAGTATCCGGACCGGACGCCCGGTGCCGGCTGGATCGAGCTCGTCTGGATCGACCTCGCCGACGAGGCGGAAGGCGCGCGCCGGCTTGCCGGCGAAGTCGTCCGCTGCTACTCGAGCCACGGCCATGTGACGCGGCCGGACGACGATCCCGCCGACACCTGGTACGAGCCGCGGATCGAGAACGCGCTGACCTTCACGCGCGCGCTGGTCGACGGCGACCGCATCGGCGGACGCTCGGTTCCCGGGTTCGGCGACGTGGTGCTCCGCAACGACGACGGCGCGCTGGACCCGATGCGGGGATGGGGATGGGCCGGCCGCGCCGTGCGCGTCGAACTCGGCGGGCCGGCCTTCGCGCGCGACCAGTACGGCGTGATCTTCGACGGCCTCACCGAGGCTGTCGCCTTCGACGATGCGACGCTGCGCATCCAGGTCGCCGACCTGCAGGCGCTGATCGCGCAGCCGCTGTGGTCGGCACGCTATCTCGGCAATGGCGCCCGCGAAGGTGGCGTCGATCTCAAGGGACGGCAGAGGCCGCTGTGTTTTGGGCGCGTGCGCAACATCGAGCCGGTGCCGGTCGGGATAGTCGAGGGGCGGCTGCTCTATCAGTTCCATGACGGCCCCGTCGCCGCCTACGACCCCGCCTGGCACCGGGCCTACGACCGAGGTGTCTCGCTCGCTCATGTCGCGAGTGCGCCCGGTGCTGGTGAATGGACCCTGGAGGCGGCGACTGGCTGCCTGGTTCTCGGGGGCAGCCCGTCCGGCGTCGTCACCGCCGACGTGAAGGGCGACGCTGACGGAGGCTATGTCGAGAGCACCGCGGCCATGGTCCGGCGCATCGTCGGCACGCGCCTGCAGCTTCAGTCCGAGCTGTCGGCGACGGAGCTCGCGATCGGCACCGGCTCGAAGACCATCGAGATTTCGGAGACGCTGGCGTTGCCGGTCGGAAGCAGGGTGCTGGTCGCCGTGGAGGACCAGGTCGACGCCGTCTGGATGACCGGCGACGTCGTCGATCGCGACGGCGAGAGCGCCACGGTCTCGATCGGCCGCAGCGCCGGCCTCGGCACATTCGATGCCTGGCTGGTGACACGGATCGGCCTCGCCGAAGCGGACATCGACGAGGACAGCATCGAGGCGCTGGCTGACGCGGTGCCCGGTGCGATCGGTATCTATCTCGACGATCCCGGCGCCGAGGCGGCGACCGAGGCGCTCGACGACCTGGTGGGCGGCATCGGCGGATTCTATGGCTTCACGCGGGCGGCGATGTTCCAGGTCGGGCGCCTCGAGGCGCCCGCGGGCGAGCCGGTGCTCGCGATCGACGGCACCGACGCGCTGGAGCTTCGCCGTCTCGCCGCCCGCCCGCCGGCCTGGCGTCTCGCCGCTGCCTACCGTCGCAACAACCGCGTGCTGAAGGGCAGCGATCTCGCCGGCGCGATCCGCGACAACGTCGTGACCGAAGGGACCTTCGACTCTTCCGCCGGCTGGACGCTCGGCACCGGCTGGGCGATCGCCGGCGGGAAGGCGGTGGCGAGCGTCGGCAGCTTCTCGGACCTGTCGCGGACGGTGACGCTGATCGCGGGCGAGACCTATGTGCTGCGTGCCTCGGTCACGCGCGCCAGCGGATCGCTGCAGCCGAAGCTCGGCGGCCTCGACATCGGCGCAGCGATCTCAGTGTCGGGCGTGATCGAGCGCGAGGTGGTCGCGCCGTCCGGATCGGAGACGTTGGTCTTCGCCAAGGAGTCCGCCTTCGCCGGCGAGCTCGACGACGTGTCACTGACCGTCCGCGCCAAGTCCTTCTTCGAGACCGAATGGCGAACCAGCGAGGCGGCGACCGACGGCGAGATCCGGGCCGTGCATGGCCCCGGCGCGCTTGACGAACGGATCGTCACGCTGTTCGACGCCGAGGCGGATGCCGAAGCGGAGCGCGACCGGCAGTTCGCGCTGTTCTCGACGGTGCGCGACGTCTTCGAGATCACGCTGAAGACCCAGCCGTTCCGGCTCGACGTCGGCGACCTGGTCGAGGTCAGCGATCGCCGTTTCGGCCTCCGCCGCCGCCTGCTGCGCGTGCTCGCGGTGGAGGAGGACGCGGGCAGGGATCGCGCAACGCTCAAGCTTTGGGGATGAGCCGGAATCGGCGTTGATCCGGCCGCCGATGATGGAGTTTCGGAAATCTGCCGGCGGCGGAAATCGCGTCCCCACGGTCTTCCGTGGGCTCGAGCGATTTTCGTGATCGCCGGCTCCGTGGGCGTGAGGAGGTTCGATCGTGCCGACATTGACCGGTACCGCACGCAACATCGCCATCGCGCACCGCGACTGGCTCAAGTCGGCGACGACCTCGCTTTCGGGCGAGGCGTGGTCGCCGACACTGCCGCTCGAGAACCTGCGCGATCACAAGCTCTCCCGGGTCGCGCGGTCGATCGCGCCCAAGGCGCTCGACCCGACGATCCTGGTCGACTTCGGCGTCGCGGCGCCGCCGCCGATCACCGGCGTGCTGATCCCGAAGCACAACCTGTCGGCCACGGCGCGCTGGCGGCTCCGGCTGGGCGCGAGCGCGGGGCTCGATGCACCGGCCTACGACACGCGGCGATCGCTCGGCCAGACGACCTCGACCACGCCCCTCGCCGTCTCGTCACCGTCGACGGTCGCGCTCACGGTCGCGGCCAACGTTACTTTCTTCAACGGCGTCGCGGTCCGGATGGAGCGCGAAGCGGATCCGGCGACCTGGATCGAAGGACGCGTCGTCGACTACATCCACGACACGCGGCGCCTGGTCATTGCGGTCGACCGCCATGCCGGCGGCGGCGTCCACGCCGACTGGCGCGTGACGCGGCTCGACGCGGATCTGCCGGTGTGGCCGGAGGTCGTGCCCTTCGGCGGGCCGGGGCTCTGGTGGGGCGGCGACTACACCTGGGGCGGCCGGCTCGCGGTCGGCGAGGACTACCGGCCGCCGGCGGTGCATCTGCTGCCGCTCGCGACCGGCAATCCCGATCCGATGCATCAGCGCTACCTCGGCATCGACCTGTTCGATCCGGAGAATCCGGATGGCCATGTCGATCTCGGCCAGTTGGTGGTGAGCCCGGTCTGGCAGCCGTCGGTCAACGCCCAGTTCGGCTGGGAACTCGAATGGATCGACGAGAGCCCGCGCGTGCGTTCGCGTGGCGGTCAGGTCTATGTCGATGCCCGCCCGTCGTTTCGGCGCCTCACGCTGACGCTCTCGGAGCTCGGGCGCGACGAGATCTACGCGCAGGGATACGAGCTTCAGCGCCGGCTCGGCGTCGGCCGTCCAGCCGTGATCGTGCTCGATCCGGCCGATGCGACTCACCTGCACCGGCTCACGCTCTATGGCGCGCTGCAGCGGACCACGCCGATCCGCCACGACCATCATGACTCGTATTCGATGCAGCTGATTTTCGAGGAGTGGCTCTGAATGACCGGTTGGCCTCTCGTCTTCAACGGCAACACGTATACGGAGGCGATGTTCGCCGGCAACGGCTACGCCGATGCGCTGCCTAAGCTGCTGCGCGATGTCGCGGCGCACACCGCGCAGCTTTACCAGAGTCCGAGCGCGACCTCGATCGCGGTCGCCGGCTCGGGCGATGTGACCCTGACGGTGGCGGCCAACAAGACTTTCGCACGCGGCCAGCCGATCCGCATCGCGCGGACCTCCGACCCGGCCGACGTCTATATGCTGGGCACCTGCATGGACTACGTGCCCGGCACCGGCGCGCTTGCCGTGCGGTGCTCCGCCGCCCACGGCAGCGGCACCTACAGCGACTGGACCGTCAGCGTCGACGGCGGCGCCGGTCCGGAGGGCCCGACCGGCCCGATCGGAACGACGCCGCTGATCGCGACGACGACGTCCGCCACGCTCGCGGTCCAGCTCGGCACGACGGCGTCGTTCACCACCGCAGCCGAACTCCCGCTGCTGCCCGGCGCCTTCGTGCTGATGACTGCGGCCGCCGATCCATCGAAGTGGATGGCCGGCCAGATCGCCACCCGCACCGACACCGCGATGACCGTCGAGGTCCAGTCGATCAACGGCAGCGGCAGCTCAGCCGGCTGGACCATCCAGATGATCGGCCCTCGGGGAATGCAGGGGCCGACGGGGCAGGCCGCGCCGGATGCGAGTGAGACAGTCAAAGGTATTGCTGAGATAGCTACTCAAGCGGAAACCAATTCCAGCACCGACGACGAACGGATGGTGACGCCGCTAAAGCTCGCTACTTGGATCGCCGCACGTTTGCAGGCGCTGATCAACATGACAGATGCCGTGCTGCAGCGGCCAGAGATCAAGGACTATGCAGAGACTGTTAACGCAATCGGCAACACGGGAACAACTTGTACGATTGACCTGGAATCGGGCAATGCCATTACGGCTACTCTGAATGGCAATTGCACCTTCTCCTTCTCTAACCCTCCGGCGATCGGGAGGATGGGAAGCCTTACACTCTATCTTCTAAACGATGGATCGGGCGGTCGGACGACGACTTGGCCCTCTTCGGTTAAATGGTCCGGTGGCTCCCAGCCCATCCGCGATGCGGCCGCCAACGCACGCAATATCTATACATTCATTACCTTCGACGGTGGGGCGAATTGGTTCGGATCGCTCGGCATAAGAGGTGCCGCATGACAGCCATTGCCGGCCTACAGATAAGGAACAGCGCAACGGCGCGAGCCTTCCTCGTCATCGCTCCGCTACTAGTCGGCGTCTTCGTCGGCGTGCGTGCATGGTCGACAGACTGCTGGTTCTATTGTGAATCTAAGTCTCCGCCTAAAGAGCTAGCGTTCGCGTTAGGGCATATTGGCAAGTTCGCGGCTACTTACGGCATTCCTGTTCGCACCGTTAATGCTCTTGGGGGCAAGCTGCTTGGTGGCGGTTACGTCGCGGGATCTCAGGAGTTCACGTCGTCGGGAATTCTTTCGGTACCTCAGGCCGTAACAGTGGTAGCTGCAGAGGTCGTGGGAGGCGGTGGTGGCGGCGGCTTGGGAAGTGTCGAATCTTTTCCGACAATTCTTACTGGTGGTGGGGCTGGCGGAGGCGGCTACGCACACGGTGCCTACGCAGTGGTCCCGTATCAGACGCTTAGCATCACGGTCGGTGCTGGCGGCGTCCCGGCAAATCCTGGCGGCACCTCACCTAGCGGAGGAACGACGTCAGTGGGAAGTTTTATAAGTGCTACTGGAGGCGGAGGAGGGACGGCTCAAAGCAACGGCGGTGCCCCGGGCTCTGGTGGTCTCGGTAGTGGCGGGACTACCGTCAATCGCGCGGGCGGCATTGGAGCGCCCGGCGTCGTCAATGCTGGCCAAACGTGGCGCGGCGGCGGCGGAGCGGGGGGACCAAGTGCAAATGGGTCGGATGGCAGCGGTTCAACGGGTGGCGCTAGCGGAGGAGTTCCCGGTGGCGCAGGAAGCTCCAATAATTCCGCGGGCAGCAACTTTGGTGGCGGAGGCTCTGGTGGCTCCGGTGGGTCAGGCTTTGACTCAAGCAGCGGTGGCCCTGGATACGCTAGGGTTTCTTGGTAAAAGAGGGCTGGTCTAAGAAGGGTATGTCTGCTGAATTGCAACAGACCTGTAGCGCTGAGGGCCGTTTGCGCAGACATCCAGATATATTTGACCGATTTGAGAGGACCGCTCCATTCGATGATGATCGGTCCCATCACAATTTTATGGGTGCGAGAATCGCCCATGCCTTCGAACGCGACTTTAACGAAGTTGTCGCGCTTCCTAACTCAGAGCAATTTAGAGGCATAAAATCGAGCGGGCGAAGCGCCGCATATGACACGGATCCAACCTATCCGGATCAACTTAGCGAAGATTACTTCGAGTGGATTGATCTTCTGACGGCCATCGATCGAGCAAGAGGCACCTTCTCGATGATCGAATTTGGTGCAGGCTACGGCCGATGGATTGCAAATGCTGCGGCTGCGCTTCGACGCCACAAAGGAACGCCGCTCACAGCGCATCTTGTCGGCGTTGAGGCTAGTCGGTCCCGTTTTGACCTCATGGTTTTGAACTGCGCTATGAACGATATGCCTCCAACTGGCGTCGACATGATCCGAGCTGCCTGCACGCCAGATGGTAGGCCGATGTTTATGGGGGTCAGCGACGACTACGGTTCTGCGGTCGTCGATGACCCAAAAGTTTTAGCTCTGTTTAATGGCGTACCAGTCGAGCAGTTGTGGGTTGAGGACGATACGGGCAAAAAGTTCCTAATCGAAAAGATGCCTGGAATTCGCGTCCAAGATCTGTTGCGTGAACCTGTTGATTTCATCGACTTTGATATTCAGGGTGCTGAAACAGAGGTCATACCCGCTGCGATTGACGCTCTCGACGAGTTTGCCAAGCTTGTTCATGTAGGAACACATTCTGCTACGGCTGACGCAGTGGCGGCGGCAACATTCCATCTCCATGATTGGCGGCCACGTTGGATGTTCCCCGCGGCGATGTTCAACCAAACGCCATTCGGCGCATTCCGATTTATTGACGGAATTCAGAGTTGGGAAAACCCGCGCTTCTTGTAGCCGCTGTTCCGATCGGTCGATTCTCCTATCTGGTCGGCCATCGCGGCGCGCGTTTCAGCGGCCATTGCGATTGATCGTGATTTTCATCATGTAGGCGGATGCATGTGAGCGCTTACATGGGGTGTGTTGGGCGCGATCCAAAATCTGACACTGCATGCGCTTCTCTTCCGCCATGTGATCGGCTCGCGCGCTCTGATTGATGAGGCGCAACCAGATTGGGGCGCCGTCGTCCTGCTCCGCCGCAAATGAGGCATCGCTCGAAGTTTCCCTAGTGTCTGCCGCAAGTCCGGACATCATTCGAGGAATCTCATGAATGAGCCGTCACCTCACGTCCTCGTCGATGCCGGCGAGCTCGAGGTTCTGCTCGACCGTGCTGCCGAGGAAGGGGCGCGTCGCGCGCTCGCGGCGATCGGGCTCGAGGACAAGCGCGCTGCCGCTGACGTTCGCGATCTCCGCGAATTGTTGGCGTCTTGGCGGGTCGCGAAGCGGGCGGTCTGGCAGACCGTCATCCGCTTTCTCACCACCGTGATTCTTGCCGCACTTCTCGCCGGGCTCGCGCTCAAGGCGAAGCTCGGTCTCACGTGATTTCACCCGAAGGAGGTTTCCATGCAGATCGTCTCCTACCTCGTCAGCCGCGCCGGCGAGGCGTCGTCCTGGGCGGGCGTCGCCGCGGTCATGGCTGGGTTCGGCGTTCAGCTCGATCCCGGCCTCTGGCAGAACCTGGTCGCGGTCGCGACGGCGCTCGCCGGGCTTGCGGCCTACCTGATCCGCGATCGGTGAATGCGCTCGGCACCGCGCTCGCCCTTGCGTTGGCGCTGGCCCGCATGGTTCTCGCCTGGCTCGCCGAGCGCCCGCTCCGGGCGTCGGAAAGGCAGGCCGATCGGATCGCGCGTCAGCGCGACGAGGCGAGCCGGCCTGGTGCTTCTCCTCGCGATCTGCTCCAGCGGATGCGAGACGGCCGGCTCTGAGACCGGCCGCCTCTGCCCGGCATGGCCGCTTGCCGGCGCCGAGGTCGCGGCCGAGCTGGAGGAGGCGTGCTGGCCCGAGGCCAGGTGCCCCAGGCTCTGGTCCTGGCTCCAGCGCCTCGATCTCCTGAAGCGCCAGCTCGACGCCTGCCGAGCCTGAGGGCACTGCAGCGTCTTTTTCGTTTGCGCGGGCGGGGAGCGCATCCGCAAATGTCTGCCATGAAGAATCCGTGGACGACGCTGACCACCAAGCCGCAATACGAGAATCCGTGGATCCAGGTGGTCGAGCACGACGTGCTCAAGCCGAACGGCGGCCCCGGCATCTACGGCGTCGTCCGCTTCAAGAATCTTGCGATCGGCGTGATCCCGATCCATGCCGACGGCACCACGGTGCTGGTCGGCCAGTACCGCTATCCGCTCGAGGCCTACTCCTGGGAGATTCCGGAAGGCGGCGGTTCGCGCACCGTCGATCCGCTCGACTCCGCCAAGCGCGAGCTGGTCGAGGAGACAGGCCTGAGCGCCGGCAAATGGCTTCGCTTCCTAGAACTGCATCTTTCGAATTCGGTCAGCGACGAGCACGCGATCAACTACCTCGCCTGGGACCTGACCGAAGGCACGGCGCAGCCGGACGACACCGAGCAGCTGCAGCTTCGCCGCGTTCCCTTCGCCGAGGCCGTGCGCATGGCGATGGCCGGCGAGATCACCGATGCGATGGCGGTCGCGGGACTTCTGAAGGCGCAGCTGATGCTCGATCGCGGCGAGCTGCCGGAAGACCTCGCGCAAATCCTGCGCAAATGAAAAAGCCCCGCGGGATCGCTCCCGCGGGGCTTTTCGCGTCTCAGGCGCGGCGCGTCATGCCGCCTTCATCAGGCCGCGCAGCACGTACTGAAGAATGCCGCCGTGGCGGTAGTACTCGATCTCGTCCGCGGTATCGATCCGGCACAGCACCTGGATCGTCTCCGACTTGCCGTCGGCGCGGGTGATCTTCACGTTGACGTCCATGCGCGGCTTGATGCCGCTGGCGATGCCCTCGATGTCGACGATCTCGTCGCCGACCAGGTTCAGGCTCTTGCGCGTCATGTCGCCCTTGAACTGCAGCGGCAGCACGCCCATGCCCACCAGGTTCGAGCGGTGGATGCGCTCGAAGCTCTCGACGATCACCGCCTTGATGCCGAGCAGGATCGTGCCCTTCGCCGCCCAGTCGCGCGACGAGCCGGTGCCGTATTCCTTGCCGCCGAAGACGACCAGCGGCACGCCCTCGTCCCGGTACTTCATGGCGGCGTCGTAGATCGACATCACCTGGCCCGAGGGGAAATGCTTGGCCATGCCGCCGGAGGTGCCGGCAGCCGCCTCGTTCTTGAGGCGGATGTTGGCGAAGGTGCCGCGCATCATGATCTCGTGATTGCCGCGGCGCGCACCGTAGCTGTTGAAGTCCGCCGGCCGCACCTGATGCTGCAGCAGGTAGTCGCCGGCCGGGCCGTCCTTCTTGATGTTGCCGGCGGGGGAGATGTGGTCGGTGGTGATCGAGTCGCCGAGCAGCGCCAGCACACGCGCCTTCCGGATGTCGCCGATCTTCCCCGGCTCCTTCGGCATGTTCTCGAAGTAGGGCGGGTTCTTCACATAGGTCGAGCCCGGCGACCACTTGTAGGTCAGGCCCGTGGTGGTCTTGACCTTCCGCCACTCGGCCGGGCCCTCGAACACGTTGGCGTAGCGCTTGCGGAACATCTCCGGCGTCAGCGAGCGGTGCATCTCGTCGGCGATGTCCTGGTTCGACGGCCAGATGTCGCGGAGATAGACGGGCTTGCCGTCCTTGCCGGTGCCGAGCGCGTCCTTGGTCAGGTCGACCTTCATCGATCCGGCGAGCGCGTAGGCCACGACCAGCGGCGGCGATGCCAGATAGTTGGCCTTGGTCTGCGGGCTGACGCGGCCTTCGAAGTTGCGGTTGCCCGAGAGCACGGCGGCGACCACCAGGTCCTTGGCCTCGACCGCGGCGATGATCTCGTCGCTCAAGGGGCCGGAGTTGCCGATGCAGGTGGTGCAGCCATATCCCACGAGGTTGAATCCCAGCTTGTCGAGCTCGACCTGCAGGCCGGCCTTCTCCAGGTAGTCGGTGACCACCTGGCTTCCGGGCGCCAGCGAGGTCTTCACCCACGGCTTCGTGGTCAAGCCCTTGGCAACGGCGTTCTTCGCCAGCAGGCCGGCGGCGATCAGCACCGCCGGGTTCGAGGTGTTGGTGCAGCTGGTGATCGCGGCGATCACGACGTCGCCGTCCTTGAGCTCGTAGTTGGTGCCGGCAACCGGCACGCTGCGGTCGCCGCCGCCCATCTCCTTCAGCGCCGCGCCGAAGGCGCCCGAGGTCGCCGACAGCAGCACGCGGTCCTGCGGGCGCTTCGGTCCTGCGAGCGACGGCTCGACGGTGTTGAGATCGAGCTCGAGCGTGTCGGTGAACACCGGGTCCGGCGTCGAGTCCTCGCGCCACATGCCCTGGGCCTTCGCATAGGCCTCGACCAGCGCCACGCGATCGGCGTCGCGGCCGGAGAACTTCAGATACCTGATGGTCTCGCCGTCGATCGGGAAGAAGCCGCAGGTGGCGCCGTACTCGGGCGCCATGTTGGCGATCGTCGCGCGGTCGGCGAGCGTGAGGCCGGAGAGGCCCGGTCCATAGAACTCGACGAACTTGCCGACCACGCCCTTCTTGCGCAGCATCTGCGTGACGGTCAGCACCACGTCGGTCGCGGTCGTGCCTTCCTTCGGCTTGCCGGTCAGCCTGAATCCCACGACCTCGGGGATCAGCATCGACACCGGCTGTCCCAGCATCGCCGCCTCGGCCTCGATGCCGCCGACGCCCCAGCCCAGCACCGCCATGCCGTTGACCATCGTCGTGTGGCTGTCGGTGCCGACCAGCGTGTCGGGATATGCGACGGTCGGGCCGTCGGCCGAGTTGGTCCAGATCACCTGTGCCAGGTATTCGAGGTTCACCTGGTGGCAGATGCCGGTGCCAGGCGGGACGACGCGGAAGTTCGAGAACGCGTCCTGGCCCCAGCGGAGGAACTCATAGCGCTCGCCGTTCCGCTCGAACTCGAGCTTCACGTTGTCGTCGAACGCCTTCGGGCTGCCGAAGCTGTCGACCATCACCGAGTGGTCGATGACGAGGTCGACCGGCGACAGCGGGTTGATCTTGGTCGGATCGCCGCCGAGGGCGACCATCGCGTCGCGCATCGCGGCGAGGTCGACGACCGCCGGCACGCCGGTGAAGTCCTGCATCAGCACGCGCGCCGGGCGATAGGCGATCTCGCGGTCGGAGTGCTTGTCCTTGAGCCAGGCGGCGAGCGCCTTGACGTCGTCGACCGTGACCGTGCGCCCGTCCTCCCAGCGCAGCAGGTTCTCCAGCAGCACCTTGAGCGAGAAGGGGAGCCGGGACACATCGCCGAGGCCGGCTTTCGCGGCGGCTTCCAGCGAGAAATAGTCGTAGCTCTTGGAGCCCACCTTGAGCTGGCGGCGGGTCTTCAGCGTGTCATGTCCGGTGACGGCCATGGTCAATCCCCCTCGATGCATGAACAGGAAGCGCCCGGCGGCGGGAACCGGCTTGGGTCGGCCACGAGGCCGGGCGAGGACGTTTGAGCGCCAAAATAGCGTAAGCCCCCGGCAAGTCTAGGCTTTGGACGGCCCTCGCCGCGGCGAAACACAGCGCTCTATGATCGGACATCCTGATCGATAGATAGACAACGACTATATTTGTTAAATTTAGTTTAAGTTTTTGAATAAATGAACGTTATAAATTTCTTCGCCGTGTCGCATTCCCTAATTATTGTTCATCTGCGGGAGGGCCTATCCTGGACCTCCGCACAACCTAGACGAAAGGTTCCCAATGGCTTCGCGTTTCGCCGCCGCCCTCGTGGCTGCGCTCGTCCTGTTCTCAACCGCGGTATTTGCGGATGATCGCGATTTCACGGTGGTCAACGGCACCGGCTACGACATCAAGGGTCTCTTCATCAACCCGCCGGGCGACAACGTCTTCAACGAGAACGAGCTCAAGGGCGTTCTCGGCGACGGCAACAAGTTCGACGTGAAGTTCACCGGGGCGGACAAGGGCTGCACCTGGAACATGAAGGTCACCTGGACCGACGACAGCTCGTCGATCTTCCGGGGTCTCGACCTCTGCAAGATCTCCACGGTCACGCTGAAGTACAACAAGGCGACCGACACCGCCTCGTACACCTGGGATTGATCTGCCGTTGAGCGCCCGGCCCTTCGGGGCCGGGTGCTATCCCCCGTGCGCTACCCAAGGACGCGGGCGAAGATCGTCTCGACGTGCTTGGTGTGATAGCCGATGTCGAACAGCGCCTCGAGCTTCTTCAAGCCCAGCGCGTCGACAACCGCCTTCTCCTTCTTGAGCCGATCGAGGAACTGGCCGCCTTCGCGCCAAGTCGCCATCGCGTTCTTCTGCACGATCTCGTAGGCGGCTTCGCGCGTCACGCCCGCCTGGGTCAGCTCCAGCATCACGCGTTGCGAGAAGACGAGGCCGCCCAGGCTCTCGAGATTCTGCTGCATCCGCTCGGGATAGACCACGAGCTCATCGACGACGCGCGCGAGCCGGTTGAGCGCGAAGTCGAGCGTCACCGTCGCATCGGGGCCGATGCCGCGCTCGACCGACGAATGGCTGATGTCGCGCTCGTGCCAGAGCGTCACGTTCTCCAGCGCCGGCACCACGGCCGACCGGACCAGCCGTGCGAGGCCGGTCAGGTTCTCGGTCAGCACCGGGTTGCGCTTGTGCGGCATCGCCGACGAGCCCTTCTGGCCCGGCGAGAAGTACTCCTCGGCCTCGCGCACCTCCGTCCGCTGCAGATGGCGGATCTCGGTCGCCAGCCGCTCGATGCCGGTCGCGACCACCGCGAGCGCCGCGAAATAGGCGGCGTGCCGGTCGCGCGGGATCACCTGGGTCGAGACCGGCTCCGGCGTCAGGCCCAGCTTCTTCGCGACATACTCTTCGATCTTCGGGTCGACGTTGGCGAAGGTGCCGACCGCGCCGGAGATCGCGCAGCTCGCGACCTCGGCTCTCGCCTGCACCAGGCGTTCGCGGTTGCGCTGGAACTCGGCGTAGTGGCCGAGGAGCTTGACGCCGAAGGTCGTCGGCTCGGCATGGATGCCGTGACTGCGGCCGATCGTGATCGTGTGCTTGTGCTCGCGTGCGCGGCGCTTGAGCGCGGCCAGCACCTTGTCGACGTCGGCGATCAGGATGTCGGCGGCCTGGACCAGCTGAACCGAAAGGCAGGTGTCGAGCACGTCCGAGGAGGTCATGCCCTGGTGGAGGAAGCGCGCCTCGTCGCCGACATGCTCGGCGACGTTGGTCAGGAACGCGATGACGTCGTGCTTGGTGGTCTTCTCGATCTCGTCGACGCGGGCGGGGTCGACCTTGCCGCGGGCGCGGATCGCCTCCACCGCCGACTTCGGCACGATGCCCTGCTCGGCCATCGCCTCGGCGGCGAGGATCTCGATCTCGAGCCAGATCTTGTATCGGTTCTCCGGCTCCCAGATCCGGGCCATTTCCTGACGAGTGTAGCGCGGGATCATCGACGGGCCGGTCCTTAGGATAGAGGTGTCAGTGCACCGCCGTTGTAGCACCTGCGAATGGAAGATCGATGCGGAAGATGGTGCCCTCCGGACCGCTTTCGACCAGGCGCAGCTGGCCGCCATGCGCCTCGACCAGGTCGCGGGCGATCGCCAGGCCCAGCCCGGTCCCGCCCGGGCGGCCGGTGTTGAAAGGCTGGAACAGGCGCGGCCTGACGCCGACGGGGATGCCGGGCCCGTCGTCCTTGATCGTGATCGAGACGACGCCAGGACCCAGCACCGCGCCGATCTCGCTCACGTGTGCGCCGGCGAGACGGGCGTTCCGGATCAGGTTGCCGAGCACCCGGTAGAGCTGGTTGCGGTCGGCGTCGACGAGGAAGTCGGGCGAGAGCCTGGAATCCAGGCGGAAGCCCTCTTCACCGACGACGATCTGATCCTGCGCGATCTCCTGGATCAGGTCCGGAAGCGGGAAACGTGCGGGCCGCACCGCCGGACGCTCGGTCGCGAAGTCCAGGGTCGACTGGGTCAGGGCCACCGCACGGTCGACGGCCCGCTCGAGGCGCGGCGTCGTCCGCTGAACCTCGGGATCGGTCGAGTCCGCGAGCCGGTCAGAGAGCACCTGCACGGAAGAGAGGATGTTGCGAAGGTCGTGGCCGAGCTTGGAGACGCCGCTGCCGAGCGCCGCGAGCCTCGCCTGCTGGCGGAACGCATAGCGCAGCTCGTCCTGCATCGCGGTGAGCTGGGCCTCGGCGAGGCCGAGCTCGTCGGTGCGCAGCTTCGGCGGCGGGTCGGTCGAGGGCGTTTCCGGATGGAACCCGACCATGCGCTGGGTAAGCCTGCGCATCGGACGCACCAGCAGGAACTGGAGCGAGAAATAGAGCGCGCTCGCAGTCGCCAGCGCGATGACGACGGAGAGGCCGAGGAGGCGCTTGGAGTAGTCGAACATCTCCTCGCACATCGGCATCTCGTCGAGGACGACGACCGCCAGGACCGAGGCATCCTTGGGGCTCTCGCCGATCACGCGGAGGATCCGGTTGCGGCGCTGGATCAAGGTCTCGAAGGCGTCCCGGATCAGCTCGAGCCAGGTGTCGTCGCGGAGGTCGATCTCGCGATCGACCGCCGGCATCTCGGACACCATCAGGTTGTGCGTGAGCTTGCCCTCGCCGTAGAGGCCGGCGGCATAGGCGCCGACATGGCGGAGCAGGGTCGAGGTCAGCTGCGCCGTCACCATGCGGTCGGGGGTGGCGTCGAGCGACAGGCCGGCCAGATGGGCAGCTGCCAGCTTCTGTTCTAGATAGACCAGTCTGTATCGTGCTATGGCAGGCACGAACAGCATCACTTCCGTCAGCATGACGAAAGCGATCGTCAGCAGCAGAAGCCGGCCGGAAAGGCCGGTCCGATGCGGTAGAATTCTCAGATCGCGGAGCTCCACCGCCGGCCCCCTTTCGGGCCCATTTACGCATTCCCCGCGCTTCCGGATCACCGCCCCCGGCCCGGACCGCGTCGGTTGACTTGGCCTACCCGAGCCACTATACAGCGGGCCTCTTTCGCGTGCAGCCCGGCTAGCGGGCATACGGAGTTTTCTCGTGAAGCGCACTTATCAGCCGAGCGTGCTCGTCCGCAAGCGGCGGCACGGCTTCCGGTCCCGCATGGCGACGGTCGGCGGCCGCAAGGTCCTGAATTCCCGCCGCGCCAAGGGCCGCAAGCGCCTCTCCGCCTAAAGGCAATCAAAGCCGATGGCGATCCGGCGGCTCAAGCGGCGGCCGGAATTCCTTCAGGTCGCGTCATCAGGACGGAAGGCAGCGATGCCGGGTCTGGTCCTGCAGGCGCGTTCGCGCGTTGACGGCGCGTCGACCGATGCGGGCGACCTTCGCGTCGGCTTCACCGCCAGCCGGAAGGTCGGGGGCGCGGTCGAGCGCAACCGTGCCAAGCGTCGGCTCAGGGCCGCGGCCGAAGAAGTGCTGGCGGCCGAGGGCAAGCCGGCCCACGACTACGTCCTGATCGCGCGCTCGGAGACGGTCCACCGTCCGTACGCGCTTTTAAAGGACGATCTCACGCGCGCCCTGAAACGCGTCGGCGACAAGCGATGAGCGATCCGGCCAGTCTCGCTCTCACCGGCGCGGTCCGCGCCTACAAGCTGCTGGTCTCGCCGCTGCTCGGCGTCAATTGCCGTTTCCTGCCGAGCTGCTCCTCCTACGCGATCGAGGCGATCGAGACCCATGGGCCGCTGGCCGGCAGCTGGCTCGCCGCCAGGCGGCTCTGCCGCTGCCATCCCTGGGGTGGCGACGGCTACGACCCGGTGCCGCCGCGCACCTGTACTTCACGCTGACATCAGCATCGGAATCATGATGGGCGACCAAAAGAACCTGGTAATCGCGATCGCGCTGTCGCTCGCCATCCTGCTCGGCTTCCAGTTCTTCTACGAGCTGCCGAAGGTGCGCGAGCAGGCGGCGCAGCAGACGCAGGCCGACCTCTCGAAGCCCATCGCGCCGGCTGCGCCCGGCACGACGACGGCGCCCGCCACCACGCCGGCGGCCGGCCCGCAATCGCCCGGTGCGGCATCGCCGGCAGCCGTGCTCGATCGCCCGGCCGCGCTCGCCGAGAGCCCGCGCATCCCGCTCGACACGCCGTCGCTCAAGGGGTCGATCGCGCTCAAGGGCGGGCGCCTCGACGACGTCGTGCTCAAGGGCTATCGCGAGACCACCGATCCGAACTCGCCCAACATCGTGCTGCTCTCGCCCGCCTCGGCGCCCGATCCCTACTTCGCCGACTGGGGCTGGGTTCCGGCCGCGGGCACCGAGATCAAGCTGCCCGACGCGCAGGCGCTCTGGACCGCCGACAAGGACAAGCTGACGGCGGAAAACCCGGTGACGCTCTCCTGGGACAACGGCCAGGGCTTCACCTTCCAGCGGCGCTTCGCCCTCGACAACCGCTACATGGTGACGGTGACCCAGCGCGTGCTGCGCACCGCGCCCGGCGAGCCGATCACGCTGCATCCCTACGAGCTGGTCACGCGCGCGGGCACGCCGCACACGCTCGGCTACTACATCCTGCATGAGGGTGCCTACGGCGTCTTCGACGGCAAGCTCAAGGAAGTCCACTACTCGGACATGAAGGACGCCAAGAGCGGCGTCATCGAGGTCAACTCGACCGGCGGCTGGATCGGCTTCACCGACAAGTACTGGATGGTCGCGGCGATCCCCGACCAGAAAGACACCTTCAAGGGCCGCTTCGCCCATGCGCTGGCCGGAAAGACCGACAAGTACCAGGTCGACATCCTCGGCGGCGGCCAGCCGCTGGCGCAGGGCCAGGCGATCGAGTCCGTGAGCCGCATCTTCGTCGGTGCCAAGGAGGTCTCGACCCTCGACGGCTACCAGGAGCAGCTCGGCATCACCCGCTTCGATCTCGCGATCGACTGGGGCTGGTTCTACTTCCTGACCCGCCCGATCTTCTTCGTGCTCGACTGGCTGGCGCGCGTGCTCGGCAACTTCGGCGTCGCCATCCTGGTGCTGACCGTGCTGGCGAAGGGCCTCTTCTTCCCGCTCGCCAACAAGTCCTACACGGCGATGAGCAAGATGAAGGCGCTGCAGCCCGAGATGATGAAGCTGCGCGAGCGCTTCGAGAACGACAAGCAGCGCATGAACCAGGAGCTGATGGCGCTCTACAAGCGCGAGAAGGTGAACCCGGCTGCCGGGTGTCTCCCGATCGTCGTGCAGATCCCGGTGTTCTTCGCGCTCTACAAGGTGCTGTTCGTCACCATCGAGATGCGGCATGCGCCGTTCTTCGGCTGGATCAAGGACCTCTCGGCCCAGGACCCGACGACGCTCTTCAACCTCTTCGGCCTGATCCCGTGGGACCCGCCGCACATGCTGATGATCGGCATCTGGCCGCTGATCATGGGCGTGACCATGTGGTTCCAGCAGAAGCTGAACCCGCAGCCGGCCGATCCGGTGCAGGCGAAGATGTTCATGATCCTGCCGGTGGTCTTCACCTTCATGCTGGCGAGCTTCCCGGCCGGCCTCGTGATCTACTGGGCCTGGAACAACGTGCTCTCGATGGCCCAGCAATGGGCGATCATGCGCCGGATGGGCGTGAAGGCGACCTGAGCTAGATGAGCGAGCCTGCGAACGAGGTCGACGCTCTCGACGAAGAGGCGGGGCGTCTCCTCTTCGCCAAGGAGTGCACCTTCGTCGCTGGATCGGAGCGGCTCGAGGGCCTTCCGCCGTTCACGCTGCCCGAGGTCGCCTTCGCCGGCCGCTCCAACGTCGGCAAGTCGAGCCTGCTGAACGCGCTGACCAACCGCTCGGCGCTCGCGCGCGTCTCCCACACGCCGGGCCGCACGCGCCAGCTCAACTTCTTCGACCTCGGAGGCCGGCTGCTCCTCGTCGACATGCCGGGCTACGGCTATGCCGAGGCCTCCAAGGCCGACATCAAGCGCTGGGAAAAGCTGATCGATACCTATCTCTCGGGCCGGCCGACGCTGGCCCGCGTGATGGTGCTGATCGATGCCCGCCACGGCGTGAAGCCGGGCGACCGCGACCTGATGAAGCGGCTCGACGAGCGCGCGGTCTCATACCAGGTGGTGCTGACCAAGGGCGACCAGCCCAAGGCCGCCGAGCTGGAGGCGGTGACCGCGAAGGTCGCGGCCGAGCTCGCCAAGCACCCGGCGGCGCATCCCGACATCGTCAAGACCTCGGCCAGGACCGGGGACGGCATGACCGAGCTCAGGGCGCGTCTGGCGAAGCTGGCGGCTTCCCGCTAGATTTCGCGCCGTTCCAATCCCCGTTCAGCGGACAGAAGAAGCCATGACCGACAACGCCGAGATGCTCGCCAAGGCCAAGGTGCTCTCCGAGGCGCTGCCTTACATGCGCCGCTACGCGGGATCGACGTTCGTCGTGAAGTACGGCGGGCACGCGATGGGCGACAACGAGATGGCGAAGATCTTCGCCCGCGACATCGTGCTGCTGAAGCAGATCGGCGTGAACCCGGTGGTCGTCCATGGCGGCGGTCCGCAGATCGGCCAGATGCTCGAGCGTCTCAAGATCAAGAGCGAGTTCATCGACGGGCTTCGCGTCACCGACAAGGCGACCGTCGAGATCGTCGAGATGGTCCTCGCCGGCACCATCAACAAGCAGATCGTCGCCCACATCAACGAGGCGGGCGGCACCGCGGTCGGCGTCTCCGGCAAGGACGGGCGCCTCATCCGCGCCGAGAAGATCAAGCGCACGAAGATCGATCCCGGCTCCAACATCGAGAAGGTCCTCGACCTCGGGTTCGTCGGCGAGCCGGTCGAGGTGAACCCGATGATCCTCGAGAAGTTCGCGCAGGCCGACATCATCCCGGTGGTGGCGCCGGTTGGGTACGGCAACGACGGCGAGACCTACAACATCAACGCCGACACCTCGGCCGGGGCGATCGCTGGTGCGCTGAAGGCGGAGCGCTTCCTGCTGCTGACCGACGTCGCCGGCGTGCTCGACAAGAACAAGAAGCTGATCCCCGAACTCTCCGCATCCGAGGCGCGCGCGCTGATCAAGGACGGCACGATCTCCGGCGGCATGATCCCGAAGGTAGAGACCTGCCTGCTCGCGGTCGACGGCGGCGTCGAGGCCGCGGTGATCCTGGACGGCCGCGTGCCGCACGCGCAGCTGCTCGAGATCTTCACCCAGGGCGGCGCCGGCACGCTGATCCGTCGCGCTTAAGCGACGCTCGTCCGCAAAGTCTCTTCGAGGATTTCCTTGAGCCGTGTCGCCGCAGGCGACAGCGGCGCGGTGCTCGCGCGCGTCTGCAGGCTGACCGAGGGCAGCGGCGGCAAGCCGTCGATCGTGGCGAGATCCTTCGGCAGGCCGTAGGCCGTGCGCACGCCGATACCGAGGCCGGCGGAGACGGCGGCCCAGAGGCCTGAGAGGCTGGGGCTGGTCAGCGCGATGCGCCAGGGGATGCCGGCAGTGTCGAGCGCCTCGATCGCGACCTGGCGGAAGAGGCAGGGCGCCTCGAACAGCACCAGCGGCAGCGGCTGCGTGCGATCCCACGTGAATCCATGAGGGCCGATCCACGCAATCGGCAATTCGGCGAGCGCGTCGCCGTTGTCGCGCGTGAACAGCACGACGAGGTCGAGGCGACCGCCGGCGAGCTGATCCATCAGCGTACCGCTGCGCTCGACCCGCACCTCGACATGGGCGGCCGGGTGGGCGCGGGCGAAGCGGGCAAGCACCGGCGTCAGCGCCGGTTCCACCAGGTCCTGGGTCACGCCGAGGCGGACCGATCCCGAGACCGCGACGCCGCGCACGGCAGCGACCGCCTCGTCATTGAGGGCGAGCAGGCGGCGGGCGTAGGCGAGCACCGTGTCGCCGGCATCGGTCAGGGCGAGCCGGCGGCCTTCTTTCCGGAACAAGGGTCGGCCGAGCTGGGCCTCGAGCCGCTGCATCTGCAGGCTGACCGCTGACTGGGAGCGGCCGAGCTTCGTCGCGGCCCGGCCGAAGCCGCCGAGGTCGATCGCCGCCGTCAGGCTGCGGAGGACGTCCAGGTCGAGGTTAGGCATCGACATATATGAATTACTGATCTTTCAGTTAAGAAAGATCAAATTAAATAATCTGAAGCCGAAGCTATATCGAGGGGACCAGCAACAGGAGCGTCCCCATGCCTCTCGTCCGCATCGCCGTTCGTCAAGGCAAGACCGCCGCCTACCGCCGGGCCGTCGCCGACGCCGTCCATGAAGGGATGGTCGAGGCGATCAAGGTCCCGAAGGAGGACCGGTTCCAGATCGTGACCGAGCACGACGCCGACGGGCTGATCGTCGACCGCACCTTCCTCGGCGTCGATCGTTCCGACGACGCGGTGATCGTGCAGATCTCGCTTCGCCGCGGCCGGCCGGTCGAGCTCAAGCAGGCGCTCTACAGGCGCATCGTCGAGAAGCTCGCCGACGGACCGGGCGTCAGGCCGGAGGACGTGCTGATCGTGCTCTCGGAGAACGATCTGGCCGACTGGTCGTTCGGCAACGGCGAGGCGCACTACGTGCTGAACCCGCCGGTGCCGGCGCCAGTGGCGGCTTAGGCAACGAGACTCGCCCCCCACCCCAGCCCTCCCCCACTCTGGGGGGAGGGGACACGATTGTGCTCCCTCCCCCCGTGGAGCGTGGGGGAGGGCTGGGGTGGGGGGCGAGACTCGCTCTATCAGGCCGCCTTCGCCGGCATCGCTCGGGCGACCGATTCCAGGATCACCAGCGCCTCGTCGATCTCCTGCTCAGTCACGACGAGCGGCGGGATCAGGCGGATGATCTTGTCCTGGGCCGGGACGACGATCAGGCCGGCGTCGCGGAGGCGATCGACCACCTCGTCCTGGGAGGCGGCGCAGCGGAGGCCTTGCATGAGGCCGACCCCGCGCCGCTGCTCGAACACCTCCGGATGCCGCTTCACCAGCGCGTCGAGGCCGGCGGCGAGCTTATCGCCCTTGCGCGCGACGTCTGCCAGGAACGCCGGCTCGGCGATGATGTCGAGCACGGTGGATGCCACCGCCATCGCCAGCAGGTTGCCGCCAAAGGTGGAGGCGTGGCTGCCGGCAGTCATGCCGGACGCCGCCTTCGCCGTCGCGACGCAGGCCGCCACCGGGAAGCCGCCACCGAGCGTCTTCGCCAGGCTCATCACGTCCGGCACGACGCCGAAGCGCTCATGCGCGAACAGCCGGCCGGAACGTGCGAGCCCGCATTGCACCTCGTCGAACATCAGGAGCGCGCCGTGCCTGTCGGCGAGCGCGCGCAAGCCCTTCAGGAAGTCGGGCGGCGGAACGCGGATGCCGCCTTCGCCCTGGATCGGCTCGACCAGGATCGCCGCGGTGTCGGGGCCGACCAACGCCGCGGCCTTGTCGAGGTCGCCATAGGGCGCATGGTCGAAGCCGGTGACGACGGGGCCGAAGCCCGCGAGGTTCTTCGGGTTGCCGGCGGCAGCCAGCGTCGCCAGCGTGCGGCCGTGGAAGCTGCCTTCGAAGGCGAGGATCCGCCACTTCTCCGGATTGCCCTTGGAAGCCTGGTAGCGGCGCGCGAGCTTGATCGCGCATTCGTTCGCTTCCGCGCCGGAGTTGGCGAAGAAGACGACGTCGCCGAAGCTGAGCGCCGCGAGCTTGGAGGCGACCGTCTCCTGGCCCTCGACCTGGTAGAGGTTCGAGGTGTGCCAGAGCGTATTGGCCTGCCGGGTCAACGCTTCGATCAGCTTCGGATGCGCATGGCCGAGACCGCAGACGGCGATGCCGGCGCCGAAATCGAGATAGCGGCGGCCTTGCGTGTCGATCAGGCGGCAGCCCTCGCCCTTGGCGAAGGTCACGGGAGCCCTGGCATAGGTCTGCATCACGGCGCTGGTCATGGTGCCTCTCCTGATCGGGTAGGTCGGATCGGATAGAGACCACCGGGCGGCACCAGGGGGAATGGACGGCGGCGCAAGACGGTGCCGCGCCTATGCGGCAACCCGCGCGAGCCTCACGCCCTTCAGCCGGTCGAGGGTGACGGACATGCCGACGATCGCACCGGCGCCGTCCCGCTCGAAGCGGAAGACGTGCTTGTGGGCGACACCCGGTGCCGTCGGGCGGACCAGGAAGATGTCGGTGGCTATGGGCGCCATGGCGAAGACGAGGTCGCGGTCGAAGTCCTGCCCATAGCGGATCGCGAGCTCGTCGCCGGCGATGCGGACGGCGTGCCGGAGGGACATGTCGGCGTTCGCGTACTCGCCGACACAGGCCGCGAGCTCGGCCGGCGTCAGGACCATCGGCGCCTGCTTCACCATCTGGCTGACGTGGCCGCCGCGATGCAGGCGGCAGAGACCTTTGCCGTCATCGACCGAGAAGACCGCGTCCGCCGGCGTGTCGCAGCGATAGTCGCCGCCGTGGCGGAAGACGCCCGGCGATGCCTCGTAGAGGAAAAGGGAGTCCCCGAGCGTCTCGCAGGCAAGGACACCGTCGGTGCCGAGCGAGACCTGCATCCATTCGCCGGTGCCGGGCTCGACGTAGACGCCCGGGAGGTCCGCGGCGCGATGCGGCGCCTTCCGCGGGAGCCGCGCGGGGTGCGGCGACGGGAAATCCCCGATCGCCGCATCGAGGATTTCTGCAGCGAGCCCCGACGTGCGCGTGTCCTCGCGATTGGAGAGGATGACGACGCCGATGTCGCGACCAGGCACATAGGCGACATGCGTCTTGTAGCCGGGCTGGCTGCCGGTATGACCGAGCACGGTCAGCCCGCGATAGGGGCGGATGCAGAGGCCGAGGCCGTAGTGGATCGGGCGCCCGTCCGAGAGCCGGGCAGGGGCCGCCATCGGGCGCAGGTCGAGGTCGCCGACCCGGCCGCGGCCAACGGCGACGATCCAGCGCGCCATGTCGTCGAGGCTGGTGGTCAGCGTGTCGCCGGAGATGCCGAGGAGGTCGGTGGCGCGCGTCCATCCACCCGCACCGTCGGCGACATAAGGCGAGGCGAGATCGGGCAGGACGATCCCTTCATGCGGCCGGTCGGCGGTGGCGGCGAGACCGAGCGGGCGGTAGATCGCCTCGCGGCGGAGCGCGTCAGCGTCGCCGGAGAGGCGGCGCAGGACTTCCTCCAGCAGCACGAAGTTGACGTTCGCGTACATGTACTGCGCGCCGGCGGGCGCGCTGGTCTCGGCCTGGGCGTAGGCAAGGTCGAGCAGGTCCCGTACCCGCGATCGCGACGGCCTCCACTCGCCGCGCAGCCGTTCGATTTCCAGCACGTCGCGAAGCCCGCTCGTCATCGAGAGCAGGTGGCGAAGCGTCACGGGGCGAGGCCGATCGATGGCGGCCGGCAATTCGGGGAGATGGCGGCGAACCGGGTCGTCGAGGGTGAGAGCGCCGCGCGCGCCCAGCGCCAGGACCGAGGCGGCGACGAAGGTCTTGGAGGCAGAGACGATATGGAAGCGCGTTCCAGGCCCGATCGGCACGCGATGGGCGAGATCGGCGAGTCCGATGCAGCGGCGCTCGGCAACGACGCCGTCCCGGAGGATCGCCGCGGCAACGCCCGGCTCGTCCGGGCGGTCGGCGATCAGCCGTTCGAGCACGCTGGTCATCCCCTGCCTCTTCGCCGGATACTGCGGCAGGTAAGGTGGCAGACCGGCGCGGGGAAAGGAAACCATGGCGGCGCAAGACGGTCCCGCATCGCCGGGGGCACGGCTCGACTGGGATGATCTTCGCTTCGCGCTCGCGGTCGCGGATGCCGGCGGCCTCTCGGCGGCCGGCCGCGCCTTGCGCGTCGATCCGGCGACGATCGGCCGCCGCCTCGACGGGCTCGAGGCGAGGCTCAGGTGCAAGCTGTTCCATCGCCGCCGCCAGGGCCTCGTGCCGACGCCGGCCGGCGCCAAGCTGATCCAGCACGCGCGGCGCATCGAGGAAGAGGTGCGCGCCGTCGGCTTCGAGATGTCGGCCGAGGACAAGGGCCTCGCCGGCACGGTCGTGATCACGACGACCGAGCCGATCGCCGCCGGCTTCGTCGCGCCGGCGCTGCCGGACTTCGAGGCGAAGCACCCCGGCATCGCGGTCGAGGTGAAGACGGACATCCGCACGCTCGATCTCGGCCGGCGCGAGGCGGACATCGCGCTCCGGCTGGCACGGCCGACGCAAGGCGACCTTCTCGGACGCAAGCTGGGCCAAGTGGGATACGGGCTCTATGCCAGCCGCGACTACCTCGACCGCCGCGGCAAGCCGACGGCCGGATTCGAGGGACACCTGCTGATCGACTGGCCGGTCGACTACACCGTGATCGCGCAGGTGCCGTGGCTCAGGAAGATCGCGGCGTCGGCGACCGTGGTGCTGCGCTCCAACAGCGCGATGACGCGCCGCGCGGCGGCGACGTCGGGCGCCGGCATCGCCCTGCTGCCCTGCATCCTCGCCGATCTCGATTCAGGCTTGGTGCGCATCCAAGGCGAGACGCCGCCGAAGCAGGACCTCTGGCTCGTCACGCATCGCGATCTCGCCCGCGTGCCGCGCATCCGCGTCACGCTCGACTACCTGGCTGAAACCGCGAAGCGATCGGCGCGGCGGCTCGCCGGCTAGAGCTGGTTCGCGCCGAAGGTATCGCAGGCCTTCAGGTCGCCGGATTCGAAGCCGCGCTTGAACCAGCGCACGCGCTGGGCCGAGCTGCCATGGGTGAAGGCGTCGGGAACGACGCGTCCCTGGGCCTGACGCTGGAGGCGGTCGTCGCCGATGGCGCTCGCGGCGTTGAGCGCCTCGTCGATGTCGCCTTCCTCCAGCACCTTGCGGAAGCGGTCGGCGTGGTGGGCCCAGATTCCGGAGTAGCAGTCGGCCTGAAGCTCCATGCGGACCTGGATCGCGTTCGCCTCCGTGCGCGAGGCGCGCTGCTGCGCGGCCCTCACCCGATCGGAGGTGCCGAGCAGGGTCTGCACGTGATGACCGACCTCATGCGCGATCACGTAAGCCTGGGCGAAGTCTCCGGGCGCGCGGAAGCGCTGCTGCAGCTCGCGGAAGAAGCTGAGGTCCAGGTAGACCCGTCGATCGCCCGGGCAATAGAACGGTCCGACCGCCGACTGGGCGAAGCCGCAGGCGGATTCGACCGCGCCGGAGAAGAGAACGAGGCGGGGCTCGCGATAGGTCTGGCCGTTCTTGCGGAAGACCTCGCCCCAGGTCTGCTCGGTGTCGCCGAGGACGGCGGCGACGAAGTCACGCGCCCGGTCCTCGCCGGGAGCCGGCGCCGAGCGCTGCTGCTGCGTCTGCTCCGTCGGAATCGGCAGGCCGCCGTCGAGCAGGATGCGCGGGTCGAAGCCGAAGATGGCGCTGGCGATCAGGACGACGATGACACCGCCGATGCCGAGCCCGCGGCCGCCGCCGATGCGGATCCCGCCACCGCCGAATCCACCGCCGAAGCCGCCGCCACGGCGGTCCTCGATGTTGTCGCTGCGTCGAAGGTCTTCCCAGCGCATGCCTTGCTCCGTGCCTCGGGCATTAACGGCCGGGCGGCCGGGGCGTTCCGGTCGTCCGCGGTCAGGCAGAGTGGAAGGAGATTGCGACGGGACGATGTCGGACGGGAGGCAGGGCCTCAGTCATTCTTGCGGATGTCGTCGATGACCTTGCCGTCGTTCGGCAGGCTGCCCGGCGCCACCAGCTCGACCGCGCCGTGGAGCTTGCAGACGGCCTGGACCGACTCGCCGATCCTGGCGGCCAGGGCCGCATCGCCGGCGGCCTCGCACTTCAGCGTCATGACGTCGTTCTGGTCCCTGCGGTCGACGACCAGCCGGGCCTTCGTGACCTCTTTGTGCCGCTTCACCACGTCGGCGATCTGCGCGGGGTGGACGAACATGCCCTTGACCTTGGTGGTCTGGTCGGCGCGGCCCATCCAGCCCTTGATCCGCATGTTGGTGCGTCCGCAGGGGCTCGTGCCCGCCAGCACGGCCGAGAGATCGCCGGTACCGAAGCGGATAAGCGGGTAGTCGTCGTTGAAGGTCGTCACCACGACCTCGCCGACCTCGCCCTCGGGCACCGGATCGCCGGTGCCGGGTCGGACGATCTCGACCAGGATCTTCTCCTCGACGATCAGTCCTTCCTTCGCCTTCGATTCATAGGCGATCAGGCCGAGATCGGCGGAGGCGTAGACGTTGACGACGCGCATGCCTCGGCCTTCGAGCTCGGCGCGGAGCGAAGGGGGCAGGTACTCGCCGGAGACGACGCAGCGCTTCAGGGAGTCGATCTCGACACCCATCTCCTTCGCCTTGTCGAGGATGATCTTCAGGAACGACGGCGTGCCGGTGTAGCAGGCGGGCTTCAGGTCCTGCATCGCGCGGACCTGGGCCTCGGTGTTGCCGACACCGCCTGGGAACACCGGGCAGCCGACGGCGTGCGCCGCGGTCTCCAGCATCGCGCCCGCCGGGGTCATGTGATAGGCGAAGCAGTTGTGGACCAGCTCGCCCTTGCGCAGGCCCGCTGCCCACAACGCACGCGCGAGGCGCCAGTAGTCGGAGCGCTTTCCCTCCGGATCGTAGATCGGCCCGGGTGAGGCGAAGATGCGGAGCAGGTCGCCGGTCGGCGTCGCGGTGAAGCCGCCGAACGGCAGATCGGCCTTCTGGCGCTCGATCAGCTCGCCCTTGCGCAGGACCGGCAGCTTCGCCAGCGCCTTTCGGTCCGTGACCGTATCGGGATCCACCGAGGCGAGCAGTGCCTTGAATCCGGGTGCCCGCTCCTTCGCATGCCGGACAAGCGACGGCAGCACGGCGAAGTGCGCGCGCTCGCGCGCCTCGGGCGTGCGGGTCTCGAGATCGTCGTAGTGCTCGGTCATCTCAGTTCAGGCCAGCCAGCGCTTGCGGCGCTTGTAGTGCTTGACCTCGCGGTAGCTCTTGCGGCCGGTGGCCGAGAGTCCGAGGTAGAATTCCTTCACGTCCTCGTTGTCGCGCAGCGTCTGGGCCGAGCCTTCCATGACGACGCGCCCGTTCTCGAGGATGTAGCCGTGGTGGGCGTAGCGGAGCGCGACGTTGGTGTTCTGCTCGGCGAGCAGGAAGGTCACCCGCCGCTCCTCGTTGAGCTTGCGGACGATCTCGAAGATCTCCTCGACCAGCTGCGGCGCCAGGCCCATCGAAGGCTCATCGAGCAGGATCGTCGTCGGCTTCGCCATCAGCGCGCGACCGATCGCGACCATCTGCTGCTCGCCGCCGGAGGTATAGCCGGCGAGGGACTTGCGTCGTTCCTTAAGCCGCGGGAAATAGCCGTACACCATCTCGATGTCGGACTCGATCGCCGCACGGCCGTCGGTTCGCGTGTAGGCGCCGGTCAGGAGATTTTCCTCGACCGTCAGGTGGCCGAAGCAGTGGCGGCCTTCCATGACCTGGACGACGCCGCGCTTCACCAGGTCGTTCGGGGTGAGCCTGTCGACGCGCTCGCCCTTGTATTCGATGCCGCCCTTGGTGACTTCGCCCCGCTCGGCCCGCAGCAGGTTCGAGATCGACTTCAAGGTGGTCGTCTTGCCGGCGCCGTTGGCCCCGAGGAGGGCGACGATGCCCCCCTCGGGAACCTTCAGCGACACGCCCTTCAGCACGAGGATCACGTGATTGTAGATCACCTCGATGTTGTTGACGTCGAGCAGGGCGGTGGCTTGCGACGTCATCGGACGACTACATCTCCTTCGAGCAGTCGCGCGGGGCGATTTTCTTCTCTTCCCCGTACTTCTTCGCGGCTGCGGCCACCATCGGGTCGAGCACCTTGCGGTCGGCCTCGATCCAGTCGGAGACGAAGCTCCACTTGGCGCCGTCCCACTGCTGGACGCGCGCGCGGGCGCTGCCCATGTGGTCCTGGCAGGAGAGCTTCATCGGATAGACGAGGCCTTCGAAGCCGGCTTCCTTGATGCGCGCGGCGGTGAGATCCAGATGCTCGAGGCCCCAGCGCATCTGCTCGCCGTTGATCGGCTTGTTGCCGAACTTGGCCATCGCCGTCCGCATCGCCTCGACGGCGAGGAAGCCGTTCACCAGGCCGCGGTTGTAGAGAACCTGGCCGACTTCTTCCTTCTTCGCCGCGCCCTTGTTCTTGTCGTAGACGTTCTTGTAGACGTCGCGATGAACCGGGAACTGGTCGCCGACCGCATGCAGGTTGAGCGCGTTGTAGCCCTTGGCGCCGTCGCCGCCCGGAACCACGTCGGGCTCTGCACCCGACCACCAGACGCCGATCATCTTGTTGCGCGGATAGTTGACGGCCGCGGCCTCCTTGATGGAGGTCGAGTTCATCACGCCCCAGCCCCAGAGCAGCACCCAGTCGGGACGGCTCTGGCGAACCTGGAGCCAGGTCGCCTTCTGCTCGACGCCGGGAGCGGCGACCGGAAGGCCGGCATAGACGAAGCCGTGCTTCTTCGCGAGCTCTTCCAGCAGCGGGATCGGCTCCTTGCCGTAGGGCGAGTCATGGAAGACGAGCGTGATCTTCTTGCCCTTGAGCTTCGGGTAGCCGCCTTCCTTCTGGGCGATGTAGTTGATCATGATGTCGGCGGCCGACCAGTAGGTGCCGAGCAGCGGGAAGTTCCAGCCGAAGACGCTGCCGTCCTGCGACTCCGAACGGCCGTAGCCCATGGTGATCAGCGGCAGCTTGTCGCCGGGCGCCTTTTCGGTCAGCGCGAAGGTGATGCCGGTCGACAGCGGATCGACGACGGCCGAGCCCTTGCCCTTGAGGCGGTCGTAGCATTCGACGCCGCGCGCGGTGTCGTAGCCGGTCTCGCATTCCTCGACGACCAGCTTGACGCCGTTCACGCCGCCGTCGCGCTCGTTCAAGAGGGTCAGGTAGTCGGCATAGCCGTTGGCGAACGGAACGCCGTTCGGCGCGTAGGCGCCTGTCCGGTAGACCAGGCGCGGTACGAACTGATCGCCCTGGGCGAGCGCTTCGGTGGCGCCGGCCAGTGCGAACGCCGCGGCGCCGAAGGCCCCGAGCGCCGCGATCCTCCAATGCTTCCTCATGTTTCCTCTCCCTTTTGCGGTGGCGTTGATTCTAGGCGTTGACGACGTGCCGAAGCCCCCGATGGACCAAAGCATAGCACCCTCGATCAGTGCGGGAAGGGCCAGAGCCGGAGCTTTTCCTTACCCAAAGCCCACAGCCTTGCCAGGCCATGCGGCTCGACGATCAGGAAAAAGACGATCATGGCGCCGAAGATCATGAACTCGACGTGCGAGATCAGCGCCGTCGACAGCGGGATCCCGAGCGCGGTCGGGATCTGGTTGAGCGCCAGCGGCACCATCACGATGAAGGCGACGCCGAGGAAGCAACCGAGGATCGATCCGAGGCCGCCGATGATCACCATGAACAGCAGCAGGAACGAGCGCTGGATGTCGAAGGCGAGCGGCTCCCAGGCGCCGAGATGCAGGAAGGCCCAGAGCGCGCCGGCGATGCCTATGAAGAACGACGAGACGCCGAACGCCGAGAGCTTGGCGCGGAGCGGCCTGATGCCGATGATCTCGGCGGCGATGTCCATGTCGCGGATCGCCATCCACGATCGTCCGACGCGCCCGCGCACCAGGTTCTTGGCGGCGAGCGTCATCACCGTGACGATGATGAGGATCAGGTAGTATCGGCGTAACGGCGTGTTGATGGCGAAGCCGAAAATGTCGAGCGGCGGGGCGGCGACCGAGCCGGACGGCGTGTAGTTGGTGAACCACTTGATGCGGATGAAGGCCCAGTCGAGGAAGAACTGGGCGGCGAGCGTCGCGACCGCCAGGTAGAAGCCCTTGATGCGGAGCGACGGCACGCCGAACACCATGCCGACCACCGCCGCCGAGGCGCCGGCGAGGATGAAGACCAGGATCAGGTTCAGCTCGGGCACGCGGATCGCGAAGTTGTAGGCGGCATAGGCGCCCACCGCCATGAAGCCGCCGGTGCCGAGCGACACCTGTCCGCAATAGCCCGTCAGCAGGTTGAGCCCGATCGCCGCGAGCGCGTAGATCAGGAACGGGATCATGATCGAGGTGACGAAGTAGTTCGTCGCGAACATCGGGATCGCGACGAAGGCGGCCACGAGGATCAGCAGAATCCCCCAGCGATCCTGGCGGATCGGGAAGATCGCCTGGTCCTCGCCGTAGGTCGTCTTGAACTGGCCCGCCTCGCGGTAAAGCATTCCTCTAGACCCGCTCGATGATGCGTTCGCCGAACAGCCCCTGCGGGCGGACCAGCAGGAACAGCAGCGCCAGCATGTAGCCGAACCAGATTTCGATGCCGCCGCCGAAGGCGGGGCCGATGAAGACCTCGGCCAGCTTCTCGCCGGCGCCGATGATCAGGCCGCCGACGATGGCGCCCGGAACCGAGGTGAAGCCGCCCAGGATCAGCACCGGCAGTGCCTTGAGCGCGACCAGGCCGATCGAGAACTGCACGCCGAGCGCCGAGCCCCAGACCACGCCCGCGACCAGCGCCACGATGCCCGATGTCGCCCAGACGATGACCCAGATGTCGCGGAGCGGGATGCCGACCGACTGCGCGGCCTGGTGGTCGTCGGCGACGGCGCGGAGCGCGCGGCCGATCCGGGTCTTCTGGAAGAAGATCGAGAGCACGGTCACCAGGAGGCCGGCGATCACCGCGGCGACCAGGTCGAACTGGTTCACCAGGATACCGCCCTCGAACAACGACTCGAGGATGATCACCGGCTCGTTCGGCAGACCGACATCGAGCTTGTAGACGTCGCTTCCCCAGACCGTCTGGGCGAAGCCGTCGAGGAAATAGGAGACGCCGATGGTCGCCATGAACAGGATGATGCCTTCCTGGTTCACCAGCGGTCGCAGGACCAGCCGCTCCACGATCAGCGCAAACACGATCATGATCAGGACCGAGACCAGGAGGGCCACGGGGATCGGCATCCACTCCATGAGGCGAACGAGGCTCAAGGCCGCGAACAGTACCATGGCGCCCTGGGCGAAGTTGAAGACGCCCGACGCCTTGAAGATCAGCACGAACCCCAGCGCCACCAGCGCGTAGAGCACGCCTGCGAGCAAGCCGCCGAACAGGACCTCGAAGAAGAAGCCCATCAGTGCGACACTCCCAGATAGGCGTCGATCACCGCCTTGTTGCCGCGAACCTCGTCGGGCGTGCCGTCGGCGATCTTGCGGCCGTAGTCGAGCACGACGACGCGGTCGGAGATGTCCATCACCACGCCCATGTCATGCTCGATCAGGGCGATCGTGGTGCCGAACTCGTCGTTGACGTCGAGGATGAAGCGGCACATGTCCTCCTTCTCCTCGACGTTCATGCCGGCCATCGGCTCGTCGAGCAGCAGAAGCTCCGGTTCCATCGCCAGCGCGCGGCCGAGCTCGACCCGCTTCTGCAGGCCGTAGGGCAGGCGGCCGACCGGCACCTTGCGGATCGCCTGGATCTCGAGGAAGTCGATGATCTTCTCGACGTGGGCCCTGTGCTCCATCTCCTCGCGCCGGGCCGGGCCGAAGTAGAGCGCCTGCCAGAACAGGTTCCTTTTCATCTTCAGCAGGCGGCCGGTCATGATGTTGTCGAGCGTCGACATGCCGCGGAAGAGCGCGATGTTCTGGAAGGTGCGCGCGATGCCGCGGCTGGCCGCGTCATAGGGGCCTATGTCGGTGCGGGCGATGTCCTTGAAGGTGATCGTGCCCTGCTGCGGGTGATAGAACCCGTTGATCACGTTCAGCATCGAGCTTTTGCCGGCGCCGTTCGGGCCGATGATGGCGCGGATCTCGTGCGCCTTGATGTCGAAGCTGACGTCGTTGAGAGCGCGCACGCCGCCGAAGGAAAGGCTGATGTTCTCGACCTTCAGCAGCGTGTCGCCGATCCTGCGTCCTTCGGTCATCAACCGGCCTTCTTGAGCGGCGTCAGCGGGTAGCGCTCGGCTTCCGCGATCGCGAGGTCGGCCTGGAGGCGGCCCTTGCGGCCATCCTCGAACACGACCTCGGTCTCGATATGCGCGCGCTCCGCACCCGAGAACAGCGCCGTCACCAGAGGCTCGTAGCGTTCCTGCACGAACCCGCGGCGCACCTTGCGCGTGCGGGTCAGCTCGCCGTCGTCGGCGTCGAGCTCCTTGTGCAGCACCAGGAAGCGCTTGATCTGCGAGCCCACCAGCGTCGTCTCGGCGGCGAGGTCGCGGTTGACCTGCTCGATGCAGTCGCGGATCAGCGCATAGACCTCGGGGTGTGCGGCGAGCTCGGCATAGCCGCCATAGACGATGCCCTTACGCTCGGCCCAGTTGCCGACCGCGGCGAGGTCGATGTTGACGAAAACCGCGACATGATCGCGCCCGGCGCCGAAGGCGACCGCTTCCTTGACGTAGGGGAAGAACTTGAGCTTGTTCTCGATGTATTTCGGTGCGAACAGGCTGCCGTCCGCGAGCTTCCCTACGTCCCTGGCGCGGTCGATGATGCGGAGGTGGCCGTCGGAATCGAAGAAGCCGGCGTCGCCGGTCTTGACCCAGCCGTCGCCGGTCTTGGTCTCGGCCGTCGCCTTGTCGTTCATGTAGTAGGTGAGGAACACGCCCGGGCTCTTGAACAGCACCTCGCCGGACTCGGCGATCTTCACCTCGACCTCTGGCGCCGGCGGGCCGACCGTGTCGGGCCTGACCTCGCCGTCAGGCTGGATGCAGATGAACACCGCCGCCTCGGTCATGCCGTAGAGCTGCTTCACGTTGACGCCGAGCGAGCGGTAGAAGTCGAAGATGTCGGGCCCGATCGCCTCGCCGGCGGTGTAGGCGAGGCGGATGCGCGAGAAGCCCAGCGTGTTGCGGAGCGGCGCGTAGACCAGCAGGTCGCCGAGGCGATAGAGCAGCCGGTCGAGGAGGCCGACCGGCTTCTTGTCCAGCAGCGCCGGGCCGACGCGCCGCGCATGGTCCATGAACGTCTTGAACAGCCAGCGCTTGATCCGGCCCGCGTCCTCCATCCGGATCATCACGGTGGTCAGGATGTTTTCCCAGATGCGCGGCGGCGCGAAGAAGTAGGTAGGGCCGAGCTCGCGGAGATCGGTCATCACGGTGGCGCCCGACTCCGGGCAGCCGACGCAGAACCCCGCGACATAGGCCTGCCCGAGCGAGAAGATGTGGTCTCCGACCCAGGCCATCGGCAGATAGGCCAGCACTTCCTCGTTCTCGGTGAGGTTCTCGAGCTCGATCGAGTTGAGCGCGGTCACCAGCACGTTGGTGTGCGACAGCACCACGCCCTTCGGCTGGCCGGTGGTGCCGGAGGTGTAGAGCATGACGGCGACGTCGCTGCCCTTGCCGGCGGCGACCTCGCGCTCGAAGAAGCCGAGATCCTTCGCCAGCAGCGCGTCTCCCATCTCCTGCACCTTGTCGAAGGAGAGGAGGAAGGGCTGCGCGTAGTGGCGCATGCCGCGGCCGTCCTCGAAGACGATGGTCTCGAGGCCCGGATGCGTGTCCTTGATCTGGAGGAGCTTGTCGACCTGCTCCTGGTCCTCGGCGATCGCGAAGCGGGCGCCGGCGTTGTCGATGACGAAGCCCATCTCGGCGGCGACCGCGTCCTGGTAGACCGGCACCGGCGTGCAGCCGATCGCCTGCGCCGCGCACATGGTCCAGTAGAGGCGGGGCCGGTTGTCGCCGACGATGGCGATCTTGTCGCCGCGCTTGGCCCCCAGCGCCGAGAGGCCGGCGGCGAGGCGCCTGGTCTCGTCCAGGACCTGCGACCAGGTCCAGGTCTGCCAGATGCCGAGGTCCTTCTCGCGGCTCGCCGGGCGATCGGCGAAGTCGCGGGCGTTGGCGATCAGCACCTTCGGGAAGGTATCGCAGCCGGCAAGACGAGCCCGCGCCCGGCTGTTGCCGATCACGGGCGTGCTCATGGTGGTGCGATGGCTTCCGTCCATGCGCGACGCCTCCTGCCCCTGCCGGATGTGGATTCTTTCTCCCTGGTCAGGGGTAAATCCTTGCTCCGACGTGAAAAATTTAGAGGGCCGGCATCCAGGGGTCAAGTTTCCGGGAGCGTCGGCGGCGTTCGGACCGGCCGACCAACGGAGGCTTGACAGGCGGAGCGAGGCT
The DNA here is from genome assembly GCA_044223515.1 of Alphaproteobacteria bacterium. GTDB lineage: Bacteria > Pseudomonadota > Alphaproteobacteria > SHVZ01 > SHVZ01 > SHVZ01. Next base: position 40,179 of record JBGALV010000014.1, read on the forward strand.
TCTTTGCAGGAATGGAAATTGCTTTCCTATCGGAAAATGGCGGGCTATCACCTTTACGCAACCTTTTGCCGAAGAAGCATGGTCTTTGCGTGATCTGACGATCCTGGACGGGCCTGAGACCGCCGCGATGCATGACGTGCACGCCTATTGGGCGGTCAAACGCGGCGAGCGACGCGCACCAGGCAGGCGCGACATCGATCCGATCGAGATCAAGGCGCATCTCGGAACGTTGTTCATGCTCGACGTGCTCGACGAGGGGCTGGACTATCGCTACCGGCTCATCGGCACCCGGATCGTCGAGGTGAGCGGACGCGATGCGACCGGCTCGCGTTTCAGCGATCTGTATTCGGGGCAGCCGGAAGCACTGGACACGGTCCTTCGCGTTTTCGCTCCGGCCATATCGGAGATAAGGCCGGTCTTCGCTACGGGTCAGATGTTCTGGCGGCCCGAGCGCGATTTTCGCCGCTTCGAGGGCGGTTACTTCCCCTTGTCGACGGACGGCGCCGCCGTCGACGTGCTGCTGTGCAAGATGTGCTTCCTCTGACCTCCATGATCTCGTCCGCACATCTGCGCCCGGCGCCCTTCGCCTTCCTCGACAGGCCGAGCCATCGCTCGATCCAGGCTCTCGCCGGCTATTGGACGGACAAGCGCGGGGAACGATCGATGCCGCTCCGCGGCGACATCGATCCGCTCGAGCTCAAGAAGCATCTGGCGTCGCTGTTCCTGCTGGACGTGATCGAGAGCGGCCGCGACTTCCGCTACCGGCTGGTCGGCACGGCGATCACCGACATGAATGAGCGGAACGTCACCGGCACGACGATCCGCAGCGAGTACACCTGTCCGATCACGCTCCGGTACGTGGACGCGGTGCTCGGGACGGTGGTCTCGGAGCGTCGCCCGCGCTTCACGCACGGCAGCGTGTTTTGGCGGCCGGAAAAGGATCACAGGCGCTTCGAGGCCGGCTATTTCCCGATCTCGGCCGACGGGACCTCCGTCGACATGATTCTCGCCGAGCTTCGCTTCATCTGAGACCGGCGGTGGCGGGGCTGGCGTTCGTGAAGCCGCCTCGTGTAGCGTTGGCGCCCATGGCCGATGCCAAGCTCCCGCGCTTCGACACGCTCTCGCTCCACGCCGGGCAGAAGCCCGATCCGGTGACCGGCGCCCGTGCCCAGCCGATCTACCAGACGACCTCGTACGTCTTCCGCGACGTCGACCACGCCGCCTCCCTGTTCAACCTGGAGCGCGCCGGGCACATCTACTCGCGCATTTCCAACCCGACGGTGGCGGCCCTGGAGGAGCGGATCGCGGCGCTGGAGGGCGGCGTCGGCGCGGTATGCCTCGCTTCCGGCCAGGCGGCGCTGCATCTGGCGATCGTGACGCTGATGGGGGCAGGCGGGCACATCGTCGCTTCCCGCTCGATCTACGGCGGCTCGCACAACATGTTCGTGCATACGCTGCCGCGCTTCGGCATCACCGCGACCCTGGTCGACCCGCGCGACCACGACGCCTTCAGGCGTGCGATCCGGCCGGAGACGCGGCTGGTGTTCGGCGAGGTGCTGGGCAATCCGCGCCTCGAGGTGCTCGACATCCCCAAGGTCGCCGACATCGCGCATGCCGCGGGGTTACCGCTGATGCTGGATGCGACCTTCGCCACGCCCTTCCTCTGCCGGCCGTTCGAGCACGGCGCCGACATAGTCATGCACTCGGCGACCAAGTGGCTCGGCGGGCACGGCATCGCGATCGGCGGCGCCCTCGTCGACTCCGGCCGCTTCGACTGGGAAGGCGGCAAGTTCCCGACGCTGACCGAGCCCTATGCCGGCTACCATGGCCTCGACTTCGCCGAGGAGTTCGGGCCGGAAGCCTTCCTGATGCGCGCGCGCGCCGAGGGCCTGCGCGACTTCGGTGCGGCGATGAGCCCGACCAACGCCTTCCACATCCTGCAGGGCGTCGAGACCTTGCCTCTGCGCATGGCCCGCCACGTCGAGACCGCCTTCAAGGTCGCACGCTTCCTGCAGACCCACGCGGCGGCCGCCTGGGTGCTCTATCCCGGGCTCGAGACGCATCCCGACCACGATCTCGCGAAGAAGCTGCTGCCGAAGGGCGCGGGCTCGATGATCGCCTTCGGCATCAAGGGCGGGCGTGCGAAGGGGCGCGCCTTCATCGAGCGCGTGAAGCTGTTCTCGCATCTCGCCAATGTCGGCGATGCCAAGTCGCTGGTGATCCACCCGGCCTCCACCACGCATCAGCAGATGAGCGCCGAAGAGCTCGATGCCGCCGGCGTCGGCGAGGACCTGATCCGGCTCTCGATCGGGCTCGAGGATCCGGACGACATCCTGGAAGACCTCGACCAGGCGCTGAAGGCCTCACAGAGAAGCTGATGGACCTTACCGTCGACGGACGCCGCGTCTTCGCCGGCACCGGCGGGCGACCGCTGGAGAAGGATCGGCCGCTGGTGGTGCTGCTGCACGGTGCCGGCATGGATCACACCGTGTGGGTGCTGCAGGCGCGGTTCCTGGCATATCACGGCTTCTCGACACTTGCGGTCGACATGCCGGGCCATGGCCGCTCCGAAGGCGATGCGCTGACGACGATCGAGGCGATGGCCGACTGGGTCGCGAAGGTGGTGACGGCGTCCGGCTTCGAGAAGGCGGCGCTGGTCGGCCACAGCATGGGGGCCGCGGTCGCGTTGACGGCGGCGGCACGATCGCCGGACAAGGTCGCGAAGATCGCGCTGCTGGGCGCCTCGCTGGCGATGCCGGTGCACCAGGCGCTGCTCGACTCAGGGAAAACCGGAACGATGCTGGCGCCGGAGCTGATGACGTTCTGGGGCCTCGGTCGCACGGCGCAGATCGGCGGCCATCCGACGCCGGGCCTCTGGCTCACCGGCGCCGCGCGGCGCCTGATCCAGAAAGGCGTCGGCCCGTCGCTCGCCGCCGACCTGCAGGCGTGCACGGACTGGAAGGCGGGACCCGACTCCGCCGATGCCGTGCGCTGCCCGGCCCTGGTCTTCGCCGGGGCCGAGGACCGCATGGTGCCGGCGCGGACGACCGGCGAGATGGCGGCGGCGATCGCAGGCTCCGAGATCGTCACGATCCCGGCCTCGGGCCACATGATGATGCTCGAGGCGCCCGACGCGACGGTCGACGCGCTCTACGGATTCCTCAAGGACCAGTAATGGCGGAAGCTGAAGCGACACGGAAGGACTACGGCCACTGGCTCCAGATCCCGACCCGCTGGATGGACAACGACGTCTACGGGCACGTCAACAACGTCGTCTACTACTCGTACTTCGACACGGTCATCAACGCGTACCTGATCGAGGCCGGGAAGCTCGACATCGAGCACGGGCCGGTGATCGGGCTCTGCGTCGAGAGCCAGTGCCGCTACTTCAAGCCTATTTCCTTTCCCGACCGCATCGACGCGGGCCTGCGCGTGGGGAGGCTCGGCTCCTCCAGCGTCCGCTACGAGATCGGCCTGTTCCGCGCCGGGGACGACGCGCCCGCGGCGTCCGGGCATTTCGTCCATGTCTTCGTCGACCGGGCCGGACGGCGCCCGACCCCCATCCCCGAGCCGATGCGATCGGCGCTGGCGACGCTGGCGAAGCCTGCCTAGGCGCCCTATATAGGCGGCGCTCCACGACGGAACCGTTCCTTTGCCCTCAGACTTGCAGACCGCCGACGCGCGTTCGTCCCGGCGGACCTTCGCGATCATCTCGCACCCCGACGCCGGCAAGACCACGCTGACCGAGAAGCTGCTGCTGTTCGGCGGCGCCGTCCGCGCGGCCGGCCAGGTGAAGGCGCGCGGCGAGCGCCGGCGTACGCGCTCGGACTGGCTGGAGATCGAGCGCAACCGCGGCATCTCGGTGTCGAGCTCGGTCATGACCTTCGAGTTCAACGGCGTGACCTTCAACCTGCTCGATACGCCGGGCCACCAGGATTTCGGCGAGGACACCTATCGCACGCTTACCGCCGTCGACTCGGCGATCATGGTCATCGACGCCGCCAAGGGCATCGAGAGCCAGACCCGGAAGCTGTTCGAGGTCTGCCGGCTCCGCGACATCCCGATCATCACCTTCGTCAACAAGGTCGACCGCGAAGGCCACAACCCCTTCGACCTGATGGACGAGGTGGCGAGCGGCCTCGCGCTCGACGTGACGCCGGTCAACTGGCCGGTCGGCATGGGCATGGATTTCCACGGCTGCTACGACCTGCTCGCCGACAAGTTCCTGACGACCAGCAAGGGCCGGGGCACGCCCTGCGACACGTCGATCGACGTGAAGGGCCTCGACGACCCGGAGTTCGACAAGCGTGTGGCGCCTCAGGTGCTCAAGGAGTTCCGCGAGTCCGCCGAGCTGGCCTCATCCGCCTATCCGGCGCTCGACGTCGACTCGTATCGCGCCGGCCACATGACGCCGGTGATCTTCGGCAGCGCGCTGCAGGACTACGCGGTCGAGACGCTGATCCGCATGCTGGGCGAGATCGCCCCGCCGCCGCGGCCCCAGCCGGCCGAGCCGCGACCCGTCGATCCCGGCGAGAGCGCGGTCACCGGCTTCGTGTTCAAGGTCCAGGCCAACATGGACCCGAACCATCGCGACCGCATCGCCTTCCTTCGCCTCGTCTCCGGCCGCTTCAGGCGCGGCATGAAGCTGAAGCAGTCGCGCACCGGCAAGGTGATCGCGGTGCAGAACCCGATCTTCTTCTTCGCCCAGGAGCGCGAGCTGGCCGAGGAGGCGTTCCCCGGCGACATCATCGGCATTCCCAACCACGGCACGCTGCGCGTCGGCGACACGCTGACCGAGGGCGAAGCCATCCGCTTCACCGGCATCCCCAACTTCGCGCCCGAGATCCTGATGCGCGTCCGGCTCGAGGATCCGATCCGCGCCAAGCAGATGCGGAAGGCGCTGGAAGACCTGGCCGAGGAAGGCGTGACCCAGGTGTTCCGCCCGGTCATCGGCTCGCAGTGGATCGTCGGCGTCGTCGGCCGCCTCCAGCTCGATGTGCTGAGCTCGCGGGTCCAGGGCGAGTATGGCGTGCCCATCGGCTTCGAGGAGGCGCCCTACGAGACCGCGCGCTGGATCTCGAGCGCCGATCCGGCCGTCGTGAAGCGCTTCGTCGAGCAGAATCGCGGCGTCGTCGCCGAGGACCGCGACGACGCGCCGGTGTTCCTGGCGCGGAACGCCTGGGAGCTCAACTACATGATCAAGGAATGGCCTGACCTGACCTTCAGCACGCTGCGCGAGCGGGCCTGAGGCGCGCAAATTAGTTCTTGGCGCCAGGGCACAAGCCGTCCCATGCTCTGACCATGTCCACCGTGGTCATCACCCGGACCTACGACGAGGCGATGTCGCTGCTGGTCGAGGCGCGGAACTACCTGCGCTTCCGGCAGTCGGACGTCTTCCGCGTGCCGCCCGTCGAGAGGCTGAAGCTCACGCGCGAGGCGTTCCGCGTGACCTCGCGGCTGACCCAGGTGATGGCGTGGCTGCTGCTGCGCCGCGCGGTGATCGAGGGCGAGATCCCGGACGAGGATGCCCGCCGCCCGGAACGCCGGCTCGCCGGCCACGACGTCTGCCTCGGCAATGCCGACGACCTCGGCGACTGGTTGCCCTCCGGCATGGAGGGGCTGCTCGATCGCAGCCGCGCGCTCTACGAACGCATCGACCGGCTCGACCGGATGCTCAACTAGAAAAGCGAAGGGCCCCGGAAGGGGCCCTTTTCACGACCACGCGATGCGGCCGAGCTTACTTCTTGCCGCCGATGCCGAGGTTGGCGAAGCGCTTGTTGAACTTCGCGACCTGGCCGCCGGAGTCGATCATGCGGTGCACGCCGGTCCACGCCGGGTGCGACTTCGGATCGATCTCGAGCCGCATCACCTCGCCTTCCTTGCCCCAGGTCGAGCGGGTCTCGAACTCGGTGCCATCGGTCATGATGACCTTGATGGTGTGGTACTGCGGGTGGATGTCGGCTTTCATCGGATCGGCTCCAGCTTGAAGCGGGGGCTTATAAAGGAGGGGCCGGGGGAGCGCAAGACCCCCTGATTTCTCTATATTTGCAAAGCCTTAAGCCGGCGTAAATCGGTCCAGGAGCGCGTCCGGGAGCGCCATCTGGCGGGGGCCGTCGGTCCAGAGCAGCCGGCACTCGACCGGGAGGCCCGCATAGACCTTCCTCAGGACCGCCCGGTAGGCCGACATCTGGCGGAGATAGAGCGGCGCCACGCGCTCGGGCGTGGTGGGCGGCGGGCGGTTGGTCTTGTAGTCGATGACCAGGATCCTCTCGGGCAGGGCCACCAGCCGGTCGACCTGGCCGGAGACCACATGGGCCCCGACGACGCCCGTGATCGGGACCTCGGCGCGGCTCCCCGGACCGAAGAGGGCGCTGAGCGCCGGGTCGTCGAGGATCGCCAGCGTCTCCTTCAGCAGCGCCTCCTCCTGCTCCTTCGTCAGGCCTTGTCCCGGCCGGCCGAGCCAGCGCCGCGCCGCCGTCGCGCGCGCCTCGCGCGGCAGGTCGGGCAGCGACTGCAGTAGGCGATGGACGAGCTGGCCGCGGCGGAAGCGGAGCCCGTCCTCGGCGATCAGCGGCGAGCGCACCGGCGGCTCCGGATCCTCGGGCCGGCTCGGCGCCAGCGGGCGCGGCGGCTTCGGCTCGTCGGGTGCCCGCGTATGTGCCCAGGCGGGAAGGGCGGGCGCGGCGATCGCGGCTGACGCGGCCTTCGGCGCCTCGACCTTGGCCTCCTGCCGGCTGGCGACGCGGCGGGCCGGCGGCTCGGGAATCTTCTCGGCGTTCAGCGTCTCGAACGCGGCGGCGATCAGGTCGTACCAAGTGCCGCTGCTCTTGCGGTCGGAGGTGCGCCAGCCGCAGACGTAGAGCCGGTCCTCGGCCCGCGTCATCGCGACGTAGAGAAGGCGGCGATGCTCCTCCTCGCGGCGGGTGCGGGCGGCGGCGCGGGCGCGGCCGGCGACCTGGTCGGCGTCCTCGGCGCGCGGGCACCAGAGCGGCAGCCCGTCGTCGGTCCAGAGCACGCCGGCGTCGTCGCGGAGCGGCGAGACCGTGTCGGGCAGGATCACGATCGGCGCCTGCAGTCCCTTGGCGCCGTGCACGGTCATCACGCGCACCTCGTCGCGCGCGCCGTGCTCGAGGTCGCGCTTGATGTCCTCGGCCGCGGCGTCGAGCCAGTGCAGGAAGCCCTGCAGCGAGGGCGGATGCGCGCGCTCGTGCGACAGTGCCGCGTTCAGGAATTCCTCGAGCGCGTCGAGCGACTCGGGCCCGAGACGCGCCTGGATTCTCTTCCGGCCGCCGAGCGGGCCCAGCACATGGGCGAACAGCGCGAAGGGCGAGAGGTAATCGACGCGCGCCAGCAGGTCGGCGAAGAAGCCGTGCGCGTCGGCGAAGGCCGGCTCGGCATCCTTCATCGCCTGCAGCCGCCGCCACAGCGTGCCGTCGCGGCCCTGTGCCAGGCGATAGAGCTGGTCCTCGTCGAGGCCGACGAGCGGGCTCTTGAGCACGGTCGCGAAGGTGAGGTCGTCGGACGGCAGCAGCAGCGCGTGACCCAGCGCCATCAGGTCCATGACCGCGAGCTGCTCGGTCAGGAGGATGCGATCGGCGCCGGCGACCGGCACCTGCTCCTGCTTGAGCGCGCGGACTAAAGCGTCGAGGAAGGTGCCGCGGCGGCGGACCAGCACCATGACGTCGCCGGCACGGATCGTGCTGCCGCGCGCCGGCAGAGTCTCGCGGCCGATCCACCCCTTGATGCGCCGGGCGATCAGGCGGGCGAGGTTGGTTTCGGGATCGTGGCCGACACGCTGCTCGACCGGCGGCGTCCAGGCCTCGAACGGATCGCGCTCGGCCGGCTCCTCAAGCGGCCAGATCTCGACCAGACCGCCGGCGCCTTTGCGATGCGGGACGTGATGGATCGGCGCGTCGCCGGGCGAGACGCCGGCGCGCGCCTCGGTGGGCTCGAACACGGCATCCACCGACGACAGCACGGCGGGCGTCGAGCGGAAGGAGGTCTCGAGCTGCACCTCGTCCCAGATACGCTGCGCCCCGGCGGCGCGCATCGCGAAGTGCAGGCGCATGCGCTGGAACTCTCTGGGGTCGGCGCGCTGGAAGCCGTAGATCGACTGCTTGTAGTCGCCGACCGCGAAGATCGTCCGGGTCACGTCTGGCCGCGCGCCGAATCCTGCGAAGAACTCCTCGGCCAGGTGCTGCACCACCTGCCACTGGTCGGGATTGGTGTCTTGCGCCTCGTCGATCAGGATGTGGTCGAGGCCGCCATCGAGCTTGAACAGCACCCAGGGCGCGACGCCTTCCATCGACAGGAGGTCGCGCGCCTTCAGGATCAGGTCGTCGTAGTCGAGCAGCGCCTTCGCCTGCTTGAGCTCGGCATAGGTGTCGATCACGGCGACCGCGAGTCGGGCCAGCGCCGAGGTCGCGCGTGCGATGCGCAGCGCCTTGATCTTCTGGTCGAGGGCCTGGATGCGCTCGGCCTCGCGCTGCATCGTCTCCTTGCAGCGCGCGTCGTGCGCCTCGGCCGCCTTGGCGGCGAGACGCGCGCGGATCGTGCCTTCCTTGGTGAGGAAGATGCCGCGATAGGAGTCGAAGGCGGAGACGCGGGTCTTCGGATCGGCGAGGAACGCCGCCAGGACCGGCGCGCGGCGCTGATCCTCGACGCCGCTCCTCGACAGCGCGTCGCAGGCCCGCCTGAGCGAGACCAGGTCGAAGGCGCCGTCGCGCACCGCTTCCGCGATCAGCCGCTCGGGCGTCTCGGTCGGATCGGCGGCATGGCGCGCGAAGATCCGCGCGACCACGTCCTCGATGCCGTGATCCTCGACGAGGCGCATCAGCCGGCCGCGCTCGCGTGCGAGGTCCTGGATCAGCGTGTCGAAGCGCTGCTCCCCGGCCCGCTCGGTCGCGGTCGCGAGCGCGTCGGCGAGGTCTCCGCCGACGCGGGCCGCCGCCAGCACGCGGTTCCGCGCCTCGGCCATCAGCTCGCCGGCGACGCGGTCCTCGGCCAGATCGAAATAGGGGACGACGCCGGCCTCGAGCGGGAAGCGGCCGAGCAGGCTCTGGCAGAAGCCGTGGATGGTCTGGATCTTGAGGCCGCCGGGCGCGTCGAGCGCGCGGGCGAAGAGGCGGCGTGCGCACTCTTCCTCGTCATCGGTCGCGTTGCGCCCGAGCAGCTTGTGCAGGCTGTCGGCGAGCGCCGCGTCGTCGGCCCTCGCCCAGCCGGCGAGCTCGACCATGACGCGCGTCTTCATCTCGGCCGCGGCCGCCTTGGTGAAGGTGAGGCAGAGGAGGCGCTCCGGCTTGGCACCGTCGAGCAGCATCAGCCTCAGCACGCGATCGGAAAGTACCGAGGTCTTGCCCGAGCCGGCGGACGCGCCGACCCAGACGGACGCCTCCGGGCTCGCCGCGCGCAGCTGATCGTCCGAGCGGACGCGGGCTATCGGCGGCATGACACGAGCCTCCTATCGGGCCCCCTCCCTCGGCTGCGGAGCAAACGGGGAAGAATAGGGCATGGCAAGCGACGCGGCGCGACTGGCGAGGTGAAGCGGCGAGCACAAGAAACGCGGCCGCACGCGCCTCGTGTTCCCTCCCCCCGCTTTCGTGGGGGAGGGTTAGGGTGGGGGGCGGGCTGTGAGCCGCCGCGCGCGTCATCATCCCTCCAGCGTCGACCATTCCTTCACCCGTGCGAGATGGTCGTAGTCGCTGTAGCGCGGGCCCGAGACCGGGTCGGGGCGCGAGAGGTAGGGCGTCGCCGGATCGGCGAAGCGCTGGATCAGCGCCAGCAGGCCGGCGCGCGCCGCCTCGATCAGGGCGCGCGGATCGTCGGCGAGGCTCTTGATCTCGCCGGCCGGATCGGCGCCGGAGAGCCGCCAGTATTCGAGCGCCTCGACCTTGCCGGCCTCGACGTTCTCGAACCCGCCGGCCTCCGCGATCAGCGCCTCCAGCGGCAGCTGCGGCGAGAGGCCGAGCGCCACCTCGTCGGCCTTGGGCACGCCGCCGGTCTTGTAGTCGAGGATCACGAGCCCGCCGGATTCCAGCCGGTCGATGCGGTCGGCGAAGCCGGTCAGCGTGAAGCCGCCGAGGTCGAGCCGGCCGTGCGATTCCGTGACCGAGGCGGCCAGCGCCGGCCGCCTTGCGACCTCGGTTTCGAGGAACCAGTCGACGATGCGCTCGAAGCGCGGCCACCAGAAGGCACGCACGCCCGGCCGGTCGAGCGCCGCGCCGAACTCGGTGCGGCCGATGGAAAGCAGCCGCTCGCGCGCGTCGTGCGGCAGCCCGTCGGGGAAGTCGCGCACGAAGCGGTCGAGCGCCGCATGGATGAACTGTCCGCGCTCGGCGACGCCCGGATCGGCGTCGATCGGATCGAGCGCCTTGAGGCCCAGCACGTGGCGCGCATAGATCGCGTAGGGGTCGCGCATCCAGCGCTCGATCTCGGTGACCGACATCCGCTTCGGCCGCACCTCGACCGGCGGGCGCGGTGCCGGCGGCGCGATCGGCTGCGGCGGCCCTGCGGGTGCGTCCAGCGCCTCGACCCAGGCACGGCGCGTGGCGCTCTCGCGCCTGAGGCGGAGCGATCCCTCCTCGCCGAGCACGACGTCGAGGCGGAGCAGCCAGCGCGACGCGACCGTCGGCGTGCCCTCGACACGCTCGGCGCGGGTGAGAACGACCTGCCTCGCCGACGCCAGCTCGACGAAGTCATGCGCGGAAAGGCCGATCCGCCGCTCGGGCGACGGCAGGCCGAAACGCTGGCGCATGGGGCGCGAGAGCCACGGATCGGCCTGCGGCTCCGGCGGCCAGGTGCCCTCGTTGAGGCCGCCGAGCACGACGACATCCGCCGTCTGCAGGCGTGCTTCGAGAGGGCCCAGGATCGACAGGCGCGGATGCTGGCCGCGCTGTGGGCGCACGACCAGGCCCTCGGTCAGCGCATCGTAGAGCTGCGGATAGAAGGATCCACGGGCGAGCGCGAAGGTGTCGGCGGCCTCGCTGATCTCGGCCAGCGACGTGCCCAGCATGTCGCCGGCCTCGCCGCGCCAGAGCCGCTCGGCGCCGCCCGACGCGTCGTCCGCCGCCAGCGCCTCGGCCGCCGCGATGTGATGGGCGAGATGCGTGGTCAGGGTCGCCTCGCCGCCGCCGATGCCCTGGATCAATGGCGCCAGGCGCTTGCCGAGATCGGCGACGAAGGCGAGCAGCGTCTTCTTCTCGCCCGCGTCCTTGATCTCGGCCGCCTCGATCGCGCTGGCGAGGCCGGCGATGCCGGGGGCGGGGCGCGGCCCGCGCAGCACCGCCTGCTCGAGCCGGCGCGCGAGGTCGCGGAACGCCGGCGTCGGGATCCCGCCCGAGGCGATCGGGTGCTTGAGCAACGCCAGCAGGTCGACCGGCGCGAGATCGGATTCGATCGCGGTCAGGATCAGCCGCATGAAGGTGCCGACCGCGCTGCCGGCAAGCGGCTGGCCGGAGGAGTCGTCGACCTCGATGTTCCAGCGCGCCATCTCGGCGGCGACGCGGCGGCCGAGCAGGCGGTCGGGCGTCACCAGCATGGCGCGCGCCTCCGGCGTCTCCAGCGCCTCGCGCAGGGAGAGCGCGATCGCGCGCGACTCCGCTTCCGAGGTCGGCAGGTCGAGGCGCGAGAGGCCCGCGACCGCCGCCTCCTCGATCGCGGGAAGCCCGCGCCAGTCGTCGGAGGTCGCGGCCGGCGTCAGCGCGCGCTGCAGCAGCTTCGCGCGCGGCGGTACGGCGTCCGCCGACCACAGGGCGACGTCCTTCCGTGCGACCTCGAGCCGGGCCAGCAGCCGGTGCATCGTGTGCTGCGGGTGGACGGGCTCCTCGCCGATCGCTTCCCAAGTGCGCTCGTCGCAGGCGAGGTCGAGGCCGGGCAGCACCACCTCGCCATTGGGCAGCGAGGCGACCACCTTCATCAGGTCGGCGGTCGCCGGGATGCTGCCGGTCGATCCGGCGACGATGTAGGGATCCCTCGGCGGCGCCTTGGCCAGCGCCTCGGCGTGCAGGCGGATCAGCTGCGAGCGCCGGTCGGCGGGATCGAGCGCGCCTTCGTCCTTCAGAATCTCGGGCCAGCGCTCGGAGAGGATCTTCAGGAAGTCGAGCGTCAGCTGCCAATGCTGTGCCAGGTCCTCCGGCACCAGCGCCGGAAGGTCGGAGAAGGCGAGGCCCTCGGTGTGGATCTGGTCGAGAAGCCGCGCCAGCTCCTTGGCGAGGCGCGCGGCATGGTGGGGGGCCAGCGTCGGGCGCGCCTGAAGGACCAGCCGGGTCAGCAGCAGCAGGCGCCTCGGCTCGGCGATGGCCGGGGGGAGGTCGAGCGCGTCCGCGAGGCCGAGCTCGGCCGCCGGCCCGAGATCGAGCTCGGCCGCATCCACGTCGCCGAGCGGCACCATGCGCGGCAGCAGCAGCGGCACGCCCTCGCTGAGGCGAAGGAACGCATCCGACAGCGCGCGGGCACCGCGCCGCGTCGGCAGCAGCACGGTCATCGCTGCGAGATCGAGCGGGTCCTTCTTCCGTGCCCAGAGGCCTGCCGCCAGCGCATCGAGGAACGGCACGCCGGGCGGGATCGTCTTGAGATTCATGCGAGCGCCTTCAGCCGCTCGGTCCAGGACGGTCCGCCGGCGAGCGTCACCACGCGCTCGTTCTCGGCCTTGCCGAACGCGAGATGCACGTCGAGGCGATCCGACGGCAGAAGCGGTCCCAGCCGCTCCGGCCACTCGATCAGCGAGATCGCATCCGCGAACGCATCCTCGATGTCGAGCTCATGCGCGTCTTCCGGCCGCGCGAGGCGATAGAGATCGAAATGCCAGACAGGCGCCGGCTTGACGTCGTAGGTCTGCACCAGCGTGAAGGTCGGCGACGGCACCTCCTCCGGCCCACCCATCGCCCGGATCACCGCGCGGGCGAAGAACGTCTTTCCGGCACCGAGTTCGCCATGCAAGGCCACGACGTCGCCAGTGCGAAGCAAAGAAGCGAGGCTTCCGGCGAGAGCCTGAGTTGTCGAAGGCGACGTTGGTGAAATGGAGATAGGGTGCACGGCCAAAGTCTGGCTGCGAAGACGGTTCTCAGCAACTTGGATCTCATTCTGAAGTTAGAGAAGAAGGCGTTGCTGTGGACCAATGACTCGTATTTTGTCCCAGAATTCCAGGGCGAGTTTGTGACGAGCAATAAAGGCTAGCCAGTAAAGACGCTGGTTAGCTGTTCCAGAAACAAGCTCTGCGGCTCTCGCAACCTCCATGCCTGTATCGCTGACCAAGCTACGCCAGTGCTCAAGGATCTTCGCTCGGACGACGTCGGCAGGCCGGCTGACGTCTACGCTGTCGCGCCATCCGGGTGCAAACTTATCGAGCGATGATCCAGGGTTCGAAATGTAGCTCTGGAGATTGCGCTGTAGGTCAAGGGCGCTCACGTGAACGATGATGTCCATGCGCTCGATAGTTGCTAGATGGCGGATTACCTCGAACGGGAGCGCATCAAGATTGAATGGGTCGAGGAACGCGAAGTGCAGACCATAAGGGTTTAAACGTTGGACGATTTGTTTGACCGTTTGAAGGGCTTCTCCCTGAAAGGCAGTTACCGGAGCGCCAGCGCTTTTCAGGCGTGCGCTTGCCGCTTCGCATAGCGAGCGTTTGTAGTCGGCAACAAAGACTTCGGTGAAGGGCGCTTTCCCGGTTTGTGCGTATTGCCACATGGCGAGAGGGCTGCCGGGTACGACTTCACCATCATCTCTAATTCGAGCGACGCCCGGCCCAGAGAACAGATCGATTAGGGTCGCACCACCCTTACCGACACCAACATATTTGGACCGTGCAGCTTGGCTGATGGTGATGTAACGCTCGAGACGTGCATGCTTGTCGCGGGTCCACGATCCGACGATCTCTCTTGGTAGACCATCGTCGTGGAGCTCGTATCGCTTAGGATCAAGCTCTGATGGTAGGAGTTCGGCCAAAGCGATCCTATGCAGCGCGTGCAGTCATTTTTTGCCGGGGGAGTTCGTCCCAGGAGCGTCCATCCAGCAAACGCCCCGTAAGCCATTTTCCGCTTTTGACTAAATGGATAGGTTTGCCGCTCTTTCCGGCAACCGTCACGCGAGTTGCTGACGCTGGAGCGGCCTCTTGATCGGGTGCCCAATTCCCCCACTGCTTGAAATGGAAAGAGGCAGAGGTGTTGAGGCATTGGTCGCGGATGGACCGTGCCCATTCGGGATTCATCGGACGCGCTTTCCCGCCGCTTTCCCCGCCAACAATCACCCAGTCAACTCCACGATGCGTGGGACTAGAAAGCCAAGTTTTTAAATCAAGAGCCCCAAGCAATGGCTCACAAGAGAGGAAGCGCACTGAGGCTGGATGTTGAAGGAGATGAGGGACGCGGCGCTCGGCCCAAAGTTGATTCTCAGCCGTGGTGCCGAGCCAAACATTCGTTGGCCAGTTTTTGCCCCAAGGGACTGAGGCACTCACGAACTCAGGGCGCTTTGTGAGAAGCAACCAATCCAATGCAGGCGTCTTCGCGATTAGTAGCCAAAGACGCTCGCGCCACTCGTCGAGTTCAGCTCGCGCTTCAAATACGTCAGCCATGGACGCGCAGAACACTCGTCTGCGTACGTTTGCAGCTTCTGCCTCGGCGTTCCACTTAAGGGGCTGGCGCCAATGAGCGTCGCCAAAAAAACGGCGCCCTGATTTGGGCCCCCAGAGCGACTGGCCCACTCGCTTAGCCCAAGCTTCTGCATAGCAGTGTTTACAAGCAGGCGAGACCTTCGTGCACCCCCACCAAGGGTTGAACGTGTGGTGCGTCCACTCAATGCTTGAGTTCTTCCCCACGTCTTCGCGCCCCGAGCTGGTCAGTGCCGATTATTCTCGATACTATCAAACTAACTCAATTATATCAATATAATATAGCGATAAGTTACCGTAGTGAGATAACATGATTTTTTATGTTCATTATTTGTTCTAGCATCAATCGCCTGCGCTGAGAAGCGCCTACCGTCGATGCTCATAGCGAGTAACAGATGCAACGACGCTGAGGTGCGCGCGAGCTCATTTGCTTGGGAGGATTAGCGTCGCCGGCGTTGCGTCAACCTCATACCGTCTCCGCGGTACGCTGCGGTGCTGTTCGCCTAAATCTGCGTCTCAGGTGATCGGCCGCGCATCTCGGGTGTTCTTCCCGCAGTTCCCACTGAACGCGAATTGAGGAGACCTGGACATGAAGAAGACCCTGCTTTCGACCGTTGCGGCGCTCACGCTGGCGGCCGGCATCGGCGTCGCCTCGGCGCAGACGACCACGACCACCACCACCTGGACCGACGCCTACGGCACCACGATGCGCGAGTACTCGACGACCCAGAAGTACAAGTCGGTCGACGATCCGTCGATCCACGTGCAGATCGGCCAGGCGCTCCCGAGCACGGTGACCGTGCATCCGCTGCCGGAGACCATCGTCGTCCCGAAGCGAGAGTCCTACAGCTACTCGATCATCAACAACCGGCCGGTCGTCGTCGAGCGCGACAGCCGGAAGGTCATTCACGTCTACAACTGATCCGGTTGCCGGCGTGAGGCTTGCGGCCGGGGCGGCGACGCCTCGGCCGTTTTGCTGTTCAGGCCCTTGCGATCGCCGCGAGCGCGTCGGCCGAAAGCCGGCCCTTCTCGATCGCCTTGATCGCGGTCTCGAGCTGGTCGAGCGTCGAGGTGCCGATCAGCACGGTCGAGAGCGCGTCGGAGGAGATCGCGAAGCGGAGCCCGAGCTCGATCAGGCTCGCGGCGTGGCCGGCCTTGACCAGCTTGTCGAAGCGGTGCGCGTTCCTCGCATCGGTCGCGTAGTCGGGGCCCGAGGCGATCGGCGGTACGCTGGGAACGCCGGTCGGATGCCTCTCCTCGCTGCCGCTCAAGGCGCCGCCGGCGAAGACGCGGATGCCGATGCGGCCCATGCCGGCATCGCGCGCCTTGGTCGCGAGGACCTTGAAGTCCTGCGCCGGCAGGCCCGCAGGCACCGGCATCGCGGCGCTCGGGTTCAGCAGGTTGAAGCAGATCTGCGCGGTGTCGAAGGCCTTGGACTCGACGACGCGGTGGAGAAGCGCCGTGTCGCCCAGCGCGGTGATGCCGGCGAAGCGGATCTTGCCCTCGGCCTTCAGCTTCGCAAAAGCCGGCGCGACCTCGCCGATCACCACCTCGGCCGGGAGCGGACGGTCCGTGCCCGATGAGTCGACGCGGTTGTGGAGCTGCAGCAGGTCGACCTGGGCCCGGCTGAGGCGCTTCAGGCTCGCCTCCAGCGAGCGCGCCACCGCGCCGGCGATGTCGCCGCGATCCTCGGGCAGCACCGTGCATTTGGTGGCGAGGAAGATCTCAGGCTTCAGCTTCGCCAGAACGCGGCCGAGATTGGTCTCGCTGGCGCCGTTGCCATACATCGGCGCTGTGTCGAAGAAGGTGACGCCGGCCTCCAGCGCGCGGGCGACGGCGCGCTCCTGGTCGGCGGCGCTGCCCTTCACCATCATCCCGCCGACCGCGCCGCAGCCGAAGCCGAGCACGGAGACCTTCACGCCGGTTCGACCGAGTGTGCGCATTTCCATGAGGAGGCTCCTTGGTTGGAGAGGAGCCTAGCGCGTGTGAAGCGCCGTTCGGAACCCTCCCCTCGTGCGAAGCGCGTGCCTCTGAACCCTCCCTCGCGTCTTACGCGGGGGAGGGCAGGGTGGGGGCACAGCGAGGCGGTTCAATCGACTGGACAGTAGAGCATG
This sequence comes from Alphaproteobacteria bacterium, assembly GCA_044223515.1. Classification (GTDB taxonomy): domain Bacteria; phylum Pseudomonadota; class Alphaproteobacteria; order SHVZ01; family SHVZ01; genus SHVZ01. The sequence goes on from JBGALV010000014.1 coordinate 56,898, forward strand.
TGACTCAAATCAAGCCGGCCCCCACCCTAACCCTCCCCCGGCTCCGCCGGGGGAGGGGACACGAGGCAGTCGAGGGAGGGGGTATGAGGGGGAGCGCGCGGGGCGTCTACTCCGCCGCCACCTTCATCGCGCCGCGCGACTGCATCATGCGGTCGAGGCGGCCGGCGAGGGCCGGGGTGATGCCGGTCATCGGCAGGCGCAGCTCCGGCGAGGCGATCAGGCCCTGGCGCCAGAGCCAGTGCTTGACCGGGGCGGGGTTCGGCTCGGCGAAGAAGAGGCGGACGAGGTCGACGAGCCCATGCCAGGCGGCGCGGGCGCGGTCGGACTCGCCGGCGAGCAGGTCGCGGCGGATGCGGGCGAAGGCCCCGGTGTTCACATGGGCGGAGGCGGTGATGCCGCCGTCGGCGCCGTGGGTCAGCGCGCTGAAATACTGCGCGTCCTCGCCGGTCAGAATGCTGAAGCCCGGCGGCCGGCGGCCGATCAGCTCGACCGACTGCTGCGGATCGGCGCAGCAGTCCTTGATGCCGACGATGTTCGGGCGCGCCTCGACGAGGCGGAGCAGCGTGTCGTTCGCGAGGTTCACGCCGGTGCGATAGGGGATGTTGTAGACGACGACCGGGCGATCTCCCGCCGCGTCGGCGATGCGGAGAAAGTGCTGGTAGAGGCCTTCCTGCGAGGGCCGCACATAGGAGGGGCAAGAGACGAGATAGCCCTGGACCGGCCAGCCACGCGTCGCCTCGATCTGCAGACCCAGCGCGCGCGTGTCGGTGCCGGCGATGCCGAGATGGAGCGGCACGCGGCCGGCGACGGTCGCCGCGGCGAGCTCGGCCAGGCGCTTCGTCTCCTCCCGGCCCAGGGTCAGGCCCTCGCCGGTGGTCGCGGCGACGATCATGCCGTCGACCGGATGGGAGAGCAGATGGCGGATCAGCCGCGCGAACGAGGCGTCGTCGACGCGGCCGTCGCGGAACGGCGTGATCAGCGGAATCCAGAGGCCGCCTAAGGCGGGGGCGGAGGTGTCGGTCATGGGTACCCTTCTGCTGGTTGGGAGTTCCGGCGGAAGGGAGACGCAAAAACTAAAAGACCCCTGCCTAGCCGGAGGGGTCCTGTTGTTCCTGACGGTGATGCGCGGATGCGCGGCCGGCGGCAGACCCCTAGAGGGTCTGTTTTTTCGAGACGAGGTTGGCGGCGCGGCGACGCATGGCGCGCATTCTTGGAGGGAAGCAGGAGGGATGTCAATTCGCGAACGCGCGTCGTGCATCGGAACCCTCCCCCGCGTCGTACGTGGGGGAGGGCAGGGCGGGCGCGCGCGCGAGGTCGCGCTGATCGACTGGGCGGCCGAGAGCGTGACTTCCATGGAGCCGGCCCCCACCCCGTCCCTCCCCCGTCTGCTACGCAGCCGAGGGAGGGTGTGGATGGAGCGAGCGCTAGCTCTTCTTCCCCGACATCCGCGTCGCGGTCTGCGGCGGGCTCAGGCCGGCGATCACCTCGAGCGCGTAGTCGATCTCGGCGGGCGTGTTGGTGATCGCGGGCGTGAGCCGCACATGCGGGCGGGCGTAGGGGGCGACCGAGGCGACGATGCGGTGCTCGCGCAGACGCTTCGTCGCCGCATGCGGGGTGAAGCCGTCGATGTCGAAGGAGACGATGCCGGCGGAGAGCTCGGGCGCGCGCGGCGTCACCAGCCTGACATGGGCGATGCCGGCGAGCCCGTCCTTGAGCCGCGTGTTCAGCGCCGCGGTGCGCTCGGCGACCTTGGCCTTGCCGATCGCCTCGTGGAAAGCGAACGCCTCGGCCAGCGCCCATTGATGCTCGAAGGCCTTGAAGCCGCCGGGCATGAACCCCCAGCCGGTCTGGATCGCATCGGGGGAGTCCTTGCCGCGCTGCCAGGCGCTCCACGCCGCCCCGTCGGTGAAGCTGGGGATCGTCGGCATCACGTCCTTGAAGCCGCGCTTACCCGCCGCGACCAGGCCCGTGCCGCGTGGGCCGAACAGCCATTTGTGGCAGCTGACGATCAGGAAGTCGCATCCCAGCGACTCCATCGTGATGTCCTGGTTGCCGAAGCCGTGGACGCCGTCGAGCACGAACAGCACCTGGTCCGGCTCCGCGCGCGAGGCGTTGATGCCGGCGACCGCGTCCGCGATCTTTCGCGCCGGGATCTTGAGCCCGCTCGACGAGTGCACCCAGGTCAGCGCCAGCACCCGGGTCTCGGGCTTGATCGCGCCAGCGATCCGTTCGACCAGGGCGGGCTCGGCGATCTCGTCGATGTCCTCGAACAGTGGGATGCGGCGCACGGTGGCACCGGCGCGGCGCGCGGCTAGCCGCGTCGCCTCGTAGGTCACATAGTAGTCCTGCTCGGTGGTCAGGATCTCCTGGCCGGGCTTCAGCCGAAGCCCGTGATAGACGAGGCCGAGACCCATCGTCGTCGATTCCGTCAGCGCGACGTGCTTCGGCTCGATCGCGAGATACTTCGCCGCCGCGGCCATGCTCGCGTCGCGAAGGCGGTCGTTGTTCTCCTGCAGGTACTGCACCGGGTCGGCATCGAGGCGGCGGCGATACTCGTCGATCGCGTTGCCGACGATGCCGGGATGGGAGGCGAACAGCAGCGCGCTCAGGTGGACGACCTCGCGCGAGAGCGAGAACTGGTCGCGCACCTGGTCCCAGTCGTCGCCGCTGACGAGCTTCGAGAAATCCGGTCCCGTCACCGGCTCGGGCGTGGCCGCGGGCCTGGTCTCGGCGATGTCCGGCTCCTTCCGGGTCGCGGCGAAGGTGGCGGCGCCCGCCCCGATGGCGGCACCGCCGAAGGCGAGGAGGCCGCGTCTGGTGAAATGCATGTGCCGCTCCGGACGATCGGGACGTTCCGGTGTCAACGCCGGCCGGCGCGGGCTGTTCCCGCCCCGTTGCGTCCCTCTCACCGTCCGGTCACTGTGTTCTTCCTGCCGCCCGCGAGAGTCCCCATGCACGCTGCCCTCGACCTCGGTTCCTTCTCGGCGACGCCGCCGGAAGCTGACGAAAAGTTCATGTCGGCCTGCCGCAAGGCCGGCGGCGCGCCGGTCGTGTTCACGCATCCGCTGAAGGGGCCGGAGGGCGAGACGCTCGCGACCACGGTCGCGCTGATGGGCCCGCACGAGTCGAAGAACGTGATGATGGTGGTGTCCGGCACGCACGGCATCGAGGGCTATGCCGGCGGCGGCGTGATGGTGCAGCGCCTGAACGACTTCGCCTCGATCCGGCTGCCGCAGGACACCTCGATCCTCTTTGTCCACCAGATCAATCCCTGGGGCCTCGCCTGGAACCGCCGCGAGAACGAGGACAATGTCGACCTGTTCCGCAACCTGCTCTACTGCGACCCGCCCTATGCCGACAATCCGGGCTTCGACGCGCTGCACGACGCGCTGGCGCCGGCGGCCTGGAGCGGTCCGGTGCGCGAGGCGGCCGACCGCAAGCTGCAGAGCTTCGTCCAGCAGAACGGCGAGCGCGAGCTCACCCGCGTCATGCGGCTCGGCCAGCACAAGCATCCGAAGAGCCTGACCTATCATGGATGCGGGCCGACCTGGTCGAAGCGCGTCGTCGACCGGATCATCGACGGCTGGCTTTCCCATGCGGCGAACGTGGTCACGCTCGACATCCATACCGGCTACGGCCCGGTCGGCGACGGCCTGATCATGAGCTACGCCCAGGAGGGCTCGCCGGGCGTCGCGTGGCTGCGCGAGTGGTTCGGCGACGTCCACGTGACCGGCCACGACCCGCTGATCCCGACCCATGCGCGCTGGCCCTATGACATCGTCGCCGACCGCGTGCCGGCCGCGCGCGTGCGCACCGTGGCGCTCGAATACGGCACCTCCGCCGTCGACGTGCTCGACTTCGACCTGGCGCGCGAGAACAACTACCACCATCTCTACGGCGATCCGCTTTCGTCCGAGGGCCTGGCGATCCAGAAGCGGTTCCGTGCCCGCTTCTACGTCGAGACCGACGACTGGAAGCGGAAGGTGCTCCGCCGCGGCGTCGAGGTCTTCGACCGGACCCTCGCCGGGCTGGAGAAATGGGCGAAAACCGCCTGAGAGAGCGGTTGCCTCGCCCGCCGCGCATCGCCATGTTAACGGCGATTCCCTGAAGCCTTCCCGCGAGCGTGCATGTCCGATCGTCAGAAGACCGATGTCGCGATCATCGGGGCCGGCCCCGTCGGCCTCTTCGCCGTGTTCGAGTGCGGCATGGTCAAGGTCAAGGCGCATGTGTTCGATGCGCTCGACATGATGGGCGGCCAATGCGCGGCGCTCTATCCGGAGAAGCCGATCTTCGACATCCCCGGCCATCCGAAGATCGACGCGCAGGTGCTGGTCGACAAGCTTGCCGAGCAGGCGGCGCCGTTCGGCCCGACCTATCATCTGGGCCAGCAGGTGACGAAGCTGGCCCGCTCGGGCGACGGCTTCGTCGTCGGCACCTCGTCGGGCCTCGAGGTCGAGGCCAAGGCGGTGATGATCGCCGCCGGCGTCGGCGCCTTCGGGCCCAACCGCCCGC
>JBGALV010000143.1:0-10087 GCA_044223515.1 Alphaproteobacteria bacterium
CTTCGCCTCGGCGTCCATCCCGGCATGACGCGCGCCGTCCTCGACCTGGTCGAGGAGGCGCCATACCAGGTCCTGCTGGCGCCCGACGCACGGTCGCTCGCGATCGTCGTGCCGAACCAGGGCGAGCAGCCGCGGCGCTTCGCCGGCCGCACGCTGGCCCGCGCCGGCCTGGTCCAGGCGGTATCCGTCGATCCCGACACCGACGCCGAGACCGTCGTGATGCTTCGTCTCGCCAGGGCGCCCCAGGCGGTGCGGGCCTTCCCGCTCGCCGAGGACGATGGCCGGCCGCTCTATCGCGTCGTCGTCGACATGGCCGAGGACACGCGGCGGGTGGCGGCCGACAGGACGGCCTGGACCGCGACCGCGCCGAGCGGCGGGTGGCAGCAGATCGCGGCTGGCGGGAACCACGCGTCGCCTCCGCCTGCACCGGCGCCGACGCAAGTCGCGCAGGCGAGCCCTCGTCGTACCGGCCCGCTGCCGACGGACTACGACACCGCCTTCCGCGAGATGATGGCGCATCCGACCGACCTCGACCTCACCTTCCGCTTCGCCGAGCTAGCGATCGCGGCGGGCGATCTCGAAGGCGCGGTGTCCGCATTCGAGCGCCTGCTGATCTTCAATCCCGACCTGCCGCGCATCCGCTACGAGCTGGCGCTGCTCTACATGCGCCTCGGATCGAACCAGATCGCCAAGGGCTATTTCGAGGACGTGCTGAAGGCGGCCGACATTCCCGCCGACATCCGCACCGAAACCCAGGCGAACCTGGCGGAGATCGACAAGCGTCTTTCCGCCACCACGTTCGGCCTCTCGGTACAGACCGGCCTGCGCTGGCAGTCGAACGCCAATGCGGCGAACAGCGCCGGCGTGGTCAAGCTGTTCGGCCTGGATGCGACGCTCGACCCGGCCTCGCAGAAGCGCTCCGACTGGAACGCCTATGCCCAGGCCGCGCTCGCCTTCGCCTACGATCTCGGTACCCAGGACCGGGACACGATCGAAGCCGGACTCCAGCTCTATGGCACGCGCCAGCAGGAGATCTCGTCGCTCGATCTGCAGGTGGCGCAGCTCGACCTGGGGCCGCGGCTCCGCTTCGGCGGCGAGGACGGATGGAACCTGCGCCCTTACGCGCTCGGCAGCGCGGTGACGCTGGACGATGCGCGCTATTTCGTCAGCTACGGCGGCGGGCTCTCGGGCGAGATGCCGTTCGGCGCCGCTCTCGGTCTCGACTTCGATCTCAAGTCGCGCTTCCGCCGCTTCCATGTGTCCGAAGCGCGGCCGACCGTTTCCGACAAGGACGGCTGGGAGCATGGCGCCCGCCTCGGTATCCGCTTCGCGCCAGGAGCTGCCGATCTCATCCGCGCCACCGGCAGCGTCACCTTCGCCAACACGCGCGCCGAGTTCGAGCGCTATCTCGAGTATTCGGCCGACCTCACTTACTACCGTCAATTTGCAGCGCCCTTCGGCATCACCCAACAGCCTTGGGTCGCGAGCCTGAGCGGCGGGCGGACGATGCGCTATTACGACGGCATCGACGCGACGGTCGACCCCAGTACGCTCCGCTACGACCGAGAATGGACTATGGGTGCCGGTCTGTCCGTCAGGTTCCTCGGCAGCTGGTCGGTCAACCTTCAGCTCCAGCAGCAATGGGTCAGGTCGTCGATCGAGAACTATACCTACACCAACACCAGCGGGACGATCGGGCTCGGCTATGCCTTCTGAGTGTGAGCAGCATCACGTTTTCCCTGTGAGCGCGGTCACGTCGGCGATGCGTGGATCCAAGCTAGCTTGGGCTCCGAAGTGCAGGAGGTTCGCCATGTTGCGCATACTGATCCTCGCCATTCTCGCCTCGGCGCTGCTTGCGGATGACGCGGGCGCGCAGACGAAGATCGGCGTCGCCGCCGCGGTCAATCAGCAGCTGACCGGGACGCCGCCGGCGGCTGCGGGCCGCACCGTCGAAGTCGGCAACGACGTCTTCCACCGCGAACGCCTGGTGACGGACGCGCGCGGCCAGGCGCAGATGCTTTTTGTCGACGGTTCGGCGTTCACGGTGGGCCCGGACTCCGATCTCGTGCTCGACGAGTTCATATTCGATCCCGCGGCCGGCACCGGCAAGCTGGCGGCGACCGCGGCCAAGGGCGTCGTCCGCTTCGTCGGAGGCAAGCTCAGCAAGAACCAGCCGGTGACGATCACGACGCCGACCGCGACCATCGGCATTCGCGGCGGCATCGGCATCGTCTCGGTCGACGGGCTCACCGGAGCGACGAATGCCACTTTCCTGTTCGGCATCGAGATGACGGTGACGTCCTCGACCGGTGCGATCGAACGGATCGCGCGGCCGGGCTTCACCACCAGCGTGCAGAGCCGGGGCGCCGCGCCGACGGCGGCGACGCGCGCCGCTCCTGACCAGATAAAGCAGAACCTCGAGCAGCTGAACGGTCGCGCGGATGCGAACGGCGGCGCGCAGCAGCAGCCGACGGGTACGCAGGTCGCCGAGCGGATGCCAGGGCAGGGGGCGGGCCAGCCTCCGCCTCCGGGGCAGAACCAAGCGGGCATCCGCCGCCAGGGCCAGACTCAAAACCAAACCCAGAACCAGCAGGCCGGCCGTGACGCGACCCAGCAGACCCAACGCAACGCCGTCACCAATGCGGCGCTTCCGGCCGGTGCCATCGTCACCTATCGGGTGGACGCGGATCCTTCGCTGGGATCTTCGATGCCGTCGGTGCGCTCCGGCGCGTCGGGCGGGACGACGAGCCCGGTCACCAGCAACTTCATCGGCGTCTCCAGCGGCCCGACCGGCACGGTGAAGAGCGTGCAGGTCTCGGTCGGCGTCGATGGATCCGGCAGCGGCCAGCATTCGGTGGTCGTCGTCACCACCGGCGAAGGTGCGAACAACACCGGCATGCTGGCCACGACCCGCGGCAGCTCGCGCGCCAACGCGGATCGCGAGACGACAGCGATCGGCTCGACCTCGACGATCCAGGGAACCGGCACGGTCAACAGCTTCGCCGCCGGCCGCATGCCCGAAGGCTTCACGCAGAGCGGCAGCGGGACCGACGCCGGACTCACCGGCGGCTCCGCTTCCTACACCTATCGACAGACGGGAACGCGCATCACCTCGACGCCGTCGGTGGGGTCGCGCGAGACGCAGACGCTGAACGGGTATGCGGCGGCCTTCGCCGACTCCATCAGGTCCGACGGGCGCATCGACCCGTCGACGCCGCTGCTGGCGGGTACCGGATCCCCGGGCGGGCCCGGCAGCATCTCGATCAACACCGACGCCGCGACCGGTCGTCTCGCCGCGACCTTCAACATGACGACCGAAGCCGGCTCGGCCGGCCCGAGCGTCACCTTGAACTTCGGCGGCGACGCGGCGCACGGCACCTATGTCGACCGCAACCGCTTCGCTGCGGTCGAGTCCAGCACCGGCGTGACGATCACCGACACCGCAGGAACGCGCAACGCGACATCGAGCCAGCTCTACCTGGTCTCCAGTGGCCTGTCCGGTGCAGGCCTGCCCGGAGGCGTGCAGGCCTGCGCCTGCGAGTTCGTGCAGTGGGGCTGGTGGGGCGGGTCGATTGCGAGCACGAACGCCAGCAATGTCGCCCAGACCCATGCTCTCCACATGGGCACCTGGGTCGCTGGTCCCGTCGTCTCCCAGAGCGAGATGCCGACGACCGGCAGCGCCAGCTACGCCGGCCACGCGGTCGGCACCGTGATCAACGGCAGCGCCCGCTATCTCGCCGCCGGCAACTACAACGCCAACTTCAACTTTGCCAGCCGCAGCGGCAGCATGAGCATCACCAACTTCGATGGCCTTAACATGTCGGGAACGATCTCCTCGACCAACGGCCGCGACTACGGCTCGACGCTCGACATCACCGGCAAGGCCGACCTCGCGGGCCGCGCGCAAGGTTCCTTCTTCTCGGGCGGCGGCGATCCGACGCGCGAGACCGGCGGCCAGTTCACCGTCTCCGGGAAGCCGGGTACGAATGCGAACTACGCGGCGATCGGCGTCTTTGTCGGCAAGAAGCAGTGATGCTCGCGAGGCTGCGCCGGTCCGCATCCTTCGCGGTCCCCGGCGCAATCCTCGCCCTGATCCTGACTTTGCGGATCGCCGATCCAGGCGGCGTCCTGGAAGAGATCCGGCTTCGTGTCTTCGACGGGTACCAGCGTCTCGCGCCTCGCGATGCGGAGGTTTCCGCCGTCCGCGTGGTCGACATCGATGACGAGAGCCTCGCCCGCATCGGCCAGTGGCCATGGCCGCGCTCGATCGTCGCCGAGCTCGTCGATCGCCTGAAGGACGGGGGCGCCGTCGCGATCGGCCTCGACGTTCTTTTCGCGGAGCCCGACCGCACCTCGCCGGTCGAACTCCTGAAGCGGCTGCCGCATGCCGAAGCGATCCGCCCGCTGCTGGCGCTGCTTCCCGATTCCGACGACCTGCTGGCTGAAGCGCTCGCCGCCGCGCCTGCGATCACCGGCTTCGCGCTGGTCCCGGAAGCGAACGAGCGCGTGCCCGTGCGCAAAGGCACCTTCGCCCAGGCCGGCATCGACCCAGCGCCGTTCGTGCCGGGATTTTCGGGTGCCGTCGCCTCGCTGCCGATCCTCGAGCGCGCGGCCCGCGGCAACGGCGCGCTCAACAGCGTCACCGACCGGGACGGCATCCTGCGGCGCGTGCCGTTGGTGCTGCGCCTCGGCAACCGCCTCTACGCCTCGCTGGTGACCGAAACCCTGCGCGTCGCGCAGCAGGCGAGCACCTCCATCATCCGTGCCACCGGGGCGCAGGCCACCGCGAGCTTCGGCGCCGAGACCGGCATCGACTCGATCAAGATCGGCGACTTCATCGTTCCGACCGACGCGCGCGGACAGTTCTGGCTGCATTTCGCCCCGATCGGCCGCGAGCGGACGCTGCCTGCGTGGAAGGTCCTCATGGGGCAGGCGGGCGAGAACGAGCTGGACGGCACCATCGTTCTGGTCGGCACCAGCGCCGCCGGCCTCAAGGACCTGAGGACCAGCCCGCTCGACCAGGCGCTGCCGGGCATCGAGGCGCATGCCCAGGCGATCGAGCAGATCCTCGCCGGACGCTTCCTCAGCCGGCCCGACTGGGCCGACGGCGCCGAGCTCCTCTACGTGACTGCGCTCGGCTTTGTTCTCATTCTGATGCTCGGGCGCGTCGGCGCGGCCTGGTCGGCGGTGGCGGGGATCACGGCTGCGGTGCTCGTCGTGGCGGGATCGTGGCACGCGTTCCGCTTCTTCGGCTTCCTCCTGGATCCCGTGACACCGGTCGCCGCCACGCTCGCGGTCTATGTCTCGGCGACGTTGGTGAGTTATCTCGCGGCTGAGCGAGAGAAGCGCGAAGTGCGGACCGCCTTCTCTCAGTACTTGGCGCCGGCGATGGTCGAGCGCCTCGCCGCCGATCCGAGCCGGCTCAAACTCGGCGGCGAAGCCCGGGACATGACCTTCCTGTTCTGCGACGTGCGCGGATTCACCACGATCTCGGAAAGCTACAAGAGCGACCCGCAGGCGCTCACCCGCCTGATCAACTTGTTCCTGACGCCGATGACCGATCGGATCCTCGCCAGCCGCGGCACCATCGACAAGTACATGGGCGACTGCATCATGGCGTTCTGGAACGCGCCGATCGACGATGCGGACCACCCGGCGAACGCCTGTCGCGCCGCACTCGCGATGCGGGAGGAACTCGTCCGGCTGAACGAGCGCCTGAAGGCGGAAGCGGCACAGGAAGGCCGGCGCTTCATGCCGCTCGCGATCGGCATCGGCATCAATTCCGGCGTCGCGGTCGTCGGCAACATGGGATCGGACCAGCGCTTCGACTATTCGGTGCTGGGCGATGCGGTCAATCTCGCCTCCCGGCTCGAAGGACAATCCAAGACCTACGGCGTCGACATCGTCGTCGGCGAGACGACCGTCGCCGCGGCTCCCGGATTCGCCTTCCTCGAGCTCGACCTGATCGCGGTCAAGGGCAAGGCCGAAGCCGTTCATATCTACGCGCTTCGCGCCGCCGCTCCCGACGACGCGCACGGCACGCTGGAGGCCGTCCAGGGGGAGATGCTGGCGGCCTACCGTTCCCAGCGCTGGGACGAGGCGTCGCGGGCGCTCGACCGGGAACGGACGCTCGCCCCGGACTTGGCGATGTTGTGGGACCTTTACGCCGAACGGATCGACGGCTATCGCCGCGAGCCGCCGGGACCCAGCTGGAACGGCGTCACCGTCGCGCGCAGCAAGTAGCTGAGACGATACGGTCGCGGCCGAAGCGTGCGCCTACGATCGGGCCTAGGATGGCGCGTCGCCTGAAGGATCGGACCATGGCTACCCACGCCGTCTTCGCCGAAGTCGCCGCCCTTGCCGGGGATCCGGCGCGCGCGGTCATGCTGCATGCGTTGATGGACGGTCGTGCGCTGACAGCGTCCGAGCTGGCGCGCGCCGCGGGCGTGACGCCGCAGACCGCGAGCGGCCATCTCGCGCGCCTCACCAAGGCAGGATTGATCGCGGTCACGGTGCAGGGTCGGCATCGCTATCACGCGCTGGCCTCGCCCGCGGTTGCGCGGATGATGGAGAGCATCATGCAGGTCGCCTCCGAAGCAGCGGCGAGCCGGAAGCCTATCGTTGTCGGGCCGAAGGATGCCGCACTCCGCGCGGCCCGGACCTGCTACGACCACCTCGCCGGGCGCCTCGGCGTCGCCCTCGCCGATGCGATGGTCTCGGGCGGCCATGTGGAGCTGGCGAGCGATGCGGGGGTGATGACCGACTCCGGCGTGGCGCTGCTTGGCCGCCTCGGCATCGACGTCGAGGCCCTGACCGCGCGTCCGGACAAGCGCGGCATCAGGCTCCTCTGCCGGCCCTGCCTCGACTGGAGCGAGCGGCGTCCGCATCTGGCGGGCGCGATCGGCGCCGCGATCTGCGCGCATTGCTTCGACAAGGGCTGGATCCGCCGCAGCGAGGGCACGCGCGCGGTGACGGTCACGCCGAAAGGCCAGCAGGCCTTCCGCGAGATCTTCGGGGTCAGCGCAGCTCGGTCCTGACCGACACGCCGTTCTTGATCGCGAGCGTCACCGGCGTCCGTTCGGCGATGTCGGCAAGGCGCGCCTTCTGCTCGTCCGAGAGCGGCCCCTTCACGGTCAGGTAGCGTTCGATCCGCGCCGCGTCGCCGTTCTTGAGATAGCGGAGGTCGACATCGACCGCTTCCAGAGGCCATTCCTTCCGCTTCGCATACATGCGGAGCGTGATCGCGGTGCAGGCACCGAGGCTGCCGAGGAGCAGGTCGAACGGCGCGGGGCCGGTATCCTTTCCGCCGAGCACGGCATGCTCGTCGCAGATCCACGCGTGATGTCCCGCCTTGATCGAGACGGCGTAGTCCGTCGTGCCGATCGAAGCGGTCGTCTTGGAGACGAGGATCGCTGCCTCGGCCATGTCACTTCCCCTGGATGAAGGTGGCGAACCCGGAGAGGAACTTCTTCAGCTGCTCCCGGGTCGCCTCGTCGGTGAGCTTGCCCTCGGCGTCGAAGGCCTTGCCCGCCTGCGGCACCATCAGGCGACCGCCGTTCCAGAGATCGCAGCCGAGCGTGCGAAGGATCGGAAGCCAGGCGTTCTGCGAGAGGATCGTCCCGAAGTTGCCGGGGGACGCACCCATGATCGCGACCGGCTTGCCGCCGAAAACCTTGGCGATGTCGGAGGAGGGGCGCGAGGCCCAGTCGATCGCGTTCTTGAACACGCCGGGGATGCTGTTGTTGTACTCGGGCGTCGACAGCAGGATGCCGTCGGCCGAGGCGAGCGCGTCCTTGAGAGCGGCGACCGCGGGTGGAATCCCTTCCGCCGCTTCGACGTCGCCGTCGTAGAGGGGGATGCCCCGGATCGTCGCGATCTCAAGCGTGACGCCGGATGGCAGCACGTCCTTCGCCGCGGCGAGCAGCCCGGCATTGAACGACCCGCGGCGGAGCGCGCCTGAAACGCCGGCGATCTTCGTCATGTTCCTCTCCTAGAGCAGGTGCAGGTAGTCGCGGAGCGACTCCCGCCGGTTGCCGGCTCGGCCGACCATCGGGTCGGCGGCCAGCATGGCCTCGATCACGGCCTCCTCGGTCGCCTCGACCGCGGCGCGGAAGGCGAGGTCGATCTTGGGCTCGGCGAGAGCCTGCCAGGCGATGACGCTCTTCCGCTCGTTGTGGTCGATCCGGTTGGCGGTGGTGAAGGCGATGCAGAGGTCGCCTGAGCCGTGCCCGAGATAGGAGCCGGTCCGGCCGAGGCCGATCGAGGTCCGCCGAGCCACCCGGAGGAGCTGGCGCTCGCTGGCCGGAAGGTCGGTCGCCAGCACGATGATGATCGAGCCCTGGTCCGGCGTTCCCTTGGCCTTCTTCTCTTCCGCGATCCGCTTGCCGATCGCCCGGCCGCCGATGGTCAGGTCGTCCGGCCTGCCGAAGTTGGCGAGGACCAGGATGCCGAGGTGATGGACCTTTCCGTCCAGCTTCATCTGGCGCGAGGCCGAGCCGATCCCGCCCTTGAGGCCGTAGGCGGTCATGCCGGTGCCGCCACCGACGGCGCCCTGCGCGAAGTCTGCGGCGGCCGACGAAATCGCCTCATCTACATGCGAAGCTTTGACGTGCAGGCCGCGAATATCATTCAGAAAACTGTCATTGCATTCGCCGACCACCGGATTGACCGTGCCTGTGGTGAGCCCGATCTCCGGGTTCCGGCTGAGCTTGTACTGGACGAGCGCCTCGGCGGCGGTGCCGACGCTGAGCGTGTTGGTCAGAAGGATCGGCGTCTCGATCGCGCCGAGTTCGTCCACCTGGACGAGGCCGGTGGTCTTGCCGAAGCCGTTGAACACGACCGAGGTCGCCATGACCTTGTCGCGGAAGACGTTTCCTGGGTGAGGAATGATCGCGGTGACGCCGGTGTTGACGTCGCCGCCCTTGAGCGTCGCATGGCCGACGGTGACGCCGGGCACGTCGGTGATCGCGTTCCGGACGCCGGGCGGGAGATCGCCGAGGGCGATGCCGAGGTCTCGAAGTCGGCGGGCAGGGGGCGTGGCCACGGGCTACTCTCGGCTGTCGCGGGGGGCTCAAGTCCCGCACTTCACCCTGCAAGCCGTTGAATGTCCAACGGAAAGGTGCGAGACTGATCGTGTGGCCGGGGCTCCGGCTCAGGGGGACGTCTCATGGTCAGGTGCGCGATCGTGGGGCTGGGGCGCTGGGGACAGACCCTGGTCAACTCGGTCCAGGGCAAGAGCGACAAGATTCGTTTCGTGCGCGGCGTCACGCGCACGCCGCGGAGCGCCGCGACCTTCGCCGCCGATCACGGTTTCCCGCTCGATGCCGATTACGAGGCCGCGCTCGCCGATCCGAAGGTCGACGCGGTCGTGCTGGCTTCCCCACATTCCGTTCATGCGGCGCAGATCATGGCCGCCGCCAAGGCCAAGAAGCACATCTTCGTCGACAAGCCGGTGACGATCACCCGCGACAGCGCGGCCAAGGCCGTGGCGGCGGCGAAGAAGGCGGGCGTCGTGCTGGCCGCCGGTCACAATCGGCGCTTCCTGCCGGCGCTGCACGAGATCAAGCGGCTGATCGACGACGGTGCGCTCGGAACCATCCTGCACCTGGAAGGAAACACGTCGGGTCCCGGCGGCTTCCGCTACCGCAAGGGCATGTGGCGCGCCGATCCGGTCGAGAGCCCGGCCGGCGGCATGGGCGGCAGCGGCATCCACACCGTGGACATGATGATCTACCTGGCCGGGCCCATCACTTCGGTCCAGGTCTCGAGCTTCCGGCTGGTCCTGGAAGTGCCGCTCGACGACACCACCAGCATGCTGTTCCGCTTCAAGAACAAGATGTCGGGTTATCTCGCCTGCCTGCAGGCGACGGCGCCGGCGCAGCGCCTCACCGTCTACGGCTCCAAGGGCTGGGCCGAGCTCAAGGGCGAGACCGAGCTCACCGTCTGCCTGGTCGACGGCCAGCCGAAGACGCGGAACTTCCCGTCGGTGAACAAGGAACGGGCCGAGCTGGAGGCCTTCGCCGCCGCGGTCAATCGCGGCGTGCCCTATCCCGTGCCGCTCGACGACGTGGTCCACGGCGTCGCCTGC
>JBGALV010000015.1:0-59908 GCA_044223515.1 Alphaproteobacteria bacterium
GGCGGCCCGGTGCGGACCTTGGCCGAGCACTCCTGGAGGTCCATCTTGAGGACCAGAGTCGCCTTCAGCTCCTGCTTGTTGACCGGACGCAACGTCTCCCAGCGTCCGGGGAACAGGCGGTCGGAGAAGTCTTTCAGCGACTGCAGCTTCTCGGCCTCGTCGGTGACCTTGTGGGCCATGCCGAAGGCCATCACCGCGCGATAGTTGACCGAGTGGTGGAAGCCCGAGCGCGCCATCACGAAGCCGTCGAGGTGGCTGACGGTCAGGCAGACCGGCGAGCCGCCCTCGATCGTCTCCAGCATCCGGCTCGCCGACGAGCCGTGCCAGTAGACGCGGTCCTCGTGACGCCAGAACGAGGTCGGTGTCACATAGGGGTGGCCGTCGATCACGTATCCCACATGCGCGATCACGCCGGCGTCGAGGATCGCGTGCACGGTCGCGCGGTCGTAGTGGCCGCGAGCGGGCAGCCGCTTCACCTTGGTCCTCTTGGTCGGCGGGAAGTCGACGGTGTCGGTCATAGGCTGTCCTCGGGGCAATCCTGATCCCGAAGGTCGCCCGGAAGTGGTTCAGGCGGAAGAGCCAGTCCGGCGCTTTTGCTTGGATCCACTTTCGACCGCCTGCGCCAGGTGGTCGACGGCGCGCGCGATCACCGGTTCGGACGAGGCGGCAAACCCCATCAGCAGGCCCGGCCCGGGTTCCTTCAAATAGTACCGGGAGAGCGGCATCGGCGCGGCGACCTTGGGATCGAGCCTCTGGACCACCGCCTGATCGTCGATCCGCTTCCGGAAGAGTGCGGCGAGCTGAAGCCCGCCTCCCGGCGCAGGCAGGTGGAGAGCGCCGCCGAGGCGCCGGCCCAGCCGGTCGAGCAACGCCTCCTCGCGCTCGGCATAGAGCCCGCGCATCCGCCTGATGTGACCGGTGAAGGCGCCCGACTCCATGAAGTCGGCGAGGGCCGCCTGGCCGTGGAGCTGCGTCGCGCCATCGAGGCGGACTCGGACCGCGGCGAAGGCATCGACCAGATCGGGCGGCGCCACCAGATAGGCGAGCCGGATCGCCGGGAACATCGCCTTCGAGAAGGTGCCGACATAGATCACGCGGCCGCCGCCGGAGAGCCCATGCAGCGACGGCGCCGGGTGCCCCCGGTTCTGGAACTCGCCGTCGTAGTCGTCCTCGATGATCCAGGCGCCCAGGCGCTCGGCGACGCCGAGCGCGGCCATCCGGCGCGTTAGGCTCATCGCCACGCCGAGCGGGTACTGATGCGACGGCGTGAGATAGATCAGGCGGACGCCGGCGAGGCGATCCGGATCGGCGCCCTCCCCGTCGACCGGCATCGTCGCGAGCTTGAGGCCACCGGAACCCAGTATCTGGCGCGCGCCGAGATATCCCGGATCCTCGACCGCCGCCGCCTCGCCGGGCTCGGTCAGCAGGGTCACCGCGAGTTGGATCGCCTGGCGCGTGCTCGACAGGATCACGATCTGCTCCGGTGCGCAGATCACGCCGCGTGCCGGACCGACATGGGCGGCGATCGCCTGGCGCAGCGGCCCGAATCCGCGGCGATCGACGCTCTGCAGCAAGGCGGCCCGCTGGCGTCGCGCGCTGCGCAGCACCGAGCGATGCCAGAGATCCATCGGGAAGCGATCGAGCGCCGGGACATCCGGCGCCAGCGGACGGTCGCCGTACTGGCTCTGCAGCATCGCCTCGGCGAGCGCGGCGCGGCCGCGCACGGACAATTTGCCGGAAGCGGACCCGCCCGCCGCCTTCGCCTCGGAACGCCGGACCACTCTCGCGCCGACGACCTCCGCGACGAAGGTGCCGGAGCCCTGACGGCTGAGCAGCAGGCCTTCGGCGATCAGGCGGTCGAGCGCACCGACGACCGTGTTGCGGGCGATGCCCCAGGCATCGGCGAGCGCCCGGCTCGACGGCAGGCGCGCACCCGCCGGCAACACGCCGTCCAGCACCATGGCGCGCACACCGGCATGGACCTGGCGGGCGAGGCCCTGCGGATCGGAGCGGTCGAGCACGAGCGCATCGAGAAGGACCGGGCGAAGACGGGTCATCGCCTTGAGCCTATCAGCTTCGCTATCGTCGGCGACGAATAGATAAATCCGGGGAGGCCGTCTTGCTGTTCATGATCATCGAGCGTTTCAAGGACCGGGACGCGATCCCCGTCTACCGCCGTGTGCGCGACAGCGGCCGGGGCATACCGGACGGGCTGAGATACATCGACAGCTGGGTGGAGCCGAACTTCGACCGCTGCTTCCAGCTGATGGAGTGCGACGACCTGCGACTCCTGCAGGAATGGGTCCTCAACGCCGAGGGCCTGATGTCCTTCGAGATCGTGCCGGTGGTGACGAGCAAGGAGACCCGTGAGGTCGTCGCCCCCTTCCTCGAAAGGCCGGCGGCCCCGCGGCCATGAAAATCGCGGTCAAGAACCTTCGACCGTTGACCCGAGCCCTAGGTTCATGGTTCGGTGAAGGCGATTCGGGGGTGGGGTCGACGCTTGGGGGAAACTCATGTCACGGCGACGCGACGCGACGCTGACGGTGGTTAATTTCGAGCGCCAGACTCCGCGGCCGACCGTCGCCCAGATGAGCTGGCTCAAGCGCGGGCTCGACCAGCCCGGCGGCAAGCTGCCGCTGTTCGACGTCGACGGCCAGCGCATCAATCCGCGCACCATCAAGACCTGCATCGAGCAGGGCTGGGCCGAGCCGTGGTTCGACAACCCGATCAAGCCGGACTGGCTGGTCTGCAAGCTGACCGATGCCGGGCGCGCCTCGGCGCTCGCCGGTCACATCGACCCGACGCCCGACGCCGACGACGACTGACGCCGGCTCGCTGCGATGCGCCTCGACGAGTACGTGGTCCAGGTGGCCGGCAGCGCGCCGGCCGACTGGCGCGCGCACAAGTCCCCGACTTTCCACTATCGCGTCGTCCCGGTGCGCGGCGGCCCGAACCGGATCGTCGACTTCGAGCTGCACGAGCACAACGTGGTGCTGACCTTCGCCAAGGACGTCGGCATCAACATGTGCTTCGGCCTGGTGCAGGACCGGAACTATTCGAGCCCCTGGTCGCAGCGCTTCCCCGACAAGCGCGCGCAGTCGTCGTTCCTCGACTTCT
This sequence comes from Alphaproteobacteria bacterium, assembly GCA_044223515.1. Lineage (GTDB taxonomy): Bacteria > Pseudomonadota > Alphaproteobacteria > SHVZ01 > SHVZ01 > SHVZ01. Next base: position 3,118 of record JBGALV010000015.1, read on the forward strand.
TCTACAACGGCGCGCTGGTCTTCCGCGAAACCCTGGTCTGGGTCGACGGCTGGCGCTGCGTGCTGCCCGAGCCGACGCAGACCCAGGGCCCGCCCTTCACGATCCCGGTCAGGAAGTACCAGGTCACCAAGCTGGTCCACGGCATGGTCGGGCCCGGCACCAACTTCGACGACTATTTCCGCCGCGCCGGCATGACGCCGAGCCAGGATCCCTGGCCCTGAGGCTTCAGCCGTCGGCGAGTTTTCTCAACACGTCCGTCGGGAAGGTGAAGGCCACCTTGTCCTGTCGCACGCCCCCGAGCTCGTCGTAGAGGCGCTGTGCGCCTTCGTTGCCGCGATCGGTGCCGAGATCGATCCGGGCGATGCCCTGATCGAGACAGAAGGCTGCCAGGAAGCGCATGAGCGCGGAGCCGAGGCCCTGCCCCCTCGCCTGCTCCTTCACGAACAGGTCCTTCACGAAGAGGAGGCCACGCAGATCGCGGCCGGGACGCAGCACGGCGACGCACGCGACGCCGAGCGGCTTGCCGTCGGATGCGACGCCGATCGCGAAGCGCATGCCCTCGCGCGCCGCGATCGTCGCGGCCGCCATCGCTCGATAATCGGCCGGCGGCCGCAGGATCGCATCGGGTCGGTAGTGCCGATCCATCGCCTCGATCACGTCGGCGACCAGGCCCGCGTCGGCCTCGGTCGCGAAACGGATGACGTGATCCGGCACGGCTAGAAATTATCGCCGAGCAGCACCTGGCAGACGGCGTCGGTGACCTGGCGCGTCGTCGCATTGCCGCCGAGATCGGGCGTGTGCAGCTTCTTGTCGGCGGTCACCCGCTCGATCGCGCGCATCAGGCGCCCGGCCGCCGCGCTCTCGCCGAGATGCTCCAGCATCATCACTGCCGACCAGAAGGTGCCGACCGGGTTGGCGATGCCTTTCCCCGTGATGTCGAAGGCCGAGCCGTGGATCGGCTCGAACATCGAGGGGAACTGGCGCTCGGGGTTCAGGTTCGCCGTCGGCGCGATGCCGAGCGATCCGGCGAGCGCAGCGGCCAGATCCGAGAGGATGTCGGCGTGCAGGTTGGTCGCGACCACGGTGTCGATCGACTGCGGCTTCAGCGTCATCCGCATCGTCATCGCATCGACCAGCATCTTGTCCCACTTCACGTCCGGGAACTCCTTCGCGACCTCGGCCGCGATCTCGTCCCACAGCACCATGCCATGGCGCTGGGCATTCGACTTGGTGACGACGGTCAGCAGCTTCCGCGGACGCCCCTGCGCCAGCCTGAAGGCGAAGCGCATGATCCGGGTGACGCCGGCGCGGGTGAAGATCGAGACCTCGGTCGCGATCTCCTCCGGCAACCCCTTGTGCGCGCGGCCGCCATGGCCGGCGTATTCGCCCTCCGAGTTCTCGCGGACGATGACCCAGTCGAGGTCGCCCGCCTTGACGTTGCGGAGGGGCCCGTCGATCCCCGGTAGGATGCGGGTGGGACGAACGTTCGCGTATTGATCGAAAGGCTGGCAGATCGCGAGGCGCAGGCCCCACAAGGTCACGTGGTCGGGCACGTCCGGAGCCCCGACGGCACCGAAGTAGATCGCATCGAGAGGTTTCAGCCGGTCGAGGCCGTCGGACGGCATCATGACGCCGTGCTTCTTGTAGTAGTCCGAGCCCCAGTCGAACGCCGTGACGTCGAGCCTGAAGCCGCCGTCGCGCTTCGCGCAGACATCGAGGACCTCGAGCCCCGCGGTGATGACTTCCTGTCCGATGCCGTCACCCGGAATCGACGCGATCTTGTACTGACGCATGCCCGCCTTGCCGTCCTGAAAGAGTGAAGGCGCCCCTTGTACCATAGGTGAGTACCGTCCGCGGTAGGTCTGCACCCCGTAGCTGGCCTGGGCTCTAATTTCCGGAACGAACGGGGATCTGGTCGCGTTCGAAGATCACGGCGGCTGCATGGAAACGGACCTCGTCCCCACCGCTTCCACCGACCAAGCGATCAGCGGGTCATGCGCGCCACCGGCCCTTGTAAAAGATGAGGACATCATGAAATTCGTTCGTGCTCTTGCCATGCTGGTCTCGTTCGCCGCGACGGCGTCGGCAGCGGACACCTTCTAACCGTGCAGGACACGACGACGAAGAAGTGCACCGTCGTCACCGAGAAACCGACCGTCACCTCGATGGTCGTGATCGGCAACACCGTCTACAAGACGAAGACCGAGGCCGAAGCCGGCGTGAAGACCACCACCGTCTGCACGCACTAGCGAGCTTTCATCTGCTTGTGGGAACTGGCCCCGCTCTCTCCTGAGAGCGGGGCCTTTTTTATTCAGGCGATCTCGAAAAGGGCGGCAGCCCCCATGCCGCCCCCGACGCACATGCCGACGACGACGCGCTTGGCGCCTCGCCGCCTGCCTTCGATAAGCGCATGCGCGGTCATGCGGGCACCGCTCATCCCGTAGGGGTGGCCGACGGCGATGGCGCCGCCGTCGACGTTGAACTTCTCGGGGTCGATGCCGAGGCGGTCGCGGCAGTACATCACCTGGACGGCGAAGGCTTCGTTGATCTCCCAGAGGTCGATGTCGCCGACCTTCAGTCCGGTGCGCTCCAGCAGGCGTGGTACGGCGAAGACCGGGCCGATCCCCATCTCGTCCGGCTCGCAGCCGGCAATCGCCAAGGCTCGGAACACGCCGAGCGGCTGCAGTCCTCGCTTCTCGGCGAGCTTGGCGTCCATCACCACGCAGGCGGCGGCGCCGTCGGAAAGCTGCGAGGCGTTGCCGGCGGTGACGGTCTTATCGTCGCCGAGTACCGGCTTAAGCTCAGCGAGCCCCTCGGGGGTGGTGTCCGGCCGGTTGCCCTCGTCCCGGGTCAGCTTGACCGTCTCGCGGCCGATCTTCCCCGTCGCCTTGTCGGTGACCACCTTCACCGACTCCATCGGAGCGATCTCCTGGTCGAAGCGGCCAGCCTGCTGGGCCGCGGCCGTGCGGCGCTGGCTCTCCAGCGAGAAGGCGTCCTGGGCCTCGCGCGAGATCTTGTACCGCGCAGCCACGACCTCGGCGGTCTCAAGCATGCTCATGTAGATCGCCGGCTTATGCGCGAGGATCCACTCGTCCTGGACCCTGAACTTGTTGCGGTTGTCGTTCTGAACGAGGCTGATCGACTCGAGCCCGCCGGCGACCGTGACCGGCACGCCGTCGACGACGACGCGCTGCGCCGCGGACGCGATCGCCTGCAGCCCGGACGAGCAGAAGCGGTTGATCGTCATGCCGGAGGTGGTCGGGTTGAGCCCGCCCGCGATCGCCGCCTGACGGGCGATGTTGCCGCCCGTCGCTCCTTCCGGCATGGCGCATCCCAGGAGCACGTCCTCGACTTCGCCCGGATCGATGCCGGCGCGCTGGACCGCATGGCGGATCACATGCCCGCCCATCGTCGCGCCGTGGGTGTCGTTGAAGGCGCCGCGATAGGCCTTGCCGATCGGGGTGCGCGCGACGGAGACGATGACGGCTTCTTTCATGGGATCGCTCTCGTGTCTCTGAAACGAAAACGGCGCGGGAGAAGGTTCTCCCGCGCCGGTTCAGACGCCCAGACTCAGCTGCCGATCTCGCCCGACATCACCGGGCCGAACAGCTCCCACCGTTCGCCGGTGAAGCGCTGCATCTGCATCTGCTCGATCGGGTAGTAGTCGTTCGGGCCGCTGTTGAGCTTGATGCCCGGCAGCAGCACGCCGATCTCGACGTTCTTGAGGTTGGCGGCCTGCTTCATGACGTTCTCGCGGGTGAGCTCGTTGCCCGCCTGCTTCAGCACCTGGACGAGGCTCTGCGACACCGCGTAACCGTAGACGGTGAAGCTCGAGGTCTTGTCGCCGTCGGCGAAGTACTTGTCCATGAACGCCGCCCATTCCTTCATCGCGGCGTCGTCCTTCCAGGTCGGATCGGTCGAGTCCTTGATGTAGCCGGTCGACAGGATGTCCTTCGCGGCGTCGAGACCCGCCGGCTTCAGCACCGAGCCGACCGAGTTCGAGACATTGTTCAGGAGATGCACCGGCTTCCAGCCGATCTCGTGCGCCTTGCGGATCGCCTGAGCGGCGAACTTGGGCGTGGCGACGTTGAAGAAGATGTCGGCGCCCTTCGACTTCAAGGTCACGATCTGCGAGTCGACGGTCGGGTCGGCGACCTCGTATGGCAGCTCCGAGACGATCATGGAGGCAGCCTTGGCGCCCAGCCCGTCCTTCAGGCCCTTGAGGTAGTCCTTGCCGTAGTCGTCGTTCTGGTAGAGCACGCCGATCTTGCCGTTCGGATGCTTGTCCAGGATGTACTTGGCGTAGATGCGCCCTTCGCTCTGGTAGTTCGGCTGCCAGCCCATGGTCCAGGGGAATTCCTTGGGATTGCCGAACTGGGTGGCGCCGGTGGCGACGAAGAGCTGCGGCACCTTCTTGCCGTTCATGTACTTCTGGATCGCCGTGTTGCCGGGCGTGCCGAGCGGCTGGAAGACCAGCAGCACCTCGTCGCTCTCGACCAGCTTGCGTGCCTGCTCGACGGTCTTCGGCGGGCTGTAGCCGTCGTCGTAGCTGACGAAGGTGACCTTGCGGCCGTTGATGCCGCCCTCGGCGTTCACCTTCTTGAAGTAGGCGTCGATGGTCTTGCCGATCAGGCCGTAGGCCGAGGCCGGGCCGCTGTAGGGATTGATGTGGCCGATCTTGATCTCGGTGTCGCTGGCACCCGGATCGTATTTCTTCTGCGCCAGCGTTGGCGACGAGACGAGCGCGACGCCGGCCAAGGCCGCCGCCACCGCCAGCAGGGTTCGCCTTGTAGTCATGGTTTCCTCCTTGGTTACCGGTTCGACGACATCAGGCGGGAGAGACGCCCCGCCACCAGACGAACGAAGCCCGCCGCCCCGGTCGGCATCACGTAGATGACCAGGATCAGGATGACTCCGTAGACCGCCCAGGCCAGGCCCTTCGAGACCTGCTCGGCGAGATTGGGAATGAACATGATGAAGAGGCCGCCGATCACCGCGCCCGGGATCCAGCCGACGCCGCCGATCACCAGGCCGACCAGGAAGCTGACGGCGAGGAAGAAGGTGAAGCTGTCGGGGGCGACGAACTGCACGACGATGGCGCCAAGCGAACCGGCGATGCCGGTGTAGAGGGCGCTCACCCCGAAGGCCATCGACTTATAGAAGGACGTGTCGATGCCCATCGCCTTGGCGGCGAGCGGGTTGTCGCGGATCGCCTTCAGCGCACGGCCGGTCCGGCTCTGCACGAGCCGCGTCGCGCCGACGAACATCACCAGCAGCACCGCGAGCGTGAAGTAGTAAAGCCACTTGTCCTGGCTGAGCGGCAGTCCGAACGGCGCGTCCGGCTTGTTGATGACGATGCCCTGCACGCCGCCGGTCCAGTGCTCGAGGATCGAGAGCTTGAGGAGCTGCGGCGTCGCCACCGCGAGCGCGAAGGTGGCGAGCGCCAGATAGAGGTTCTCGAGCCTGAGCGCCGGCAGGCCGAACAGGAACCCGGCGACGAGACAGATGGCGCCGGCGACCGGCAACGTCAGGAAATAAGGGACGCCGAACCGGTCCATCAGGATCGCGGTCGTGTAGGCGCCGATCGCGTAGAAGGCGCTATGGCCGAGCGAGAACTGGCCGTTGAAGCCGGTCAGCAGGTTGAGGCCGAGGATGGCGATCGCATAGACCATCACCAGCGTGAGCTGGAAGACCGTGAAGTTCCGGAGGAAAAGCGGCGGCACGAGGGCGACCAGCAGGATTAGGACGGTGAGCAGGCGCTGCCATGCCGCCACGGTGAGACCGCCCACGCGGCGTGGCTCGGTCGTGGCGATTTCGGCGATGTCTTCGCGAACGGTCATGGCCCTAGACCCGGCTCACGGTGGCGCGGCCGAACAAGCCGGTCGGCTTGACCACGAGGACAGCGACGATCAGCACCAGCGCGATGGTGAGCTTCAGCTCCTTGCCGACAACCGGCACGAAGGTGCCGGCGAGGTTCTCGACGATGCCGACGGCGAAGCCGCCGAGCACCGCGCCGACCGGGCTGGTCAGCCCGCCCACGACCGCGCCGGCGAGCCCGTAGAGGAGGATGCCCAGCATCATGTTGGGCTCGAGGAAGACGATGGGGGCGATCATCATGCCGGCGACGGCGCCGATCGCGGCCGCCAGCCCCCAGCCCAGCGCCACCATCCAGCCGACGCGGATGCCGACCAGACGGGCCGAGTCCGGATTGGCCGCGGCCGCCCGCATAGCCAATCCCAAGCGCGTGTGGCGGAAGAGACCGTAGAGCAGCACCAGGAGGATCAGCGTGATCGCGATCATGCCGAGGTCGTGCGCGCCGATCAGGCGGTTGCCGAACAGCGGCTCCGAAGGGAACGGGCTCGGGAAGCTCTTGATCGTGTATTCCCAGGTGAATCCCGCGACGCTGTTCAGGATCGAGAACATCGCGATGAAGACGACGATGTGGCTCAGCACCGGCGCGTTGCGGATCGGCTTGAACAGCACCCGCTCGATGACGACGCCGCCGGCGAAGGAGATCGCGATGGTGGCGAGGAAGGCGATCCAATAGGGCAGGCCCCACTGCATCAGCTGCCAGGCGACGTAGGTGGAGAACATCGCCATCTCGCCCTGGGCGAAATTGAAGTGATCGATCGACTGGTAGATCATCACCACGGCGAGCGCGAGGCAGGCATAGATGCCGCCGGTGGCGATCCCCGCCAGGAGCTGGTGCAGAAAGAGCTCCATTCCTCCCCTTCCCCTCAGTAGCCCAGATAGGCGCGACGGACGTTCTCGTCGGCGCCGATCTCCGCGGTGGTCCCCGACATCACGATGCGGCCGGTCTCGATCAGGTAGGCTCGGTCGGCCAGCGCCAGCGCCAGCGAGGCATTCTGCTCGACCAGCAGGACGCTGACCCGGTCGGAGCGGTTCACCGCCTTCAGGATCTCGAAGACCTCGGCCACCACCAGCGGCGCCAGGCCGAACGACGGCTCGTCGAGCAGCATCACCTTGGGCCGCAGCATCAGCGCGCGGCCGACGGCAAGCATCTGCTGCTCGCCGCCGCTCAAGGTGCCGGCCTGCTGGTGCCGCCGCTCCTTCAGGCGCGGGAAGTGCTCGTAGACACGCTCGATGTCGCGGTCGATCTCGGCACGACTGGTACGGATCATCGCACCGAGCTCGAGATTTTCCTCGACCGTCAGGCGCACGAACGTGCCGCGCCCTTCCGGCACATGGGCGACGCCGAGGCGCACGACGTCCTCGACCGCGAAGCCCGTGATCGGCTTGCCGTCGAGCCGGATCTCGCCTTCGGCCCGGATCATGCCGCAGATGGCGCGAAGCACGGTGGTCTTGCCGGCGCCGTTGGCGCCGAGCAGCGCGGTGATGCCACCCGGCTCGAGATCGAGGTCGAGCCCATGCAGTGCCCGGGTCTGCCCGTAATAGGCATGAAGGTCGCGCACGGAGAGATGCGCGCTCATCGCTTCGTCGTCCCGAGATACGCGGCGATCACCGCCTCGTCCTGCTGCACCGCCGACGGCGTGCCTTCGCAGATCTTGCGGCCGAAGTTGAGCGCGACGACGATGTCGGAGACCGACATCACCAGCCCCATGTGGTGCTCGACCAGCAGCACGGTGATGCCGTGGTCGTCGCGGATCTGGCGGATCAGCCGGCCGAGATCGGCGACCTCCTCGTGGTTGAGGCCGCCGGCGGGCTCGTCGAGCAGCAGCAGCTTCGGGCGCATCACCAGCGCACGCGCCAGCTCGACGCGCTTCTGGGTGCCGAACGGCAGGCCCATCACCGGACGGTGGGCGACATCGGTGAGACCGAGATAGTCGATGATCTTGGCGGCCGTGCGCGCGAGGTCGCGGTCCTGGCGTCGAACACCGGGCAATCCCAGCGCGTCGCTGAAGAAGTCGCTTCTGGTGCGCGTGTGGCCGCCGACCAGGACGTTGTCGAGCACGGTCATGCCGCGGAACAGCGCCAGGTTCTGGAAGGTCCGGCCGATGCCGATCTCGGCGATCCGGTGCGGCGGCCGGTCGAGGATCGAGGCGCCTTCGAATCGGATGTCGCCGGAGGCCGGCGTGTAGAGACGGCTGAGACAGTTGAACAGCGTCGTCTTGCCGGCGCCGTTGGGACCGATCAATCCGAGAATGCGGCCGGCCGGCAGGTCGAACGAGATGCCGTCGAGCGCGACGATGCCGCCGAAGCGCACCACCACGTCGCGGACCGCCAGCAGCGGGCCGGCATCGGACGACATGTTCGGAGACCGCGCCGTCTCGGCGAGACGGGTCGCAGTCTCAGATGCTCCACGCAAGACGTGTCCTCCCGATCCTTTGAAGTCTTCTTGGGTACGCTTAGCGATGACCGAGCAGCACCTCCACGCCGCGAACCATGTTGACGAGACGCGGGCCGATGTCGGTTTCCAGACGCTCACGCGATAGCTGGAAAGACGGGGCACCGCAGTTGAAGACCATGATCGGCGAACCATCCGACGGGATCAGCGGCACGCCGACCGCGTTGACGTCGGACTTCCATTCGCCGATCGACATGGTGAAGCCGCGTGTCGCGTAGTCGTCGAGCCCGCGTTCGATGCCGGCGCGGATCTGCGGCCAGCGCTCTGGCTCGCGCTTGGCGATGAAGTCCATCAGGTGAACGCGCTCGCTCTCCGGCAACGCCGCCAGCAGCGCGCGTCCCATCGACGTGGTCGCGATCGGCACCTTCGAGCCGAGGTCGAGGCGGAGCGTCACCGCCGCGTTGCTGCGGCAATACTCGACGTAGATCAGGTTGAGCCGGTCTCGGCTGCCCAGCGCCACGGAAGCGCCGGAATAGTCGGCGAGTTCCTGCATGTGCGGGCGGGCGAGCTGGCGGATGCCCATGTTCGAGAGCACCGCGTAGCCCAGCGCCAGCGCGGGCGCCCCCAGCTGATACTTCCCCAGGCGATCCGAGTAGGTGAGATAGCCGAGCTTGGTCAACGTGTAGGTGAGCCGGGACACGGTCGGCTTCGGCAGGCCGGTGGCGCGCGCGATCTCCTGGTTGCCGAGCTGAGCATGGTTCGGCTGGAAGGAACGCAGCACTTCAAGCCCGCGCGCCAGGGCCTCGACGAACTGGCGGTCGCGCCGGGGTTCGCCCGAAGGGCCGCCCACTTCCCGCGCACGTGCCAGCCATTCAGTGCTGCTGCTGACCGTCATTCCTGCCCTGTCGCCTCCCTCTCGCTCGGAGGGATTTACAGCGGAGTACACTCCACCCTACGATCCACGTCAAATCTGCGAAACGCAATTTCGCAATGCGGAACTAAGGGCAGGGAGACGCCGGGCGTGTCAAAAGCTTATGTGTCGACCGACCGCAAGGGCGCGGTCGCGGTCATCCGTTTCGACAATCCGCCGGTGAACGCGCTCGGGCACGGGCTCCGGCTCGGCATCGCTTCGGCGCTCAAGACGGCCGAGGAAGATGCGGGCGTCAAGGCCGTCGTCCTGGTGGGCAACGGCCGCTGCTTCTCGGCCGGCGCCGACATCACCGAATTCGGCAAGCCGCCGCAGTCGCCGAGCCTGGCCGACCTGATCCTCGCGATCGAGGCGAGCCCGAAGCCGGTGGTGGCGGCGATCCATGGCACCACGCTCGGAGGCGGGCTCGAGCTTGCGCTCGCCTGTCACGCACGGGTCGCGGCCAAGGACGCGAAACTCGGTCTGCCCGAGATCAAGCTCGGCATCCTGCCAGGTGCCGGCGGCACCCAGCGCGTGCCGCGGCTGGTCGGTGCCGAGAAGGCGCTCAAGATGATCACCTCCGGCGACATGGTCCCGGCCGAGGAGGCAAAGGCCTCCGGCCTCGTCCAGGAGGTCGCCTCCGGCGATCTCGTCGAGGCGGCGGCAAAGGTCGCCGAAGCGCTCGCGGATTCCGGTGACCTGCCGCGCGTCCGCGACATGTCGGTGCCCGGCGATCGCGAGGCCTTCGACAAGGCGGCATCGGCACTGACCGGCAAGGGCCGCGTCCTGCCCGCGACGCAAGCCTGCGTCGACGCGGTCAAGGCCGCGATCGAGATGCCATTCGACAAGGGCATCGCCTACGAGACCGAGCTGTTCCGGAAGCTCGTCGCCAGCGACGAATCCAAGGCGCAGCGTCATGTCTTCTTCGCCGAGCGCAACGCCGCCAAGGTCGCCGACATGCCGGCCGACACTCAGGCCAAGCCGGTCGCCTCGGCCGCTGTGATCGGCGCCGGCACCATGGGCGGCGGCATCACCATGTCCTTCGCCAATGCCGGCATTCCGGTGACGCTGATAGAGACCACCGACGCGGCGCTCGAGCGCGGCCTGGACACGATCCTCGCCAACTACAAGCGCAGCGGCCGCACGCCACAGGCCGAGATCGATCGCCGCATGGGCCTGATCACCCCGACCTTGGACATCGAGAAGGCGGCAGGCGCCGACATCGTGATCGAGGCGGTGTTCGAGGAGATGGAGATCAAGAAGGAGATCTTCGGCAAGCTCGATCGCATCGCCAAGCCCGGCGCCGTGCTGGCGACCAACACCTCTTATCTGGACGTGAACGCGATCGCCGGCATGACGAAGCGGCCTGCCGACGTGCTCGGCATGCATTTCTTCAGCCCGGCGAACGTGATGAAGCTGCTGGAGATCGTGCGCGGCAAGGCGACCTCCGCCACGACGCTTGCGACCGCCATCGCCGTCGGCCGCAAGATCGGCAAGGTGCCGGTGATCGTCGGCGTCTGCGACGGCTTCGTCGGCAACCGCATGCTGGGCGCGCGCCTCAAGGCGACCGAGCAGCTGCTGCTCGAAGGCGCCTTGCCGCACGAGATCGACGCGGCGGCGACCGCGTTCGGCTTCGCAATGGGTCCCCTCGCCGTTTCCGACCTTGCAGGCCTCGACATCGGCATGCGCGCCAGGCGCGCGCGCGGCGTTCGCGCCGCGGTGGCGGACGCGATCACCGATGCCGGCCGCTACGGCCAGAAGAACGGCAAGGGCTACTACCGCTACGACGAAGCCGACAAGCGGAAGCCCATTCCCGATCCCGAGGTCGAGAAAATCATCGTCGAAGCCTCGAACAAGCTCGGCATCAAGCGCCGCCCGATCAGCCAGGAAGAGATCATCCAGCGGCTCAACTATCCGATGATCAACGAAGGCGCGAAGATCCTCGAGGAAGGCATCGCCCAGCGCCCGAGCGACATCGACGTGATCTGGGTCTACGGCTACGGCTGGCCGGCCTGGCGCGGCGGCCCGATGCACCACGCCGACCAGGTGGGCCTGAAAGCCATCCGCGACTGGCTCGCCGAGCAGGCGCGCAAGTCGGGCGACGCCTCGCTCAACCCGGCGCCGGTGCTCGACCGCCTGGCCCGCGAGGGTCGCGGCTTCGCCTCCGGCGCATGACGCGGCCCTATCTCTGGGAGAAGTCGTATCCGCCGGGCGTCCGCTGGGACGCGCCGATCCAGGCCTCGACCGTCCCTGCCCTCTTCGCCGCCAGCGTCGAGCGGCACGGCAACCGCACCGCGATCGAGTATCTCGACCGGCCGATCACCTATGCCGAGCTCGATGCCGCGGTCTCCAAGGCCGCAGCCGGACTGATGGCGCTCGGCGTGGCCAAGGGCAAGTCGGTCGCGCTCTACCTGCCGAACACGCCCGACCATCCGATCGCCTTCCTCGGCACGCTGAAGGCCGGCGGCCATGTCGTGCATCTGAGCCCGCTCGATGCCGAGCGCGAGCTCGCGCACAAGCTCCACGACAGCGGCGCGCGCATCCTGGTGACGACCAATCATCCCTCGCTGCTCGCCAACGCGCAGAAGCTGGTCGCCTCGGGCCACCTCGACACACTGATCGTCTCCGAGCAGGCGCATTGGGGACCGACGCCGGCGCCGCTCCCGCCCGCGCCGTCCGGCGCGCTCACGCTGCAGGCACTGCTGGAGAGCGGCAAGCCGCCGGCCTCCTGGCCGAAGGTGGCGCCCGAGGATCTCGCCGTCCTGCAATACACCGGCGGTACCACCGGTGCGCCGAAGGGCGCGATGCTGACGCATGCCAACCTGACCTCGGCGGTCGCGATCTACGACACCTGGGCCGAGGGGCAGGACTCGCTCCGCCGCGGCGACGACAAGGTCGTCGGCGTGCTGCCACTGTTCCATATCTATGCGCTGACCACGATCCTGATCCGCCACCTCTCGCTCGGCAACGAGATCCTGCTCCGCATCCGCTTCGATGCCGAGACGACGATCCGCGACATCGCCGAGAAGAAGGCGACGCTGATGCTAGGCGTGCCGACGATGTACATCGCCCTCCTGCAGCATCCGGAAATCGGAAAGCGCGACCTTTCCTCGCTTCGCCTCGTCACCTGCGGCGGCGCCTCGCTGCCGGTCGAGGTCGAGCAGAAATTCCAGAAGATCACCGGCTTCCGCGTCGGCGGCGGCTGGGGCATGACCGAGACCTCACCCGCCGGCACGAACCTGCCGCTCCAGGGCGACTGGAAGCCCGGCTCGATCGGCATGCCGCTGCCCGGCATCGTCATGGAGGTGGTCGCGCTCGACGATCCGCGCCGCGTGCTCGGCCCCAACGAGAAAGGCGAGTTCCGCATCAAGGGCCCGAACGTGATGAAGGGTTACTGGAAGAAGCCGAAGGAGACCGAAGAGGCCTTCTGCGACGGCTTCTTCCTGACCGGCGACATCGGCTACATGGACGAGCGCGGCTATTTCTTCCTGGTCGACCGCAAGAAGGACATGATCCTCTCCGGCGGCTTCAACGTCTATCCGCGCATCATCGAGGAAGCGATCTACGAGCATCCCTCGGTCGAGGAAGTGGTGGTGATCGGCGTGCCCGACAGCTATCGCGGCCAGTCGGCCAAGGCCTTCGTCAAGCTGAAGGCCGGTGCCGTGCCGTTCACGCTCGACGAGCTCCGCGCTTTTCTTGCCGACAAGATCGGCAAGCACGAGATGCCGACCACGATCGAGGTCCGGGACGCGCTACCCCGGACCGCGGTCGGCAAGCTGTCGAAGAAGACGTTGGTCGACGAAGAAGCCCGCAAGGCGGGCGCGGGAGACTGATCCATGGATCTGCGCTTCACCCCCGACGAGATCGCGTTCCGCGACGAGGTCCGCGCCTTCTTCAAGGCCTCGGTTCCGGAGGTCGTTCGCCACAAGACCGCGGAAGGCCATCACCTGACGAAGGAAGAGTTCGTCTCGTGGCAGCGCATCCTCAACAAGCGCGGCTGGGCGACGCCGCACTGGCCGGTCGAATGGGGCGGCACCGGCTGGTCGCCGGTACAGCAGTACTTCTTCCTGGACGAGCTGCAGCAGGCGGCGGCCCCGCCTCCGCTGCAGTTCGGCGTCAGCATGCTGGGCCCGGTGCTGATCGCCTTCGGCAACGAGAAGCAGAAGAAACACTTCCTGCCGCGCATCGCCAATCTCGACGACTGGTGGTGTCAGGGATTCTCGGAGCCCGGCGCCGGCTCGGACCTGGCATCACTCCGCACCTCGGCCAAGCGCGACGGCGACCACTACGTCGTCAACGGCCAGAAGACCTGGACGACGCTGGCCCAGCACGCCGACTGGATCTTCTGCTTGGTCCGCACCGATCCGGCGGCGAAGAAGCAGGAAGGCATCTCCTTCCTGCTGATCGACATGAAGTCGAAAGGCGTGACGGTACGGCCGATCATCACCATCGACGGCGGGCACGAGGTCAACGAGGTGTTCTTCGACGACGTGCGTGTGCCGGTCGAGAACCTAGTCGGCCAGGAGAACAAGGGCTGGGACTACGCCAAGTTCCTGCTCGGCAACGAGCGCGTCGGCATCGCCCGCGTCGGGGTCACCAAGGAGCGCATCCGGCGCCTGAAGCGCCTCGCCCGCGGCGAGCGTGACGGCGACCGGCCGATGATCGAGGACCAGGGCTTCCGCGAGCGCCTGGCTGCCGTCGAGATCGAGCTGAAGGCGCTCGAGATGACGCAGCTCCGCGTCGTGGCATCCGAGAAGAACCGCAAGGACAAGAAGCCCGATCCCGCCTCCTCGATCCTCAAGATCAAGGGCTCGGAGCTGCAGCAGGCGGTGACCGAGCTCGCGATGGAGCTGGTCGGCCCCTACGCCATGCCGGCTCCCGACGATCTGGACGAAGGCTCGAACGAGCCCCCGGTCGGCCCCGACTGGGCCGAGACCGTGGCGCCGGTCTACTTCAACTGGCGGAAGATCTCGATCTACGGCGGATCGAACGAGATCCAGAAGAACATCATCGCCAAGGCCATCCTGGGACTTTGAGGTAACGTGGACTTCGATCTTTCGGAGGAGCAGCAGCTCCTCAAGGACAGCGTCGAGCGCCTGCTCGCCGACCATTCCTCCTTCGAGCAGCGGAAGGCCAACCGCAAGGAAGCCGACGGCTGGAGCCGCGCGCTGTGGGCCAAGTATGCCGAGCTCGGCATCCTCGGCCTTTCCTTCGACGAGACGCATGGCGGCCTCGGCGCCGGGCCGGTCGAGACCATGGTGGTCATGGAGGCGCTCGGCCGCGCGCTGGCGCTGGAGCCCTATCTCGCGACCGTCGTGCTCTCAGGCGGCCTCATCCGCCATGCCGGCACGGACGCGCAGAAATCCGCGCTGGCGCCGAAGATCGCCGACGGCAGCCTCACCCTCGCCTTCGCCCATGGCGAGCGCCAGGCGCGCTACGAGCTGGCGGACATCGCCACCATCGCCGAGAAGAAGGACGACGGCTGGGTGATCGACGGCGAGAAGGGCGTCGTCCTGCATGGCGACTCCGCCGACAAGCTGATCGTCAGCGCGCGGATCTCCGGCCAGCGCCGCGATCGCGACGGGATCGCCCTCTTCCTGGTCGACGCGAACGCATCCGGTATCGTCCGACGCGGTTACCCGACCGTCGACGGCCTTCGCGCCGCCGAGATCGCCTTCACTGGCGTGCGCGTGAAGGCCGATGCGGCGCTGGGTTCGCCCGGAAAGGCCTATGCGACGATCGAGCGTGTGGTCGACGAGGCGATCGCCGCGCTCGCCGCCGAGTCGATCGGCGTGATGTCGGTCATGCACGAGGCCACGGTCGAGTACCTGAAGACCCGCAAGCAGTTCGGGACCACCATCGGCGCCTTCCAGGTGCTCCAGCACCGCTCGGTCGACATGCTGATCGCGCTCGAGCAGGCGCGCAGCATGGCCTACTACGCGACGATGATGGCGGCCGAGCCCGACCCATCCGAGCGCCGGAAGGCGATGGCCGCCGCCAAGGTGCAGATCGGCCGCTCGGGCAAGTTCGTCGGCCAGCAGGCGATCCAGCTGCATGGCGGCATCGGCATGACCGACGAGTACAAGGTCGGCCACTACTTCAAGCGCATGACGATGATCGACACACTGTTCGGGCCTGCCGACCATCACCTGAAGGCGCTGGCCGCGGCCGACGGGCTGATCGAAGCCTAGGCCGCGCCCGCCAGCACCGAGCGTCTCTCGTCCGTCGGCGTGCGGCCGAAGATGCGCCGATAGCACTTGGTGAAGTGCGAAGCCGAGACGAAGCCGCAGGACATCGCCACGTCGAGGATCGAGGCGCTGGTCTGCGTCAAGAGCCGCCTCCCCCGCTCCAGCCTGAGCTTCACGTAGTAACCGTGCGGCGTGGTCTTGAGGTAGCGCCGGAACAGGCGCTCCAGCTGGCGTGGGCTGAGATCGACCGACTCCGCCAGCTCGTTCATGTCGAGCGGCTCCTCGATCGCGTTCTCCATCCGGATGATCGTGGTGAGCAGCTTCGGATGCGAGATGCCGAGGCGCGTCTGCAGTTCCATCCGCTGGCGGTCGTCATGCTCGCGGATGCGAGGGTGGATGAAGTTCTCGGCAACCGCGTTGGCGACTGCCCTTCCGTGCTGGCTACCGATCACGCTCAGCATCATGTCGAGGGCGGCGATGCCGCCCGAGCAGGTGAGCACGTTGCCGTCGATCACGTAGATGCCCGAGGTGGTCACCGCCTCGGGAAACTTCTCCGACAGCGAGGCGACATGCTCCCAATGGACGGTGCAGTGCTTGCCGTCGAGAAGGCCGGCCTTGCCGAGGATGTACGCGCCGGTCGAGAGCGCACCGATCTTGGCGCCCGAGCGCGAGATCCGGCGGAGCCACGCGAAGACCTTCTTGTCGTCATAGCCCTCGGGATTGTAGCCGGCGCAGAGCAGCATCATGTCGACGTCAGGCTGCTCTTCGAGACCGCCCTGGACGTCGAAGCCGATGCCGTTGCTGGCCAGCACCCGCTCGCCGTCGCGCGAGAACAGCTTCCAGCGATAGAGCAACGACTGCTTGACGCGGTTCGCCGACCGCAGCGGCTCCAGAGCGGCGGCGAAGGCCATCATCGAGAAATCGGGGATCAGGAAAAAGCCGACCGTATAGACGTCGGCCTCGCTGCGGACCGCGCTCACGCCCCCTCCCAGCCGTCAAAAAGCGACATAGGAAAGCACGCGGCAGGTAATTTGAAAACCGACTTCTATGTCGGAAAAAGAACGGCGCGGAGATCCGGGTCGGACCTCCGCGCCGTTCGATGCCAATGCGCTTCTAGGCTTCGAGCCAGATCTCGTTGCACTCGATGTACTGGGTCGGGTGCATCTTGAAGCCCTTCATCTTCTTGTCGCAGTAGGTGAAGACCTTGCGGAACAGCGGCTGCACCAGCGGTCCGTCGTTCTGCAGGATCTCCTGCAGGCGCTTGACGTGCGCGCGCCGCTTCTCGACATCGGCGGTCGCCTCGGCGAGGTCCAGGATCTTGTCGAACTCGGCGTTCGAGAAGCCCGACTCGTTCCAGGGGACGCCCGTCCGGTAGGCCAGCGCCAGGCACATCACGCCGAGCGGCCGGTGGGACCAGTCGCCGCAGGCGAACGGCGCGGTGTTCCAGACCTTGTTCCACTCCGGCGACGGCAGCACCTCGAGCCGGGTCTTGATGCCGACCTCGGCCCATTGCTGGATCATCACGGTCGCCACGTCCTTGGTCCAGTTGTTGGAGACCGTGAGCGGCGGCAGTTCGATCCCGTTCGGGTAGCCGGCCTGGGCCAGCAGTTCCTTCGCCTTGGCCTTGTCGGTCTTGAACGCCGGCATCGGCGCGTATTCCGGATGCACCGGGGCGACGTGGTGATGCTCGGCGCGGCTGCCGATGTCGCCGAAGGTGATCTCGGCGACCTTGTCGTTGTCGGTCGCGTACCGCATGGCCTTCAGGATGCGGTTGTCGTCGAACGGCTTCACCGGATAGGCGCGGGCATGAACGGTGGCGCCGGTGCCGACCGAATAGAAATCGAGGTCGGGCAGGCGCTTCAGGATCGGCAGCTGCGAGGGGTTGGTGGCGACGATCGAGTGAACCTGCTTGGAGGCCTGCGCCGCGACTTCCGCCGCCGGATCGTCGCCGAGGTCGACGAAGATCACCTCGTCGAGGTAAGGGCCCTTGCCCCAGTAGTCCTTCCGCGCCTTCAGCACCGCCCGCTTCGAGATGTCGTACTCCACCATCTCGAACGGACCGGTGCCGTTGATGCCGACGCCGAACTTGCCGTCGTCGGCGGGGTCGGCGATGAAGAACGGGTAGTGGAAGAAGTGCTCCGGCACTGCCAGCTGCGGCGACTTGAGGTTCAGCCGCACGGTGAAGTCGTCGACCTTCTGGATCGCGTTCGCGTCCCAGAGCTGGGTCATCACCTTCGGCTTGCCGGCGGCATCATTCTCGCCGGTCGGCACGTCGTTGGTCATGTAGGCCTTCATCAGGCCGAGAACCGACGAGCCGGTCTTCGGGTCGAGAACGCTCCTGATGTTCCAGATCACCTGGTCGGCGGTGAGCACCCCGCCCTTCCGCCACTTCACGTCCTTGCGGATCTTCAGCGTCCAGGTCTTGAGGTCCTCGCTCGGCTGCCAGCTCTCGAGCAGCATCGGGCGGGTGACGTTGTCGGGGCCGGTGTTGGCGAGGTATTCGCACACTTGGCGGGCGAGGTTGCTCGCCGGCACATTGCCGGTGCGATGCAGATGCTGGATCTCCCGGACACGCGCGCAGAGACGGAGCGAGCCGCCCTTGCGCGGCGCCCCTTGCGCCAGCGCCTCGGGCACGACCGCGCCCTTGTCGATCTTGCCGGCGAAGGCATAGGCGGCGGAGGCACTGACGCCCAGCAGCGTCGCGGTGCGCAGGAACTCGCGCCGATCGCACTTGCCGTCGGCAAAAAGCGTCTTCAGCTTCGGAATATAGGAATGTTCGCGATCGTCACGGGACATGCAGCACCTCCCCAAGGCGCAGAAGCCGGGAGCGGCCGACTTCCGGCCGCCCTCCTTTCTGATCCGAAAGCGTCACCTCGCGCCCGATCGGCAAGTCGACCAAAGACGACGGTTCATATCCTCAATACGACACACGCTCGAACGTGTTCCCGCCTGACGAAACACGGCCGGTCCATCGCTCCAATCGCGACGCCATGCGGTGGATTCCGACCTCGGATCGTCGCATTTGGCTGCCTTGCGCGACACTCCTTAGGTAACATCGCGCCGGCTTTTCCGATCGCGATGCTTCGAGGGGGCACGACGCAGTCGATGGCGCGGTTGATCGTCCAACGCCTGTTCAATTCGGCCGTCTCGATCGCGCTGGTCTCGATCGTCCTGTTCCTCATCTTCGAGATCTCGCCGGAGACCGTCGCCGCCGACGCACTCGGTCAATACTCGACACGCGAGCAGCGCGACCTATGGCTGCTGGCCAACGGCTATTTCGAGCCGATGCACGTCCGCTTCCTCGACTGGGCGCGGCGCTGCCTGACGGGCGAGTTCGGCAATTCCCGGCTCTACAACGCGCCGGTCTCGACCGTGCTCGGGCCCCGGCTCGCGGCCTCGGGGATCCTTGCCGCCTGCTTCTTCGCGATCCTGATCCCGCTCTCGCTCGGCCTCGGCGTCATCGCCGGCATGAAAGAGGGCTCGCTGACCGACCGCGCGATCTCACTCGCCTCGATCCTCACCACCTCGATCCCGCCGTTCGCCAGCGCGGTGCTGCTGGCGGCGATCTTCGTCTTCACCCTCGGACTTCTTCCCGGCACCAGCAGCATGATCGACGGCTTCCGCTGGAAGGAGCTGGTGATGCCGGTCGCGGTGCTTCTGCTCTACGACTTCGGCTACCTGACGCGCATCACCCGTGCGTCCATGGCCGACGTGATGCAGACGGCCTATATCCGCACCGCGACACTGAAGGGCCTGCCCGACTGGTGGATCATCCTGCGCCATGCGCTCAGGAACGCGCTTATCCCGCCCTTCACCGTGATCATGCTGCAGATCAACTGGCTGATCGGCGGCGTCGTGGTCGTCGAGTTCTTTTTCGCCTACAAGGGATTCGGCTCGCTGATCCTCGAAGCCTCGCTGACCCACGACCTCTTCCTGCTGCAGGCCTGCACGGCGATCTCGGTGCTGATCGCGGTCGGCACGCAGACGATCGCCGACATCGGCTACGGCCTGCTCAATCCGCGCATCCGGGTGGCGCGATGACCGACACGACCGCGACCCAGAACAAGGTGACGCTGCTCTCGCTGCTGCGCGAGAGCCCGATCCTCGTTGCCGGCCTGTCGATCCTGGGCTTCTGGATGCTGGTTGCGATCTTCGCGCCTCTGATCGCGCCCTTCGGCCCGAACGAGAACCTGGTGCCGATGGCGATGCCGGGCACCCGCACGCCCGACGGGCGCCTGATGCTTTTCGGTGCCGATCATCTCGGACGCGACGTGCTGTCCCGCATGATCTATGGCGGCCGCACCGTGCTGACCTACGCGCCGCTGGCGACGCTCTGCGCCTATTCTGTCGGCGTCGCCCTCGGCCTCGTCGCGGGATACAAGGGCAAGTGGGTCGACGAGCTGCTGTCGCGCTTCGCCGACTTGGTGCTCGCCTTCCCGGTCATCGTCCTCTACATCGTGATCATCCAGAAGTTCGGCGCGTCGGGCATCAACATCCTGATCGCGGTCACGCTGGCGAGCAGCCCCGGCATCATGCGGCTGGTGCGCGGCGTCGTCCTCGACCTCCGAACCCGAGCCTATGTCTCCGCGGCGCAGATGCGCGGCGAGTCCACCTTCTACATCCTGTTCGTCGAGATCCTGCCGAACGCGCGCGGGCCTCTGATCGTCGATGCGTGCCTTCGCCTGGGCTATGTCACGATCACCATCGGTACGCTGGGCTTCCTCGGCCTCGGCATCCCGCCGCCGACGCCGGACTGGGGCAGCATGATCAACGAGTCCCGCCATTTCGCGATGGTCTTCCCGCACATGGCGGTGTTCCCCTGCCTCGCGGTCTCCTCGCTGGTGCTGGCGTTCAATCTGATCGCCGACGGCCTTCGCGAGCTGTCGCTGGCCGACTGACATGACCGCCCCGCTCCTCGAGCTGGACAAGCTCTCGATCTCCTACCGCACACGGCGCGGCGCGGTGCCGGCGGTGGTCGACGTCTCGCTTAGGCTCAATCCCGGCGAGAGCCTGGGCCTCGTCGGCGAGTCCGGCTGCGGCAAGTCGACGATCGCCTTCGGCGTCATGCGCTGGCTCGCCGGGCGCGGGCAGATCGTCGGCGGCCGCGTGCTGTTCGAAGGCCGCGACATGGCGACGATGTCGCCGGCCGAGCTGCGTCATGTCCGCGGCAAGCGCATCGCCATGGTGTTCCAGGAGGCTATGTCGGCGCTGAACCCGTGCCTCACCATCGGCGCGCAGCTGACCGAAGTGCTGCGCTTCCACGAGGATTTGGTGGGACCGGCCGCCGAGCGCCGCGCGAAGACGATGCTTTCGGAAGTCCGCATCCCCGATCCGGACCGTGTGTACCGTGCCTTCCCGCACGAGATTTCCGGCGGCCAGCAGCAGCGCGTGGTGATCGCGATGGCGCTGCTCGCCAATCCCGCGCTGCTTCTGCTCGACGAGCCGACCACCGGCCTCGACGTCACGGTCGAGGCGAGCGTGGTCAAGCTGATCGCGGAGATCAGCCGGCGCTTCGGCACTTCGCTCCTCTACATCTCGCACAACCTCGCGCTGATCTCGCGCGTCTGCGAGCGGATCGCGGTCATGTATGCAGGCGAGATCGTCGAGGAAGGCCCGACCCGCCGCATCCTGACCGAGCCGATCCATCCCTACACGCGCGGCCTCATCGCCTGCCTGCCGGAATCCGGTGCCGACAAGATCGCGCGGCCCTTGGCACCGATCCCCGGCCAGATCCCGGCACCGTGGGAGCGTCCCTCCGGCTGCTTCTTCATGCCGCGATGCGTCTACGCCCAGCCCGGCCGCTGCGATGCGATCCATCCGCCGCTGATCGACGACGGCGCCGGCTCGCTGGTGCGTTGCGTCCGCGCTGACGAGATCGAGCCGGGCCTGATCGCCGGCGTCGCCGGCCAGCCACCGGTCGCGGCGGAAGGCATATCGGTCGCTGTCGACAACCTCAGCAAGGACTACACGCTGACGCCGCCTGGCCTGCGCGGACTCCTGCCTTTCGCCGAGCCGCTCAAGGTGCGCGCCAACGATCATTTGACCTTCGACGCCGAGTCCGGCCGCACGCTGGCCATCGTCGGCGAGTCCGGCTGCGGCAAGTCGACCTTCGCCCGCATCCTGACCGGGCTCGAGCGCGCGACCGGCGGCAAGGTCGAGGTCGCGGGCACGGATCTGGGCCGCCTCTCCGTTATCGACCGCTCGCGCGACCAGCTCCGCGCGCTGCAGATGGTGTTCCAGAATCCCGACGAGACGCTGAATCCCAGCTACAAGGTCGGACGCCAGATCGCGCGCGTCGCCAGGCGTCTTCTCAACCTTGGCCGCAAGGAACGTGCCGAGCGCGTGCGCGACCTCTTCGCCGAGATCCGGTTGCCGCCGGGCATCGCCGACCGTAAGCCCCGTCATCTCTCCGGCGGACAGAAGCAGCGGATCGCGATCGCCCGCGCCTTCGTCGGCCGCCCCGACATCGTCGTCGCCGACGAGCCCGTCTCCGCGCTCGACGTCTCGGTGCGCGCCGCGGTCACGCAGCTGCTTATGGAGATCCAGCGCGCTCATGGCACGACGCTGATCCTGATCAGCCACGACTTGGCGCTGGTGCGCTATGTCGCCGACACCGTCGTCGTCATGTATCTCGGCCAGGTGATGGAAGCGGGCACCACGAACCAAGTGTTCGCCGCGCCACACCATCCCTACACCGAGCTGCTGCTGAAGGCGCAGCCGAAGCTCGACAACGATCAGGGGCTCGACGCGCCGGTCGAGGGCGAAACGCCGAGCCCGCTCGATCCGCCGAAGGGTTGTCCCTTCCACACCCGATGCCCGCGCAAGCTTGGGGCGATCTGCGAGACGACGCGTCCGCCCGAGCAGGTGACGCCGGCCGACCATCGCATGGCCTGCCATATCCCGATGGTCGAGCTGGTCCGCGTTCAAGAGAAAGAGCTGACATGATCCAGAGCCAGATGGTCGCGACCCGCACCGAGGTCGCGGGCACGCGCGGTGTCGTCACCGGCGGGCATCCGGCCGAAGCCGCCGCCGGCGTCGCGATGATCGAAGCCGGTGGCAACGCCATCGACGCGGTGGTTGCCGCCGCTTTCGTCGGCTTCGTCGTCGAGCCGGCATCGTGCGGCATCGGCGGCTACGGCCATCTCGCCGTCTGGCTCGGCCGCGAGAAGCGCTTCGTCACCTTCGATCACTACGTGCGCGCGCCGGGTGCCGCTAGGCCCGACATGTTCGAGATCGATCGCACGAAGCCGATGAAATACTACGGCTTCCCCTACACGGCCGGGATGAAGGCCGAGCAGGGTCCCCTGGCCCCGGCGGTGCCAGGCGCCGTCGCCGGCCTCTGTGACGCGCATCGCATGTTCGGCAAGCTGCCGCTCTCCAAGGTGCTTGAGCCGGCGATCGCCGAGGCCGAGGCCGGCATCGAGGTCACCTGGCAGCTGCTGCTGCCGATCTCCGAGCGCCTCGCCGCGATCCAGGCGCTACCCGCGACCGCCGACTGGCTACTGCGGAAGAACCTGCCGCCGAAGGCCGCGGGGCAGCTTGCCGGCGGCGGCGACCGCCTCGACGGTAAGGATCTCGCGAAGACGATCCGCCAGATCGCCGAGAAGGGCGCCGCCGGCTTCTACGAAGGCCCGGTCGCCGAGGCGATCGAGCGTCACGTCACCAGCCAGGGCGGCATCCTGACCGCCGCCGACCTCGCCGCCTACAAGACGCGCATCCTGGAAGAGAAGCCGACCCGCTATCGCGGCATGAACACCAACACCTGCTACGACCAGGTGACCTACGAGGCGCTGAACATCCTCGAGTGCTTCGATCTCAAAAGCATGGGCAAGGACAGCCTCGCCTTCCGCCACCTGGTCGCGGAAGCGCTCGCCTGCGGCTTCATCGACAGCATGACCCACTACGGCGATCCGGACTTCGAGCGGGCGCCGGTGGAGGGCCTCGCCAGCCCCGAGTTCGGGAAGATGCGCGCCCAGCAGCTCCGCATGGATCGCGCGCTCCCCCGCCCGGTCACAGCGGCCGATCCCTGGCCCTACGACAACTCGGCCGAGCGGCCGACGCGCATCGCCAATGAGCCCGGCATCGCCAAGCTCGCCGGCACCAGCCAGATGGCCTCGGCCGATGCCGACGGCAACGTCTGCGCTCTCATCACCAGCCTCACCAGCGGGTTCGGCTCGCTGATGATCGTTCCGGGCACCGGCGTGATCCTGAACAACTCGATGCAGAACTTCGACCCGCGCCCCGATCAGGCGAACTGCATCAAGCCCGGCAAGATGCCTATCTTCGCCGCGCCCTCGCTGATTGCCGAGAAGGACGGCCGCGCCGTCTTCGCCGGTTGCGGCTCGGGCGGCTACCGCATCACCACCGGCGTGCTGCACGCCTTCCTTTACGCGACCGAGTTCGGCATGGGCCCCCAGGCCGCGGTCGACGCGCCCCGCATCCACTGCCAGGGCCAGGAGACCTATGTCGACGGCCGCGTGCCCGAAGATGTCCGCGATGGCCTCGCCAAGATGGGGCACAAGGTCGTGATCCAGACCGAGTCCCCGGGCCTGAATGCCTTCGGACGGGTGAACGCCATCACCGTCGCCAAGGACGGTTCGATGCGCGCCGGCTCCGGCCCCGCCTGGGCCTCCGCCGCGGCTGCATGCTGATGCGCCCAGGCTCGGTCATCCTCGGCCGAACGCCGATCAACGGAACCAAGGGCGCGGTCGCCTGCGGGCACCAGACCGCGGCCGATGTCGGCGTCGAGGTCATCCGCCAGGGCGGCAACGCGGTGGATGCCGCGATCGCCGGCGCCTTCGCGTCCTTCGTCGTCGAGCCGCAGATGTGCGGCATCGGCGGCCACGGCCGCATGTCGGTCTATCTGTCGAAGACCGACAAGGCGGTCGGCATCGACCATTTCATCCGGGCACCGAGGGCCGCGACGCCGGAGATGTACGGCCAGGCGCTGGCCAAGTGGCGGAACGCCGGCTGGGGCGGCATCGAGGGCGCGATCAACACCACCGGCCATCTCTCGGTCGGCATTCCCGGCACCATTGCCGGGCTCTGGGAGGCGCATCGGCTCTTCGCCAAGCTCCCTTGGAAGTCTCTGGTCGGCCCGGCGATCGAGCTCGCCCGCGCCGGCGTGGTCGCCGACCCGAAGCTGACGGCCTCGGTCGCCGGCCGGACGGTCGAGATAAGGCAATACACCGAGGCGGCGAAGTGGCTGCTGCCCGACGACGCGCCCCCGCGCCCAGCCAATGCCGGCGGCGCTTTCCACCGCTTCGACTTCTCCGACATGGCCCGGACGCTGGGGACCATCGCCGAGAAGGGCGCCGCCGCGTTCTATGACGGTCCGCTCGCCGCCGCGATCGACCGGGAGATGAAGGGGGCCGGTGGCCTACTGACGTCGGAGGATCTCGCCGGCTACAGGCCCGACACCTTCCTGCAGCCCTGGTACGACTACCGCGACCGCGACTACGTCACCTGCGGCGACCTGATCTATGTCGAGGCCCTCAACATCCTGGAGCGCTTCGACCTGGGATCGCTCGACCCGCACGGGGCCGAGTTCCGCCACCTGGTCGCCGAGGCCCTGGCCCAGTCCTTTGCCGACAACTTCGCCCATGCCGCCGACCCCAGGCACCTGAAGGCGCCGCTCGAGGGACTCGCTTCCAAGGCCTTCGCCGCCGAGCAGGCCGCCCTGATCCGAACCGACAAGGCGAGGAACAAGGTCGAACCTGGCACCCCGTGGCCGCACCAAGGGCCGACACCTTCAGTCCCGCCGCCGCCCTTCGAAGGCACGACCCAGATCGTCGCCGCCGACGGCGACGGCAACTTGGCGAGCCTGATCACCAGCCTCGGCAGCGCGTTTGGCTCCCTCGTGATGATTCCTGGAACCGGGGTCTTCCTCGGCAATGCGATGCAGTGGTTCGACCCGCGTCCGGGGCAGGCCAACTCGGTCGGCCCCGGCCGCATGCCGCTCTACGCCGCACCGGTCGCGATCTTCCGCGAAGGCGGCCGGGCGATCGGCGGGATTGCCGGCTCCGGTGGCTATCGGATCCCCTCCGCGATCTTATATTTAACTCTTAACTATCTCGATCATCGAATTGATATACAACAATCTATAGACCTTCCGAGAATTCATACGGAAGGCGATGCTCTCGAGGTCGACAGCCGCACCGCCCCGACTGTGGTCGAGCGCCTGACCGCCCTCGGCCACCGGGTCCGGCTGGTCGATGGCGTCGGCCTGCCGACCAGCTTCGGCCGCCCCTCGGCGGTGTGGCGGACGGCCGACGGCCTGGTTCCCGCCAGCGACGCGCGCTCCGGCGGCGTCGCCGCCTTCTGACCGATGCCGGTCGCTTTGCGGCAGGTACGGACCCCGCCCGCGACGTGAGATGAACTCCCGCTTACCAGAGGAATGAGATGTCCCTTCCCGCCAAAGCTAAGTACGTCGTCATCGGCGCCGGCGTGCACGGTCTTTCGACCGCCTACCACCTCGCCTGCGAGCTCGAAGCCAAGGGCAAGGGCTCGGGCAAGGACATCGTGATCCTCGACAAGGTCGGCATCGCCGCCGGTGCCTCGGGCATCGCCTGCGGGGTGATCCGCAACAACTACTTCCAGCCGGCGATGCGCGAGCTGATGGCCGAATGCGTGTCGGTCTGGGAGAGCGATCCCAAGGCCTTCTCCTACCACCCGGTCGGCTACATGCAGATCTCTCCTGAAGTGATGCATGAGAATGTCGGGCAGATCGCCCGACAGCAGAAAGACATCGGCTACGACTCTGTTTTCATTGAGGGCGGGGCCGACTGCACCAAGTACATGAAGGGCCTCTTCGACGACTGGCAGGCCAAGGGCATCACCTCCGTCCTGCACGAGAAAAAAGGCGGTTACGCCAACAACCGGGCGTCCATGTACGGCCTCGCCAAGAAAGCGGAGTCCAAGGGCGTCCAGATCGTCGCCCCCACCAAGGTCACCGGCTTCAAGTTCGCCTCCAACTCGAAGGCGGTCTCGGCGGTCGAGACCGACCGCGGCACGATCGAGTGCGACTTCGTGGTGGTCGGCGTCGGTCCCTGGATCAACCAGGTCTGGCGGATGCTGGACCTGCCCAAGACCGTCGACATCAAGGGCCGCGACGGCAAGGTCCACAAAGGCGTTGGCATGTGGACCTACTGGTGCCTGGAGGAAGGCACCCTCGGCGTCGATCCGAAGTACGGCCTCATGAACGACGGCAGGATGGGCCCGGTCATGCACGTCGATACCGACGCGCCGCTCCACTCGGACGAGGACGGCTCCCTCATCACCGACAAGCTCTGGGGCATCTATTACAAGCCCGACTTCAACTTCAACGGCATCCAGGGCGGCGCCATGCCGTACAAGGTCGAGACGCCGGTGGACGAGGTGAAGATCGACCCCTATGGCCCGGATTCGCCTGAGTTCATCGTCGACCAGAACTTCGCGCACATGTTCACCTCGGCGCTGGCCTTCTGCCAGAAGCGCTACTCGGGCCAGGCGCACAAATGGAAGCACGAGCCGTCGGGCGGCCTGGGATGCTTCACCCCGGACAGCTTCCCGGTCTTCGACGTCTTCCGGGACAACGTCTATGTCCTCGCCGACTCCAACCACGGCTATAAGATGATCGCCGTCGGCAAGCTCGCGGCCGGCGAGATCGCCGGCGGCACCAAGAGCAAGCTGCTCGAGCCGTTCCGGATCTCGCGCTTCCCCGAGGGCAAGCTGCACCCGGTCTCCAACAGCCCGTTCCCCTGGAGCTGATCCAATGCCCGCGCCGATGGACTTCATCCACAAGCTCAAGTTCGACGACCTTCCGGCGAAGGTGATCGAGCAGGCCAAGCTCTGCCTCGTGGATCTCATCGGCGCGGCGGCGGCGGGCAGCGAGACCGCCATGTCGCGGATCATCCGCGACCATGCGGTCGAGACCTTCGGGGCGGGCAGGAACGCGGTCCGCCTGATGCTGGACGGCCGCAAGGTCGGCCCGGCCGGCGCCGCCATGGCCGGCGGCATCACCATCGACGCCTTCGACTCCCATGACGGCCATGTGCTGACCAAGGGCCATGCCGGCGTCGCGATCCTGCCGACCCTGCTCGCCCTCTCCGATCCCCTGAAGAAGATCTCCGGCCGCGAGTTCCTGGTGAGCCTCGTGATCGGCTACGAGATCGCGATCCGTGCCGGCATCGCCACCCACAGGACGGCGAAGGACTATCACACCTCCGGATCGTGGAACTCGCTCGGCGCCGCCGCGGTCATGGCACGTTGGATGAAGCTTTCCCCGGCTCTCACCCGCGAGGCCCTCGGGATCGCCGAGTATCACGGTCCCCGCAGCCAGATGATGCGCTGCATCGACTTCCCGACCATGGTGAAGGACGGTTCCGGCTGGGGGGCGATGGCCGGCGTCAGTGCGGCGCTGCTGGCCAAGGCCGGCTTCACCGGCGCCCCGGCGCTGGTCTGGGAGGGTGACGACGTCGCCGATCTCTGGCGCGACCTCGGCAAGCGCTGGCGGATCATGGAGATGTACTTCAAGCCCTACCCGGTCTGCCGCTGGGCCCAGCCTCCGATCACGGCCAGCCTCGGCCTTCTGAAGAAGCACGGCGTCACCGGCGCGGACATCGCGAAGATCAAGGTCGAGACCTTCCACAACGCGGTCCGTCTCGCGACCCGCACGCCGAAGACCACCGAGGAGGCGCAGTACAGCCTCCCCTTCCCGGTCGCCGCGGCTATCGTCCACGGCAAGGTCACCGCCCGCGAGGTCGACGGCAAAGGCCTGACCGATCCGCGCGTGCTGAAGCTCTCCCGCGGCATCGACCTGACCGAGGACCTGAAGCTGACCGCCGAGTTCCCGGCCCGCCGCATCGCGCGCGTGACGCTGACCACCAAGGACGGCCGCGTGCTGAAGTCGGAGCCGACCGAAGCGCTCGGCGATCCCGAACGGCCGCTCGGCGCCGACGGCATCGTCGCCAAGTACCGCCTCACCACCGAGGTCGTGCTCGGCAAGGCCCGCACGGAGAAGATCCTCGCCGAGGCCATGGCGATGGACCGGCCGAAGGCCGACGCCCGCGCGCTCGTGGACCTGGTCCTGGCGCCGGTGAAATCCCATAATGCGGCGAAACCGGCACGCAAGACCGCGAGCCACACGCTCGCGATCGCCGCCGACGACTGATTTCAGGCGAGATCGCCGCCCTCCCCCGTCTCGCCGCGGAAGAGGGCGAACGATCGAGCTACTCGGCCGGTGCGCCCAGCGGCCGGTCGGCTTTACCCTCGATTATCTTGTCGCGCTCGACCATCCAGCCGCGAAAGACGACCACAAGCCCGGCCATCACCATGAGGGTGAAGATCATGATCATGATCGGCAGGAAGACTTCATGCATGTCCGACTCCCCAAATTCTCCGAGAGGAAGAGTCCTTGGGTCGGTCGCGACATGCATTGATCCAGGTCAATTCTGAGGCAGATGGCCGTGGCCCTTCATCAGCCGCGCCGCGTGACCGCGGAAGCGCGCGCGGAAGGCCGCCTTGTTGTGCTCGAAGATCTCGTAGATGCGGAGCTAGTGGATCAACCGCCGGCCGCCCTACTGGACGTAGCGGTGACGGTGCTGGATGCGGCGCTCGCGGGGATCGGGGCGCGGCACGGCCGAGAGCAGCGCCTTGGTGTAGCCATGAACGGGATCGTTACAGACCTGCTCGGCGTCGCCGGTCTCGACCACCTTGCCGCGGTACATGACCGCCACCCGGTCGCAGATGTAGCGGATCACGCTGATGTCGTGGCTGACAAAGACATAGGCGAGCTTGAGCTCGTCCTGCAGCTGCAGCATCAGGTCGAGCATCTGGGCGCGCAGCGAGACGTCGAGCGCCGAGGTCGCCTCGTCCGCCACGATCAGCCGCGGATTGAGCGCGAGCGCCCGGGCGATGCCGATACGCTGGCGCTGACCGCCCGAGAAGGCGTGCGGATAGCGCTCGGCCCAGTCCGGGTTAAGGCCGACGCGCTTGAGAAGGCCCGAGACGCGGTCATGCAGCTCGGATCCCTCGGCGAGGCCGTTGACCAGAAGCGGCTCGCCGATGATCTGGCCGACGGTCATGCGCGGGTTCAGGGACGCGAATGGATCCTGAAAGATCATGCGCATCTCGCGCCGGCACTCGCGCAGCTTGTCCTGCTCGAGCGATGCCACGTCGGTCACACTGCCGTCGGTACGGCGATAGAGGATCTGGCCGGCGGTGGGTTCGTAGACCCGGAGCAGGCAGCGGCCGAGCGTGGTCTTGCCCGAACCGGACTCGCCAACGATGCCGAGGGTCTCCCCTGCCCTGACGACGATGTCGACGTCGTCGACCGCGCGCACGTGGTCGACGACCTTGCGGAAGAAGCCCTTCCGGATCGGGAAATGCATCTTCAGGCCGCGCACGTCGAGCAGCGGCGGCTCCTCGGCCGAGACCGGGGTACGCACGGCCCGGATCTGGGATGGCTGCTCGAGCTTCAGCACGTTGCCGAGCAGCATCTGGGTATAGGGGTCCTGGGGCGCGTGGAAGATCTGCTCGACCGGTCCGCGCTCGACCACCTTGCCCTGGTACATGACCACGACCTCGTCGGCGATCTCGGCGACGACACCCATGTCGTGGGTGATGAACATGACCGCCATGCCGCGTTCGGACTGGAGGCGTTTCATCAAGTCCAGGATCTCGGCCTGGGTGGTGACGTCGAGCGCCGTGGTCGGCTCGTCGGCGATCAACACCTGCGGGTTGCAGGCGAGCGCCATCGCGATCATCGCGCGCTGCCGCATGCCGCCGGAGTACTCGAAGGTATAACGCTCGACCGCGCGTTCGGGGTTCGGGATCTCGACCGCCCGCAGCAGGTCGATCGCACGATCCGTCGCCTCCTTCTTGCTCATGCCGAGATGGAGCTTCAGGACCTCGGTGATCTGGTTGCCGATCGTGTGGACCGGCGACAGCGACGACATCGGCTCCTGGAAGATCATCGCGATCTCGGCGCCACGCACGGAGCGGATCTCGCTGCCGCGCGGGTTCAGGGACGCGAGGTCGACCGAGGTGCCGTTGTTGCGGTTGAAGACGATCTCGCCCTTCACGACCTTGCCCGGCTTGTCGACGATCTGCAGGATCGAGCGCGCGGTCACGCTCTTGCCGGAGCCGGACTCGCCGACGACGCAGCGCGAAAGGTCGAAGGAGACGCCATCGACCGCCTTCACGACGCCGTCGCGGACGGGGAAGTGGGTGTGCAGGTCGCGGATCGAGATGATCGGCTGGTCTGAAGCTGCGGTCATTTGTTGTACGGATCGGCCGCGTCGCGGAGGCCATCGCCAAGGAAGTTGAGGGCCAGGACCGCGACCACCACGGCCGCGCCCGGCGCGAACAGCCAGGGCGCGGTCGCGATCGAGCGGATGTTCTGCGCCTCGCGCAGCAGCACGCCCCAGGAGATCACCGGCGGCTGCAGGCCGAGGCCCAGGAACGAGAGCGCGGTCTCGGCGAGGATCATCGCCGGGATCGCCAGCGTGACGCTGGCGACGATGTGGCTCATGAAGCTCGGCAGCATGTGGCGGAAGATGATGCGCATCTCCGAGCAGCCGTCGAGGCGCGCGGCGGTGACGAAGTCCTCGGTTCGCAAGCTGAGGAACCGTCCGCGCACGACGCGCGCGAGCTGGGCCCAGCCGACCAGCGAGAGGATCAGCGTGATCATGAAATAGTGGAGCAGCGCCGGCCAGTCCTGCGGCAATGCCGCTGCCAGCGCCAGCCAGATCGGGATGGTCGGCAGGGCCAGGATGAACTCGATCACGCGCTGGATCACGAAGTCGATGCGACCGCCGTAGTAGCCGGAGATGCCGCCGAGGACGATGCCGATCAGCAGCGAGAAGAAGACACCGACGAGGCCGATCGACATCGAGATCTGGCAGCCTTTGACGATGCGGCTCCACACGTCGCGCCCGAGCCGGTCGGAGCCCAGGAAGAAGATCTGCTGGCGTCCGTCGGAGGCGCCGATCAGGTGGATATTGGTCGGGATCAGGCCGAACAGATGATAGGGATAGCCCTCGGCGAAGAAACGAAGGTCGAGCCGGCGCGTCGGGTCTTCCGAATAGATCGGCGCCAGCGTCACCGGATCGCGCTTGAGCAGCATCGGCTTCACGTGGGGCACGAAGCTGGTGCTGCCGTCCGGCAGGGTGGCGAAGAAGTGCAGCGGCTGCGGCGGGTGATAGACGGCGCGCGCATTCTGCTGGCTGGGATCGGTGGTGGCGAAGAAGTCCGGCGCCGCCGCGACGACATAGATGAGCAGCGTGACGATGGCGCCCAGCATCGCCAGCTTGTGCTTGCGGAACGACCACCACACGAGCTGCCACTGCGAGGCCGAGGCGAAGCGCGAGGCGGCAGGTGTCGGCGTAGGCGCGTCCGGCGGCAGGGTTTCGGTCTTGGCGGTCATCTCGTCACTCGAACCGGATGCGCGGATCGACCAGCGCCAGCAACAGGTCGCTGATCAAGGTTCCGATCAGGGTCAGCGTGCACAGCAGTAGGATGAACGCGCCGGCGAGATACATGTCCTGGCTCATCAGCGACTGCAGCAGCAGCGGGCCGGCGAGCGGCAGGCTCATGACGACGGCGACGATGAGCGCACCGGAGATCAGGTTCGGCAGCAGCCAGCCGATGGTCGAGATGAAGGGGTTGATCGCGAGCCTGACCGGATACTTGAGCAGCAGGCGGAACTCCGAAAGGCCCTTTGCCCGCGCCGTGGTGACGTAAGGCCGGTGCAGCTCGTCCAGCATGTTGGCGCGCATGATGCGGATCAGGCTGGCGGTGCCGTTGGTGGCGAGGATCACCACCGGGATCAGCATGTGGTCGAGAAGGTCCAGGAACTTGGCCCAGCTCCAGGGCGCCGTCTGGTACTCCTGCGAGAACAGACCGCCGACGTCCTGCCCGAACTGGACGACCGCGATGTACATCAGCACCAGGGCCAGCAGGAAGGACGGGATGGCGAGGCCGAGGAATCCCAGGAACGTCGCGAGGTAGTCGCCGATCGAATACTGCTTCACGGCCGAGTAGACGCCGATCGGGAACGCGATCGCCCAGGTCATCATCAGCGTGGAGAAGGTGACGATCAGGGTCAGCGCCATGCGCTCCCAGATCAGCTCCGAGACGGGCTGCTGCCACTCGAAGCTGAGGCCGAAATCGCCCCGGAACAAGATGCCGGAGATCCATTTGACGTATTGGAAGATGAACGGCTGGTCGAGCCCGAAGCGCGCGCGGAGCTCCGCCGCCGCATTCTGGTCGACGATCTCGTTCGAGGCCGCCAGCGTCGCGATGTAGGTGGTGACGTAGTCGCCGGGCGGAAGCTGGATCAGCACGAACGCCAGGAAGCTGACGGCGAACAGCGACGGAATCATCCACAACAGGCGCTTGATGATGAAGCCCAGCATGTAGAAACGCGACCGGCGCGCCACCTCCCCTTCAGGGAGGCGGCGCGCCGGTCATTCTCCTTAGCTCGAGAAGAAGTACTGCTGCGGCATGGACGGGCCCGGGTTGGGCCACGACCAGGCAGCCGGCATCTTGGCCGGCACGTTGCGGAGCCGGTTGGAGGCGATGCCGAAAAGGTTCGGCGCCAGGCAGATGCCCATCGCGTCGAACGCATCAGCCGCGAGGTCGAAGACCTCCTTCATCTTGACGTGCTGCTTGGCGACGTCGGAGGTCGAGCGCGCCTCGTCGTAGAGCTTCATGCGGCGCTTGTGGTTCTCCGGCGGCTCCTGTCCGCCCTTGCCGTTGCTGACGTACCACTCCGCCCACGGGATGCCGAAGCGCGAGCCCTGCGGATGGATCGAGACCCAGTCGCGGGCGTCGATCATCGGCTCCAGGCCGCCCGGGCCCGGCCAGACCGCGAAGTCGTGGTCGTTGTTGTCGCCGCGCGTGTAGTAGAGGGCGCGCTCGATCGTGTTGATCTTGATGTCGACGCCGATCGCCGCCCAATGCCGCTTGATCAGCTCGAGCGAGTCGACCTCGTCCGGGTACAGCGTCGGGATCACGTCGACGGCGAAGAACAGCTTCTGCCCGTCCGGACGGAGCCGGAAGTTCTGGCTGTCGCGCCGCGTGTATCCGAGCTTGTCGAGGAGCTCGTTCGACTTCTTCGGATCGTACTCGGTGAACTGGCGCCCGTACTTCTCGTGATACCAGGGATGCGTCGGCCGCGGACCGAACTGCCAGGGCTCCGACTGTCCGAGATAGACGATGTCGATGATTTCCTGACGGTTGATCGCGTGGCTGAGCGCGATGCGGAAGTCCTTGTTGTTGAGGATCGCGCGGATCACCGGATCCTTGTGGCAGAGGTTCGGATAGATCGACATCTGCTGGCTGTTGGCGTTGATCGTCTCGAACAGCCGGTAGTTACCCTTCTGCGCCGACTGGGCGACCGTCGGCTTGTTCTGGAGCGTATCGATGTGACGCTCCTGGATGTCGATCTTGCCCGACACGACGTCGAGCATCAGCGACTCGACGTCCTGCGCGATGCCGAAGACGATGCCGTCGACGTAGGGCAGCTGGTTGCCCTCGGTGTCGACCTGCCAGAAATACGGGTTGCGCTTCAGCACGACGCGAGTGGCGCCGCCGGTGTAGGGCTCGGCGATCGTCCACGGATCGAGCGTCGGCTTCTCGGGATTGCCCCAGCGCGACGGGATCTCGATGTCGCCGCAACGGAGCCGGAAGAGAGCGCCCCAGTCCGGCACGTTCGCCGCCTTGGCGAGATCGGCCGTGTTGTTCGCGTACTTCGGGTGGAACTTCGAGCAGTAGTGCTTCGGGAACAGCGTCGGGTGCTGGCCGAGCGGCGTCGCCACCTGCTGCAGGAACATGCCGTAGGGGCCGTCGAAGGTGAACTTCACGGTGACGTCATCGACCTTCGACACCTTGCACATCTTGCCGTTGATCGTCCAAAGCGCCGGCGGCGACTTGTAGAGCTCGGTGTTGGCAAGGCAGTCCTCGAACACGAACACGATGTCGTCGGCGGTGAACGGATGGCCGTCCGACCACTTCATGCCCGGGCGCAGATGGAAGGTGAACTCGTTGTTCTCCGCGTTCACGTCCCACTTGTGCGCGACGCCCGGCAGCACGTCGGTGAATTCCATGTTCCAGCGGGTCAGGCCCTGATTGCCGACCATGCGCAGGATGCCGTTGTGGTCGGCGGAGCCGCGGAGGCCGCGGCGGATCTGGCCGCCGTAGCGGCCGACGCGCTCGACCGGCTGCACCACCAGCGGGATCTTCGGCAGGCGCTCGGCGAGAGCCGGCAGCTTCTTGTCGGCAACCGCGGTGACGAACTCGGGCGCTTCCTTCGCCGCGACCTGCGCCGAGGCGCCCCACGAAACCAGGCTGGTCGCGGCCATGCCGCCGGCGCCGGCCATCAGCTGGCGGCGGGTGAGCTTCAGGCCGCCGGGAGTGTTGCGTTTACGTGCCATCGTTTCCTCCATTTTCGCTGCGCCGTTAGGCGCTCGTTTGAAGCCAGAATGAAGCGTGCTCCGGCGGTCTGTCAAACCGCCCTTTTCTCCGCGTCCATAGTCTGCAGCAGGGCGGCGATGTAGCCGTAGCAATAGGCGAAGGCGACGCCTTGCGGGTCCTTGCCGTCGATGATCGGCACGTGGTCCGGCATGATCATGAACTTGTAGCCGGCATCCCGATAGAGCCGCAGCGCCACCGGCATGTTCATGTCGCCTTCGTCGGGAAAGGTCTCCATGAAGTCGAGCTTGCGGCCGCGGATGTTGCGGAAGTGGACATTGAAGATCTTGCCGCGGCTGCCGAACCACTCGATCACCGCGCCGACTTCCTTCGCCGGATCGTCGAGCATCTCGCCGATCGTCCCCTGGCAGAAGTTGAGGCCGTGATACGGACTTTCCTCGATCTGGACGAAGCGCTTCAGCCCCTCGACGGTGCCGAGCACGCGCGTGACGCCCTTCCAGCCCGGCGGCGTGTACGGATCATGCGGGTGGCAGGCGAGCCTGACCTTGTTCGCCGTCGCGACCGGCACCACGCGCTTCAGGAAGTATTCGATCCGCGCCCAGTTCTCTTCCGGGTCGACGACGCCGGCGATGCCGGGCCTGGCGCCCTGGTCTGCCTCGGCCCAGCGGAAGGATTCGTTGCGCGAGCCGCCGCGGCCGATCGAGTGCCTGGTGCGCGGGATGCCGATGATGTTGAGATTGTACTTGGCCGCCGGGATGCCGGCCTTGGCCAGTCGCTCGATCAGCGCACAGATGGAATCGAGCTGGCGGTCGCGATCGGGGCCGGCGGTCAGGACGTCGGGGCTCTCCTGCTCCTCGATCGGCCGCGAGTTCATCGGCAGCTGCACCATGTCGAGGACGAGGCCGAAGCCTTCGACCTTCTCGCGGTGGCGGTTCAGGGTATCGAGCGACCAGTGATGCGGATTGCCGTCGGGATCGGCGCAGAGGTGGCGCACGCCGAGCTGTGCCCAGACGCGATAGTCACCATCGTCGCGGGCCTTCACCTGGGTCCCGAGATACACCGCCCCTCCCCTGCTCGATTTTTGTGAGCCGGTTTTCTTACTTGTAGGATAACCGGACGAGCGGGCCAAAACATCCCTCGACTTTCGGACGGGGCTGATCCGAACTGCACAAAAAAGAGGCTAAGGTCCGCGTCTTACTGGGGAGATCGTCATGGACGTGGATGCTTTGGTTTTCGACGTCTTCGGCACCTGCGTCGACTGGCGCGGCTCGATCATCCGGGAGGCGCAGCGCTGGAGCCGCGACCTCGACCGGACGATCGACGGCGTCGGCCTCGCCGATTCCTGGCGCGCCGCCTACGGGCCATCCATGGAAGAAGTCCGGTCGGGCCGCCGCCCCTTCGTCTATCTCGACACGCTCCATCGCGAGACCCTGGATCGCATCGCGCCCAAATTCGGGCTCGGTGGCCTCGACGAGAAGACGCTGTCGCACATCAACCGCGTCTGGCACCGGCTCGATCCATGGCCGGATACGGTGCCGGGCCTCCGGCGCCTGCGCGCCAGATTCCTGCTCGCCCCGCTGTCGAACGGCGGCGTGGCGCTGCTGACGCGCATGGCGAAGCGTGCCGGCCTTCCGTGGGACACGGTCCTCTCGGGCGAACTGTTCGAGGGCTACAAGCCGGAGCCCAAGGTCTATCTCGGCGCCGCACGCCTGCTCGACTTGGCCCCCGAGCGCGTGATGATGGTCGCCGCCCACAACGGCGACCTCGAAGCCGCAGCCGCGCTTGGCCTCCGCACCGCCTTCGTATTGCGTCCGAGCGAGTACGGTCCTGCGCAAAAGACCGATCTCGCGCCGTCGCGGGCATGGGATCATTCGGTCGAGAGCATGGAAGCGCTGGCCGACGCCCTCGGCTGTCCTTGAGGTTTGAGATGCGGACCTATTCCTTCGTCACCGTCGACGTCTTCACCGATAGCCGCTTCGGCGGCAACCAGCTGGCGGTGTTCCCCGACGCGCGCGGCTTGAACGATGCCGAAATGCAGTCGCTCGCCGCCGAGTTCAATCTGAGCGAAACCACCTTCGTGCTGCCGCCCGACGACCCGGCGCACACCGCTAGGGTGCGCATCTTCAACCGCACGCATGAGATGCCGTTCGCCGGCCACCCGAACGTCGGCACCGGCTACGTTCTCGCCGAGCAGTGTCGCGACCGGAACGGCGTGCTGCTGTTCGAGGAGATGGCTGGCCTGGTCGAGGTGAAGATCGAGCGTGACGCCGCCGGGAAGACGACCGGCGCCACCATCGCCGCGCCGCAGCCCCTGTCGCTCGGGATCGAGCTCTCCGCCGCGGAGATCGCCGAAGCCGCCGGCATCGCTCATGCGGAGGTCGTGGTGACCGCCCACAAGCCGGTCGT
The DNA here is from genome assembly GCA_044223515.1 of Alphaproteobacteria bacterium. Taxonomy (GTDB): domain Bacteria; phylum Pseudomonadota; class Alphaproteobacteria; order SHVZ01; family SHVZ01; genus SHVZ01. Next base: position 40,298 of record JBGALV010000015.1, read on the forward strand.
CGCGTCGGTCGGCGTTTCGTTCGTACTGGCGGAAGTCTCCAACTCGGCACTGACCAAGGCGACGCCGGACCTCGGCGCCTTCCGCCGCGTGTGCTCGTCGCATCGCGAGCTCAACGGCCGTTTCTCGCTGTTTCTCTATGCCCGCGACGGCAATCGTTTGCGCGCCCGGATGTTCGCGCCCATCGCCGGCACCTGGGAGGATCCGGCGACCGGAAGCGCCAGTGCACCGCTGGGAGCACTGCTGCTGTCGCTCACGAAGGAGGAGAGCCGCGCGTTCGATATCCACCAGGGGGTCGAGATGGGCCGGCCGAGCCTGCTTCGCGTCGTCGCGCGCCGCACTCCCGACGGCATCCGCGCCACTGTCGGCGGCGGCTGCGTGCCCGTCTTCAGAGGCGAGGCGCAAGTCTAAGGGGTCAGTGATCCCGCCAGAGCTCGGTCATCGCCCAGTAGGTGAAGGCCGTCGTCCAGCCGATCAGCAGCAGGCCCGAGACCGCTTCGATCCCGCAGAAGAGACGCGCCGGGCCGAACGAGAACACCTCGGCGCTGCCGAGCGAGGCATAGGACTCGAACGAGATGTAGAGCGCTTCGAGGAAGTTGTGCTCGACGTCGCGGTTGAGCAGCTGGCGTCCGCTCAACGACATCGACGCCCACAGCCCGAGCGCGAAGATGCCGACTTCGAGCAGATGGCTGACGAAGATCCCGATCATGATCGAGACGATGCGCCGACGCGGCGTGCGCGGCCCCTTGGTCACGCGGGCCGAAAGGAACCGCAGCGTCTCGTAGTGAACCAGCAGGCAGACGAGCGCGGAAAGAAGCCCCGCAACGACGAAGATCATGCGGCGATCCCGAAAGGTTCGAGGGCGCGATCGACGGTCTGCTCGACGAGGTCGTCGATCGTCCTGGGTTTCAGGTGGAAGGCCGGAACCGGCGGCATCACCAGCGCGCCGTAGCGGGTCGCCCGCTCCATCAGCTCGATGTGGCCCAGATGCAGCGGGGTCTCGCGCAGCAGCAGCACGAGGCGGCGCCGGTCCTTGAGGCAGACGTCGGCGGACCTGACGACGAGGTTGTCATTGTAGGAGTTGGCGATCCCGCTCAGCGTCTTGATCGAGCAGGGCGCCACAAGCATGCCGGCGGTGCGGAACGAGCCGCTCGCCATCGAGGCGCCGATGTCCTCATAGCTGTGAACGACGGACGCCAGCCCGCGCACCTCGGGCGCCGAATAATCCGTCTCTTCTTTAATGGTCCTGAGCGCCGAGGGCGAGAGGATCAGGTGGGTCTCGACCTCCTTGTCCTTGAGCCGCTCGAGCGCCCGGATGCCAAAGATCGCCCCGGACGCGCCGGTGATCGCGACGATCAGGCGCTTCGGGGCGGCTTGTGGGGAGGTCTTCCTCGGCACCGGCTCACATGGCCCAACGCCGCCCGCCGGCGCAATGGGGATTCTGACATCACAGATTCCCGAATTGACATTTCACGTCCGCCATACTCGAATTCCGGTCCCACCTCGCCTTCCCAAGGCTCGAATGCTCGACATCTCGCGCACGCTTCCCGCCGACGGCGAAACCAGACAGAGCGACATCGCCTTCGAGATGATGAAGGCCGACATCGTCGCCTGCCGCCTAGCGCCGGGCGCCAACGTGTCGGAGGGCGAGCTCGCCGAGCGCTATCAGCTCGGCAAGGCGCCGATCCGGATGGCGCTGAACCGTCTCGCCGACCGCGACTGGCTGCGCGCCCTTCCCCGCCGCGGCTACGTGGTGAAGCCCGTCGCCATGCGCGACGTGACTGAAGTCCTCGAGCTTCGCCTGATCGTCGAGCCCGCTGCCGCCCGCACCGCCGCCGGCCGCGTCGAGGTCAGCCGGCTCGAGCACCTGGACGCCGTCTGCCGCGCCGGCTTCGTCCCCGGCGACGCCGCCAGCGAAGCGACCTACCTGCAGGCGCATCGCCAGTTCCACTTCGCGATCGTGATGGCGTCCGGCAACCGCCGCCTCGGGCGCAGCTTCGAGCCGCTCTGGGACGAGACCGAGCGCGTGCTGCATCACACCGGCCTCCTCCGCCGCAACGCCGAAGCCTTGCGTCACGACCACCGGCCGCTGATCGAGGCGCTTCGCGCCGGCGACGGCGCCGCCGCCGAAGCCGAGATGCGCGAGGAAGTCCGGCACCTCTCTCGCGCGATCATGGAGACCGCGCTCAAGACCGCGATCCTCGTCTCCCCTTCCGCCGAGGCGGCGGATCGGGCCGAGGGCGCGCACTGGTGATCACCTCAGCCGGCAGGGGGCCGGCATGTCGTTCAATCTGGGAGGCTCAACGATGAATCGATTGTCGATGTGGCTCGGGACCGCCGCGATCGCGACGGTGCTCGCTGCCGGACAAGCCTACGCCGCGAAGGACCTGCTGGTCATCGACCTCGCCAGCGAGCCCGCGTCGCTCGACCCGCATGTCCAGTGGAACCCGGACAGCTACTGGGTCTACCGCAACATCTTCGACAACGTCGTCACGCGCGACGACGACGGCAAGATCATCCCGCAGATCGCTACGTCGTGGAAGGCGATCGACGACAAGACGATCGAGTTCACGCTGCGCAGCGACGTCAAGTTCCACGACGGCACGGCGATGACCGCCGACGACGTCGCCTTCACCGTCAAGCGCATCACCGATCCCGCCTTCAAGAGCCCGCAGCTCGACCAGTTCAACAAGATCGTCGCGACCGAGGTCGTCAACCCGACGACGATCCGCTTCAAGACCGACAGCGTCTACCCGGTGCTGATGGCGCAGCTGACCAAGCTCAGCGTCGTGCCGAAGGCGCATGTCGAGAAGGTCGGCAACGAGGCCTTCAACGCCGGCCCGGTCGGCAGCGGCGCCTACAAGTTCGGCTCCCAGCAACGCGGCGTGAAGACGACGCTCACCCGCAACGACGCCTACTGGGGCCAGAAGGGCGCCTTCCCGGCGGCCGAGTTCCGGCCCGTGCCGGACGCCGCCACGCGCATGGCCGACCTCCGCTCGGGCAAGGCCGACATCATCGTCACGATCAACGCCGACCACGCCAAGGAACTCAAGGCCGACGCCAACACCAAGGTGTTGAGCGTGCTCAGCGAGCGCGTCGCCTACTTCATGCTGAACTCGCTGACCGGCCCGACCTCTGACCTCCGCGTCCGCCAGGCGATCTCCTCGGCGATCGACCGCCAGGGCATCATCGACGGCCTGATGGGCGGCTACGACAAGCCGGTCGCGACCATGCTGTCGCCGGTCCATGTCGGCTATTCCGACGGCTTCAAGGGCCCGACCTACGATCCCAACAAGGCGAAGGAGCTGCTGAAGGCGGTCGGCGCTCCGGCTCAGGGCACCTTCACGCTGTTCACCTCGCCGGTCTTCGACCAGCGCATCGTCGTCGCGATCCAGCAGATGTTGCGCGACGTCGGCCTCAAGGTCGAGATCACCTCCAGCGACTTCGCCAACTGGCTGAAGCGCGCCCAGTCCTCGCCGCAGGAGTTCGGCGAGGTCACCTTCAGCCGCTGGTCCTGCGGCTGCCAGGATGCCGACGGCATCCTCTATCCGCTCTATCACTCGAAGAGCCAGTGGGCGAAGTCGAACAACCCGGCGATGGACGCCGAGCTCGACGCCGGTCGCGCCACCCTCGACGAGGCGAAGCGCATCGCCCACTACAAGAAGGCCAACGAGCTGGCCGAAGCGACGGTGCCGCTGGTGCCGCTCTACCAGGCCGCCATCCTCTACGGCGCCCGCAAGGAGCTGCGCTGGAAGCCGACGCCGAACGAGAGCTTCTTCATCAACCGCATCGGCTGGGACGGCTGAGCGGTCTATGATCGGGCGAGGGCGCCGACCGGTGCCCTCGCCCTTTTCTTTTTCCAGGGATACGACATGGCCGCGATGAGCTGGGGCGACGAGTTCAAAGGCAAGCGCGTCGTCGTCACCGGCGCCTGCGGCATCTACGGCCGCTGGATCGCCAAGGCCTTCGATGCGGTGGGCGCGAAGCTCTGCCTCTCCGACATGAAGGGCGACGACCTCGCCAGGTTCGCGGCCGAGCTGAAGCTCTCCGAGAAAGGTGGGCTCACCCATAAGACGGACCTGACCGACGCCGGCTCGATCGACGACCTGGTCGCGAGCGTCGCCAAGGCCTGGGGTGCCGCCGACATCGTCGTCAACAACGCCGGGATCTATCCGAGCGGCTTCCTCCTCGACATCGACGCCAAGGAGTGGGACCGGATCATCGGCGTGAACCTGCGGGCGCCGTTCCTGGTCTCGCGCGGCTTCGCCAAGCTGATGATCCAGCACAAGGTCAAGGGCAGCATCGTCGACATCTCGTCGGGCGCGTCGCGCAAGATGCGCCGGACGGTCGCCCCCTACTGTCTCTCCAAGACCGCGCTCGACCGCCTCAACAAGGGCTTCGCGATCGAGCTCGCCGAGTTCGGCATCCGCGTCAACATCGTCGAGCCAGGCTTCGCGCCCGGCTCGACCGCGAGCCCCCTCACCCAGGCGCATGTCGAGGCGACGCTCCAGCAGATCCCGCTCGGCCGCGCGACCTTGCCGAACGAGGCACCCGATGCGGTCCTGTTCCTGTGCTCGAGCAAGGCCGAGTACATCACCGGCACGACGCTGACCGTCGACGGCGGCAACTCGATCGGCAGCCTCGCCGTCCACCAGGACAAGAAGCACCCAGGGTGACGCTTCATTGAAGCGCGCCGTCGTCTCCAAACGCGGGATCGTCGCCGCCCAGCACCCAGCCGCCGCCGAAGCCGGGCTTCGCCTGCTGGCGGCCGGCGGCAATGCGGTCGACGCCGCGATCGCGGCGACCGTCGCGGTCGGCATCACCGAGCCGTGGCTGAGCGGGCTCGGTGGCGGTGGATTGATGCTCGTCAGGCTCGCCTCCGAGCGACGGACCCATGGCATCGACTTCTCGATGGTCTCGCCGCGCCGGCTCGATCCTTCGCGCTATCCGCTCGCGGCCGGTACCGACTCCGGCCTCTTCCAGTGGCCCAGGGTCGAAGGCGACCGCAACGTCTCAGGGCCGGAGTCGATCTGCGTTCCCGGCACCGTCGCCGGGCTCGGCCTCGCCGCCGAACGGTTCGGGCGCCTCTCCTGGCCTGCCTTGATCCGGCCGGCGATGGAGCTCGCGGAGGCCGGGCTTCCGGTCGACTGGTTCACCCAGCTCACCATCGGCGTCGAGACCGGACTTGATATTTTCCCGGCGACCCGCGCGATCTTCCTGCCCGACGGCAAAGCACCGAAGGCCGACACGGGGCTCCGGCTCGCCAATCCGGCCTTGGCGGCGACGCTGCATCGCCTCGCCGACGCCGGACCGCGCGATTTCTACGAGGGCGAGATCGCTCGCCGGATCGCCGGTGATCTCGCCGCGCAGGGCAGCGTGCTCGACCGCGATGACCTCGCCGGGTACGAGGCTCGGCTGGTCGAGCCGGCCTCGCTCGACTATCGCGGCACCGAGATCGAAGCGATGCCAGGGCTCACCGGCGGGCCGACCTATCTCGCGGCGATGCACTCGCTGCTCGCGGCGATCGAGCCCGGTACGACGCCGACACCGGAGGCCTTCGTCGCCTATGCGCGCGCGATCACCAGCGCCTATACCGACCGGCTCGCGGCGCATGGCCATGCCGGGCTCACACATGACCCCGGCTGCACCTCGCATGTCAGCGTCATCGACGCCGACGGGAACATGGTATCGATCACCAACACCTTGCTCGCCCGCTTCGGCTCGAAGCTGGTGCTGCCGTCGACCGGCCTTCTCATGAACAACGGCATGATGTGGTTCGACCCTAGGCCCGGCACCGCGAACGCGATTGCCGCCGGCAAGCGGCCGCTTGCCAACATGTGCCCGCTGCTGGCGACGCGCGCAGGCGAACCGGCCTTCGTGATGGGCGCTGCCGGCGGCCGCCAGATCGTGCCGGCGCTGGTGCAGCTCACCTCGTTCCTGCTCGATTTCGGCATGCCCATCGAGGACGCGCTCCGCATGCCGCGGCTCGATGCCAGCACCTCGACAGTGACCTGCGACGATCGCATGGCTCCCGGTCCCGTCGCCGCTATCGCCCGCTCGTTCCCGGTCTCGCGGGTCGCCGACACCGTCTATCCGGTGCAGTTCGGCGTGCCCAATGCGGTAATGCGCGCGGACGGCATCAACACCGGCATGGCGCATCCGACCACGCCGTGGCCGGTCGCGCTCGCCGAGACTTAGGCCAGCTCCTTGGCGAGCTCGTCGAGCGTGTGGAAGGCTGTGTTCGCCGCCGGCACGCCGCAGTAGATCGCCTGCTGCAGCACGATCTCCTTGAGATCGTCGGTCGAGAACCCGCCCTCGACGAGGGCCGCGCGCGCATGCATGCGAAATTCGTCCCAACGCGACAACGCCAGCAGCGTGCCGATCACCAGGATGCGGCGGGTGCGGACGTCGAGACCGGGGCGGGTCCAGATCTCGCCCCAGGCATAGCGCGTGATCAGGTCCTGGAACTCGCGCGTCAGGTCGTTGGTCTTCGCGATCGAGCGGTCGACATGTGCTTCGCCCAGCACCTTGCGGCGGACCTTCATGCCGGCGGCATGCCGCTCCCTCTCATCCATTTCCGCTCTCCCTTGCCAGCACGCGCCCGACGAACTCCGACGACGCACCGAGATAGGCCTCCGGCATCATCAGCACCTCGATCTCGTCCGGGCTCAGGGAGCGAGAGATCTGCAGGTCTTCGCTGAGGATCTCGCGCAGAGGCCGCTTCTCCGCGACCGCCTTCCGGCACGCCGCCTCGACCAGCTCATGCGCCCTGGCCTTGCCGAGCCGGCTTCCCAGCGTCGCCGACACCGCTTCGGCCAGCACCAGGCCGCCAGTCACCTCGATGTTGGCCCGCATCCGCGCCGGATCGACGACGAGGCCTTCGAGCGCCTCGGCGATCGCGCGCGCGGCGCCGCCGGCAATCCGGATCAGCTCGGGCAAGGTCTCCCATTCCGCCTGCCAGCCACCGAGGCCGCGTTCGTGCTCCTGGTCCATCGCGCCCAGCATCGTCGCGACCAATCCCGGCGCCCGCGCCGCCGCGGCAAGCGCGACCGAAGCCGAGACCGGATTGCGCTTGTGCGGCATCGTCGAGGAGCCGCCGCGCCCCGCCGCCGGCGCCTCGTAGGCCTCGCCGATCTCCGTCTGCCCCATCAGCGCCAGGTCGCGTGCGATCTTCCCGAGCACGCCGACCGCAAGGCCCAGCGTCGTCGCCAATGCGACCAGACGGTCGCGATGCGCATGCCAGGGCATGTCCGGCACCGGCAGGCCGAGCCGATAGCCGAGCACCCGCGCGACCTCCGGCCCGTCGCCGCCGAGCGAGGCGAGCGTGCCGGCCGCACCGCCGAACTGCAGCACCAGGGCTGCTTCGAGATCCGCGTCGAGCCGGCGACGCGTTCTCTGGACAGCTTCGAGCCAGCCGGCGGCCTTGAGACCGAAGGTCACCGGCACTGCCTGCTGCATCCAGGTACGCCCGATCATCGGCGTCGACGCATGTGTCCGGGCGTGCCCCGCCGCGGCCGCCGCCATGCGCGCGAGATGCGCCGAGATCGGCGGGATCGCCTTCTTGAGCTGGAGCATGAGGCCGGTGTCGACGATGTCCTGGCTGGTCGCGCCCATATGGACGAACCGCGCCGCATCCGCGTTGATCGCGGCGACCTGCTTCGTAAGCGCCTTGACCAGAGGGATCGCGAGGTTCCCGGCCCTGGCCGCCTCCTCCGCGAGCGCCGGGATGTCGTAGTGCGACGCCTTGCCGGCCTCACGGATCGCCGCCAGCGCGTCGGTCGGCACCAGGCCGAGATCGGATTCGGACTCGGCCAGCGCCACCTCGACATCGAGCATCGCCTGCAGACGCGCCTCGTCCGAGAGCGTGGCGTCGACCTCGGGGTCGCCGAACAGGCGAGAGGTGAGCGCGCTCACGGGGCGAAGAAGACGGTCTCGTCCTTCCCCTGCAGCACGATGTCGAAACGGTAGCGGTCGTCGCCGATACGCTTGGCGATCAGCGTCGGCACGCGATTGTCCGGTACCAGCTCGAGGATCGGGTCCTGGTCGTTGGCGGTCTCGCCCTCGAAGTAGATCCGCGTGACCAGCCGCGTCAGCAGCCCGCGCGCGAAGATGCCGACGACGAGATGCGGAGCCTGCTGGCGGTTGCCCGGGCCCGGTACGGGCCCCGGCTTCACCGTGGTCAGACGGAAGCGACCTTCCGCATCGGTCGCGGCACGACGGAAGCCGTCGAACGGCTTCTCGCCGCCTGGACGCGTGTCCTCGGGATGGCGATAGCGGCCGGACGCGTCCGCCTGCCAGGTCTCGATCAGCGCGTCCGGCACCGCGGCCCCTGCACCGTCGCGGACGACGCCTTCGATCGTGACGCGCGTGCCGTCGCAGGCACCCACGATCTCGTTGCAGCCGTCGAAGACGAGGCCGAAGCGAAAGAACGGGCCGACGGTCTGGAAAGGAGTGGCGGTCATCCTTGCGCTTCCATCGGCGTCGCGTTCCGGCCGCGCACGATCATGTCGAAGCGATAACCGAGCGCCCATTCAGGCTTGGTCAGGTTGAAGTCGAAGCTCGACACCATCCGTGCCCGCGCCTTCGGATCGCTGGTCGAGTTGAAGATCGGGTCGTGCGCCAGCAGCGGATCTCCCGGGAAGTACATCTGGGTGATCAGCCGGGTGAGGAAGCTCGGCCCGAAGATCGAGAAATGCAGATGCGCCGGCCGCCAGGCGTTGTTGTGGTTTCGCCAGGGATAGGCGCCCGGCTTGATCGTGACGAAGCGGTAGCGGCCCTCGGCATCGGTGATCGCGCGGCCGGCACCGGTGAAGTTGGGATCGAGCGGCGCGTCGTGCTGGTCGCCCTCGTGACGATAGCGGCCCGCCGAGTTGGCCTGCCAGAGCTCGACCAGCGTGTTCGGGATCGGCCGTTCGTCCTCGTCCAGCACCAGTCCCTCGACGATGATCCGCTCGCCCAGCGCCGGCGACTTCCCCTGCATCGTCAGGTCGATCTCCGGCGGCCCGAAACGCTCGAAGCCCGAGACCGGCCCGGTGATCTCCGACAGCGTCTGCGGGATCGAGACCGGCGCCTCCTTCGGGTGTCGGAGCCGGGTCGAGCCGTAGCCTTCGAAATCGTTCGGCGGGTGGGCGCCGGGAGCGATCGGGCGATAAGGTCTGAGGCCGGTCATGCGCACGGTTCCGTTGAAGATCCGGGCCGCATGTTAGCAGCCCCTTCGCCGATTGCGTCCGCCAATTGCCGGCTCCAAGGGCCCGTGGCAGGGTGCCGGTCCTGCCGTTTTCCTCCCCCTTCCAGCGAGACTTCCATGGCCGAGACGACACGCTATCACCGGGTCGCGCCCGCCAACCTCAAGAAGGCGATCATGCTCGTCTTCGCGCAGGTCGGCAGCAGCACGCGCGAGCAGGAGCTGACCGCCGACCATCTGGTCGCGGCCAATCTCTCCGGCCACGACTCCCACGGCGTCGGCATGATTCCGGCCTACCTGTTGGCCTGGCGCGAGAAGAAGCTGACGATCAACGCCAAGCACACGATCGCGGTCGACTCCGGGCCGATCCTCACCATCGATGGCGGCCTCGGCCTTGGCCAGGTGATCGCCTATGACGCGATGAACCTCGCGATGGAGCGCGCCAAGCAGATGGGTATCTGCGTGCTCGGCATCCGGAATGCGCACCACACCGGCCGCATCGGCCACTGGGCCGAGCAATGCGCGGCCAAGGGCTTCGTCTCGATGCACTATGTCGCGGGTTTCGCCGGCGTGACCTCGGTCGCGCCTTTCGGCGGCAGCCAGACGCGCTTCCAGACCAATCCCTACTCCGCGGGATTTCCGCTGCCGGGCCGCCCGCCGATCATCCTCGACTTCGCCACCTCGAAGATCGCGATGGGCAAGGTCCGCGTCGCCTTCAACAAGGGCGAGCAGGTGCCGGAGAACTGCCTGATCGACGCCGAGGGCAAGCCGACCCGCGATCCGGGCGTGATGTACGCGCCGCCGGAAAAGCGCGGCGCGCTCTTCACCTTCGGCGAGCACAAGGGCTCGGGCCTGGCGATGATCTGCGAACTGTTCGCCGGCGCGCTCACCGGCGGCGGCACCACGTATCCGGGCAACTACGAGAACCGGCCGATCATGAACAGCATGCTGTCGATCATCGTCGAGCCGACCAGGCTCGGCGGCGGCGACAACGTCGGCGCCGAGGCCAACCGCTTCGTCGACTGGGTCAAGTCGTCGAAGCCGCTGCCCGGCGTCGAGGAGGTGCTGGTCGCGGGCGAACCCGAGCGCAAGCGCCGCGCCGAGCGCGAGCGCGACGGCATCCCGGTCGACACCGCGACCTGGGAAGAGGTTTCCAAAGCCGCCGAAGGGGCCGGCCTCAAGCGCGCCGACCTCGACAAGGCCGCCGGTATCGGCTGATGACGAAGACCGCGCTCTCCTGGGCGGAATGGTCGTCGCACGACGCGATCGCGCTCGGCAAACGCATCCGCGCTGGCGAGATCACGGCCCGGGAAGCGGCACAGCAGGTTGCCGCCGGCATTGCCCGGCTCAATCCGAAGCTGAGAGCGGTGCTGGAGGTGTTCGACGACGTCGTCGCCAATCCAGACACCGAGGGCCCCAGCCGCAACGGCTCGTTCTACGGCGTGCCGCTGCTGCTCAAGGACGTGCTGTCCGGCCTCAAGGGCCGGAAGCTCGAGAACGGGTCACGGCAGTTCAAGGGCAACGTCGCACAGGTGACCGACCCGCTGATCGAGAACTATCTCGGCATGGGGCTCGTCCCGATCGGGCGCTCGACGACTCCGGAGTTCGGCTGGACCTTCGACACCACCACCGACTACCTCGACGAGCTCATCGTCACGCGCAGTCCTTGGAACCTAGACCGCACGCCCGGCGGATCGTCCGGCGGCTCGGCGGCGATGGTCTCTGCCGGCGTGCTGCCGATCAGCATGGCCTCCGACGGCGGCGGCTCGATCCGCATCCCGGCGTCGTTCTGCGGGCTCGTCGGCCACAAGCCGTCGCGTGGCCTGGTGCCGCGCAATCTCTCCTCCAGCGAGTACATGACGCGCCACGTCTACGAGAGCGTGGTGACGCGGACCGTGCGCGACACCGCCCTCGCCATCGACGGGCTCGCGAAGGGTGCCGAGGGCGGCTTCTTCATCCGGGCGACGCCGGCCGCTCCTTCCTTCCTCGCCGCCATCGGCGAGCCGCCGAGGCGGTGGCGGGTCGGGTTCTCCTGCGGCCAGTGGGGCGCGGCATCGTCCGTCGACCCTGCCGTCGTCCAGCGGCTCGGCGAGGTGGCGAAGCTGCTGGAAAGCCTCGGCCACACGGTCGAGGAAGTGAAGGACGAGGACCTCTGCGATTTCGATCGCCTCAGGCGCGGCTACACCACGCACGGCCTCGCTGTCCGGCGCGGACAGATCGAGACGGCGCGCCAGCAGGGCAAGAGCCTGGAAGACCTGCGTAAGCTGATGTCTCCGACTTACTACCAGCACATGCTTGCCTCGCAGGACACGACGCTGTTCGACCTGCAGCGCGCCTTCGGCGACAACAATGCGTCGATCCGAAGCTTCGGTCGGGCGATGTCGCAGTTCGACGTGCTGCTGACCCCGACCCTGTCGATCCGCGTGCCAGAGGCCAACGGCCCCTACTCGCCCTACAGCGCGGAAGCGTTCGCGCCTTGGTTCGAGCGTCTCTACGACGCCTGCCGCTACACCATCCCGGGCAACGAGACCGGCATGCCGTCGGTCTCGATACCGGCCGGCCTCGATGCGGACGGCATGCCGATCGGTGCTCTGCTCCACGGCAAGTTCGGCCGCGACGACATGGTGCTGAGGCTCGCCGCCCAGATCGAAGCGGCAAGACCCGAGTGGTCTTCGCCGCGTCCCCGCCACCACATCGCCACCGAAGCCTAGGTTTCGGTCCCACCCGGCTTCGCTTGACGCCCTCGGCACCGCCTCGCCACGCTTCGAGGCGGACAATTCCAGGGAGGCGGCGATGACGAAACAGGCTCTGTCGTGGTCGGAATGGGCGTCGACGGACGCGCTGGATCTGGCGGATCTCGTCGCCAAGAAGAAGATCTCGGCAAAGGAAGTCGCGGCCCAGGCCAAGGCAGGCATGGAAGCCGCCAACCCGACGCTTGAGGCGGTACTCGAGATCTTCGAGGACGTCGTCGCCAATCCGGACAAGGACGGCCCGGACAAGGACGGCCCGAACAAGGACGGCGCCTTCTACGGCGTACCGCTGCTGCTGAAGGACATAGGCTCCGGCCTCAAGGGACGCAAGCAGGAGTCGGGATCGAAGCTTCTGCGCGACTTCGTCGTCGGCGAGACCGATCCTCTGGTCGCTAACTTCCTCGGAGGCGGCCTGATTCCCATCGGGCGCTCGACGACGCCCGAGTTCGGCATGACCTTCGACACCACGACCAGCTACCTCGACAAGGTCATCACCACCCGCAACCCCTGGAACCTGAAGCATACGCCGGGCGGATCATCCGGCGGATCGGCGGCGATGGTTTCGGCCGGCGTGCTACCGATCAGCATGGCCTCCGACGGCGGCGGCTCGACCCGCATCCCGGCCTCGTTCTGCGGGCTGGTCGGGCACAAGTCGTCACGCGGCCTGGTGCCGCGGCAGATCGGTGGCAGCGACTATTCCGCCCGCCACGTCAACGAAGGCGTGGTCACGCGCTCGGTACGGGACACCGCGGCGGCGCTCGATGCGATAGGTCATGGGCCGCAGGGCGGCTTTTTCGTCCGCGTGACACCGGCGGTGCCGTCGTTCCTGGACGCGCTGAAGGATGTCCCGAAGGGCTGGAAGATCGGGCTTTCGACCGGTCCCTGGGGCCGCGCGACACCGGTCGACGCCCAGGTCGCCGCGCGCATCCGGGAGGTCGGCAAGCTTCTGGAAGGCCTCGGCCATACGGTCGAGGAGGTGAAGGACGAGCAGGTCTGCGACTGGGCGGCGATGTGGCGTGGCTACATCACGCACTGGATCACCAGCCGCATGGCCCATCAGGGCCTGGCGCGCAGCCGCAACGTCGACGTCTCGCGCATCAAGGACTTCATGGTGCCGATGGTCTGGCGCCACTTCGAGGCGGCACAGACCTACAAGCTGGTCGACCTGATGAACGCGATGAACGACAACAACGTCGTCACCCGCGCCTTCGGCAAGCTGATGGACAAGTACGACATGCTGCTGACGCCGACCCTGGCGATCCGCGTGCCGGAGGCGAACGGCCCCTACTCGCTGCTGCGCGACGAGCCGCTGACGGGATGGATGGATCGCCTGGCGGATGCCTGCCGCTTCACCATGCCGGGCAACGAAACCGGCGTTCCGGCGATTTCGGTGCCGGCCGGCCTCGACACCGACGGGTTGCCGATCGGCGCCCAGCTGCACGGGAAGTTCGGCCGCGACGACATGGTGCTGCGCCTCGCGGCCCAGATCGAAGCCGAGAAGCCCGACTGGTTCACCGCGCGACCGAAGAACCACATCGCGGCGGGGACCTGGAAAGTCTGAGGTGATCACGAACCGTTGCAATCGGCCGCTGCAACGGTTCGTTAACCTCGAAGGTGGTAGTCGAACGTTCGGCTTGCTGCCACATTCGAGGCAATGCGATCCACCGCCACGTACCGTCGCACGCTGACGGCCGTCGCCGCTTCGGCGGCGGTCGCCGTGACCGCGATCTGGGCAGCTGCGATCATGCTCGCGACGGCGGATCGGCGCGACGTGCTCCGCGATGCGGAGACCGAGCTGATCGGCACGCAGAACGCGATCGCGGCTCAGGTCGAGCGCACCTTCGAGAACGGGCGGTTCCTTCTGACGGCCGTCGATCTCTGGCTTGGAGATGGCGACAATCAGCGCGCCCTCTCCCAGCTCGCGTCTTGGGTATCCAGGCTCGAGAGCGTGCAGGATACGCCGCTTTCCGTCCATCTCCTGGACGAAGGCGGCAATGTCGTCCGCTACGGCGACCCGCGCGACGATGCCGTCAACGTCCGCGACCGCGACTACTTTATTGCGCTCCAGCGACTTTCGCCGCGATCCCTCTACGTGGGAGCGCCAGTCATGGGGCGCGACAGCGGACGCAACATCATCCCCCTCGCGACCAAGATCCCGGCCAATCGCTTCGGCATCGCCTACGCGGTCGCCTCGATCCAGACCCAGGGCCTGGTCGAAGCCTTCAACGGGCTTCTGGTTACGGCGCCCGGCACTGTCGGGATCATTCGCGACGACGGGACCTTTCTGCTGAGGACCCCGGATGCCGAAGGCGTCACGGGCAAGAAGATCGATCTGACCAGAATTCTCGACGCGACGCCGGACTCGCCGCGCGTCGGTTTCCTCACTCAAAGCCTGCTGGATGGCAGAGAGGCGATGACCGCGTATTCGCGGCTCAACTCACTGCCGCTCTACGTCTACGGCACCTTCAAGATGCCCGATCTCCTCGGCAAGGGCGACGACCGGGCGCGGCCCAAGATTCTGGCCGCCGCCATGGCGACCGGCCTCGTCGCGATCGGCGCCGGCCTCCTGGGACTCCTGATCCTGCAGCGCGAGAAGGAGGCGAAGCGCGTTGCCGATGCCCTGGTCGCGGCCGACGAGGCGAATGCGGCCAAGACGCAGTTCCTCGCCAATGTCAGCCACGAGCTCCGGACGCCGCTCAACGCCGTCATCGGCTTCTCGGAGACGCTGGCGGCGCAGATCTTCGGGCCGCTGTCGGCGCGCTACCGCGGATACGCCGAGGACATCCTGTCGTCCGGCCGGCACCTGCTCAGCATCGTCGACCAGCTTCTCGACATGGCGTCGATCGAGGCACGGCGCGAGCATCTGCGGCCCGAGCCCGTTCAGGTCGACGAGATCGCCGACGAAGTCGCGCAGATGATGCGCCCGATGGCGGACCAGCGCGGCATCCGGGTCCTGGTGCACCGTCCCGCCGAGCCGATCACGATCGAGACCGACAGCCGCTGCGTCCGCCAGATCCTGATCAACCTGATGAGCAACGGGATCCGCTTCTGCCGCTCCGGCGGCGAGGTCACGATCTCCTGGAGCCGCGAGGGCGCCGGTGTCGGCGTCGTGGTCCAGGACCAGGGGCCGGGCATCGAGGAAGAGGATCTGCCGCGGATCTTCGACCTGTTCTGGCAGGGCGAAGATGCCTATGCCCGCCGCCACGGCGGCATCGGCCTCGGCCTGCCGCTGACCAAGACGCTGACATCAGCGCTCGGCGGCACGATCTCGGTCACCAGCGAGCTCGGCGTCGGGAGCCGCTTCGTCGTGCGGCTCCCCGACGCGTTGCCGGTCTAGGCCGCCATCGTCTTCAGGAGCGCGATCGCTTCCTTCTCCAGAACCTCGGCCGCGGTCGGCGCATAGGGCGTCGCCCACTCGGTCTCGTAGCCGCCCTCCGAGTACGCGTCCGCCACCGGCACATAGCCCTGCCAGCCGTTCGAGTACCCGGCGAACTGGACCACCGGCAGCGGCGAGGCGGCGCGGACGCGGGCGCCGATCTTGGAGAACGGTTCCAGCGGCGAGCCGATCAGGGCCACGTTCCCAAGACGGATGCCATGGAGGTCGACGCTCATATGCGTCTGGCCCTGGGTGAGCCTCGCCCAGTGCGCGTTCATCGCTGCCCGCTTGGACTTGGCGTTGGTGTCCGAGATCTCCTGCTTGGAGGCCTTGGTCTTGTCGATCGCGACCATTGCCGCCGCCAACCGCTCCGCCTCGGCCGTGGCGTCTGCCGCCGAGCCGTAATTGCGCACCGGCAGCTTCGCCTGCCGCGTCGTCACGATCAGCTTGGTCTCCACCTCGGGTCCCGTGTCCTCGGCCCAGAGACCGAGCGGCGCGCCCGACTCCACCACCGCCTCGAAGCGGCGGACGATCGGCCGCGTGCGCAGGCCCATCAGCACGCGTGCCGCCTCCGAGCCCAGCCGCGTGCCGATGCGGCGCGGGATCTGCACGTCGCCGGTCAGTCCCTGCTCAGGCATCTGGTCACCGGCACAGCCCTGCAGGAACAGACACGGCGCACCGGTCAGCTGCTGCACCACGCGCTTCACCGTGCCCGGGTAGTCGGGGCTGATGAGTCGGTTCTGGTGTGCCAGCGTGATCGGGTGGGTACCGAAGCCGACGATGGAGGCGATCGGCGTCTCGTCCATGTCGTCGATGCGGACGACGGTGACGGTATCGTCGACGTAGCCACCGCGGTTCTCCGCCACCAGCATGGCACCCGACGGGCCCTTGAAGCGGCGGTTCACGGTGACGTCGCTCTTGCCGTAGCCGCCGGCGATCCGGGCCTGCTTCGGCGCCATCATCGCCTGGCGCACGGATCCCACGAGCTGGGCCCGCACATAGTCCTGATAGGCGGGCACCAGCTCGGCGCCCGGAAGCCCTCCGGTGCCACCGAAAGAGGAGCCCAGGCTCCAGGGCGGGCCGGCATGGGTGTGCGTGAAGGCGAGGCGCACGGCCTCGGGAGGCACCCCGGCCGTATCGCCGATCAACTTCCGGAGCTCGTCGGCCTCGTCCATCTGGAAGTTGCCGAAATCGACGTCGACGATGACGGCGGTCGTGTTCTCATCGGACACGATCATCGTCGTCGCCCACAGCTCCATGTCGATGCCCTCGGCGCGATCATGGACGCGGGCGCCCCAGTTGACATGGGCGATGCCGACAGGCGGGGTGATGTCGGTACGGCCGACTCCGACGCGAAGCTTCGACATGGTCACTTCTCCTTATTCTCTAGGCGGCGCGCGCGGCGACCGCCTCGATCTCCACCAGGAATTCCGGCCGGGCGAGCCCGGCGACGATCACGAAAGTCGACGCCGGGAAATCGGGTCCCGGCATATGTCTCTGTCGCGCCGCGCGGACCGCCGGGATCAGGTCTCGGTCGACGACGTAGGTCGTCGTCTTGACGAGATCGGCCGTCGTCATGCCACCGGCCTCGAGGACGCGGCCGATATTCCCCCAGGCGATATCGGCCTGCGCTTCCGCACCGCTTGCGAGCGTGCCGTCCGGCGCGATGCCGAGCTGGCCGGAGACGAAGACCCAGCGCAGCCCCTTCTCGACCGCGATCCCGTGACTATAGGCACCGAGCGACGGCGCCATGGTCGACGGGTTGAGGCGCTCGTGCATCGGCGGCTCAGTTCCGCGGGCGAACGCCCATGCCGTGCAGCCGATCCTTCATCCTGTCGGTCGCGGCGGTGATGGCCGCGGCGATCGCCGGCTCGACGCTCTTGTGGCCGGCTTCCAGCACCCAGGTGAACTCCGCCTCGGGCCACGCCTTGTGCAGCTTCCAGGCGACGTAGGGCCGGGTCGTCTGGTCGTAGCGGCCCTGGATGATCGCGCCGGGGATGTGGCGGATCTTCGAGACGCCGTCGATCAGCTGGTTGGGCTTCAGATAGAACTTGTTGACGCAGTAGTCGGTCCAGAAGCGCGCCAGCGGCATGCAGGCCTCGGGTGCCAGGCCGCCCGGCAGCGCCGACGGATCCTCGCGGAACGGAATGGTGAAGCAGCTGTAGGTGGCCAGCGCGCGTGCCGCCGGCAGGGACACCTTGGGGTCCGGATCGAGGGCGCGCCTGTGATAGGCCTTCAGGAGGTCGCCGCGCTCGGCTTCGGGAATGAAGCTCGCGAGTTCCCACCAACGCTCGGGGAAGATGTTCTTCTGGCCGTTCCACCACCAGTCGACCTCGTCGTCGCCGCCGGTGAAGATGCCGCGGATGACGATTCCGTGGCAGCGGTCGGGATGGTTCTGGGCGTAGTGAAGCGACATGAAGCTCGACCAGGAGCCGCCCGTCACCAGCCACTTCTCGACGCCCATCTCCTTCCGCACCTTCTCGTAGTCGGCGAGGATGTGGGCGGTGGTGTTGTTGGTGAGCTCGCCGTTCGACGACGACTTGCCGGTACCGCGCTGGTCGAAGACGATGATGTCGAAGAAGTCCGGATCGTAGTTGCGGCGATTGTCCGGCACCGTGCGCCCGCCAGGCCCGCCATGGGTGAAGATCACCGGCACGCCTTTCGGATTGCCCGACCGCTGGCGGCGCAAGGGGCGCCGCCGGTCGAATCTACGCTATGCGGACGAGATCAGTCCTTGGTGATGTTGAACAGCACCAGCTTCGAGGTCGGAAGCACGCCGGAGACGTTCTTCCGCCAAGCGTAGGGCTGGTCGTTCTGGCCGGTCATGACGTAGGGCACGACCTCCCAGAGGCGCCGGTGCAGCTTGTCCAGCGACGCCATCCGCTCTTCCTTCGTCTGCGCGGCGATGAAGGCGTTGCGCAGCTTCTCCGCCTCCTCGTCCGCCGCCCAGCCGGCCCAGCTCGAGTCCGTCGACATGTTGGTGCCGAGGTTGGTGAGCGGGTTGTGCCAGGTTGACCATGAGCCGGTGGCGGCCCACAGGTGCCAGCCGCCGTTCTCGCCGGGCTTGTTCTTGTTGCCGCTGAAGCGCGTCACCATCGTGCCCCAGTCGACCATCTCGAGCTCGACGTTGACGCCGATCTTGCGGAGCGCGTCGACATAGACCTCGGTGATGGCGCCGATGTTGGCGATCTCGCGCGTCCCGATGACGTAGATCTTCTCGCCCTTGTAGCCGGCCTCGGCGAGCAGCGCCTTGGCCTTGGCGGGATCCGGCTTCTGGTACGGCTCGGAGCCGACGGTCGTGCCGTAGGCCGATCCGCAGACAAAGTAGCTGTAGCAGGTGTTCCACCACTTCTTCTCGCCGAAGCCGGCGGTCAGGAAGTCCTCCTGCGGGGCGATCAGCGCCAGCGCCTGCCGGGCCTTGACGTTGTTGAACGGCGGATGGAGCGCGTTCGGGCGGAAGAAGCCGAAGCCGCCGACCGGATGCACCTTCGCGACGACGATGTCCTTGTTCTTTTCGAGCAGGGGCACGATGTCGCCGTTCGGCATGTCGATCATGTCGACCTCGCCCTTGATCAGGGCGTTGGCCGAGGTCTGCGCGTCCGGTATGACCTTGAAGATAAGGCGGTCGACCTTCGCCTGCTTGCCGCCTGCCATGGCGTCGGGCGGCTCGGAGCGCGGCACGTAATCGGCGTTCTTGACGTAGACGACCTCGGAGCCAGGCTTCCACTCGGACGCCACGAACTTGAACGGGCCGGAGCCGATCTGCGCGTCGTTCGGGACGGGCGTGAACGGATCGACCATCGCCTCCTTCTCGCGCATCATCGCCGGGAAGTTGCCCGCGTGGTTGCCGAGCGAATACTCGACCCACGCATAGGGCGCCTTCATCTTGATGACGAAGGTATTGGCGTCGGTCGCCGAAACCTCGGCAACGCTCTCGGCCATCTTGCGGCCGATCGGGTCGCGCTTCATCCAGCGGTTGACCGAGGCCACGATATCCTTCGTGGTCACCGCCGTGCCGTCGTGCCACTTGAGGCCCGGACGAAGCGTCATCGTATAGGTCAGCTTGTCGGGGGAGAGGCTGAAGTTGCCGACCATCTGCGGCTTCGGCTGCAGATCCTTGTCCCAGGCGAAGAGTTGGTCGTAGATGTTGGTCGCGTGCATCGTCGTGATCGTCGCCGCCGCCTGCAGCGGATCGAGCACGCGCAGGTCGGCGTGCGGCACGATCGTGAGCGTCTTCTGCGCCGATGCCGGATGCGCGGAAAGTCCAAGGCCGAGGGCCAAGGACACGGCCGTCAGGGCGCCT
>JBGALV010000144.1:0-9989 GCA_044223515.1 Alphaproteobacteria bacterium
CTCGCGGCCGTCGCCGCGGCGGCGCTGCTGGGTGCGGTCGCGGTCGACCGCATCGAGCTGGTGATTGCCGCCGTGCCGCTGCTGCTCTTCGTCCTGCGCGCCTATGGGCCTCGCCCCGAGGCAGGGTTCACCCTCAGCCACGAACTCGCGACCGACCGGACCACCGAGGGCGAGCCGATCGCGGTCACGATCACGGTGACCGCGCGCACCGCGCTCCCCTGCATCGAGATCCTCTACAGGCTGCCGGTGCTGACCGAGCTCGCCTCGGGCAGCGCGCGGCGCGTGCTGAGCCTCGGTGCCGGCGAGAGCGAGACCTGGACCATCGAGGTTCGCCTGCTTGCCCGCGGCCATGCGAAGCTCGGCCGCTTCCACTATCGCGCCTGGGACGAGGCGGGCTTGAGCGCGATCGAGGGACGGCACGACGATCCGAAGCGGGTGAAGGTCTATCCGGCGGCGGTGCCGATCCGCCACCTGCCCCGGCCGCAGCGGCAACGCTCGTCCTTCGGCAACCACGTCTCCTCCAAGCTCGGCCAGGGGTTGGAGCCCGGCAACATCCGGCCCTATGCCTCCGGCGACCTTCTGCGCCAGATCAACTGGCGCGCCTCGCTCCGCACCGGCCGGCTCTACGTCACCGAGTTCCACGAGGAGCGGAACGCCGACGTCGTCATCCTGCTCGACACCACCGCCGACATCGGCCGGCCGCCGGAATCAAGCCTCGACTATTGCGTCAAGGCGGCGGCGGCGCTGGCGACCGGCTACCTGCGCCATCGCGACCGTGTCGGGCTCATCACCTATGGCGGCAACATCCAGTGGATCCGCCCGCGCACCGGCCGGCGACAGATCGAGACGCTGCTCGAGGCGCTGCTGCCGACGAGCATGGCCGCCAACTACAGCTTCCAGGGACTCGATCTCCTGCCGCCGCGCGTGCTGCCGCCCGGCGCGCTGGTGATCGCGCTCTCGCCGCTGATCGACCCGCGATTCACCAAGGTGGTCGCCAACCTCGCCGGGCGTGGCTTCGACGTTCTGCTGCTGGCGCTCTCGCCGCTGGAGCTGATGAAGCCATTCATGAAGCGGTCACCGCTGGACGCGCTGGCCGGGCGGCTCTGGACCTTGAACCGGCGCGCGACCCTCGACGCTCTGCAGGAGGTCGGCCTGCCGGCGGTCGAGGTGAGGCCCGACCTGCCGCTGGACGCGGCGCTGGCGCCGCTGGCCCGCACCGGCCGGCATCGGGCGACGCGGCGATGAGTCCTTTCGCGGCCTATCTCGCCGTGGCGATCGCGGCCGCGATCCCGGCCTGGATCCAGGGCTCGACCCCGGTCGTCGCCTTCTGCGTCGCCGCAGCCGCGCTGCTCTGGATCGGGATCACCTGGCGGTCGCTGGGATCAGGACTCGCCGGAGCCTTGAGCGCGACCACGGCCTACGGCATCGCGCTTTGGGCCGAGCCCGCCGCCGGCATCGTCGAGGCCCTGGCGTTCGGCGCCGCCCTGCTGCTGGCGCTCCAGCACATCGACCACGCCCGCCGCTTCGCCGGCGCCGAGGTGGATCCCGCGATCGGCCGGGATGTGTTCCGCCGCTGGACCGTCACCGTCATCATCTCCGCCGCGACGATCGTAGCCCTCACCGCTGCGGTCACCTTCGTCACCGACGGCGCGCCGGCCGCCTTCCGCCCGTTGCTGACCGGCGTCGGCGCGTTTCTCGCCTTGGGTGCCGCCATCGCGGTTTTCGGACGCGCGCGCTAGAATTGGCGACATGACCATCGACGACACGACCGACGCCCTCCTCGTCATCGACATACAGAACGACTTCTGCCCGGGAGGCTCGCTCGCGGTGCCGAAGGGCGACGAGGTCGTGCCGGTGGTGAACCGGCTGATCCCGCGCTTCGCCCATGTGCTGCTGACCCAGGACTGGCATCCGCCGAGCCATCGCTCCTTCGCGTCCGCGCATGCAGGCAAGAAGCCGTTCGAGACGGCGGAGCTCGCCTACGGCACGCAGGTGCTGTGGCCGGATCACTGCGTGCAGCTGACCCCGGGCGCCGCCTTCCATCGCCACCTCGCCGCCGGCAAGGCCGAGCTGATCCTCCGCAAGGGCTTCCGCCCGGAGATCGATTCTTACTCCGCCTTCTTCGAGAACGACCGCAAGACGCCGACCGGACTTTCCGGATATCTCCGCACGCGCGGCTTCAAGCGCCTGTTCATGGTCGGGCTCGCGACCGACTTCTGCGTGCACTACTCGGCGGTCGACGGCGCTTCGCTCGGGTTCGAGGTCGTGGTGCTGGAGGACGGCTGCCGCGCGATCGACCTCGCGGGATCGCTCGGCGCCGCGAGGGCCGCGATGACCCAGGCCGGCGTGCGCCTCGGGACCACGGCGGCGCTCGGGCTCTAGCGATGGTCGCCGCGACCAGCCCGCCGGTGCCCGAGCGCGAGTCCGCCCCAGACCGGGTGCGCTACGAGCGCCTGCCCGAGGAGATCCGGCATCCCAACCTGATGACGCTCTATCGTCACTGGGACGAGGCGCGCGGGTCGAAGGCGATGCCGTCGCGCGCCGATGTCGATCCGCTGTCGATGCCGAAGCTGCTCGGCAACCTGATCCTGATCGACGTGCTGCACGACCCGCTGCGCTTCCGCTACCGCCTGATCGGCTCGCACCTGACCGAGCGCATCAAGCGCGACATGACCGGCAAGTTCTTCGACGACATCCCGGAGCCGGTCTATCGCGACCGCCTCTATGCTTGGCACGGCGGCGCCGTCGAGGAGAGGCGGCCCAGGGCCGGCGTCACCGCGCGCCGGCTGCTCGACCGCTGGGAGCCTTACGAGATCCTGACCTTGCCGTTGTCGGCCGACGGCGCGCGCGTCGACATGACGCTGACCGGGCTCTACTACCGCGATGCCTGAAACTTCACGATATCTGTGCGGCCGATCTCGGTGATGACGTAGATCCCCTTCTCCTGCCGCTCGAACCAGCCGTAATGGTTGTCGCGAAGGATGTTGCCGGCGCGCGGCGCGTCGCAGGCAGCCTTCAGGTTCTTCGGGCTCTGCGGCCCGCCCGAGGCAAGGGCCACGGCGATGCGGATCGCCTCCTGGCGATAGGCGGTGACGATCTTGATCTTGTTGACGCCGCCGAGGTTGGGATCGCCGGCGCGGCGCGCATGCTCGGCCAGCAGGCGCGCGGCCTTCTTCCGGTTCTTCTTCGGCTCGTAGGTCTCGGGGACGGCGATCACCTCGACCCGCCCGCGCGGCGAGACGGTCAGGAGGCCGACGCCGACGCGGCGGCAGAGCTTGACCACGCGCTTGTCCCACGGCCCCGGACCGCGGCTGCGCGCCGTCGGCTCGGGCACCGCGAGGTAGACGCTGTCGGTCAGCGCCAGGCGGTCGACGCCCTGCAGGATCAGCTCGAGCGTGAAGCGCTGCTTCAGCTCGATCACCACGAGCGCGCCGTCCTTGACCGCGACCACGTCGCAGCCGCGGACCTCGCCCTTGACCTCGTAGCCCTGCTTCTCGAGGAAGACTTTGACGGGCTTGTAGAGGTCGGACTCAGCCATCGAGTCTCGTCCCAAGATCCCCCCACCCTAACCCTCCCCCACAAAGGGGGGAGGGGATTCGAGTCGAGTCCCCTCCCCCCGCGAAGCGTGGGGGAGGTACGCGCGACGCCGAAGGCGTCGTCGCGCTAGGGTGGGGGGTGACTGCGGCCAGGCTCGTCAGCCCTGCATCGCCTGCCAGACGCGCTGGGGTGTCAGGGGCATGTCGACGTGGCGGACCTTGAGCGGCTTCAGCGCGTCGACCACCGCGTTCACCACCGCCGGCGTGGCGCCGATGGTGCCGGCCTCGCCCGCGCCCTTGATGCCGAGCGGGTTGTTGCGGCAGGGAACGTTGATGGTCGAGAAGCGGATGTCGGGCAGGTCGCCGGCGCGCGGCATGGTGTAGTCCATGAAGCTGCCGGTCAGCAGCTGGCCGGTCTTGGGATCGTAGACCGTGTGCTCCAGCAGTGCCTGGCCGACGCCCTGGCCGACGCCGCCATGCACCTGTCCCGCCAGCAGCAGCGGGTTCAGGATCATGCCGAAGTCGTCGACCGCCCAGTAGTCGACCAGCGCCACCTGGCCGGTGTCGCGATCGACCTCGACCTCGCAGACGTGGCAGCCGTTCGGGTAGGTCGCGGCCTTCGGCGTGTACTCGCCTCCGGCGGTGAAGGTGCCGCCCTTGGCGCGCGCCTTCTTCGCCACCTCGAAGATCGAGGCGGCACGGTCGGTGCCGGCGATACGATAGCTGCCGTCCTTGAACTCGATGTCGACGGATGCCGCCTCCAGCAGGTCGGCCGCATGCTCCTTGCCAGCGTCGATCAGCGCGTCGGAAGCCTTTTGCGCCGAGTGTGCGCCGACCGGGATCGAGCGCGAGCCGCCGGTGCCGCCACCGGTCGCGATCTCTGCGGTGTCGCCTTGGCGGACGCGGACCTTTTCGAAGGGGACGCCCAGACGCTCGCTCACCACCTGCGCATAGGCGGTCTCGTGGCCCTGCCCGTTGTTCTGGGTCCCGATCAGCAGCGTCACCGTGTCGTCGCTCTCGATGCGCAGCGTCGCCGCCTCGCCGCCGCCGCCGGCGCAGCGCTCGACGTAGTAGCTCATGCCGAGCCCGCGCAGCTTGCCCTTGGAGGCCGCGGCCTTGCGGCGATCCTCGAAGGCGCTGCCCCAGCCGGAGAGCTTGCGCGCCTCGTCCATCAGCTTGACGAAGTTGCCGGAGTCATAGGTGACCTTGAAGGCGTTCGTGTACGGCATCGCCGATTCCGGCGCGAAGTTCTTACGGCGCAACTCGGCGCCGTCGATGCCGAGGTCGAAGGCCGCGGCATCCATCATGCGCTCGATCAGGTACGCCGCTTCCGGCCGGCCCGCGCCGCGATAGGCGTCGATCGGCACGGTGTTGGTGAAGACGCCTTTGACCTCGTTATACGCGGCTGGAATGGCATAGACGCCGGTATGCATGCCCTGGCCGGCGCCGGTCGGGATCATCGGGGCGAAGTTCGAGAGATACGCGCCGAGATTGGCGACCGTGAGGATGCGGATGCCGAGGATCTTGTGATCCGCGTCGAGCGCGAGCTCGACATTGCTGACATGGTCGCGGCCATGCACGTCGGAGAGGAAGGCGTCCTGGCGATCGGAGATCCACTTGACCGGCCGGCCGAGGCGCCTGGTCGCCCACACCGTCAGCACGTGCTCGGGATAGCAGAAATACTTCATGCCGAAGCCGCCGCCGACATCGGTGGTGACGACGCGGACCTTGTCCGGCGGCAGCTTGAACACCAGCTCGCCCAGCACGCGCTTGAAGTGATGCGAGCCCTGGCAGGTGGTGTGGACGAAGAGCGAACTCGCCGCCTTGTCCCAGGAAGCCACGCAGCCGCGCGTCTCCATCGAGTTGGCGACGATGCGGTTGTTGACGAGGTCGAGCTTGATCCGCTTCGTCGCCTTGGCGAAGGCCTCGTCGACCTTGGCGGCGTCGCCGTCATGCCAATGGAAGCAGAGATTGCCTGGGATGTTCGCGTGGAGCTGCGGCGCGCCGGGTTTGAGCGCGTCGACGCCTTCGGTCACCGCCGGCAGCGACCTGTACTCGACCTCGACCGCCTCGGCCGCATCGCGCGCCTGGGCCAGAGTCTCGGCGACGACGATGGCGACCGGCTGGCCGACATGGCGCACGCGGCCCTTGGCCGCGACCGGATAGGACGGCACCAGGTTCGGCTTGCCGTCCTTGGAATTGACCGAGAGCAGGCAGGGCAGGTCCGGCACGCCGTCGGCGTCGAGATCGGCGCCGGTCAGCACCGCGACGACGCCCGGCATCTTCTTGGCATCGGCTGTGTCGAGGCGGACGATGTCCGCATGCGCCTCGGGCGAGCGCAGGATGTAGGCATGTGCCTGGCCCGGAAGGTTCACGTCGCCGACATACTTGCCGGTGCCGGTGAGAAGCCGCTGGTCCTCGGTGCGCCTGACCGCCTGACCGATACCGAACTTGGTCATTCTCTGCTCCTGAGTGTGGAGGCCGTCATCTCACCCCCACCCTACCCTCCCCCATCAAGGGGGAGGGTACGATTTGTCGGGGGGGGGAATTCGAGTTCCCTCCCCCCGCGGAGCGTGGGGGAGGGCCAGGGTGGGGGGCTGGACTCGCTCCTGACTAGAAACTCGTCGGCCTTCCCTCGATCGGATAGGCCGGGTCGTTGTAGCCGGGCGTGGAGGGATGGCCGGTCGCGACCATGCCGTCGATCAGCGCCTCGTCCTCCTTGGTGAGCTTGAAGGAGAGCGCACCGACGTAATCCTCCCACTGGTCCATGGTGCGGGGACCGGCGATCGGCGAGGTCACCAGCGGGTTCGCCAGAACCCAGGCGGTCGCGAACTGGCCGGGCGTGACGCCGCGCTTCTTCGCGTGCGCCACCACGTCCTGCGCCATCTCCAGGCTCTCCTTCCGCCACTCGGTCTGCATCATGCGCCGGTCCTGACGCGAGGCGCGCGAGCCTTCGAGCGGATCGGCATCGGGCTTGTACTTGCCGGTCAGCACGCCGCGGGCGAGCGGGCTGTAGGGCACGACGCCGAGCCCGTAGAACTTGCAGGCCGGCAGATGCTCGACCTCGGGCATGCGGTTGAAGGCGTTGTAGTAGGGCTGGCTCGCAGCCGGGCGCGGAATGCCGAGCTCGTCGCAGAGGTTCGCGACCTCGGCGACGCGCCAGGAGCGGAAGTTCGACAGCGCGAAGTAGCGGATCTTGCCCTGGCGCATCAGGTCGCCCATCGCCATGACGCTCTCGGCGAGCGGCACGGTCAGGTCTTCCTTGTGCATGTAGTAGACGTCGATGTAGTCGGTGCCGAGCCGCTTCAGGCTCGCCTCGCAGGCCTGCATGACATAGCGGCGCGAGAGGCCCTTGTCGTTCGGGCTCTGGCCCATCGGGTTGCAGAGCTTGGTGGCCAGTATCCAGTAGCTGCGGTCCTTGGAGATGGCGCGGCCGACCACCTCCTCCGACTTGCCTTCGTTGTAGACGTCGGCGGTGTCGAGGAAGTTGAAGCCCTGGTCGCGGGCACGAGAGATGATCGCGCGCGAATCGGCCTCGTTCGTCGGTCCGCCGAACATCATCGTGCCGAGGCAGAGCGGCGCGACCTTGAGGCCGCTCTGGCCGAGCGAACGGTATTCCATGGGGAGTCTCCGGGGAGAAAGCGTGTCCTGAAGCGCCATTCTCGCCGATGCCGGCGGCCGAGGCAAAGCCTCTAGGCGGAAATCGCGCTCCAGCCGTGCCAGCCGACGTAGATGCCCACGGCGATGATGAGGAGACTCGACGCGTAGGGCGCGCGGCGGGCGAAGGCGTCGAAGCCGGACCAGCGGCGAGACGCATGGCCGACGCCGATCGCGGCGGCGGCACCGACCGCGACCAGCGTGAGCGCGAGGCCGATCGAGAAGCAGAGGACGAGGCCGACGCCCAGCGTGACCTCGCGGAGCTGCAGGCAGAGCAGCAGCACCGTGATCGCCGCCGGGCACGGGATCAGGCCGCCGGTCAGGCCGAACAGCACGATCTGGCCGGTGGTCGCCGGCCGGCCGGCGAAGCGGCGCTCGATATCGGCCGCATGCGCGCGCTGATGCGCATCCTCATGGTGGTGGTGATCGTGAGGATGGCCATGATGATGCTCGGCATGATCATCGCCGTGGTGATGGTCGTGCGGGTGATGGTGGTGGCGATGATGGTCGTGGTCGTGATCGTGCGGATGATCGTGATCGTGGTGGTGATGGGTGTGCGGATGGGACGCGCGATCCGCCGGGCGCGCCGCGCGCTGGTCCTGCCAGGTCCGCACCAGCATCCAGAGAGCGACCGCGACGATCAGCACCGCCGAGGCGAGCTGGAAATAGGGCTCGCTGGTCGCGACGTCGAGGTGGCGGCCGAGATAGAGCCCGCCGAGCGCCACCGCCCAGACGACAGCGGTGTGCGAGATCGTCGCCGCGAGGCCGAGCAGCACCGCCTGGCCGACCGTACCCCGGACGGCGACGATGAAGGCCGCCATCATCGTCTTCGAATGCCCGGGCTCGAGCCCGTGCAGCGCGCCCAGCAGGATCGCGCTCGGCACGAACAGCCACGCCTGCGCTGCCCCCTGCTGGATCAGGTCGGCGAAAGAGGTCATCGCCCCATTCTAGCGCACACTTCCCGTCACCGCTCCTCCGGCGGCCGCGTGTGGCGGAACATGAGGAGCAGCGCCAGGTCGTAGGCGGTCTTGATCGCGCCCGAGAGCACCAGCGGCAGGGCCTGGAACCCGGCGGCGAAGAGCGCGCCGCCGATCGAGGGGCTGACCGCGGCGGCGATCGAGCGCGGCACCACGGTGAAGCTCGCCGCCGCCGGCCGCTCGGCCTCGGTCACCACCGCCATCACGTAGGAGGTGCGGGTCGGCACGTCCATCTGCGAGAGCGCGGCACGGACCAGCAGCAACGCCAGCACGATGGTGAGCGACGGCGCGAAGGCGGCGGCGATCAGGCAGAGATTGGCCGGGATATGCGTGAACACCATCGTGTTGACGAGGCCGATATGGCGCGCGAGCCAGGCGGCGACCGGAAACGAGAAGGCGGCGAGCACGCCCGACCAGAAGAAGAAGAGCCCGGCGGCGGCGAGCGACAGGTCGAACTTCTCGAACAGCCAGAGCGCCAGCAGCGACTGCACGACGAAACCGGAGCCGAAGGAGTCGATGCTGAACAGCATCGCCAGCCGGACGACGATGCCTTTCGACGGCCCGAGTGCGGCGCTCGGCCGTTTCTCTTCCGGCGCCCGCGGCGGGATCAGGCGGTAGAGCAGCGCACCGGCGACGCCGAGCGCCGCATAGAGGACGAACATCAGGCGGATCGCCTGGAGCTGGTCGAGGCCCGCCGGCGCCAGCAGGTCCGGGACGCCCGCCGCCAGCGCACCGACCGCACCGGCCAGCGCGCCCACCAGGCTGTAGCGGGCGAACATCGTCGTCCGCGCGCGATCGGCCGAGGCCGATGTGAGCACCGTCTGCTCCAGAGGCGCGAAGATGCTGACGCTGCCGGACGACGGGTTGATCGTGCCGACGAAGGCGATCGCGAGCAGCAGCGCGAAGTCGTGGACCACGGCGAAGGCGACGCCGCTGGCGACCATGAGGCCGGCGGCGGCGATCAGGAGGCGGCGATGATCGTGGCGGCCGCCGATCATGCCGATGAGGAGGGTCAGCAGCGACGATCCCAGCAGCGCCGCCGTCGCCATGATGCCGATCTGAACCGGCGACAGGCCCAGCAGCGTGAGGTGCACCGGCAGCAGGACGGCGACGAAGCCGTCGCCGAAGTCGCGGACAGCGCGCGCGGCGAAAAGGGCGGTGACGGGAGAAGGTCGATCCATGGCTGGCGCACCTCGCGAAGCGGGTTGCGCAGAGCTTGGACAAGAACGTCTGACGGGGAGCCTGCAATCCCCGGCAACCCACTTACGCCGGTTCCAGGTTCGCCGCAAGCGGTGGGCATGCATGGCCGATCGCTCTAGAGTGCCCGAATGCCCCAGCACATCGCCGCCCTCGCGCTCCTCGTCCGCGACTACGACGAGGCCGTCGCCTACTACGTCGGCACGCTCGGCTTCACCCTCGTCGAGGATACCGACATGGGCAAGGGCAAGCGCTTCGTTCGCGTGACGCCGCCGGGGTCGAGCGGCTGCGCGCTCCTCCTGGCCAAGGCCGCGAACCCGGACCAGGACTCGCGCGTCGGCAACCAGACCGGCGGCCGCGTCTTCCTGTTCCTGCACACCGACGACTTCGCCCGCGACCACGCGGCCTACAAGGCGAAGGGCGTCAGGTTCATCGAGGAGCCGCGCCACGAGGCCTATGGCGACGTCGTGGTGTTCGAGGACCTCTACGGCATCGCCGCCGCGGGTGAGGCCGGCGCGTCGCATGCGCTGATGATGCTGCGCGCCGAGCTCGACAAGACGATGGGGTTCGCCGGCTGTCGCGACGTGGACGCGATCGGCCGCGCGCTGCTGGCTTGAGGACG
>JBGALV010000016.1:0-59499 GCA_044223515.1 Alphaproteobacteria bacterium
GTGCGATCGTCCATCGCCGCATCCATGATGGGCACCAGCTCGTCGAGCCGGCCCTCGGTGATGACGAAGCCGCCGACATGCTGGGACAGGTGACGCGGAAAGCCGGTGAGCTGGAGCGTCAGCGTCAACGCATGCCGAAGCCTCGGATCCTCCGGATCGAGGCCGATGGCGCGGACCGCGCCCCAGTCGACGACCTTCGGCTTCCGCCTGATCTCCTGCTTCTCCTTCCGGCTCATCCGTTCCGGATACCGCTCCTCCTCTTCGTGACACCAGGAAATCGCATTCAGAACGTCGACCACATCCGGCGTGAGGCCCATCGACTTGGCGACGTCGCGGAGCGCTCCGCGCGTGCGGTAGCTGATCACGGTAGCGGCGATGGCTGCGCGGTCGCGGCCATAGCGCCTATAGACGTGCTGGATCACTTCCTCGCGCCGCTCATGCTCGAAATCGACGTCGATATCCGGCGGCTCGTCGCGCACATTGGAGACGAAGCGTTCGAACAGAAGGCCTTTCTCCAGAGGATCGACCGAGGTGATCCAGAGCGAGTAGCAGACCAGAGAATTGGCAGCCGATCCGCGGCCCTGGCAAAGGATGCCTTGCGAGCGGGCATACTGGACGATGTTGTCGACGGTGAGGAAATAAGGGGCGTAGTCTCGATCCCGGATCAAGCCGAGTTCGCGATTGAGCACGTCCCGCTCGCGAGCCGTGATGCCGCCGGGAAAACGTTTGGCGAGCCCCCTCCAGGCTCGTTCCTCCAGCTCCTCCTGGGCACTGCGGCCGGATGGCACTTCGCTCGGATACTCGTATTTGAGATCCGAAAGCTTGAAGCGGCAGCGCTCCGCGATCTCGACGCTGCGGGCGACGGCTTCGGGATAACTCTTGAAGAGCCGCGCCATCTCTTCTGCCGGCTTGAGATGGCGTTCGGCGTTGGCGTTAAGGCGCGTGCCCGCTTCTGTGATCGTGGTCTTGAGCCGAACGCAGGTCATCACGTCGGCGAGCGCGCGGCGATCGGCCGTGTGGTAGCGGACGTCGTTGGTGACGACGAGAGGCACGCGCGCCTGGGATGCCATCCAGCCCAGCCGCTTCAGCCGGCGGCGATCGTCACCGTCGTAGCGCCATGTCGCAGCCTGATAGACGTGCTTGGGAAAGCGCCGGACGAGCGTCCGCACGCGCTCCAGGTGCGACTCTTCCTCCGGACGCTCAGGCTGGCAGGCGATGAAGACCTGACCCTCGCCCCAGTCGAGCACGTCGGAAAGGTCGAGAAAGCACTCGCCCTTCGGCGCGCGCCGCTTGCCGATGGTCAGCAGGCGCGAGAGGCGGCCATAGGCAGCACGGTCGGTCGGATAGCAAAGCACCTCGAAGCCGTCGCGGAGCGCCAGCCGCGCGCCGATCAACAGCCGGAAGTCCTTGTAGGCGTCCGGCTCGTCAACAGTCACGTTGTAGGCGCGAACCACGCCTGCCAGCGTATTGCGGTCGGCGATGCCTATGCCTGCATGGCCGAGATCGCGCGCCTGATCGACCAGCTCCTCGGCGTGCGACGCCCCTTCGAGGAAACTGAAATTGGTCGCGCACTCGAGCTCGAGGTAGCTCATGCGCTGGACTGCGCGTCTTTCTGACGCTTCTCCTCCTCCCATCTCGCGATCATGGCCGGCATTTCGAGGCTTATCTGGACGGATGCGCCGAATCCACCGGCCGTATCGTAATTGAGGGTCGCGAGCGCGGCCGCGGCTTCGGCCGGTGCAATCTCACGACAGCAGCTCGCCGCGAACCGGCGGATGCCGGGGTTTCGGTCGGTGAGGTAGGGAAACAGCGCCGAGCTTCCATCCGGATCCCTTGCCTTCAGCGCCTTCTCGATCGCATAGATCCGCTTGGATAGGCGGTTGTAGCGGGTAATGCGTCCTGCCTCGTTGCACCAGTGCAGGGCGACGGCGAGGTCAAGGAAGCGGTCGACCAGGAGGTCGACGGGCGCCGAACGCAAGGTCTCTTCGTCGAGTGCGTCGACCACCACGTCGCGTCCGTTCCGCTGCCGCGTCGGGGTGCGATCCAGGCCGGCGGCCTCGGTGGCGCGCGCCATCCGCATCATGTTGTCGAGACGACCGCGATCCGTCGGGCTCATCTTCGCGAGCTGCCGCTCGGTCGGCGGCGGCAGCTTGCCGGCCATCTTGATGAAGGCGTCCGCCACTATCTTCGCGGCGAGGGGATTGCTTCTGCCGCCCTTCGCTTCGGCAAGAGCCGCCCGAACCTCACGCGGCAACAGAAGCCACATGAGGAATCTGGTTCTCGTCGCCTTGAGCTTGGCAACAAACCTGTCGCGCAGTCCCCCCGTCATCGGCTTTCGATCCCTTAAGCGAACAGCCCGTGCATCGACCAGGTCTGCTTGTCGCCATCCTCGGGGCGGCCGTCGCGGCGGAGCCAGAAGCGGCGGCCATCCTCGTCCTCGACGCGGAAGTAGTCGCGGCTCGGTGCCTTGTCGTGCCACCACTCGTCGCCGATACGCTCGGCCGGATCGGCACGGACGACGCGGTGCGTGCGGCCACGCCATTCGAACCGCTTCGGCGGATGGTCGGGCATGAGCGCCAGGGTCGCCTGCACCGGCTCCGGCCGGTCGAGCAGACGCGGCGGACGGCGGCGCTGCGTGCGCCACACGTCCTTGCGAGCCCCTTCCTTTCGATTGGAGGCCAGCGGCGCGCGGCGGCGTTGGGCACGTTCCGGCAGATGGCTGTCGACCGGCGCGATGGCGTGGACATTGGTCTCGCCGAGACGGCCGACCAGGCGGTCGACCAGGCTCGCGACCTCGTCACCGGCCTCGCGGGTCTCGGCCACCAGCGGCACCTGAACCGCGACCAGCGGCTCGGCGACCACGGCGGAGAGGATCGCGACCTCCACGCCCGGTCCCGGATCGATCTGGCCGATGCGGTCGCGGATCAGACGAAACATCTTCTGCGGATCGCGGACGGCACGGGCAAAGCCGACCTCGATCCGACGCACCTCGCCGTCGAGGCGGTAAGCCGCGAGCTCGAGCTTGCGCACGCCCTTCTGCTCCTGGTCGAGCTGGCCGGAGATGCGCTCGCAGAGACGGTGCGCGGCGAGCGCCAGGTCGTCCGGATTGCCGATGCCGTCGGGGAAGATCAGCTTGGTGCGGAAGGCCGGCGGCGTTCGCACCGGCGACAGCGGCTCCTCGACCAGGCCTAAGATCTGGTCGATCCGGCGTGCCAGCACCTCGCCGAAGCGCGCGACCAAGGGAGCACGCGGTGCCACGGCGAGATCGCCGATGCGCTTCAGGCCGAGGCGGATCAGCGAGCTGGTCACCACCGCTGGCAGGCGGAGTGCAGCGACCGGCAATCCGTCGAGCATCTCGCGCTCGTTCTCGGGCTCGGCGACGATGACACCCTCGGCCGCGTCGGTGTAGCGCGCGAGTGCCCACGAGGCCGCCGGGGTCGAGGCGATCGCGACGCGGGCGGTGAAGCCCAGCTTCTCGATGCGATGACGGAGATCGAGGCACATCGCCTCCTCGCCGCCGAACAGATGAGCGCAGCCTGTCGCGTCGAACCAGAGCCCGCCATCGCCGCCGAGATTGCCCGAGACCGTCGCCGACTGGCGGTCGAGCGCGACGATCGGCGCATAGCGCTGGGCCCAGTCGGCCATCGCCTCAAGCGCGCGGCTGTCGCCGACGGAATCCGAAGCCACGACGTGAAGGTCAGGTACGCGCGCCCGCGCATCGGCGACCGGCTCGCCCGGCGTCAGGCCCAGCAGCGTCGCGTTGCGATCCAGCGCCACCACCAGCGGACGGCCGCCGATGGAGCGCGCGGTCGCGAGCGGCTTATCCCGCCACTCGGGCGCCCGCCGGAAGATCCGATCGGTCGCGTAGCGAGGGAGCCAGAGTGAGATCACCCGTCGCATCGTTCTTCTCCATCAGCCAGTCGCCGGGACGTCCGCCCCGGCAGCGTTCCAGGACGACCTGCCAGCGCGGGTCGCCGATCCCTTCCATGTCATCGGCGGGGCCCACCGACGGCGCCGAGGCAATGCGCCAGCGGGTCTCGACCGCCGAGGCCGCGGCATCACCGCCGCCGAGCCTGAGCGCGAAACCCGTGGTGCCCTTCTCCGCCGCGAGCTGGAGGCGGCGGCTGCCGGCGAGGTCGAGCGGCTTCTCGAGCTCGGCGACGGCGGCAGCGAGGCCCTTGGTTCGGAGCCCCTCTTCGAAAGCCCAGAGACGGTCGACCTCGGTCCGGGCCCGCGCCACGATCAGGCGTGCCGGATCGAAGCCGAGCGCCGCCAGCGCCGGCGCGTAGATCTCGGGATTGCGGCCGATCCAGAGCACCGGGCCGGCCTCGACCTTCATGACCCGCGTCACCAGCGCCAGCAGGAAGCCGACCGCGGCCCCTGCCTCACGCTCGCCCGCCGACGCCACCTCGTGCAGGCGGCGAAGCGGCAGCCCGCGGAAGGGCAGGTGCTGGTCGAGGGCATCGAGACCGAGCGGCAGCACGGGCGGCACCGCCATCCCTCGGCCGCGCTCCATCCGGCAGATCTCCTGGCGGAGATCGGAGAGTCGGGGGGCGGTTCCGGCGTGAGCCGGCAAGGTGGGCAATACATGGACCATTGATGAGTTCATGATTTGTTCCAAGCCGCGTTTTGTCAAGACACCGTTCTCATTCTTTTGAAACTCGCTGGTTTTCCAACAGCTTGCGGCCAGCGAGAGGGCCTCCTGTCCGGGGTGGCGGAGTGTTCTCCTGATGCTGCGTTCTCGAACCGCAAACCAACGAATCATCAATGGGTTGCGACTGTTATCCACAGGTTCGCCCCAATCCCTGGGATGTCACCGGCGGTAACAGGACAAGATGTAGGGGGCGCCAGATGCCCCTCTCCCCTGTCGAGGACGCCATGAATCTCCTGTGCCGTCTTTGGGCCGCTACCTACGGTATTTGGATATCCGCTCGGCCCGGCGGATATGCGGCGGATATGCGCCATTTTCGAGGCTCCGCTACATCCCTGCGTTGACAGTTCGGCGAGCTTAAACAGACAATTAGGGGGATCCGGCGACGGCACGGCCGCCGCCCGATGCACCCCCGAGGGAGACAAAGATGATCAGCGGACTCATTCGGAAGGCGACCCTGCTCGCGGTCGCCGCGGGCTCATTTGGCGTTGCAGCATTGGTGGCCGGCGACGCGAACGCCCAGGCCACCGTCGCCCAGATCAAGCAGCGCGGCATGCTGAACTGCGGCGTCGACACCGGCATCCCGGGCTTCGCCTATCAGGACTCGGCCGGCAAATGGATCGGCCTCGACGTCGACTACTGCCGCGCGCTCGCCGCCGCCGTGCTCGGCGACGCGGAGAAGGTCAAGTACGTGCCGACCACGGCGAAGGTGCGCTTCACCGTGCTCCAGTCGGGCGAGATCGACGTGCTGATCCGGGACTCGACGCTGACATTCACGCGCAACACCGAGCTCAAGCTGCACGAGGCGGCGGTCAACTTCTATACGGGCCAGGCCTTCATGGTGAAGAAGAGCCTCAACGCCAAGAGCGTGAAGGACCTCAACGGCGCCACCATTTGCATGGTCACCGGCGCCACGCTCGAGCTCAACATCGCCGACTACAACCGCGCCAATAACGTCAAGATCGACTCCCTGCTTTTCGACCGCACCGAGGAAGCCTTCGCCGCGACCGAGTCCGGGCGTTGCGACGGCTACACCGATGACGGCGGATCGGTCGCCGCCGCGCGCTCGACGATGAAGAACCCGAAGGACTGGGACATCATCGACGAGGTGATCTCGAAGGAACCGCTCGGCCTCCACACCCGCCAGGGCGACGAGAGCTGGAGCAACATCGTCAAGTGGCTGCACTTCGCCTTCCTCACCGCCGAGGAGACCGGCGTCACCAAGGCGAACGCCGACCAGATGGCGAAGACCTCGACCGATCCCTTCGTCCGCCGCCTGCTTGGCGTCGAGGGCGACTTCGGCAAGCTGCTCGGCATCGACAACGACTGGGCGCTGAAGGCGATCAAGACCTCGGGCAACTACGCCGAGATCTACGAGGCGCATTTCGGCGAGAAAGGCTTGGGATTGCCGCGCGGCCTCAACAAGCTCTGGAACAAGGGCGGGCTGCAATACGCGCTGCCGTTCCGGTGAGCCGATAGAGGCCCAAGTCACATGACCGATGCGAGGGGCGGATGACGTCCGAGCCGATCGGACGCATCCGCCCCGGCATCACCTCGACGCGGATCAAGGGGTGGCTCTGGCAGGGGCTGCTGCTGGTCTGCGTCGTGCTCGTCGCCTGGTTCTTCGCGCACAACGCCGCCGAGAACCTGGCCAAGAAAAACCTGCCCTTCGGCTTCGGCTTCCTCGAGCGCACCGCCGGCTTCGATATCCCGTTCAAGCTGGTCGAGTGGGCGGTCACCAATACCTACGCCCGCGCCGTCTACGTCGCGATCCTCAACACGCTGCTGATCGCGGCGATGTCGGTGGCGCTCGCGACGGTGCTGGGCCTCCTCCTAGGCCTTCTCCGGCTGTCGTCCAACTGGCTCGCCCGTACCGTCTCGATGGCGATCATCGAGGCCGTCCGCAACACCCCGCAGCTGGTCCAGATCTTCTTCCTCTACATCGCCGTGCTGCAGACGCTGCCCCAGGCGCGCAACAGCCTGAAGGTCGGCGACGTCGCGTTCCTCAACATTCGCGGCCTCTACCTGCCGACGCCGGTCTGGGGCGAGACCGCTCCTGCCACGGTCGTCGCCCTTCTCGCCTGCGTCGTCGTCGCGGTCGCGCTCTGGCGCTATCGCCTGAGGATGTCGAGCGTGCGACGCCGCGTGCTCGGCGCCGCGGCCGTCGCATTGCCGGTGCTGGTCCTGATCATCGGCTGGGAGTCGGGCGCGGTCGCAGGCTTCAGCGTGCCCGAGCTGCGTGGCTTCAACTTCCGCGGTGGCGTGCAGATCCCGCCGGAGCTCATGGCGCTCTGGCTCGGCCTCTCGATCTATTCCTCGACTTTCATCGCCGAGATCGTGCGGGGCGCCATGGAAGGCATCGATCGCGGCCAGACCGAGGCCGCCCTCAGCCTCGGCCTCACGCGCTGGCAGACGCTCAAGCTGGTGATCCTGCCGCAGGCGCTTCGCATCATCGTGCCGCCGCTGACCAGCCAGTATCTCAACATCATCAAGTCGAGCTCGCTCGGCGCCGGCATCGCCTATCCGGAAGTGTTCCAGATCGTGATCGGCACGGTGCTGAACCAGTCCGGCCGCGCGATCGAGGTGATCATCATCGTCATGGCGTTCTTCCTCGCCATCAACCTGGTCACCTCGATGTTCATGAACTGGTACAACCGCGCGATCGCGCTGAAGGAGCGGTGATGATGACCGCCGCCCTCGCCTGGACGCGCGCGAACCTGTTCGGCAGCTGGCCGAGCAGCCTGCTGACCCTGGCCCTCCTCCTCCTCTTCTGGTGGCTGCTCCCGCCCTTCGTCGACTGGGCGATCCTGAAGGCGACCTATGTCGCCAACTCGCGCGCCGAATGCGCCGCCGACGGGGCCTGCTGGGCCTTCGTGAAAAACCGGATCGGCAGCTTCTTCTACGGCCGATATCCGGTCGAGGAGCGCTGGCGGGTGGACCTCGCCGGCGTGCTTCTCGTGGTCTTCACCGTGCCGGCGCTTATGGACAGCCTGCGCCATCGCTGGATCGCGGTCGCGGCCCTGATCTTCGTCTACCCCGTCATTGCCGGCGTGCTTTTGATCGGCGACGTCTTCGGCCTCCGCTTCATCGATACGACGCTCTGGGGCGGGCTGATGCTCAACGTGCTCCTGAGCTTCATCACGCTCGCGGGATCGCTCCCGCTCGGCATCCTGCTGGCGCTCGGACGGCGGTCGAGCCTGCCGCTGGTCCGCTGGTTCTGCATCGGCTTCATCGAGCTCTGGCGCGGCGTGCCGCTGCTGACCGCGCTGTTCATGGCGACGATTATGCTGCCGCTGTTCCTGCCCGACGGCGTCACGCTCGACCGGCTGCTGCGCGCGGCGATCGCGCTCACCCTCTTCACCTCGGCCTACATGGCCGAGGTCATCCGCGGCGGCCTTCAGGGCGTGCCGCTCGGACAGAGCGAGGCGGCGCGCGCGCTCGGCCTCGGATACTGGCGGATGCAGGCGCTGGTGATCCTGCCGCAGGCG
Organism: Alphaproteobacteria bacterium; assembly: GCA_044223515.1. Lineage (GTDB taxonomy): Bacteria > Pseudomonadota > Alphaproteobacteria > SHVZ01 > SHVZ01 > SHVZ01. The sequence continues at coordinate 8,140 of JBGALV010000016.1, forward strand.
CTCCGCCTGGTGGTCCCGGCGATCGTCAACACCGCGATCGACCTGTTCAAGGACACCACGCTGGTGCTGATCGTCGGCCTCTTCGACCTGCTCGGCATGGTCAACCTGGCGCTCAAGGATTCCGCCTGGCTCGGCATGGCGACCGAAGGCTTCACCTTCGCCGCCGCGGTCTTCTTCGTCTGCTGCCTCGCCATGTCGCTCTACAGCCGCCGGCTCGAGAGGCGCCTGGCCCGCGCAACCGCGCGCTAGCGCCGCCGTTCGGCTACACTGGCGTCACCCCTTCGGAGTTCTTGGCATGCCTCAGAAGCAATCGCTGACGTGGTTCGACACCGCGCGGAGCGTGGTCCTCGCACTCCTCTTCGCGGTCGGTATCCGGACCGCGGTCGCCGAGCCCTTCCATGTCCCGTCCGAGTCGATGGAGCCGACCCTGATCGTCGGCGACTTCCTGTTGACGACGAAGTTCGCCTACGGCTACAGCCGCTACTCGCTGCCTATCGACGCGCGCTTCTCCGGCCGTGCGCCCGACCGGCCGGCCGGCCGCGGCGACGTCGTGGTCTTCAAGAAGCCGAGCGACCCCGACACCAACATGGTCAAGCGCGTGATCGGCCTGCCCGGTGACCGCGTGCAGGTGACGGGCGGTGTCCTCAATATCAACGGCGTCGCGGTCCCGATCGAGCGTCTCGGCGACTTCCAGGAGACCAACGCAGAGGGCCGCACCAGCACGATCCCGCTCTATGCCGAGACGCTGCCGGGCGGCGTCCGTCACCGAGTCCTTCATACGGCCGAGGCCGGGCCGCTCGACGACACGCCGGTCTATACCGTCCCTGCCGGCCACTATTTCATGATGGGCGACAACCGCAGCAACTCGCTCGACAGCCGGGTGCCGGCCTGGATGGGCGGCGTCGACTTCGTCCCGGCGGAAAACCTGGTGGGCCGCGTGGATATCCGCCACTTCTCGCTGGATTTCGGCATCCGCCTCGGCGATCCGGCAAGCTGGCTCAAGGCGATCCGGTTCGATCGGATCGGGTGGGTCGGCTGACTCGCCCCGCCGCTTCGGCGGCGCTATAACGAGGCCATGGCACGCAAGTATTTCGGCACCGACGGAATCCGGGGCCGCTCCAACACCGAGCCGATGACGGCGATGACCGCGCTGACCGCCGCGGTCGCCGCCGGCCGGCACTTCTCCACGGCCGACAAGCGCCGCCACCTGGTGGTGATCGGCAAGGACACGCGCCTTTCCGGCTACATGCTGGAGCCGGCGCTGGTCGCGGGCTTCGCCTCGGTCGGAATGGACGTGGTCACCGTCGGCCCGTTGCCGACGCCGGCGATCGCGATGCTGACCCGGTCGCTCCGCGCCGACCTCGGCGTGATGATCTCTGCCTCGCACAACCCCTTCGACGACAACGGCATCAAGCTGTTCGGGCCCGACGGCTTCAAGCTCTCGGACGAGGTCGAGGAGGAGATCGAGCGGCGCATGGGCGAAGGCCCGACCGCCGGCCTCTCGCCGCCCGAGCGCCTGGGCCGCGTGCAGCGCCTCGAGGACGCCAGGGGCCGCTACATCGAGTTCGCGAAGGCATCGTTTCCGCGTGGCCGCCGCCTCGACGGTCTCAAGGTCGCGATCGATTGCGCCAACGGCGCCGCCTACAAGGTCGCACCTACCGTCCTGTGGGAACTCGGCGCCACCGTGATCCCGATCGGCGTCAATCCGGACGGCTACAACATCAACCGCAACTGCGGGGCCGTGCACCCGGAGAGCCTGCAAAGCCAGGTCGTCTCCCACAATGCGCATATCGGGCTCGCGCTCGATGGCGACGCGGACCGCCTGATCGTTGTCGACGAGAAGGGCCAGGTGATCGACGGCGACCAGATCCTAGCGCTGATCGCCAGCTCGTGGGCCAAGGGCGGGCTGCTCCGCGGCGGCGGCGTGGTCGCGACCCTGATGTCGAACTTCGGGCTCGAGCGTCACCTGAAGGGTCTCGGCCTCGACCTCGTCCGCACCAAGGTCGGCGACCGCTACGTCGTCGAGCACATGCGCTCCAACGGCCACAACCTCGGCGGCGAGCAGTCTGGCCATCTGGTGATGACCGATTATGCGACCACCGGCGACGGCCTCGTCGCCGCGCTCCAGGTGCTGGCGGTGCTGACCCAGGACGGCAAGAAGGCGAGCGAGGCGCTCCGCGTCTTCGCGCCTGCGCCGCAGGTGCTGAAGAACGTCCGCTTCTCCGGGTCGGTCAAGCCGCTCGACACCGATGCGGTGAAGCTCACGATCAAGACGGTGGAAGAGAAGCTCGGCACGCGCGGCCGTCTCGTCGTGCGCAAGTCCGGCACCGAGCCTTTGATCCGCGTGATGGCCCAGGGCGAGGACGAAGGCGAGGTCAAGGCGGCGGTCGCCGAAGTGGCCGCCGCGGTCGAACGCGCCGCGGCGGGATGACCGAGCTCACGCCGCCGACCCGGACGGCGGGGCGCGTGCTGGTTGTCGGAATCTCGGATGCAAGCGGATCGACCGGCATCCAGGCCGCGATCAAGTCGATCAGCGCACTCGGCGCCTATGCCTGCGCCACCGTCGCCGCGGTCATCGCCGACGAGGTCGAGCAGCGGATCCCGGCGGTCGTGGTCGCCGCGCAGATGCGGGCCGTGCTCGCCGACATCGGCGCCGATGTCGTCGTGGTCGGCGGCCTCTCCGACACGGCGACGGTCGAGGCGGTCGCCGACGTGCTCGATGGCGAGGCCCGCGGCCTTCCCGTGGTGCTCGATCTCGCGGAAGAGCCGATGGCGGAGCTTTCGCGCTTGGCGCGGATCGCGATCGCCTCGGGTGAAGACGCCGACATCGACGCGCAGAAGCAGGCGGCGACGCGCCTTTCCAGGCCCGGCTGCGCCGCGTTTCTCACCTCCATCCATGGCGACGTGCTCGCCGACGGAGCCACGCTCTCCGTCTTCCCGCCGAAACGGGGGGCGGACCGGCCCGTGCGCGGCCGTGGTATGTCGCTGGCGGCCGCAGTCGCGACCGGCATCGCCCAGGGACTGCCGCTTGCCGCTGCAGTCCGCCGCGGGAAAGACTATGTAGAGGAGGCGATCCTGACCGCACCGGAGTTCGGGCGTGGAGCTGCCCCGCTCAATCACGTTCACACCTGCCGGCATACGCCTACCGCCGGCTTCGAGACTTGAGGACTGAAGCGATGACCGAAGAGCTGTTTCGCACCGATGCTTATCTCAAGTCCTGCGAGGCAACGGTCACCAAGGTCGACGAGCTCGGGATCCGGCTCGACCGCACGAACTTCTATCCGATGGGCGGCGGCCAGCCCGGCGACACCGGCACCCTGACCCTCGGCAACGGCCAGGCGATCAGGATCGCCGACACCCGCAAGGGACCCGAGGCCGGCGAGATCATCCATGTGCCGGCGCCCGACCAGCCGACGGCCGCGGTGGGGTCCAAGGTCACCGCCGCGATCGACTGGGACCGCCGCCATCGGCACATGCGCGTGCACACGGCGCTTCACCTGCTGTCGTCGGTGATCGTGGGATCGGTCACCGGCGGGCAGATCGGCGACGGCAAGGGCCGCCTCGACTTCGACCTCCCCGACACCGCGCTCGACAAGGACGCGATCGAGAAGAAGCTGAACGAGCTGGTGGCCGCCGACCACAAGACCGGCACGCAATGGATCACCGACGAGGAGATGGACCAGCGCCCGGACCTGGTGAAGACCATGTCGGTGAAGCCGCCCAGGGGCGCCGGGCGCGTCCGCCTGCTGGAGATTCCCGGCGTCGACCTCCAGGCCTGCGGCGGGACCCACGTCGCCAACACGGCCGAGATCGGCAAGCTCCAGGTCGTGAAGATCGAGAACAAGGGCAAGCACAACCGCCGGGTCAACATCGCCCTTGCCGATTGACGGGGCCGATAGCTGGATTGTCGCCGCGGAGGCAACAATGAATTTCTGGCTGTTCTCTTTTTAAGACCGGCAATCCGTCCCATCTTCTCCCTTGAAAGAACGGCGCCCCGACCGGCGCCTGGAGACGGAAAATGATCGAGCTCAGGAAGTTCTCAGACCTCGGCGGTGCGGACCACGGCTGGCTGAAGGCCAAGCATCACTTCTCCTTCGCGGGCTATCACGATCCCAAGCGCGTCCATTGGGGCGCGCTCCGGGTCTGGAACGACGACGAGATCGCCGCCGACTCAGGGTTTCCTCCGCACCCGCATGCGGACATGGAGATCATCACCTATGTCCGCGAGGGCGCGATCACCCACAAGGACAGCCTCGGCAACGAGGGGCGTACCGAGGCCGGCGACGTCCAGGTGATGTCGGCCGGCACCGGCATCCGTCACGCCGAGTACAACCTCGAGCCCGAGACGACCAAGATCTTCCAGATCTGGATCATCCCGGACGAGCGGGGCGGCACGCCGACCTGGGGATCGAAGCCTTTCCCCAAGGGCGACCGAGCCGGCCGCTTCGTCACGCTGGCGAGCGGGAAGGAAGGCGACGCCGATGCGCTGCCGATCCGCACCGACGCCCGCGTGCTGGGCGCGACGCTGAAGGCCGGCGAGACCACCGAGTACGCGATCGGCGCCGACCGCCACGGCTACCTGGTGCCGGCGAAAGGCTCGGTCGAGGTCAACGGCGTACGCGTCGATGCGCGCGACGGGGCGGCGATCGCCGACGTGCCGGTGCTGACGGTCAAGGCGCTCGACGACGCCGAGATCGTCCTCGTCGACGCGGCGTAAAGCGTCATGGAAATGGTGATCCCCGCCCGACCTCGAAGCCTCGGAGGCTTCGAGGTCGGGCGGGTATTGCCGTTCGCCAAGCGGCGGATGGTCGGGCCTTTCATCTTCCTCGACCACATGGGACCGGTCGACCTGCCGCCGGACGTGCCGCACTCGACCGACGTCCGCCCGCATCCGCATATCGGCCTCTCGACCGTGACCTATCTCTTCAACGGCGAGATCACGCATCGCGACAGTCTCGGCATCAGCCAAGTGATCCGGCCGGGCGAGGTCAACTGGATGACCGCCGGTCGCGGCATCAGCCATTCGGAACGCTTCGACGGCATGCGCCGCGACGGCGGCCGCGTCGACGGCATCCAGGCCTGGGTAGCGCTGCCGGAAGCCGTCGAAGAATGCGCCCCGGCCTTCGCGCATCATGCCGCAGCCGATCTACCTCTGATCGAAGAGAGCGGGTTCAAGGCGCGATTGATCGCAGGGTCCGCCTTCGGCGCGACGAGCCCGGTCGCGACCGCCTCACCACTGTTCTATCTGGATGCCGTTCTTGCCGCGGGCGCGGTCGCCACGCTTCCCGGCGAACATCCCGAACGCGCCGCCTACATCGCCAGCGGCCGGGTCACCGTCGACGGACACGACCACGAGGCAGGTCGGATGCTGGTCTTCGACGCCGGCGAGAACGTCTCGATCCGCGCGGCCGAACCGTCGCGCCTGATGCTGCTCGGCGGCGAACCGCTGGGTCCCCGGCACATCTGGTGGAACTTCGTCTCCTCGCGGAAGGAACGTATCGAGCAGGCCAAGGCGGATTGGCAGGCCGGCCGCATCGTGTTGCCGCCGTCCGACAACCTGGAGGTGATTCCGCTGCCCGAGGCCCCCAAGCCCAAGCCGGACCCGATATCCTGAGGCTACGTCGAAGAGCATTGCATCCGCTGTCGATCCGGCGAATAGTGTCTGCGAGCAAAATCAAAGCGTTAACGATTGACCATGCGGTCTACCGCCACCGCGTCGGATCCTCCGCCCGGATCGCCTGAGCGGGTTTTCCTCTCGTTGCTGCCGCCCTCCGATCGGCAGCGCTTGTGCGCCCTCGCCGTGGTGATCGCCTCCTGCATCGGCTTCGCCGCCATCGCGCCGTTCGCGACGATCCAGCTCGCTCACATCCAGGCCTTCATCCCGCTCTATCAGTCGGCGCTGGCGATCAACGAGTTGATCACGGCGGTCCTGCTGTTCGGCCAGGCTTCCATCCTCCGGTCGCGCGCGATCCTGACGCTCGCCGCCGGATATCTCTTCACTGCCCTGATCGTCATTCCGCATACGCTGAGCTTCCCCGGCCTTTTCGCCGAGGAGGGGCTGCTCGGCGCCGGGCCGCAGTCGACGGCCTGGCTCTACATGTACTGGCATGCCGGCTTCCCGCTCATGGTCCTGGCCTACGCGCTGCTCAAGGGCCGCGGCGACGACCGGTTCGCCGGCTCGGCGCGGATGGCGATCCTCAGCACGATATCCGGCGTCGTCATGGCCGTGGTGGCGCTCGCCGCGCTCGCGACGGCGGGTGCCGATCTGCTGCCTCCGATCATGGAAGGGAGCCGCTACACGCCGGCGATGATCGGCGTCGTCTCCTCGGTCTGGGTGTTCAGCCTGGCGACGCTCGCCGTGATCTGGTTCAGGCGTCCGCACTCGGTTCTCGATCTCTGGCTCATGGTCACGATGTGCGCGTGGATGTTCGACGTCGCCTTGAGCGCCGTCCTGAACGCCGGGCGCTTCGACCTCGGATTCTATGCCGGGCGTACCTACGGCCTGATGGCGGCGAGCTTCGTCCTCCTCGTGCTGCTGCTGGAGACCCGGGCTCTCTATACGCGGCTCGCCCGATCGCTCGAATCCGAACGTCGCGCGGCGGAGAGCCGTGCCACCGAGCTCGCCGCCTCCAACCAGGCGCTCCAGCAGAGCGAGGACAGGCTCCGACATCTCAACGAGACGCTGGAAGCGAAGGTGCTGGAGCGGACGCAGAAGCTGGAGGCCGAAACGGCGGCGCGCATCCAGGCCGAGGACGAGCGGCGCGAGGCGCAGAAGCTGGAGGCGGTCGGCAGGCTCGCCGGCGGCGTCGCGCATGACTTCAACAACCTGCTCACCGTCATCCAGGGCCATGCCGAGGTTCTTCAGGACAGCGTGACCAGCGAGCCTGAATCCAGGTCGATCAAGGCCATCGAGAAGGCGTCCGAGCGCGGCGCCCGGCTGATCCGCCAGCTCATGACCTTCTCGCGCCGCCAGGCGGTGAAGCCGGAGGTGATCGATCTCCGACGCCGGGCCAGCGACATCGACGAGCTTCTGCGCCAGTCCCTTCGCGGCGACATCCGCATGGTCGTGGCGATGGATGGCGATCTCTGGCCGGTATTCGCCGATACCGGCGACCTCGAGATGGCGCTGATGAACCTCTGCGTCAACGCGCGCGACGCGATGCCGTCAGGCGGACTTGTCCGCATCGAGGGACACAACGTCAACGGCCAGATCAGCGACGGCTACGGAACGGCCGTCGACGGCGAGTTCGTCGCGATCACCGTCTCCGACACCGGCATCGGCATCGCGCCGGACGTGCTGTCCCAGGTTTTCGAGCCGTTCTTCACCACCAAGGAGACCGGCAAGGGCACCGGCCTCGGCCTGAGCCAGGTCTATGGTTTCGCCCGCCAGGCGGGCGGCCTCGCGACGATCGAAAGCGTGGTCGGCGGCGGGACCTCGGTCACGCTGTACCTGCCCCGATCGCGGGAGCCGGTCGTCGATGAAATGCCGCTCAAGCCGACCGACAAGCTGATCGGGCGGGGCACCGTGCTGCTGGTCGAGGACGACGACGACGTCGCCGCGATCACCAGCAAGATGCTGTCGATGCTGGGATACGAAACCCATCACGTGCGTGAGGCGCGCACGGCGCTGGCCCTCCTGCTCGGCGGCCGGCGCTTCGCGCTCGTGTTCTCCGACATCGTGATGCCGGGAGGCCTGAGCGGGCTCGAGTTCGGCCGCAAGGTCCACCAGCATTTCCCGGGCATGCCGGTCCTGCTCGCCAGCGGCTACAGCCAGGTCGCCGCCGACGTGTCGAAGGAAGGCTTCGCCTTCATCGCCAAGCCGTTCCGCGCCGACGGCCTCTCCGACGTGCTCCGCCAGGCGGTCGGCCAGGCGAAGGTCCGCCAGCGCGACATCGCCTGAGCGCTCAGGCGAACCAGGCCTTCAGCGCCGGAGTCTCCAGCACCTCGGGATTGCAGATGCGATAGGGCTTCTGGCGGTTGAAGAAGGCGCGCGCCGACTTGAAGCCGCCCTCGGCCAGCATGCGCAGGCCCTCGTCGGTGTAGGTCATCGCGTGCGGCGCCAGGATGATGTTGTCGAGGGTCAGCAGGGGATTGCCGACCGGCGTCGGCTCCTGCTCGAACACGTCGGTGGCGGCACCGGCGATCCGGCGCTCCTTCAAGACCAGATAGAGTGCCTGCTCGTCGACGATCGGTCCGCGCGCCATGTTGACCAGGAAGGCCGAGCGCTTCATCAGGCGGAGCGCCCGCGCGCCGATCATGCCGCGCGTGGTGTCGTCGAGCGGGCACATGATCACCAGGAAATCGGCGGTCGACACCACCGTGTCGAGGTCCTGCAGCGTGGCATCCAACGGCGCCAAGTCTTCCGCCTTCGCGTAAGGGTCGGAGACGACGTGCGTCATGCCGAAGGGCCGGATCAGGCGAAGGAGCTCGCGCCCGGTATTGCCGGCACCGATCAGGCCCAGCGCCTTGCCGCCGAGCCCGGTGCCGAGGTGATGCATCCTGTCGTCCCAGCGGCCGGTTCGGACCAGCCGGTCCATGATCGGGATGCGATGCGCCAAGGAGAGGATGAAGGCGAAGGCGCTGGAGGCGACGGAGCGGCGCACACCCTCGGGATTGTTGGTGATGAGGATGCCGGCCTTGGTGATCGCCGGCACGTCGCAGTGATCGAGGCCGACACCGAAGCGGGCGATCAGCCGGACCTTGCAGCCGGGACCGATGGCATCTTTACTGAACTCGGGCGCACCGAGGCAAATCGCGTCGTACTTCGCCGCGTCCTCCGCGGTGACCGGACGCACGCCGTCACCGAACCACTCCCATTCGAGCAACGGGTCGTCGTCGAGGATCTTGAGCGACACCGGATCGAAGGTCGGCGAGCCGTCAGGCTTCCTGATGTCGCTCGAAAGCCCGATCCGGAACTTGGCCATCAGAGCGCGATCGTCATGCCGCCATCGACCATCAGCACCTGGCCGGTGCAGAAGGACGACGCGGGCGACGCGAAGTAGACGACGGCGCCGCCGAGCTCGGCCGGATCGCCCCAGCGGCCGAGCGGCGCGCGGTTCGAGACCCAGTCGTAGAAGGTCTTGTCGCGGCGGACGACCTCGTTCTGCGCCCCCGGATAGAAGCCCGGGCCGATGCAGTTGCAGGTGATCCCTTTGGACGCCAGCTCGACCGCGAGCGCGCGGGTGAGGCCGTGGACGCCCGCCTTGGAGGCGACATAGGGCGCGATCGACGGCCGCGCGATCAGGCCCATGACCGAAGAGATGTTGATGATGCGGCCCCACTTGTTGCGGGCCATCACCTTGGAGGCCTCGCGTGCCAGGCGGAAGCAGGCGGTCAGGTCGGTATCCATCACCGACGACCACTGCTCCTCGGTCACGTCGTGCAGCAGGTTGCGGGTCACGATGCCCGCGTTGTTGACCAGGATGTCGAGTCGGCCATGCGCCGCGTCGATCGCGGCGACCGCCTTGTTGATCGCCCCGAGGTCAGTCACGTCGAAGGCCTGGACCGAGGCCGACTGCCCCTTCGCCTCCAGATCCTTCTTCCGCTGCTCGCATTTTTCGGCGTTGCGGGCGTTGAGGACGATGTGGGCGCCGGCCCCGGCCAGCGCCTCGGCCATCGCCCATCCGAGCCCCTGGGACGAGCCGGTGACCAGCGCCACCCGGCCTTTGAGCGAGAACTGCTCGAGCATGACGAACCCTTCCGATCGATTGCGAGGGGGGACCGCCGACCGGTAGAGTGGCGCTACCCTTTCCCCGCCAGCATCCGCCTTTCGCGGCTGCCCGGCCCAGGTCATTCCTCCAGGAGCGAAACGAGACTTTCATGGCTAAGCACAGGATCGCGGTCGTTCCCGGCGACGGCATCGGCAAGGAAGTGATGCCCGAGGGGCTCCGCGTGCTCGACGCGGCGGCGCGCAAGTACGGCCTCGACTTCTCGTTCGACCACTACGACTGGAGCTGCGAGACCTACAAGAAGACCGGGAAGATGATGCCGGACGACGGCCTCGACCGGCTGCGCCAGGCGGAGTCGATCTATCTCGGCGCCGTCGGCTTCCCGGGCGTCCCCGACCACATCTCGCTCTGGGGCCTGCTGATCCCGATCCGCCGCCAGTTCGAGCAGTACATCAACCTGCGCCCGGTGCGCATGATGAAGGGCATCCCCTGCCCGCTCGCCAACCGGAAGCCGGAGGAGATCGACTTCTGGGTCGTCCGCGAGAACAACGAGGGCGAGTATTCCGAGATCGGCGGACGGCTCTTCCAGGGCACGGACCGCGAGATGGCGGTGCAGCAATCGACCTTCACCCGCGTCGGCGTCGATCGCGTGCTGCGCTACGCCTTCGACCTCGCCCAGTCCCGCAAGAAGAAGCACCTGACCTCGGCGACCAAGTCGAACGGCATCATCCACACGATGCCGTACTGGGACGAGCGCGTGAAGGAAGTGTCGAAGAGCTACCCGAACGTGAAGTGGGACCAGTACCACGTCGACATCCTGACCGCGAACTTCGTGCTGCATCCGGACTGGTTCGACGTCGTCGTCGGCTCCAACCTGTTCGGCGACATCCTCTCGGATCTCGGACCGGCGGTCGCCGGCTCGATCGGCATCGCGCCGTCGGCGAACCTCAATCCCGACCGCAAGCATCCCTCGATGTTCGAGCCGGTTCACGGCTCGGCGCCCGACATCGCCGGCAAGGGCATCGCGAATCCGATCGGCCAGATCTGGTCAGGCGCGATGATGCTCGAGCATCTCGGCCACAAGGACGCGGCGGACGCGATCGTGCGCGCGATCGAGGACGTGCTCGGCGGCGGCGGTCCCAGGACGCGCGACATCGGCGGCCAGGCGACGACGGTTGATCTCGGCAAGGCAGTAGCGGAGGCGCTTCGATGATCGACGCTTACACGGCGGCAACCAGCAACGGGCTTCGCTGCGCGATCGCGCTCGCCGAGTCCGGGCTTCGCCACACCATCCACAAAGTCGACCTGTCGAAGGGCGACCAGAAGACGCCGAAGTTCCTGAAGATGAACCCGGCGGGGCAGATCCCGGTGATCGTCGACAACGACGTTGCCGACGGGCCGCTGACCCTGATCGAGTCGACGGCGATCCTGATCTACGTCGCCGAGAAGAGCGGCAAGCTGCTGCCGGCCGGTGCCGGGCCGCGCGCACACGTCTTCGAGGCGCTGGCGACGGCGATGACCGACGTCTACGCGCCGTTCAACGCCCTCTTCCACATCCAGGACGACTTCCCCGGCAAGGTGCCGGACGAGGTCATCGCCGACTTCGACGCGCGCATCCGCGCGGCGCTGACCCGCCTCGACGGCAAGCTCGGCAAGAGCGAATGGATCGCCGGCGACTTCTCGATCGCCGACATCGCGCTCTACTGCAACGTCTGGCGGCTCAAGACCGCACTCAATCGCACCTTCCCCGATCTCGGCAACCTGCAGCGCTGGTTCGCGGCGATCGCCAACCGGCCCGGCGTGCAACTCGGCACCTCGCTCAAGGGCCGGCCGTGACCGATCGCTTCTTCGAGGACTTCAAGGCCGGCGACACCTTCGTCACCGGCGGCGTGACGCTGACGGAATCGATGATCCTCGACTTCGCCATCACCTATGATCCGCAGCCTTTCCACATCGACGTCACCGCGGCCAAGGCCGGGCCGTTCGGCGGACTGATCGCGTCCGGCTTCCAGACCTTGGCTCTCGGCTTCCGCCAGGTGCTCGACCTCGGCGTGCTCAAGGGCGGATCGATGGGATCGCCGGGCCTGGACGAGCTTCGTTGGATCCGGCCGGTGCGTCCCGGCGACACGCTCCGGGTGAAGGGCGAGGTGGTCGAGACCAAGCCGTCCTCCTCGAAGACCGACCGCGGCACCGTCCGCATCAAGTACGCCTTCATCACGCAAGGCGACGAGACCGTGCTGACGATGAGCTGCATCCACATCCTGAAGCGCCGGCCAGCATGATCGAGGCCGACGTCGTCATCGTCGGCGGCGGATCGGCGGGCTGCGCGCTGGCGGGCCGCTTGAGCGAGGACCCGAAGATCCGCGTGGTCCTGCTCGAAGCGGGGCCGCGCGACACCGACCCTTGGATCCACCTGCCTGTCGGCTACTTCCGCAACATCCTCTCGCCGCTCTCCTGGGGATTCGAGACAGAACCCGACCCGGGCATGAACGGCCGCTCGATCGTCTGGCCGCGCGGCAAGGTGCTCGGCGGCTCGTCGTCGATCAACGGGCTCATCTACATCCGCGGCCAGGCCGAGGACTACGACCACTGGCGCCAGCTGGGCAATGCCGGCTGGTCCTTCACCGACCTGCTGCCCTACTTCAAGCGTGCCGAGAACCAGGAGCGCGGCGCGAGCGAACTCCACGGCGTCAGCGGACCACTCGGCGTTTCCGACCTGAGCATGAAGCATCCGCTCTGCGAGGCCTTCGTCAAGGCCGCAGTCGAGGCGGGTTACCCGCTGAACAGGGACTTCAACGGACCGAGCCAGGAAGGCGTCGGCTACTACCAGCTCACCAGCCGCAACGGCGTGAGATCGAGCGCGGCGAACGCCTATCTTCGCCCGGCGAAGCGCCGACCGAACCTCCACGTCGAGACCGACGCGCTCGCGACCAGGGTGCTGATCGAGAACGGCCGCGCCGTCGGTGTCGCCTATCTGCACCACGGCATTCCGGAGGAGGTCCGCGCCCGCGAGGTCGTGCTCGCCGGCGGCGCGATCAATTCTCCGCAGCTGCTCCACCTCTCCGGCATCGGACCGGCCGAACACCTGAAGGAGCACGGCATCGACGTCGTGGCGGATCTGCCGGGCGTCGGCGGAAACCTTCAGGACCACTACCAGATCCGCGTCATCTGGCGCTGCACCCAGCCGATCACCCACAACGAGACACGCCACAGCCTCTGGCGCCAGGCCCAGGTCGGGATGGAATGGCTGTTCAAGCGCTCGGGCGCCGCGACGATCGGCGCCGGCGAGGCCGGCCTCTTCTGCAAGAGCCGGCCCGAGGTCGCGACCGCCGACCTGCAGTACCACTTCATGCCGGTCAGCTTCGAGCGATCACCCGACGGCAACTCGATCCTCATCCACGACTGGCCAGGCTTCAACAACACGGTCAACCAGTCGCGGCCGGAGAGCCGCGGCTGGATCCGCCTCAAGTCGGACAATCCGCGCGATCACCCGGCAATCCAGCCGAACTACCTCTCCGCCGAGACCGACCGGCGCGCGATCGTCGCCGGCGTGCGCATCGCGCGCCGCATCGGCGAGATGCCGGCGATGCAGGCCTTCGCCGGTGCGGAGTACGCGCCGGGCGCGGACGTCACCACCGACGACGAGATCCTGGACTACTGCCGCGCGAAGGGCGGGACGATCTACCACCCGGTCGGCACCTGCCGGATGGGCCCCGACGGCGACCGCAACGCGGTCGTCGACGCCGAGCTTCGCGTGCGCGGAATCCGGGGGCTCCGCGTCGCCGACGCCTCGATCATGCCGACCCTGGTCTCGGGCAATACGAACGCCGGCGCGATCATGATCGGCGAGAAGGCGTCCGACCTCGTCCGCGCGAGCCTTGCCTAGGCCGCATCTTTCGCCGGCTTGGCCAAGCGGCGGAGAATGCGCCACGTAACTTCCGCGATCTCGTCGGCGGTCAGTGCGCGCGTATGGCGTGCAACCGATCGCCAGACGGCGGCTTCGACGTCGAGACGGCGCGCCTCGGGGCGCAGCCGCGCGAGGTCGCGTAGCACCTTCTGGAAGACGTCGCGATCGATGTCGGCGTTCGGGGAAAGACGCGTCACGACAGGTCCGTCGTTCCAGCGATTGAAAGGTTTGGCGCCGCCGCTCATTTCGCGAGTCGGAACAGCACCTCCTTGCAACGAAACGCCGGGACCCGAACAATGGCGCACCGGGGGTTGGCCCCCGAGCAGGGAGAGGAACCCATGACACGACATCTCGGCCGCCTGAAGGCGGCCCTTGCCGGCGCGACCATGCTCGCTACCGCTTCCGTTCCGGCGATGGCGGAAACCGTCATCAAGTACGTGCCCGACGCGGATCTCCGCGTCCTCGATCCGATCTTCACCACTGCCGGCACGACGCTGAACCACGGCGTGATGATCTACGACTTCCTGATCGCGCCGGACGGCAAGAACACGCCGCAGCCGCAGATGCTGGAGAGCTGGAACGCCAGCCCCGATGGGCTGACCTACACCTTCAAGCTGCGCGCCGGCCTCAAATTCCATGACGGCACCGCGGTGACCGCGGCCGACGCCGTGAAGTCGCTCGACCGCTGGGGTGCGAAGGTCCCGTCCGGCCGCGACACCTATGCCCGCATCGCCGAGACCAAGGCGACCGGCAAAGACACCTTCGAGATCAAGCTCAAGCAGAAGTTTCCGCGCCTGATCGCGTTCCTGTCCGAACCGATCAACCCGCCCTTCATCATGCGCGAGGTCGATGCCAAGACCGACCCCAACACGGCCATCACCTCCGCGGTCGGCTCGGGGCCGTTCAAGTTCGTGCGCGAGGAGTGGATCCCCGGTTCCCGCGTCGTCTACGCCAAGAACCCCGACTACGTGCCGCGCGCCGAGAAGGCCGAGCACATGGCCGGCGGCAAGGTGGTCAAGGTCGACGGCGTCGAATGGGTGATCCTGCCCGACCCGATGGTCGCGGCGAACGCGGTCGGCACCGGCGAGGTCGACTACCTCGAGAACCCGCTGCTCGACATGCTGCCGACGCTCCGGAAGAACCCGAACGTCGTCGTGCAGGTGGTCAATCCGCTGGGCTATCAGATGATCCTCAGGCCCAACCATCTGGTGCCGCCCTTCAACAACCCGAAGGTTCGTCAGGCGCTGCTCTACGCCGTCGACCAGCAGGCCTATCTGGACGCCGCCGTCGGCGACAAGTCGCTGCAGCGCCCGTGCTGGGCGGTGCTGATCTGCGGCGGCCCGTACGAGACCACCGCCGGCCTCGGCGACTGGACCAAGCTGGGCGCCATGGACAAGGCGAAGCAGCTCCTCAAGGAGTCCGGCTACAAGGGCGAGCGCGTCGTCATCATGCATCCGACCGATCAGACGGTGATCGGCGCGATGACGATGGTCACCGCCAATCGCCTGAAGGAAGCCGGCTTCAACGTCGACCTGCAGTCGACCGACTGGGCTTCGCTGATCTCGCGCCGGCCGATCAAGGAGTCGCCGGAACAGAACCGCGGCGGCTGGAACATCTTCCACACCTGGGGCTTTGCCGGATCCTTGATGGAGCCGCTGTCGAGTTCGTTCATCGCCAGCCCTTGCGACGGCAAGAACTGGTTCGGCTGGGCCTGCGACGAGGAGCTCGAGAAGATCCGCACCGTGGACTTCGAGAACGTCACCTCGCCCGAGCAGGGCAAGCAGGTTGCGGATCGCTACCAGACGCGCTTCTACCAGTCGGTGCCGCTGGTGCCGCTGGGCCAGTTCACCCAGCCGGTCGTCCACCGGAAGAACATCTCCGGCGTGCTCACCGGCACCCGCGTGGTGCTCTGGAACCTCGAGAAGAAGAAGTAGCCTGAAATGAGAAGCGCCCCGGAGAGGTCCCCCGGGGCGCTTTCTCGAAACTCTCTTTCAGAACGTCAGGCGAAGATGTCGACGTTCTGGCCGCGGCCCGACTCCGCCGGCGGCGGGGGTGGCGGCGGCGGTTCCTGCGGCGCGGCGCGCGCGGCTTCTTCCTTGGCCTTGTCGGCCACGGTCGGCTGCGGCGGCGTCTGAACGGGCTCCAGCGGACGCTGGCTGACTGACTCGATAGCCATTTTCCCCTCCCAAGGGCAGCGCCAGTCTACGCGGCGCGTCCACTCCTGTCGCCCGCAAATGACGCGTTTCGCGCCAAGCACTTAGGTCGCGGCCCGGCCCTCGGTGGCGCTAGGATGGCGGCCTTGCAGGGAGCCCCCAGATGAAGATCACCGACGTCGAAAGCATCATGCTGCGCCTGCCGGTCGTCAAAGAGATCGGCGACGGCTGCCAGCACATCCTGATCATCCGGGTCCACACCGACGAAGGCATCACCGGCATCGGCGAGGCCCACAGCAACCCGGTCGTCTCGAAGGCGGTGCTGGACTCCCCGATGTGCTCGGTCTCCGCTTCGGGGATCAAGCGCCTGCTGATCGGCGAGGATCCGCGCGACATCAACCGGCTCTACGACAAGCTCTACAAGAAGAGCGTCACCTACGGCCGCCGCGGCGCCGTCATGCACGTGATCAGCGGGATCGAGCTGGCGCTCTGGGACATCCTCGGCAAGTCCGTCGGCCAGCCGGTGCATCGCCTGCTCGGCGGCGCGCGCAAGTTCGAGTTCGCGGCCTACGCCAGCGACCTCTCGCCCGATACGGCGAAGGGCGCGGTCAAGCTGGCCGAAAAGCACGTCAAGAACGGCTACAAGGCGCTCAAGCTCGGCTGGGGCGGCCTCGGCGGCAACCGCAAGTCGGACGCCAAGCTGGTCGGCGACGTGCGGAAGGCGATCGGGCCCGAGCCCGACATCATGCTCGACATGGGCTTCCCGGTTCCCCTGGACGACGCCCTCTGGTTGGGCCGCGCGCTCGCCGAGCACGACACCTATTTCCTGGAAGAGCCGCTGTCGCCCGACGACATGCATGGCTGGGCCAAGCTGACCGCCGCCTCGCCGACGCCGATCGCGACCGGCGAGAAGGAAACCACGCTCTATCCCTATCTCGACCTGATGGAACGCGGCGGCCTTCGGATCATCCAGCCGGACGTGGCCCGCGTCGGCGGCATTTCCGAGACGCTGAGGATTGCCACCCACGCGGAGGCGCGCGGCGTGCGCGTGATCCCGCATTGCTGGTCGACCGACATCCTGGTCGCCGCGACCCTGCACGTGATCTCGACGCTCCGCGATTGCCCCTATCTCGAATACAACGTGATGGACAATCCCCTCCGCACCGACCTCCTGAAGGATCCGATCCGGCCGAAGAACGGCATGGTCAAGGTGCCGGACAAGCCGGGCCTCGGCATCGAGCTCGACGAGAAGACGCTGAAGAAGTACCGCTGGGAAGGCTGAGCTAGCTTTCCGCGGGGCGGTCGGCGGCCGCGACCCAGAAGCCTGCCGCGCCGACCACGGCGGCGCCGATCATGATCCAGAGCACGGCATCGTAGCCGCCGAAGACCTGCCACATCGCGGCCATGGCCAGCGGCGCGGCCGTCCGCGGCAGCATGATGATGGCCATCAGCGCGCCCGAGATCTGGCCGTAGCCGCGCGTGCCCAGGATCTCGGCGATCCCGACGATGCGCACAATGATCAGCAGCCCGTTGGTGACGCCCGACAGCAGCGCGTAAGCCGCGAGCCCAAGGAAGCCGAAAGACGGCCCGACCAGCAGCAGCAGGAGGACGAGCGGCAGCACCGGCGCTGCCGCGCTTCCGAGCGTCCGCATAGACACGCGCTCGCCGAAGAAGTGCAGCACCAGCCGGCCGGACACCTGCGCCGGCCCATAGAGCGCCAGCATCGCCACGATCGCATCGAGCGGCTGCCCCTTCTCCTGCAGCATCGGGATGATGTGATAGGTGAGGCCGGAGAAGGCGAAGGTCTGCACGCTGAAGCAGACGACCAGGCCCCAGAAGGCGCGACGGCGGAGCGCTGCGCGGAGCGGCGACGGTCCTGCATTGGCGACGGCGTCCTTCATGCCGGCCCGCTCGGTGCCGCGGGTTCCCTTGAGGAAGACCGCATTGAGGCTTCCGGCGATCGCCAGATAGACCAGGCCGAGGATGACCAGAGCCGTCCGCCAGCCGTACCAGCCGATCAGCAGGTTCATCAGCGGGATGAACGCGGTCGAGGAGAGGCCGGTGACGAAGGCGACATAGGTGATCGCGCGGCGATAGTCGCGGACGCTCACGGTCAGCACGGCGAAGACCGGCTCGCCCATCGTCATCGCGATCGCGAGCCCGAGGCCGGCCCAGAGCAGGTAGAACGCCGGCAGCGTCTCGACGGTCGACCAGACGACGAGCAGGCCCGCGGCCAGGACCGCGCCTGCCGTCATGAGCAGGTGGCCGCCATAGCGGTCGATGCAGTAGCCGACGGGGAACGAGGCAACGGCGGTGGTGAGGAGCCCGACGGTCAGCGCGCCGTTTAGATCGGTCTTCGACCAGCCGAGCTCGGCTTCCATCGGTCCGACGAGCAGCGAGAACGAGAAATAGAGGACGCCCCAGCCCGCCATCTGGCTGACGGCGAAGGCCCAGACGAACGGGCTCGACGGCGCGTAGCGCCGGACCTCGGCCGCGGTCATGGAG
Source organism: Alphaproteobacteria bacterium (assembly GCA_044223515.1). Taxonomy (GTDB): domain Bacteria; phylum Pseudomonadota; class Alphaproteobacteria; order SHVZ01; family SHVZ01; genus SHVZ01. Next base: position 26,373 of record JBGALV010000016.1, read on the forward strand.
CCATCCTCCTCACCTCTTCAGTATCTTCGATTCCGAGGTATGGTTGGGCAACGATGGAGGCATGATGCTCGACGTCGCGATCGCCGGGGCCGGCATCGGCGGACTAACCGCCGCCCTCAGCCTGGCAAAGGCGGGGCTCTCCGTTCGAGTCTTCGAGTCGGTCAAGGAGATCCGTCCGCTCGGCGTCGGCATCAACCTGCTGCCTCATTCGGTCCGCCACCTGTTCGAACTCGGCCTCCAGCCTGCGCTGGACGCGACCGGCATCCGCACCTCGGAGCTTCGCTACACCACCAAGCGCGGCGAGGTCATCTGGCGCGAGCCGCGCGGACTCGATGCGGGCTATCGCTGGCCGCAGTTCTCGATCCATCGCGGGCGTCTCCAGGGCCTGTTGCTCGACGCGGTAAGGGAGCGGTTGGGCGAGGATGCGGTGCTGCTCGACTGTCCTGCGAAGGCGGTCGAGGCACGCGGCGATCGGGCGATCCTTGTCGCCGGCAGGGGCGACATCGAGGCGAGGCTGGTGATCGCCGCCGACGGCATCCACTCGGCGCTCCGCGCGCGGCACTATCCCGACGAGGGGCCGCCGATCTGGAACGGCGCGATCCTCTGGCGCGCAACGACCGAAGCGGTTCTTTACCTCGACGGCCGCACCATGTGCATGTGCGGACACGAGAAGCAGAAGTTCGTCTGCTACCCGATCTCGCCGGCCGGTGCGGACGGCCGCGCCACGATCAACTGGATCGCCGAGCGCCGCTATCCGACCGACCGCGCCTGGCGACGCGAAGACTGGAACCGCCCGGGCAACCTCGACGAGTTCCTGCCGGCCTTCGCCGACTGGCGCTTTCCCTGGCTCGACGTACCGGCCCTGATCGAGGCCGCATCCGTCGTCTATGAGTATCCGATGGTCGACCGCGAGCCGTTGCCGCGCTGGACCTTCGAGCGGATGACGCTGCTCGGCGATGCGGCGCACCCGATGTACCCGATCGGCTCGAACGGCGCCTCCCAGGCGATCCTCGACGCACGCGCCGTGGCCGATGCGATGATGCGCCACGGACCGACGCCGGAAGCGCTCGCCGTCTACGAGGCCGAGCGGCGGCCCCGGACCAGCGGCATCGTGCTGGCCAACCGCAAGAACGGACCCGAACAGGTGATGCAGATCGTCGAGCAGCGCGCACCCGGCGGCTTCTCAGATCTGAACGCGGTCGTCTCAAACGACGAGCTCGCAACCATCGCGTCCACCTACAAGAAGCTTGCGGGCTTCGATCCTTCAGTTCTCAACGCCGAGCCCGACCTCTACCGGTGACATGACGGTGACCGGTGCTGCGCATCGTTGCGTCCCACCGGAGACTCGTGAGACCATCCGCCCACGTCGAAAATCGAACTGACGGACGAGCGGTACTGCCGCGGGGGGCGTCCGAACGAGCCACGCAGCGCGCCGGCCGATCGGTGCCGCGTGGACTTTCACCGGACCACGAAGGAGAAGCCCCCATGACCGAAAAGCTCACGCCCGAGAAGCCCGCGACCGACAAGCCGATGAAGGTCTTTGCGAACCCTTACAAGAACGAGGGGAGTTCGCGATCGCCCGAAGACGTGGCGAAGGCGATGCTTCAGGCGCCCGACGTCGCGACGATCCTCAACAATCAGCGTTGCGCCTTCGAGGCGGTGAGTGCCGCGACCGAGAAGCTTCTCGAAGGCGCCACCGAGATCTCGCGCAAGCATCTGGCGCTGCAGAGCACGTTGATGCGCCAGGCCTTCCGCAACACGCTCGACTACTGGAAATCCGACGGCAAGCCGGAAGAGCGGCCCGAGGTCGGCACCGACATTGCCTTCGAGGCGATGCGCGACATCGCCTCGACCGCGCTCAAGTGCAATCTGGAAGCGCTCTCCGCCTTCAGCGATCGGATCCGCCGGATGGGGCCTCCCCACCCGTTGGCGCGTTCGCACCCGGCGCAGGCCGCAGACTGATCGAGGGACCTTGGGCGAGGGACGACCGAATCCGTCCCTCGCTCTTTTTTCCTACCAGCCGTTGCAGCGGGTCCAGACCGCGACGACCTCGTCCGAACCGTCGATCACGTGATAGCGGTCGTAGGCGGCCGAGGTAATGCAGGCATGGTTCGGGATCACGCGCACGCGGGCCCCGACGGGAAGCTTGTCGAAGGGAAGCGGCGACCGCCCCTCGACCATGCCGTGCTCCTGATGGACGCCGACCACCGTCACGTCGCCGAGACCGAAGCCCCCCGACAGATCGGCGACGCGGCCGAAACCGACGTCATGCGGCGTGTTCGCGGTCGAACGGTCCTTTGAGAGCGCCAGGAATCCGGCATCGATCAGCACGCGGTTCTCCGGCCGACGCTGGCCGATCACCGCCGACAGCACCGAGACCGCAATGTCGCCCGGGCCGCAGCTGCCGATCTCGGACTGGAACAGGTCACCGAACATGTAGACGCCGCAGCGGACCTCGGTGACGCCATCGTAGCTCTTCCCGTGGAGCGCGGTCGGGGTCGAGCCGATGCTGACCGTGCCGCAGGGAATCCCGGCCGCCTTCAGCCGCTCGGACGCACGGACACCGGTCGAGCGCTCGATCTCGGCAACCTCGGCGACCGCCTCCAGCGACCGGCAGGCATAGGAATGCCCGGCATGGACCATCACGCCGGCGAGCTTGGAGCCCGGTCCGGCATGCAGCGCACCGGCGATCGCGAGCAGCGTGTCCGACTCCACCGGCACGCCGCTCCGCTTCTCGCCGCAGTCCACCTCGACCAGCGTCGAGAAGACCACGCCGAGTTCCTTGCCCCGCGCGGCGATGACCTTCGCGGCATCGAGATCGTCGGTGATGATCGTGAGGTCGACGCCCGACTTGATCAGCGCCGCCGCCTGGTCGAGCTTCCCCGGCGCGATGCAGACCGCATAAAGGATGTCCTTGAAGCCGTGGGCGGCAAAGTGCTCGGCCTCCTTGAGCGTCGAGACCGTGATGCCGCCGAAATGGCCCGAGACGGCCATGCGGGCGACGTCCACCGACTTCGAGGTCTTGAGATGCGGCCTGAGGCGTACGCCGAGCTTCTTGTAGCGCTCGGTCATCGCCTGGATGTTGTGGCGGAGGCGCGCACGGTCGAGGACGAGCGCGGGGGTCGGAATGTCGGCGAGGCGCATGGGACTCTCGAGGAGAAGGGCGGAAGGGTCGCCTTTGATATCCGACTAGTCCGCCACTTTCCAATAGGCGAGGCGCTTCGGCCGGGTGACGGCGCCCAGCTTCTCGTAGAAGGCCCGGGCCCGATGGTTGTCGGCCTCCATTTCCCACCTGATCATCGCACCGCGCGCGCGGCCGATGTCGCGGAGCCGCATCATCATCGCGGTCCCGACGCCCCTGCCCCGGAACGGCGCGCGCACGAAGACGTCATCGATCGCAACCCGGGTGGTGCCGCGCCAGGCGGCATAGGGCTCGGTATAGGTGACGTAGCCCGCGACCTCGCCCCCGATCTCGGCGATAACGGCGTGGAAGCGCGGGCGCTCGCCGAATCCGTCGCGGAGCAGGCTCGCCTCGGTCGCGATCAACGCATCGGATAACCCATCATGCGCGGCGAGATCCCGCATCATCTGCAGCAGGATCGGCACGTCGGCCGCCATGGCGTCGCGGATCTCGATTCCGGTCATTCGGCGAGCAGCGCCCTGGCGATCTCTTCCCACTCCTGGTCGAGCGCGCCCTTGTGGACCGGCTTCTTCGCCCGCCGGTACCAGTAGCCGGCATTGGCGAGGTCACCCTCCTTGCGGTGCAGATAGGCGTGGACCCAGTCGCCCTGCCGGTCCTCCTGGGACTGCGCACATTCGTGCGCCTTGCCCCAGTCGCCCTTGGCATCCCAGAACAATCCCTGCAACGCCGCGGGGAGGTCTTCCGGAGGCTCCTTCCGGCGGGCGAGCGCCCGGAATTCGGCGAGATCCATCGATCGACCCTCCACTCCCGGAGCATAGCAATCCGCATCGGATATTAGTCAAGCAAACGCTTTTCAAATTTCGCCGCGACCTCTAGGCTCGACCGTGATGTCCGAGAGCACGGCCGAGCGCATCCTGTTCCTTCTGAAGACGCGGGCGCCACTGACGGCAAGCGATCTCGCGCGCGATCTCGGCATCACCGCGATGGGCGTGCGCCAGCACCTGGCGCGGCTCGAGGACGACGGCCTCGTCGCCTTCGTCGATGAGCGCAAGAGCGTCGGCCGACCGAAGCGCCATTGGCGGTTGACCCAGAAGGCCGAGGCACGCTTTCCCGACTCCCATGCCCAGGTCGCAGTCGAGCTGATCGGCGGCGTGGACAGGCTGTTCGGCAGCGAAGGGCTCGATCGGCTGATCGCGCTCCGCGAGGCCGAGATGCTCCTGCGATACCATCGCGAACTCAATATCGCCGGAACGCTTGCGAAGCGCGTGAAGCGCCTCGCCGAGCTTCGGAACGCCGAAGGCTATGTGGCGGCAGTCGAGAGGGAGAAGAACGGCAGCTATCTGCTGGTCGAGAACCACTGCCCGATCTGCGCGGCGGCGAAGGCCTGCCAGGGATTCTGCAGATCGGAGCTGTCGATGTTCAGGGCATTGCTCGCCGGCTGCACGGTCGAGCGGATCGACCACATCCTCGCCGGCGCGCGTCGCTGCGCCTACCGGATCACGCCCGGCGCGAGGTCTTCTCGGCCTTCTTCGCGGGATCGTCGGTCCGCCGATCCGGCCCGTTGAACGGTAGCACCCGGCGGCGGCGGTCGGGACCGAAGTAGCCGTTGGCGCGGATGAACGGGCGCGGTGCATCGATAATCGCGTTGATGCGCGCGCAGAGCGCCTTGACCGAGACTGGTTTCGCCATGAACTCGGTGACGCCTGCGTCGCGGGCCTGCAGGACCCGCACGCGCTCGGTGTGTCCGCTCAGCATGATGATCGGAACGAACTGGTCGGGGCTCTCGGGCGACGTGCGGATCTGGCGCGTGAGCTCCATCCCGTCCATCGGCTCCATGTTCCAGTCGAGGATGACGATGTCCACGGCATGCGTACCCAGCTGCTTCATCGCGGCGGTACCGTCGACGGCCTCGAGGATCGTGCCGACGCCGAGCGCCTCCAGGATGTCCCGGACCAGGCTGCGCATCGGCTTGTTGTCCTCGGCAATGAGGATCGTCAGCTTCTCGAGTGGACTCGCCATCTCTTCCTTCCACCCATGTCGGGCGCTCCGTGCCGCCCGGATGCTACGGGCAGATGGAGTGCTTTTTAAATAATTATTTTATACGAATTTTAAGTAGTTTAACCAATTGTAATCCGGCTGGCAGCAAAATCCCGCCCGGACGGTTAACGTCCTGGGTTCTAGCCCTTGACGGCGCCGGCCTGGAGCCCCGCGACGACGTAGCGCTGGACGGCGATGACGAACACAAGAACCGGGGCCAGCTGGATCGTCGCCGCCGCGAACAGAATCCCCCACTCCACCCCGTCCGCGGTGCTCAGCATCTCGGAGATGATCAAGGGCGCGGTCTTCGCCGCGCGGGTGGTGAAGATCAGCGCGAAGATGAACTCGTTCCACGAGAAGACCAGGACGAAGATCGACGAGGCCACGATGCCTTGGGCTGCGAGCGGCAAGATCACGCGCGTAAGCGTCTGTAGCAGATTGGCGCCGTCGACGAAGGCCGCCTCCTCGAGCTCGCGCGGGATCTGCTCGATGAAGGCCCGCATGATCCAGGTGCCGAGGCTGACGAAGAAGGTGGCATAGAGCACGATCAGCAGGAAGTGCGTGTCGCTCAGGCCCACCAGATTCACCACCGGGAACAGCGGCAGCGTGATGATGATCGGCGGGAACATCCGCACGAAGATCATGAAGAACGCCGAGCCGGTGAGGAACCGGCTCGAATAGCGCGCATAGACGTAGCCCGCCATCGAGGTCACCACGACCGTCAGCAGCGTGGCCCCGGTGGTGATGATCAGGCTGTTCAGCATGTTCGGATAGAAGGCCGGCCAGAGCTGGCCGAGGCGGCGATAGCTGTCCAGGGTCGGCGTGAAGATGAAGGTCGGCGGCACCGCGAAGATCTCGCGCACGTCCTTGAACGATGACATCACGACCAGGAAGATCGGGAAGCCCGACCAGATCACGGCGATCGCGATGAGCAGCAACCGAACCGTGCGTGCCTTCCAGGTATCAGCCATGGCGGAACAGCTTCACGTACATGGCGCGGAGATAGGGCAGCGCAATGACGAGCGACAGCAGCAGCAGCATCCAACCGGTGGCCGATGCCCCGCCGAACTCGTGATAGCGGAAGGCCTGACGGTAGAGATAGACGGCCAGCACCTCGGTCATGCGTGCCGGTCCGCCCTCGGTCAGCAGCCAGACCTCGGAGAAGATCCGCATCGCGAAGATGTATCGGAACATCAATGCCACGAAGACCGCCGGCAGGATCAGGCGCAAAGTCACATGCCAGAAGGTCTGCCACGCGGTGGCGCCGTCGACCTTGGCGGACTCGATCAGCTCGTTCGGGATCGTGGTGACGGCGGCGTAGAGGATCAGGAAGGTGAACGGCAGATGCTGCCAGATCGCCAGCACCGAGACGACCATCAGCGCCGAGAAAGGGTCGGTCGAGTATTCGATCTGTCCGAGGCCGAGCGACTTCAGCGCGTAGTTGACCATGCCGACGTCGGGCTCGAGCATGTAGCGCCACATGACGACCGTCGTGACCTCGGTGATCGCGTACGGCGCCAGGACGATCGCGATCACCACGCGCTTGAACGGAACCCAGCCGGCGAGGAGGAGCGCCAGGCCCAGGCCCAGCGTCAGCTCGCCATAGACCACGACGTTGACGACGATCAGCGTGTTCCAGAACGACCGCCAGAAAATCCGGTCGCCGAGCAGCGTCACGTAGTTGGAAAGGCCCACGAACTCCGGCGGCCCGCCGAAGGTCGAGTGCGTAAGGCTGAGCCAGCCGACATAGAGCGCCGGCGTGAAGATGAAGACAAGCAGCAGCAGATGGACCGGCGCGACCATCAGGTAGTGGATGGGACGCAGCGTCCACATGCCGGGATTGCCTTCGCGAGACGGAGGGTTGAGACGAAACCGGCGGACGCCGATCGAGCGCCCGCCGGAAAGCCTAGCGGCTTTTCACTTACTTAGGCAGCAGCGGCTCGACCCGCTTCTTGAGGTCGGCCATCGCCTGCTCCGGCGTCTTGGATCCCAGCATGGCCTGCTGGATCTCCTCCATGAAGAAGTCCATGGCCTTCTGCGTGTTCTCGAAGCCCGGCACGGTCGAGCGCGCGTTCTGCAGCACCGCTGCCTCGTCGTCGGCATAAGGCACGAGCTTCCGCACGCCCTCGTCCTTATAGGCCGAGATGCGCACGGGGCCGTTGCCGTTGATCGCCTGCGCGATCGTCGCCTTCTTCGACGACAGTTCCTTGATCAGCGACCAGGCGAGCTGCTTGTTCTTCGAGTTCGTCGGGATCGCCATCGCCCAGACCGAGGTCTTCGCCGGCGAGATGCCGCCGCCCGAAGCCGGGATCGTCGTCACCTTGAACTCACCCGGAAATTTGCTCTGCTTGGCGTCGTTGTAGTTGAAATAGCGGCCGAAGGGCTGGTTGGTCATCGCCGCGCGGCCCTGCTGCATCATCGTGATCACCTCTTCGGTTTTGAAGGTGAACACGTTCTTCGGAAGGATGCCCTTCTGGAAGAAATTGCGGAGCAGATGCACGACCTTGAGCGAGCCCGGGCTATCGGCGACGAACTTGTAGTCGGACGTGATGAAATCTCCGCCGAAGGCGCGCATCAGGTCGACGACGCCCGACGGATCGTCGAAGCTGGTGATGTAGCCATGGACGAGCGTGCCGTCGGGCCGCGTGTACTGCAGCTTCTCGGCAAGCTCAAGCAGCGCCTCCATGGTCTTCGGCGGCGCATCGACGCCGCGTTCCTTGAAGTAGACCTGGTTGTAGAGAAGCCCGTGGGTCGCGTGCCTGAACGGGATCGCTATCAGCTTGCCCTTGTGCGTATGCGCAGTGCGCATGCCGGCCGAGATCTCGTCGAAGTCCTCGATCGGATCCTTCTTCTGGTACTCGCCGAGGTCCTCGAACAGGCGCGCGACCTGCGGGCCGGAGTAGCGCTCGAGGATGAAGGCGATGTCGACGGTGCCGCTGGCGAGGCTCGCCTCGCGGTAGACGCGCTCGTGCACAGCTTCTACGCCGAAGGTCAGCCACTCGGTGCCGACGCCGTTCTTCTTCGACCACTCGGCGGAGCTGTCGCCGCCCTTCTCGCCGGTGACAGCCGACTTGTGGACCGCATGCCCCATGATCACGAGCTTCTCGGGCTTTGCCTGGGCGAAGGCGGACGACGAGGCGACGGCCAGTGCCGCCGCGGCGACCGTGCCGAGAATGCTGTGCTTCAAAGCGCGCATGGATCCTCCCGATGGCGTATCGAGGGTTTTTCCCTCTGGTTCGCCCTTCTTCCGGGAAGATTACAAATTTGTCAACCTGAACAACAAACTATTCAGGAAATTCGAACCGTTCACACATCCTGAAGCTGGAAGATGTACTGCCGCGCATTGCCGACATGGGCTTCCATTTCCGCCCGGGCCCGGGGCGCGTCGCGGGCGGCGATCGCGCGATAGATGCTCTCGTGCTCCAGCCAGACGGAGCGCATGCGCTTCACGGGGTCGTCGATGCCGTTGTTGCGGACGGCGATGCGGCCGACGCCGACCAGGTTCGGGATCGCCTCGAGCGTGGTCACGATGTAGGGGTTCTGGGTCGCCCGCGCGACCGCGCGATGGAAGGCGAAGTTGAGGTCCGAGCCGATATGCGGGTTCGCTTCCGCGATCGCGGTCTCGGCATCGCTCAGCGACTTCTCGATGTCCGCCAGCGCCTCCTTGGTGTGGCGCTCGGCCGCAAGATAGGCCGACTGCCCCTCGACGACGATCCGGAACTCGTAGAATGCCTGCATGTCGGCGACGCTGCGGACCTGCTGGTAGATCAGCGAGCCCGCTTCCGGCCCGCGCTCGACGAAGGTGCCGGATCCCTGCTGCGACCTGACGATGCCTTCGTCGCGAAGCCGCGCCAGCGCCTCGCGGATCACCGGCCGCGACACGGCGAAGCGGGTCGCAAGCTCGTTCTCGGTCGGAAGCTTGCAGTGGCGCGGGTACTCGCCGCGGACGATCAGGCGGAGGATCTGGTCGTAGACCACGTCGCCGAGCTTCGGACGGTTGCGTCCGTCGGCGGGCGGCAGGGCGAAAGGAGAAGCGGACGTCATCTACGCCCGCGGGTGTATCACGGGCAGGCCCATGGCGTCACCGTCACGCCACGTCGATCCGACGCCCGCTATTCCGGGCGCGTGCCGCGGGTGCAGAGCCGGTGCATGCGACGGCGGCCCTGGCCGGCGAAGCTGTCGCGGCGGTGCATGGTGCAGCGGTTGTCCCAGATGATCAGGTCGCCGACCTGCCACTCTTGTGCCCAGGTGTTCTCGGGCATAGCCGCGTACGACCAGAGCTCGTCGCAGAGCGTCTCGCTCTTCGCCAGCGGCAGGCCCGGGATGTAGGCGCCGAAGCGGCGGCCGAGGAACAGCGCCTTGCGGCCGGTGACCGGATGGGTGCGGACGATCGGGTGGATCGGCCCCGGCATCTCGCGCACGTCGTTGGTCTCGATGTCCTTGTAGCCCGGTCGCGTGCCGCCCTGGGCGTTGTGGCTCGCCTGATGCTTCATCTTCAGCTTGGCGACGCGCTCCTTGAGCGCATCGGGCATCGCGTCATAGGTCTTGTACATGTTGGCAAACCAGGTGTTGCCGCCCGCCGCCGGCACTTCTCGCGCCATCAGCATCGTGTATTCGGACGGATAGTCCGTGAACGCTAGGTCGGTGTGCCAATTGAGCTCGCCGTCGCCGTGCTCGCCGATCGCCTCACCGTTCTCCTTGACGTTGGAGATGATCGTCATCGCCGGCGACTCGATCGAGTAGACCTTGCGCGAACGCGTGTAGTCGGGTGAGGGCTGCAGCGTGCCGAGACGCTCGCCGAGGCGCGTGAAGGCCAGGTCGTCAAGGCTGTATCCGCGGAAGCGCAGCACCAGGTGATCGCGGATCGCCTGCTTGATCGTCGCTTCGTCGGCCGCCGAGAGCGGATCGAGCGAGCCGCCGGTGACTTCGGCGCCAAGCGCCCCGAGCGGGCGGATGCGGAGACGGGTCGCTTCGCTGACGAGGCTCATGGCGCGCACTTTCCAGCAGGAAGCGGGCGCACCTCAAGCGGGGGCCCGGCAAGAGCCTTCTCGCAATTGTTCTAAAAAATGTCAACCTTGTAAAAATCGCGAACGAAAATGGCGCGGGTCATGTCCCGAAACCGATCCGGATGCGTCGGTTATGCCGCCCCTTGTTCTCGACCTTGAGGATGCGGATCGGCCGCGAGTTGCCGGTCGAGGCGAGATGGGTGCCACCGCAGGCCTGGCGATCGAGGCCGATGATCTCGACGATCCTGACCTTGCCGTCCTCGGTCGGCGGCGGCGTCACCGAGCGCGAGCGCAACAGCCCCTTCTCTTCCTGCGCCGCCTCGAAGTCGACGTAGAAGGTCTCGACCTTCAGGTCCTGACGGATCGCGTCGTTGATCAGCGGCTCGAACGCGCGGAGCTTGTCGTTGTCGGCGCCGGGCAGATCGACGTCGATGCGCGCGGTGCCGTCGTCGTTCATCTGCGCGCCGGTGACCAGCGCCCCGTCGAAGCCCTGGAAGGCGAGCGCGTTGACGATGTGGAGCGCCGTGTGCAACTCGCGCTGCATCTGGCGGAAAGCCGGATCGACCGCGACTTCGATCGTGCCTGTGACCTCGACCAGCGAAGCCAGCAGATGCCAGAGATGGCCCTCGGCCATGTCGAAGCCGGAGACCGCGACCTCGCCGCCGCTCCATCGGAGTGCCCCACGATCGGCAAGCTGGCCGCCGCCGCCGGGATAGAAAGGCGATCGCACCAGCCTGACGCGACCGGGCCGGGCCTCGACGATCTCGCTCTCGATCGTCAGCGTCTCGGGATTCTCGTGACAGAAATAGCGGGCCATGGCCGGACCATGCCCGACTTTCCGCCGCCTCTATTGGTGGAAATTGCGGCCGGCGCGGACGAATTGCAGCGGCGTCACGCCGTAGCACTGTTTCAGGTGCTTGGTCAGCGCGCTCTGATCGTAGAAGCCGGCGGTGGTCGCGGCCTCAGCGATCGCCACGCCGGACTTGAGCGCGTCCATCGCCCGCTTGAGCCGGAGCTGCACGAGATAGGCATGCGGCGTGAGCCCGGTCACGCGCTTGAAGAGCGCGATCAATTGGAATGGCGAAAGGTCCGCGGCCTCGCTCAAGGTCTCGAGGCTGAGGGGCGCTTCTGGCTTGTCGTGCATCATCTGGAATACGCGCTCGAGCCGTGCCCGCTCGCGCGGCGGCTCGCCGAGACTGGCCTACGCCGCGACATGCGCGCCAGCGCGCGAAGCATCGAGGCCAGGAGCTCGCGGGTCCGGATGAGGTCGAGTTCCCGACTCCCAGCGCCTGGTGGACGCCAAGCCGATCAGAATCCGCGTCCATGAAGAGATTGCTCGTGAAGTGCGGAGGTTCGGGCAGATCCAGCATCGTCTGACGCTCTGATCGCCTCGGGGCCCAGATTGAGCGAGCGATGGCGCCACATCCGGCTCCGCCCATGCGGCGGAATGGGGTTCGCCCGGATTGAAGACGAGGAGCGCAGTGGGCTGGGCTTCGCCGGTCTTGCCCCGGCTGGTGAACTCCGCCCCGCCGGCCTCGGTCATGGCGATGACGAAGCCGTCATGGGCATGCGGCGCGTAGTCATGCGCCGTGAGTCTGCATGAAGGCAGCCAAGCCCTTCCCGAAATGCGGATCTTCCCAGTACGCGTGCGGTTCAGAGGTCGCTTCCAGCCGCAACGGTTTCCTTAACGACTGCCCTAAGAATGACCGCGCCGGGATGTTTCGTGGCGAAAAATTTGAGGTTGACGACGGCATTTACACAAAAGATAAATAAAATACGCTTTAAATGATCGTTGAGGCCGTTAGGCCGTTTCCAGACTAAGTGCCCGTTTAGAATACCTGGGGAGGAATATGCCGATGTCAGGGTTGGGTTTGAAGCAGTCGGCGCGTGAAATTCTGCTCGACGCGATCAAGGTCGTGGTCGGACAGCCCGACTCCGACGTGGCCCGCTACCTGATCCGCGCGATCAACTCCGACGATCCCCTGGACCTCCTGCTGGCACAGGCCGCCTTCGATGAACTCGAAGGTCCTCAGAAGCGAGCGGTCGCGCAGGAAGTCGAGGCCGGCACCCGCGCCTATCGCGAGCGCCTGGGCCGCCTGAAGGCGCCCGGCGTCCGTCCTCACCCGGATTTCGCCGGTCGCCCCTTCGCTGACAGCCCGCCCCGCGCCGCCCGCTATCCTGGGTCTCCTTCCGTCGTCCCCGTCCCCTTCGAACGCCCGTGGAGAGCCTCATGGCCGCCGAGAAGTCGCATCTCTGGACCGAGGCCGACTACGACGCCGACGGCAAGCAGTTGGGCTACATCCACCTGCCGCATTCGGTGACGCGCTCCGCCTACGGCACGCTGGCGATCCCGCTGACCGTGATCAAGAACGGCAAGGGGCCGACCGCGCTGCTGATGTCCGGCAACCACGGCGACGAGTACGAAGGCCAGGTCACGCTCTGCAAGCTGATCCGCGAGATCGAGCCCAAGGACATCAACGGCCGCCTCATCATCATGCCGGCCGCGAACATGCCGGCGGCGATGGCCGGCGCCCGCGTCTCGCCGATCGACGACGGCAACCTGAACCGCGCCTTTCCGGGCTCGCCCAGCATGAGCGTGACCTACCAGATCGCGCATTACCTCGACACGGTCGTGGTGCCCAAGGCAGAAGTCTGGTTCGATCTCCATTCCGGCGGCGGATCGCTCGACTACATGCCCTTCGCCTGCGTCGCGCAATCCGGCGATCCCAAGCTCGATCGATACTCGGCCGAGATCCTCAAGTCCTTCGGCGCGCCGCTCAGCATGGTCCTGACCCACCTGCCCGACGCGCGCGTCGCCCATTCTTCCGCCCGCCGGAACAAGACCGTCTACTTCAGCGGCGAGTTCGGGGGCATGGGCTCCGTCGACCCCGACTGCGTCAAGCTCACCTATGACGGCATGGTGCGCTCGCTGGTCCACATGGGCATCCTCAAGAACACGAAGAAGTTCAAGGTGGTCCCGCCGCCCGAACGCATGCGGTGGTCCAAGCTTCTGGGTCAGAGCTACTACGTCTACGCGCCGGAAGCAGGCCTCTACGAGCCGCTGGTCCGGCTCGGAGATGACGTGAAAAAGGGCCAGCTCGCCGGCCTCGTCCATTTCGTCGACAATCCCGGTCGCGAGCCGGTCCCCGCCTATTTCAAGGATTCGGGCTTCGTCATGTGCAAGCGCCACTATGGCCGCGTCGAGCGCGGCGACTGCGTGGCCCATCTGGCGAACGATACCGAAGCCCCGCTCTGAAGGCGCCGTTCCGCAGACGGCGGGTTGGGGCGGCGGAGCATGGGAGCAGAGCGTAGCCTTCGTCGAACGTCACTGACTGTGCAGGAGGGAAACCATGGCCGCCGAGAAGTCGCATCTCTGGACCGAAGTCGACTATGACGCCGACGGCAAGCAGTTGGGCTACATCCACCTGCCGCATTCGGTGACGCGCTCCGCCTACGGCACGCTGGCAATCCCGCTCACCGTCATCAAGAACGGCAAGGGCCCGACCGCGCTGCTGATGGCCGGCAACCACGGCGACGAGTACGAAGGCCAGGTCACGCTCTGCAAGCTGATCCGCGAGATCGAGCCCAAGGACATCAAGGGCCGCCTCATCATCATGCCGGCGGCGAACATGCCGGCGGCGATGGCCGGTGCGCGCGTCTCGCCGATCGACGACGGCAACCTGAACCGCGCCTTCCCCGGCTCGCCCAGCATGAGCGTCACCTACCAGATCGCGCACTACCTCGACACGGTTGTGGTGCCCAAGGCCGAAGCCTGGTTCGATCTCCATTCCGGCGGCGGATCGCTCGCCTATGTGCCCTTCGCGTCGATGTCGAGTTCGGGAAACAAGAAGCTCGACCAGCGCTCGCTCGAGATACTGCGCGCGTTCGGCTCACCCGTGAGCCTGATCTGGGACTACCTGCCGGATTCGCGCCTCGCGCATTCCTCGGCGCACAGGAACAACGTGGTCTACATCGGCGGCGAGTTCGGCGGCGGTGCCTCGGTCAACCCGGACGGCGTCAAGCTGACCTATGACGGCACCGTGCGCGCGCTGGCGCACATGGGCATCCTCAAGGACACGAAGAAGTTCAAGATCGGCAAGGCACCGGAGAAGGTGCGCTGGGTCGAGCTTCTGGGCCAGAGCTACTACGTCTATGCGCCCGACCACGGGCTGTTCGAGCCGGCGGTGAAGCTGGGGGCGACGGTCAAGAAGGGCGACCTCTGCGGCCTCACCCACTTCGTCGACAACCCGGGCCGCGAGCCGGTGCCCGCGTACTTCAAGGATTCCGGCATCGTGATCTGCCAGCGCCACTACGGGCGCGTCGAGCGCGGCGACTGCGTCTCGCACCTGGCGACGGATCGCGCCGCGCCGTAACTCCGACCCACCTCCCCCGCGCCCGCGCGCGGGGGAGGGTTCGGGAAACCTACTTCCTCAAAACCGGCGTCTCGTAGAGCGACTTGCCGCCGACCTTGATCGAGACGTCGACGAGGTAGGGCTTCAGCGCCTCGACGTCGATCTCCATGCCCAGGCCGGGCGCGTCGGGCGCGCGGACCTGGCCGTTCTTGTCGCGGCCGATCGTGTTCTTGGTGATCGCCTTGGCGACCGATTTGAGCTCGACCGGGTACTCGCAGATCTCGTGGTCCTTCATGCCCGCATAGGGCTGGAGGGAGGCCGAGAGCTGCAGGTGCGAGGTGAAGGTGTGGTTGACGAAGGTCACGCCCTTCTTCTTCGCGTAGTCGGCCGCCTGCTTGGCCGGCGTGATGCCGCCGATGCGCCCGGCGTCGATCTGGATGAAGCTGAGGCCCGCGATGTCCATCATCTGCTTGGCCATCAGGTAGGTGTAGGCGCCCTCGCCGCCGGCGAGCTTCACCTTCGGCGTCTTCTTCGACAGCGCCTTGAACTCGGTCAGCGCGTCGCGGTCGAGCGGCTCCTCGTACCAGGTCGCCTTCGCCTCCTTGAGCGCCGGCAGGCGCTTCGCCGCCTTCTCGACGTCGTCGCCGAAGACGCAGCCGGCATCGACCAGCAGGATGCCGTCCTTGCCGAGGCCTTCGCGCGCCGCCATCAAGTGGTCGGCGTCGTCCTTCGCGGTGGTCATGCCGAAATTGCTCCAGCCGAACTTGCTGGCGCGATAGCCGTCGGCGACGACCGCCTTCGCCTTGTTCAGCGTCTCCTGCGGCGTGAGGCCGAAGAGCTGCGAGGCATAGGGCGTCTTCGGCCACGACTTCTTGTATCCGAGGATCTTCCAGACCGGCTCGCGGCGCATGTGGCCGAGCAGGTCCCACAGCGCCTCGTCGATGCCCGACAGCGTATGGTCGGTCTGGAGGATGTCGAGCGAGCGGCGCTTTACCGTGTCGTTGATGCGCTTGATGTCCTCGGGGCTGTTCAGCTCCTGGCCCATCACCGAAGTACAGATCGGATGGCAGAAGCCGTGCGACATCGGCGCGATCCAGCTGGCGATCGACGGCAGTGGTGCTGCCTCCGCCTCGCCCCACCCGACCTTGCCGCCGGCGGAGACGCGCACGAGCAGCGCGTCCTGGCTGCCGTCGGAGATGTCCTCGACCACCGGCATCGACACGTAGAACAGGTCGACGGACTCGATCTTCGCCATGATTTCCTCGGTTTCCTTCCTTTAAGGATGCAGGTCTGGCCTGGGGGCCAGGCTGTCGCCGGCCGTGTCCTCGCCGCCGGGATAACCTGCGGCATAGGTCGGCTTGGCGACGGGATAGACGGCGCTCTTGAGGTCCCGCCCCGAGACCGCGATGCCGTTCGGCTCCGAATACGGGCCGCGGTCGAAATGGGGCGTCACCACCGCGACCGTGTGTCCCTTCTTCTCCAGCGCGGCCTTGGTCGCATTGCCGAAACGACCGTCGATCATCACGTCGTCGGTCTCGGTGTGGAGACGCGGCGACTGCAGCGCGTCCTGCAATGACATGCCGTGCTCGACATGATTGACCACGGCCTGGACGATCGCCGACCAGATGCGCCGGCCGCCGGAGGCGCCGAGCGCGGCCTTGAGCTTGCCGCGGCTGGTCAGGATCATCGGGCTCATGTTGTTGCAGCCGAAGGCACCGCCGCGGACCGAGTTGATCGTGCCGGGCACCTGGCAGAACCAGCTCATCGCGTTGTTCATCATGACGCCGACGCCCGGTGTGACCACGCCCGAATAGCCGACGTTGGTCTGGGTCAGCGCCACCGCGTTGCGCTTTGAGTCGATGACGGTCAGATGTGTGGTGCCGTCGTCCTTGCCGCCGCGCGCCGGGCCCGGGAAGTTCTTCGGGCGCGGCTTGCCCGCGACCGCCCAGGGATCACCGGGCAGCGGTTCCGCCCTCTTTCTTCGCGAGATCATCTCGGCACGCGTCGCCGCATAGTCCTTGTCGACGAGCATATCGAGCGGCGCGTCCGGATAGTCGCCCATGTAGGTGAAGCGGTCGGCGCCGGCCATGCGGATCGCTTCCGCGACCAGATGAAGCGATTCCGGCTTGCCCCAGCCGATCTTCTTCAGATCGAAGTGGTCGAGGATGTGGAGGGCCTCCATGACGGTCGGGCCTGCGGTCAGGAACGGCATGCCGATCAGGTCGACGTTCTTGTAGCGGCCGCGGATGGGCTCGAGGATCTGCGCCTTGTAGGCAGCGAGGTCGGCCGCGCGTAGCGTGCCGGCGTTCTTCGCGTTGTCGTCCGAGAGCATCTCGGCGACCTCGCCCTTGTAGAAGCCGGCGGGCCCGTGCTTCGCGATCAGTCGCAGCGTCCGCGCATGGTCCTTCTGCACGAACTTGCCGCCGACCGGGATCGGATAGCCGCCCGGATAGTAGATCGGGGCGGTGCCGGGGAACATGAGGAAGGTCTCGCGATCCGCCACGAGCGCGAGCGTGAAGTGATGCCCGACCGCGAAACCTTCCTCGGCCAGCCGGATCGCCGGCTTCAGCGCGTCCTTGAGGTCGATCGTGCCGAACTTCTCGAGCGCGAGGCACAGGCCCGCGACCGCACCGGGCACGCCGATCGAGCTGTGGCCGCGGTCGTTGGCGCGGTTCTTCACCTTCGGCCAGGCGTAGCTCTTGGCGAGGTTCATGCCGCCGCCCCAGATCTCGCTCTGGCCGGCCTCGAGCTCGTACATGTCCGGCCGCGCCAGCAAGGGCGCCTTGGTGCCGTAGTAGACGGTCTTGGCGTCGCCGTCGGCGAAGTGCAGCACCATGTTGCCGACGCCGCCGATGCCATTCATCAGCGGCTGCAGCACGCCCATCGCGAAGGCGGTGGTGACTGCGGCATCGACGGCGTTGCCGCCCTTCTGCAGCACCTCGACGCCGATCCTGGCGCCGAGCGGATGCTGGGCGGTGACCATGCCGTCACGCGCGACGATCTCCTCGTGCGCAAGCACCGGGCGGCTCAGCTTCATCGGAACCTCGGGATCAAGACGCGGGCGGGAAAAGACGAGGCGAGCCTAGGACGGGCGGGTCCTATCGGCAACCTCGCCCGTCCGTTCGCGAACCGCTCTCACGGCAGCGACGCGATCTCGCGGATCAGCTTGTTGATCATCGCCTCGGCGAAGGTTTGGAATCCTTCTACGACCGTCACGAAGGAGCCCGGGCCGCCGGTCACGTTCTTCCGGTAGTATTCCTCGAGCCCGCCCGGCGGATGGGTGTGGTCGGGATTGAAGGGATTCGGAATCGCGCTCAGGATCGCCAGCCCATTGACGGTGATGCCGGCCTCGACCGCAGCGTCGCGGGCGGCGGCGACCGAGGGACCGCTGACGTTGGTCCCGTCGCCCGAGACGTCAATGACCTTGCGCTCGGGATCGAACTGGGCACGGGCGAGCTGGCGCATCGAGAAATCGATCGCCGATCCGATCGCGGTTGAGCCATAGAACGAGCGTGGCGCGCTCCGCACGACCTTCGCCACCGCCTGCGCCGTCGCGAAGTCCCGGACCACCGCCCAGTCGGTGACGACGAGCTGCTGGCCGACGCCCGACCACTCGACGAAGCAGATCGCGACCTTCCCATGAAGGCCGGAGCGGATCGCGTTCAGCACCTTCTCGTCGGTGATCGCGGTCGCTATGCCGTCGCGCTGGAGGCGGAACTCTTCCTCGTCCACGCTGCGCGAGACGTCGGCGGCGAGCACGAGGGTGACGTCGACGCGTTCGGCGGCGCGGACATCGAAGCTCGCCAGAAGCCCGGCGAGAACAAGAAGGAACCGGATGCGCGTAGCCATGCCTGCCCCCTTCAGTTAAGCGATCATACTCCATTCCCGGCGATGCGCCGTTGGCGCATCCGCCGCCATTCCGAGCCGACGACGATGACGCTCCCCAGCAGGATCAGGCCGGCGCCGGCGAACACGGTCGGCTCCGGGATGTCGCTCCAGATCACCCAGCCCCAGAGAAACGCCCAGCCGAGCGAGGTGTAGGAGGTCGGCGCCACCGCCGAGGCCGGAGCATGCCGCACGCTCTCGTACATGAGGTACTGGCCGATCGCCGCGAAGGCGCCGATGCCGGCCATCAGCGCAAGCGTGAGCGGCGGCGGCGTGACCCAGATCCAGGGAAGCGCCGGCGCACAAGCGACGACGAAGGCGAGGCCGGTGAACAGCATCTGCACCTCGGTCGTCTCGCTGGCCGAGATCTGCCGCATCAGGATGTTGGCCCAGGCCCAGAGGCAGGCAGCCACGAGAACCAGTCCCGCCGGCAGGAGATCGGGCCGTCCGGTCGGGTTGGCGGCGATGATCACGCCTGCGAGGCCGACGAAGACCGCAACCCAGCGCGCCGAATTCACCTTCTCGCCGAGGATGTAGATCGACATCACCGTGATGATCAGCGGTGCCGCGTAGTAGAGCGTCACCAGGTCCGCCAGCACCAGCGACCGCGCCGCCGTGTAGTAGCAGAGCCAGGCGATCACCATCGACGAGGCGCGCAGCAGCAGCGCCGGCTTGTGGCGGCTCTTGATCAGGCCGAGCACGGCCTTCTTGCGATAGGCGATAAGGGCGACGCCGGCAATGGCAAGGCTACGGATGAACAGGATCTGCAGGACGGCGTAGTCCGCAACCAGCCACTTCACCACCGCGTCCTGGAACGAGAAGACCGCATTGGCCGAAAGCGCCAGTCCGATGCCGAGCATCACGTTGCCGGTTTCGGGTGCGCGAAAGCGCGTCACGAGCGCGAGCGATCTGAAATGGGGCGGCGACGCATCGGGATCTGCCTCCGTGGCGGCTCCATTCTGGACCAAGGCCGGGGTCCGGTCAGGCGTCGTCTCGCGCCGAGCAAAATCGGCGCCAAAAAGAAAGCGGCCGGCGGGAGGGTTCCCGCCGGCCGCGAATCAGGCGTCGACCAAGCTTTAGTTGAACCAGACGTCCCACATGCGCGGGATGCGGTTCGGCTCGTAGTTCTGGACCTTGGCGACGGTCGCCTGGTAACGGCCGATGGCACCGGTGTTGATCGCCGGCACCCACTCGTACATGCGCTTCGTCCAGTCGACGACCGCCTTCTTCTGGTCGTCGAGCTTGAGCGACGAGTTGAATAGCTTGTCCGCGGCCGCGAGCTCCGGATCGGCCTTGAACTGTGCCCCCATGGCGTTGTTCTGCTTCGTCGACAGACCGATCACGTTGATCGGGCCCTCGTACGGCTCGACGCCGAAGCCGACGGTCCACATGTGCCAGCCGGTCGGCTGCAGGCGCTTCGAGGAGGCCGACGGCCAGTCGACGACCTGGAGCTTCACGTTGAGGCCGAGCTTGCTCTTCAGCTGCTCGGTGGCGACGACCGCGGTCTCGTTGTGGTTCTTGATGGTCGAGTCGGTGAGGAAGATGATCTCCTCGCCCTTGTAGCCCGACTCCTGAACCAGCTTCTTCGCCAGGGCGATGTCCTTGACGTTGTACTTGTCCTTGCCGAGATCGCCGGTGTGGTAGACCGAGCCCGGGTACTGCCAAGCTGACTGGAGCTTGTAGTTGCCCTCGCCCGCGATCGCCAGGATCTCCTCCATGTCGAGCGCCGCCAGCACCGCCTGGCGCAGCTTCTGCTGCTGCATCGGGCCGTCGCCGGCATTGAAGACGATCAGGTTCAGAAGCCACGGCGTGGCCTCATAGATCTTGATCTTGGCATCGCCCTTGAGGCGCTTGGCCGCCGGCGGCGGCAGGATGTCCACCGCCTGGATCTCGCCGGTCTCGAGCGCGGCCGTGCGGGCGCCGCCCTCGGGGATGAAGCGGATCGTGACGCTGTCGAAGTAGGCGGTCTTCTTGCCACCGAAGCCGTCGCGCTTCTGGTAGTTGTTGTTCGGCGTGTAGTCGTCGTTGCGCACCAGCTTCACGTGGCTGTCGGGCTTGTATTCGGCCCACTTGAACGGGCCGGTGCCGATGTAGGCGACCTTGTCGCGTTCCTTCGCCCCTTCGGACGCCGGATAGATCGCGATCGGCGCGCCGGGCGCGCTGAGGATCGAGAGCAGCCCCGGGAAGACCGCCGAGAGCTTCAGGGTGACCTTGTATTTGTCGGTCGCTTCGACCGAACTGACCGCACCCAGCGTCAGCGAGGCACCGCCGACGCGCTTGTAGCGCTCGAGCGAGGCCTTCACGTCGGCCGAGGTCATCTCCTGGCCGTTGTGGAACTTCACGCCCTGACGGAGCGTGAAGACGTAGGTCAGGCCGTCCGGCGACATCTCGACGCCGGTCGCGAGGTCGGGGATCGGGTTGGCACCCTGGTCGCGGGCGAACAGGGTCTCGATCCAGTGCATCGAGATGTTGCGAGTCGCCTCGGCGGTCGAGGCCTGCGCGTCGGTCAGCGGCGGAGGCGAAGTGACGCCGACGATCATGTCGCCGCCTTTCTTCTGCGCAAAGGCGGGCGAAACGGCCAATGCCAGCGCCATCGCGCTCACACTGGTCAAAAGCTTGAGACGGTACTCTCCCATGACATGGCTCCTTGAGGTTATTGGCGCATTCTTGGTCTTGGTACGACCAGCCTAGACTGCCGGGCCCAGGCCCGGCAATCGGCTGCTAAATCAATTTCCCGATCCGAAATTTACTTGCGTCCCTTCTTCGGGAAGATCACGGCGACCTGGTTGTCGTAGGCGACGCCCTTGGCATCGACGATGAAGTTGCCTGTGACGTGCCCGGTCGCGCCCTTGAACTGGCCGCCGCCTTCGGTGATGCGCCAGACGGCGCAGCCGGCGGAGACGCCCTTGGCGGCGCTGGCGCCAAGGAAGCCCTGGCCGACGGTATTGAACTTCAGCCAGGTCGAGCCGTCGCCGAACTTGATGGTGCCGGACTCGATGAACACGCCGTCGCCCGTGAGCGTCAGCACGGTCTCGGCCGAGGCGTTCTTGCCTGCGATCTTCTTGTAGGTCGACGACACGCTCTTGTTGCCGATCTCGGTAGTGATCGAGCAGCTCGTCGCCTTCAGGCTGACGCCGAGCACGCCGGGCGCATGCGCCATCGGCGTCGGCGCGCCCTCGTAGCGCAGGAACAGGACGATCGGATCCATGGGTGCCTCCTTGGACTCTTGAATTGGTTAACGGCCGGGTGGCCGCGGCAGGGGGCTCATCTTAAGGCAGGCCCGAGCCGAGGAAGAAAGCCCGCATCGCAAACCGCGAAAGGCGCCGCGTTGCCCGGGTACCCGACAAACGGTTATGGTCGGCCAAGCATCGCTTGAAGACGGACCGAGGGGATCACTTCACCGCATGTCGCAGGCTTCCGACGGCTGGCTGAAGACTTTTGTCGCCGGTCCCGATCTTCCCGCGTCGATCCAGAAAGACTTGATGGTGGCGCTGTATCCGCCGTCTTTCCGGATCGGCACGTCGTTCCTTTGCGTGATCGCGAACGGCATCGTTCTGGCCCTGGCGATGGGAAACCCGTTGCCGCTCTATTGGGGCGCGATCGGCGTCGTCATCCTGATCGGGCGGACGATCGACTGGCATCGGTACCGGAAGGCACCCGACGCCCACCCGCCCTCCGTCTGGGCCCGACGCTTCACCCTGGGCATGCTGCCGTTCGGCATCTGGTGGGGAACGACGGCACTTCTCCCCTTCTTCACAAGCGACCCGCTGGTCATGTCGATCGCGGCCATGTCGACGGTCGCCCTCGCCGCCGGCGCCGTCACCTCGTACACGAGCCATCCTCCGGCCAGCGTCGCTTTCGCCGCGCCGGCCATGGGCGCCTTCGCCATAGCCGGGTTCTACGAAGGCGGCACGTTCGGCGCCGCGATCACCTTCATCCAGGTCCTGCTGTTCGCCAACTATCTGGTCATCATCCGCGAAGCCTTCCAGTCGCAGCTGAAAGCGCTGATCCTCCGCGACGAGAAGGTCGCGCTCGCCGACAACCTGGCCTCGACCCATGCCGCGCTCGAGCGCGAAGGCCGCGCCAAGTCGGAATTCCTCGCCAACATGAGCCACGAGATCCGGACACCGATGAACGGGATCATCGGGCTCAACGCGATCCTGCTCGATACGCCGCTCTCCGACGAGCAGCGGAAATTCGCCGAGGCGGTGCAGACCTCGGCCGACTCCCTGCTCGCGATCATCAACGACGTGCTCGACCTCTCGAAGCTCGAGGCCGGCAAGTTCGCCCTCGAGTCGATCGACTTCACGCTCGAGAAGCCGGTCGACGGCGCCGTCGACCTTCTCGCCGCCCGTGCGCACGAGCGCGGGCTCGAGATCGCCGCCTACGTCGAGGAGGGCGCACGCGGCATCGTCCGCGGCGATCCCGCGCGCATCCGCCAGATCCTGCTCAACCTTCTCTCCAATGCGATCAAGTTCACCGAGAAGGGCTCGGTCCTGATCGAGGTCGCCGGTCACGAACCGTCTCCGGGCCAGCTCAAGTTCCGAGTCTCGGTGCGCGACACCGGCATCGGAATGGACGAAGCGACGCGCAGCCGCCTGTTCCAGAAGTTCCAGCAGGCCGACGGCTCCATCTCGCGCCGCTTCGGCGGTACTGGGCTCGGACTCGCGATCTCGAAGCAGCTGATCGAGCTGATGGGCGGCGAGATCGGCGTGGAGAGCGAGCCGGAAGGCGGCAGCACCTTCTGGGTCGAGCTCACGCTGCCGCGCGTCACCCTGGTCGAGCCGACCACGTCGGCCGAGAGCGGGGTGCTGCGCGGCCGCTGCGTGCTGGTCATCGACGATGCCGAGGTGACACGCCGTTCGCTGGCCCGCCGTCTCACGGCCGAGGGCGTCAGCGTCGTCACGGCCGCGACGGGCGCCGAGGCGGAGGCGGCGGCCGAGCTCGCCCGCGCCCAGGAGCTGCCTTTCGATGTGATCCTCGTCGATCGCGACCTGCCCGACACCTCGGGCCTCGAGCTCGGCAAGATCCTGCGTGCGGCGACCGAAGGAAGCTCGACGAAGCTCCTGCTGATGGCACCGCTCGGGCCGCTCGCGACCTCGCATCGCCTCAACCGCACGGTCTTCGACGGTCTCATCACCAAGCCGATCGGCCGGCGCGATCTCGTGCTGCGCGTCCAGCGCGCCATCGCCGGCCAGGACCTCGACGCGGCAACGACGACCGACGCGCCGGTGCCGCTGAGGCCCGCCGGCCCGGCCTCCGGACGGATCCTCGTCGCCGAGGACAATGCGATCAACCGGCTTCTGGCGGTGACGCTGCTCGAAGGCGCAGGGTATCAGGTCAGCGTCGCCGCCGACGGCGCGGAGGCGATCGAGGCGGTGCGCCAGGACGCCTTCGACGTCGTCCTGATGGACGTGCAGATGCCGAATGTCGACGGCGTGCAGGCAACGCAGGCGATACGTCGCCTGAGCGAAGCGCATCGCAAGCTGCCCATCATCGCGATGACCGCGAACGCGATGGCCGGCGACCGGGAGTTCTATCTGGACGCTGGGATGAACGACTACATCCCGAAGCCGCTGATGCCGAGCAAGTTCCTGGAGGTCGTCGCGCGCTGGATCGGAACCGAAGCGAAGCCGTCGCCGGCTGCCGTGCAGGTCGCCGTGGAGGACACCGACCGTCCGATCCTCGACGACAGCCTGCTGGACGAGCTCAAGCGCAAGGTCCCGGAAGAGACGTTCCAGGAACTTCTGAACTACTTCCTCGACGGCGCGCTCGCCAGCATGGCGAAGGTCGAATCCATGAGCGAGGCGGGCGATCTCGGCGGCCTCGCCATGGAAGCCCATGCGCTCAAGGGCATGGCCGGGAATTTCGGGGCGGCTCGCCTCGAGGCGCTGGCGGCGCGGCTGGAAAAGGCGTGCAAGGCCGGAGACAAGGCCTCTACCGCCGACCTCGTGTCGAAGGGTCGCGCGCTCTTCGCACAGACCCGGACGCTGATGCGCGAACGCCTAGTGGCGCCGGCCTAGGCCGAAGCCTACCTCTTCTTCGGCAAAGGCCGCGCCGATTTGCGGAAATCCGCCCAGGGATCCTTCTTCAGGTGGTCGAGGCGGTTCATCAGGTTGTCGACCCGGAACTGGTCGGCGCGCACGCCCAACGACAGCTCCTCCCAGGCGATCGGCACCGCGACGGGCGCCTTGCCGCGAGCCCGCGTCGAATAGGGCGAGACCGCGGTCGCGCCGCGGCCGTTCCGCAGGTAGTCGATGAAGATCCGGCCGGGCCGCGCCTTCTTCGACATGTTCGCGGTGTAGCGGTCGGGGAAGTCCCGCGAGAGATCTTCGGCCAGCGATTTCGAGAAGTCCTTCACCCGCGTCCAGTCGGCCTCCGGTTTCAGCGGCACGACCACGTGCAGTCCCTTGCCGCCCGAGGTCTTCACGAAGGGCGCGAGCTTCATCGCATCGAGGCGCTGGCGGATCTCCTCGGCCGCCTCGACCACACGCGACCAGTCGCCCCCCTTGTCGGGGTCGAGGTCGAAGATCATGTGGTCGGGCTGCTCGATCTTGTTCGCGCTCGATCCCCAGAGATGGATTTCCACGACGCCGAACTGCACCAAGGCCGCGAGCCCGTCGAAATCCCGGATCACGATCAGGCCTTCGCCGTCCTTCGGATCCGTCACCTCGCCGATCGCCTCGTGCATGCCGGGCGAGCGGTGCTTCTGGAAAAAGAACTGGCGGCCGCCGATGCCGCCCGGTGCCCGGAGCAGCGACAGCGGCCGATCGACGACATAAGGCTTCATCAGGTCCCAGACCGAAGCGTAGTGGTCGAGCAGACCCTGCTTGCTCAAGCCCGCTTCCGGCCAGAGCACGCGGTCCGGGTGGCTCAGCGCGACGCTGGTTCTCGGCGACCGTGCCTGGGACTTGGGCGCAGCCGGCGTTTCCGCCGCCTTCCCTTCGCGCCGGATCTCGCTCGCCGGCTTGTCCTCGCGCATGCCGACGAACGCGGCGTGTCGGAGGATGCCGTCGGCGGTCCAGGCGCGGAACTCGACCTCGGCGACGAGCTCGGGCTTTACCCACTTGACCTGATTGTCGCCCGCCTGGCGCTTCGCGTAAGGCGAGCGCTCGGCCTTGATCTTGTCGAGCTGACGCTTGAGGTCTCGTGCGACGGTCGCGGAGTAGCCGGTGCCGACGCGACCCGCAGGGCGCAGCACACCGTTCTCGTGGTAGCCCACGAGCAGCGAACCGATCGCGTTCCGGCTCGCCGTCGACGGCACGTAGCCGGTGACGACGAACTCCTGTCGCTGACTGCATTTCGACTTGATCCAGTCGCCGGTGCGCCCGCTGCGGTACGGCGCGTCGCCACGCTTCGAGACGACGCCCTCGAGACCGAGCCGGCAGGCCTGGTCGAGCATCACGTCGCCGTCCTCGACGAAATGCTGGCTGTAGCGGAGCGGCCCCTCGCCCGCAGTCGCCTTGTCCCCGAGCAGACGTTCAAGGGCTTCCTTGCGCTCGGTCAGCGGGCGACCCGTCAGGTCGGTGCCGTCGAGATGCAGCAGGTCGAAGACGTAGTAGACGAAGCGATCCATGCGCTCGTCGGAGAGATCGGCCTGCAGCATCGAGAAGTCGGAGATGCCGGTGCCCGAGAGAACGACGACCTCTCCGTCGATCACGGCACTCTCGCAAGGCAGCGCCTCAATCGCCGCGACGATCGCCTTCCCGAAGCGCGAGGTCCAGTCGAGACCCGTGCGGGTGATCAGCGCGGTCTTGGGGCCGGTTCGCACCGCCTGCATGCGGTAGCCATCGAACTTGACCTCATGCAGCCAACTCGCGCCCGCCGGCGTCCGGTCGAGGCGGGCGAGGCAGGGAGGCACGAAGGCCGGCTTGGCAGTGCCGCGCTTTGGCCGCCCCTTGTCGGCCTTCGCGCTTTTCGTCCTTTTTGCCGCCTTTGGCACGGCCGGCACACGCGATTTGGCCTTCGCCTTCCCGCCCTTGGCGATCTCGGCCAGGGTGCGGCCGGTTTTCACCGACTTCGTCGCGATCTTGACGATGTCGCCCTTCGCTCCCGAAACCGCGTACTCGTCCTTCGACTTGATCAGCAGCCAGTTGTCGCGCCTTTCCTTCGGCCGCCGCCGCATGCGCACGAGATGCCAGGCGCCTTTCAGCTTCTCGCCTTCGAGGCGAAAGTCGAGATGGCCCTTCTTCAGGCCCTTGACCGGATCGCCTTCCGGGATCCAGCGGCCGCGATCCCACTGCGAGACCGGGCCCGCGCCGTAGTTGCCTTCCGGGATGATCCCCTCGAAGGAGCCGTAGTCGATCGGATGGTCCTCTACCTGAACGGCGAGCCGCTTCTGCTCGGGGTCAAGGCTCGGGCCTCGTGTCACCGCCCAGGACAGCAGAACACCGTCATGCTCGAGGCGTAGGTCGTAGTGGAGCCGCGTCGCGTCATGCTCGTGGATGACGTAGAGGCCGCCATGCGAGGGCTTGCCCTGCTTGCCGGCGGGCTCGGATGTCTGGTGGAAGTCGCGCTTGGCGCGATAGGTCGATAGGCGGTCCACGGTCCGGATTCCCATGGGAGGCGTCCTGCGACGGTAAACGACCCAGCTTAAGCTTCGTTCCGGCACCGCGACAGCGCCCCCTACGTCGCGCTAGGCTTGGCTCCGATGACGAGCTGGGTGGCATTCCTCCTCCCGTTTGTGGCCGTGGCGGCGCTCGCGGCGGAACCCGAGTTCCGCAAGGACGGTCCGCATGCGGATGCCTATGGCATCGACGCGGGGTACCCGATCGGCTCCCGCCTGACGCAATCCCAGCAGAGGTTCCTGGTCGGCTCCTTGAGCCACTACGACGAGATCTTCTCGAGCCGGACCGTCGGCAAGCCTATGACCGCTTGGTCGTTCCGACGCGAGAACAGCCTTCCCGAGGTGCACTACGCCTACCAGGGCGGCCGCTACGACCTGAACGACTACCTCGATCGCAACCCGGTCACCGGCCTCCTGATCGCGCGCGACGACATGATCCTGTTCGAGCGTTACCAGTATGCCCGGACCGGCTCCGATCGCTTCACCTCCCAGTCGATGGCGAAGACGATCACGGCCATGCTGGTCGGCATCGCGGTCGGCGAAGGCAAGATCCGATCGATCGACGACAAGGCCGAGGTCTATGTGCCGGCGCTCGCCGGCAGCGCCTATGGCGGGACGCCGATCCGCGCGCTGCTCAACATGTCTTCAGGCGTCGAGTTCAGCGAGCGTTACGACGGGAAGGACGACATCGCGACGCTGTCGCGCGGCCTCTTCATTCCCGGTACCGCGATGGGTACGGCCAAGCTCCTCACCCAGTTCGACAACCGGACCCAGCCTCCAGGGACCGTCTTCCACTACGCGGGCAGCGAGACCCTGACGCTCGGCCTTGTCTTGAGTGCCGCCACAGGCCGGCCGCTCGCGGACTATCTGTCGGAAAAGATCTGGCAGCCGATCGGTGCCGAGGCCGACGCCTCGTGGATCACCGACGTCTTCGGGCACGAGGTTGCCTATTGCTGCTTCAACGCGGTGCTGCGCGACTATGCGCGCTTCGGGCGCCTGCTCGCCCGAGACGGCAACTGGGACGGCCGCCAGGTCATCCCGCGGCAATGGATCAAGGACGCGACGAGCGTACGGCCGGAGGACGGGCATCTCCTGCCGGGCCGCGTGAGCCCCGGTTTCGGCTACGGCTACCAGGTCTGGCTGCTCGGCGGCGAGCCGGCCGGTACATTTTCGCTGCGCGGCATCCGCGGCCAGGTCCTGTTCGTCGATCCCGTCAGCCGACTGATCATGGTGCAGGCCTCGGCGCGGCCGCAGCCGGTCGACGCCGGCATGGCCGAGAACACCGCCCTCTGGCGGGCGCTGGTCGCTCGGCAACGACGCGACTAGGTCTCCTTCGCCGCCGTTCCCCGCGGTGCCCGCCTACCCATCTGCCAACGACACGAGGACCGACGGTCAGGGCCGGAACCGCGATTTCCCCGGGTGCGTTTACCCAGGTCTCCCCGGAGGATTTCGCCTTTGAGCAGGCGTGCGAAAATTTGGCTGGGAATCGCCGGTGTCCTCACCGCCGCCATTGGCCTGGTCCTCGTCTTCTTCGACTGGAACTGGCTTCGGCCCTACGCCGAAATCCAGGCCTCCGCCGAGCTCGGCCGGCCCGTGCGCATCGGCCATCTCGACGTCAAGCTCGCGCGCCAGCCGACGATCATCGTCGATGATCTCAAAGTCTCGAATCCCGAGGGATTCGCCCCAGGCACCCATCTCGCCGAGTTCGAGCGGATGACCTTCACCGTCGATCTCGATCGCTACTGGAAGACCGGCACCCTTTTCTTTCCCGAGATGAATCTCACGCGGCCGGTGGTGAAGCTGGAGACCGACGCCAACGGCGATCCCAACTGGAAGCTCGACGCGTTCAACCCGGCGTCATCGGAAGCGAATGCGTCCCGCGCGCCCGAAATCGGCCGGCTCAATGTCGAGGCCGGCCAAGTCTCGCTCAACGATCCAAAATCCAAGACCCATGTCGAGATGACGGTCGACACCGAGCCCGATCCCAAGGGCGGCGACTCCGCCGTCGTGATCCGGGGCCAAGGGCGGTACGCAAACGCGCGGACCCAGTTCGAGGCCCGGACAGGATCCTTGGCGGCCTTCCGCGACGTGAACGTCCGCTACCCAATCGACCTGATCTGGGAGGTCGACAAGACGCGCGCCCACATCGTCGGCACCGTGCTCGACCGCACCAACCTCGCCGGCATCGACGGCAGGCTGGAGGTCAGCGGGCCAGACATGGCCCTGCTCTATCCGATGACCGGCGTGCCATGGCCCACGACGCCGCCCTACAAGCTCGCCGGGCATCTCTGGCATACGGGTACCGTCGTCCATTTCGATACGTTCGACGGCAAGGTCGGCAGCAGCGACTTCACCGGCAGCCTCGCCGTCGACACCGACAAGCCGCGCCTGGTGCTCACGGGCGAGTTCGCCTCGACCAGGACCGTGCTCGCGGATCTGGCCGGCTTCATCGGCGGCGAGCCCGGCAAAGCCGAGGCGCCGAATGCGACGCCCACCCGACGGGCCGCGGCGCAGAAAGAAGCGGCCGATCCGAAGGCCCTGCCGAGGAAGAAGGTCGGCCTGGAGCGGCTCAACGAGATCGATGCCCATGTGGTCTACCGCGTGAAGCGCCTGGAATCCGACTACCTGCCGCTCGACGACCTCACCGCGAAGCTCGATCTCGAAAACGGCCGCCTTCGGCTGAAGCCCCTGAACTTCGGCATCGGTAAAGGGCGGATCGCGGCGACCGTCGATCTCGACGCGCGCAGGATGCCGGCGCGCTGGGACATCGATGCCGATTTCCGGAACATCGACCTCAGGCGGATCCTGCAGAAGAATTCGTCCACCTTCGACGGCGCCGGGCTCGTCGGGGGGAAGCTGCAGATCGTCAGCACCGGGCAGTCGACGGCCGACGTACTGGGCAACGGCGACGGTCACCTGACCCTGGCGATGACAAGCGGCCAGATCAGCGCCGTGCTGACCGAGCTGGCCGGCCTCGACTTCCTCGAAGCCCTGGGCTTCTCGCTATCGGGCAAGGACAAGCAGTTCGGCATCCGCTGCATGGTCCTCGACGCCGGCATCCAGGACGGCGTGATGCGCACCAATTCGCTGGTGCTCGACACGACCGACACCAACATCGGCGGCACCGGCTGGGTCAGCTTCCGCGACGAGACGCTGGGCATCACCCTCGAGGCGCATCCGAAAGATCCGAGCTTGCTGTCCTTCCGCGCGCCGGTGCATGTCAGCGGCACGCTCAAGGATCCGAAGGTCGGGATCGACGCCGCGACCACAGGTGCCCGGGTCGGTGCGATGGCGGTGCTGGGCGCGCTGCTGACGCCGCTGGCGGCGCTGATCCCGACCATCGAGCTCGGCCTCGGCAAGGACAGCGATTGCTCGGGTCTCATCGATCAGGCGGCGCGCTCGGCCCAGCAGGCCGATCCCTCGAAGAAGGCGGCGCCTCCGCCGCAGACGGCTCAGGATCCGAGGAAGAGCCAGAAGGCCAAGCGCTAGCGCGCCTACTCCGCCGCCGACGCCCTGTCGATGTAGTCGTTCGGGCCCGGCTCCTTGAAGCCGCCCGACTGCATCCGCCACAGGCGCGCATAGGCGCCGCCCGCCGCCAGAAGCTCGGCATGCGTGCCCTGCTCGACGACGCGTCCGGCGTCGAGGACCACCAGCCGGTCCATTCGCGCGATGGTCGACAGGCGGTGCGCGATCGCGATCACCGTCCGGCCCTTCATCAGGTCGCCGAGCTGCTCCTGGATCGCCGCCTCGACCTCTGAATCGAGCGCCGAGGTCGCCTCGTCCAGTACCAGGATCGGCGCGTTCTTCAAGATCACGCGCGCGATCGCGATCCGCTGACGCTGGCCGCCGGAGAGCTTCACGCCGCGCTCGCCGACATGGGCGTCGAGGCCGCGGCGACCGTTCCAGTCCTCCAGCGTCTCGATGAAGTCGGTAGCATGCGCGCGCGCCGCCGCGTCCAGGATCTCGCCCTCGGCCGCCTCGGGCCGACCATAGCGGATGTTGTCCCGGATCGAGCGGTGCAGCAGCGAGGTGTCCTGCGTCACCATCGAGATGTGCGAACGCAGGCTTTCCTGCGTCACGGTCGCGACGTCCTGGCCGTCGATCAGGATGCGCCCGCTCTCGACATCGTGGAACCGCAGCAGCAGGTTGACGAGCGTCGACTTGCCGGCACCGGAATGCCCGATCAGGCCGACACGCTCGCCCGGCGCGATCGAGAGGTCGATTCCGTGAAGCACCCCTCGCTCGGTGCCGTAGCCGAAGCTGACGTCCTCGAAGCGGATATGGCCCCTTGTCACCTTGAGGGTGCCTGCATCCGGCCGGTCGGCCATCTGGCGCGGCACCGAGATCGACTTCATGCCGTCCTGGACGGTGCCCACGTTCTCGAAGATCGCGGTCACGTTCTGCGCCACCCAGCCAGCGATGTTGGCGATCTGCCAGGTGAGCGGCAGCGCCATCGCCACCACGCCGATCTGCACATGGCCGCCGATCCAGAGCCACACCGCCGTCGCCGCCGTGCCGACCACCATCAGCGCGTTCAGCGACGACAGCGCCAGTCCGAACTGCGTGATGATGCGGAGCTGGTTGCGGAATGCGACGGTGTGCTCGTCGATCGCCTCCTTGACGAACGCATCCTCGTCGCGCGAGCGCGCGAACAGCTTCACCGTCACGATGTTGGTATAGCTGTCGACGACGCGCCCGGTGAGCGCCGAGCGGACCTCCGAGGTCTCGCGCGAACGGTCGCGGAGCCTCGGCACGAAGGTCCTGAGCAGGATCAGGTATCCGACGAACCAGCAGAGGATCGGACCGGCGAGGCGCGGGTCGTTGGAGGCGAGCAGCACGATCGCACTCGTGCCGTACACCAGGATGTACCAGACGGCATTGGTCCCCGCGACCACGCTTTCGCGGAGCGACGGTCCTGTCTGCATGATGCGGTTGGCGATACGACCGGCGAAGTCGTTCTGAAAGAACGACCAGCTCTGCCGCACCACATGCCAATGGTTCTGCCAACGGATCAGGTTGCTCAAGCCCGGTGCCAGGGCCTGGTTGGTGACCAAGTTCTGCAGGCAAAGCGCCAGCGGGCGGATCACCAGCATCACCAGCGCCATGCCGAGAAGCTGCGGACCGACGGCCGGCAGCAGGTCGGCAGGCTGGTGCGTCGAGATCAGCGTCACCACGCGGCCGATGAAGACCGGGATCAGGCTGTCGAGCACCGCGACGAGGAAGCCGGCGCAGAACAGCCCCGTCAGCAGGCCGCGGGCCTGGCGCGCGTAGTGCCAATAGAACGCCGCTAGCCCCGTCGGAGGCGGGGCATCCGGGGGCAGCGCCGTCGGCTGCAGCAGGCTCTCGAACAGTCGGAACAACGGAACCTCGAAATGCCTCGCCGGGCAGCGCGGCAAAAACGCAGCGAACCGCCGGCACCGGTCCGCCTGGGGGCGGCCCGTCTCCGACGACTCTGGTTGAGTGTTGCCCCCTGGATAGCCCGAGTCGGGAAAAGGCGCAAACCCTCGGCCCGCAGGTCTCCAACCTCGCCCGCAGGTGTCGCAAAAAGGTCACGATGCTGGCCTGCGGACGGGAGCCTGCGCTAGCCTTCCGGCATGGGAAGCAACGACGCATCATGACGGCGGAGCGGAACGCCGGCTCGGCCCATCTCGGCCTGCTCACCTTCGCGGTGATGACCGCGACGATCATGCATGCGATCGACACGACGATCCCCAACGTGGCCCTGCCCCACATGCAGGGCAGCCTGCTCGCGACTCAGGAGCAGATCGCCTGGGTGCTGACCAGCTACATCGTCGCCGCCGCGATCATGACGCCGCCGACCGGCGCGCTCGCGCTCAAGTTCGGACGCCGGAAGCTCTTCATCGTCGCGATCCTCGGATTCACCGCCGCCTCGGCGCTCTGCGGCATCGCCGGCAGCCTGACCGAGATGCTGGTCTAAAGCACGCTCCAGGGAGCATTCGGTGCGGGATTGATCCCGCTCTCGCAGGCGACGCTACTGGACTCCTATCCGCGCGAGCGCCACGGCGAGGCGATGGCGCTGTGGGGCATGGGCTTCGTCGCCGCACCGATCTTCGGACCGACCATCGGCGGCTACCTGACCGAGGCCTACGACTGGCGCTGGATCTTCTACATCAACGTA
>JBGALV010000145.1:0-9876 GCA_044223515.1 Alphaproteobacteria bacterium
CCGACGTGGCGCCGATCGGCGGCAACCACGTGACCTCCGATATCGCCCGCGGCCTCTCGACGCCGCTCGCCGAGGCCGAGCGCCTGAAGACGCTGCACGGCAGCGCCACCTCCGGCGCCATCGACGAGCGCGAGCTGATCGACGTGCCGCTGGTCGGCGAGGAGCGCCGCGGCACGCCGAACCACGTGCCGAAGTCGTTCCTGAACCAGATCATCCAGCCGCGCCTCGAGGAGACCTTCGAGGTCGTCCGCGCGCGGCTCGAGTCTTCCGGCTTCGACAAGCTCGCCGGCCGCCGCGTCGTGCTGACCGGCGGCGCCAGCCAACTCCAGGGCGTGCGCGAGCTCGCAGGCCTGATCCTCGACAAGCAGGTGCGTCTCGGCCGCCCGATGCGGATCTCAGGCCTGCCTGAGGCCGCGAGCGGCCCCGCCTTCGCCACCTCGACCGGTCTCGTCGGCTACGCCGTCGCCGGTCCGACCGATGCCGCAAGGCACGGTCATGCCCCGCTCATGCGCCCCGTGCCCGCCGGCGTCTTCGGCCGGATCGGCTCGTGGCTCAAAGAGAACTTCTGATGCGGCCCGGAAGTCTCAACAACAAAGGCCGCATGTCGTCCCACGTCGTGCACCCAAGACTCGATACGGGAGTGGAAGCAAATGTCGATCAACATCAGCGTACCCAAGGATAACGAACTGAAGCCGCGGATCACCGTGGTTGGCGTCGGCGGAGCCGGCGGCAACGCGGTCTCGAACATGATCCGTTCCAGCCTCGAAGGCGTCGAATTCGTCGTCGCCAACACCGACGCGCAGTCGCTGGCCCAGACGCTGGCCGACCGGCGCATCCAGCTGGGCCACCGCGTGACCCAGGGCCTCGGCGCAGGCGCTCGTCCCGACGTCGGCCGCGCGGCCGCCGAAGAGGCGATCGAGGAGATCATGGAGCACCTGACCGGCTCCAACATGGTCTTCATCGCCGCCGGCATGGGTGGCGGTACCGGTTCCGGCGCCGCCCCGGTGATCGCGCGCGCTGCCCGCGAGCGCGACATCCTCACCGTCGGCGTGGTGACCAAGCCCTTCCACTTCGAGGGCCAGCACCGCATGCGCATCGCCGAGCAGGCGATCGAGGAGCTGTCGCAGTACGTCGACACGCTGATCATCATCCCGAATCAGAACCTTTTCCGCATCGCCAACGAGAAGACGACCTTCGCGGACGCCTTCAAGATGGCCGACGACGTGCTGCACATGGGCGTGCGCGGCGTCACCGACCTGATGGTCATGCCCGGCCTGATCAACCTCGACTTCGCCGACATCCGCACGGTGATGAGCGAGATGGGCAAGGCGATGATGGGGACCGGGGAGGCCGAGGGCGAGAAGCGCGCCATCGACGCCGCCGAGAAGGCGATCGCCAATCCGCTGCTCGAGGATTCGTCGATGAAGGGCGCCAAGGGCGTCCTCATCAACATCACCGGCGGCATGGACATGACGCTGTTCGAGGTCGACGAGGCCGCGAACCGCATCCGCGAGGAAGTCGACGCCGACGCCAACATCATCTTCGGCTCGACCTTCGACGAATCGATGAACGGCCGCATGCGCGTGTCCGTGGTCTCGACCGGCATCGCGTCGGAAGCCGCGGCGCAGAAGCCGCCGCGTCCGCAGCTCTCGGTCGTCGCCCGCGCCTCGCAGCCGGCGGCGCGTCCGGCCCCGGCGCCGATGCCCTCGGCCGCCGTCATGGCCTCCACCATGTCGTCCTACACGCCCCCGATGGTCCATGGCACCTCTGCCCTTGCCCCCCAGGCGATGGCGATGCCGGTGACCATGGCCCAGCCGATGGCCGCCCCGATCGTCGCCCAGGCGGCTCCGGTCGCGCAGCCGGTCGTTGCCGATCCCGCCCCGGTCGCCGCCCCTGCGGCCGCCGAGCCTGTTCTCGAGCTGACGATCCCCGAGCCGGTCGCCGAGCCTCCCGTCGAGGCGAGGGTCGAGCCCAAGCTCGAGATCAAGGCCGAGCCCGCCCCGGCGCCTGCCCCGGTTCCCCGCGAGCCGGTGCTGGTCGCTCGTTCGGCGGCCACCCGCGCGGCGGATCCCGTCGCGGCCGATCCCTTCGCCGCGGCGGCCATCGCCAACGGCGCCCGGGAGAAGCCCCGGGAAAGCCTGTTCGCCCGGGTGACCGGCCTCGGCCGGCGTCAGCCCGAGCCGCAGCGCGAGCCCGCTCCTATGGCCGAGGCACCGGCGCCCATGCCCGCTCCCGCTCCCCGGATGGCGGCTCCGGTCCGCGAGCCGGTGAGGACGCAGCCGCAGCAAACTAAGCTGGGCAACCTCGACCCGGCCGACCGGCTGAAGCCGGCCCATGACGACGATCTCCTGGAGATTCCGGCGTTCCTCCGCCGCCAGGCGAACTGAGTCTTCGTAGCTTCCCTTCCTGTCCCCGTCCGCCTCTCGCGGACGGGGATCTTTTCGCTTTATAAGCATCTGAATTCTCATATGTTTTTGCGATTCAGCCGGTAACAGTCGGTAATAAAAGGTGATATGACACCCCGGCGGAGAAGGTCTAAGTGAGACGGTAATGACGACCGCGCTCCACGATCCCCGTCCGAAGCTCGACCTTGCGTCCGGCCTCGCCGCCGTCCGGCGTTCGTCCGGCCGCAGCGAAGTCATGCTGCAGCGCACGCTGAAGACTCCGATCCGCTGCGCCGGCATCGGGCTTCATTCCGGCGCGCATGTCGAGATGACGCTGAAGCCGGGCGAGCCCAACAGCGGCATCGTGTTCCGCCGCATCGACCGCGCCGGCGGCGGCATCGACATCCAGGCGTCCTGGCGCAACGTGATCGACACGCGCCTCTGCACGCGCATCGGTCTTCCCGGCGGTCCTTCGGTCGGCACCGTCGAGCATCTGATGGCCGCGCTCGCCGGTTCCGAAATCGACAACGCGCTGATCGAGATCGAAGGCGGCGAAGTCCCGATCATGGACGGCAGCTCCGCGCCGTTCATGTTCCTGATCGAGTGCGCGGGTGTCATCGAGCAGCAGGCACCGCGTCGCGGGCTCAAGATCCTCAAGGAGATCGAGGTCGGCAAGGGCGACTGCTTCGTTCGTCTCGCCCCGTCGTCGTCGACCACGATCAGCTTCGACATCGATTTCAACAGCCCGGTGATCCGCCGCCAGCAGGCGGAAGTGCGACTCGCCAACGGCACCTTCAAGTCCGAGATCGCCCGCGCCCGGACCTTCGGCTTCCTGCACGAGGTCGACCAGCTTCGCGCCGCCGGCCTCGCCCGCGGCGGTTCGCTCGACAACGCGGTCGTCGTCTCCGCCGACGGCGTGATGAACGAGGGCGGGCTCCGCTACGACGACGAGTTCGTGCGCCACAAGATGCTGGATGCGGTCGGCGATCTCTATCTCGCGGGCGGCCCGCTGCTCGGCCGGTTCCACGGCCATCGCTCGGGCCACCACCTCCACCATGCGGCCCTGGTCGAGCTTTTCGCCGATCCTACGGCGTGGCGCTGGGCCGAACTGCCCGCCGCCGCCACGGCCGGAGACGGGCGCTTCGCCGCGACTGCCTGAGGCAGTGCTGACAGCGGCTGCCGGCGCCGGTATATAGGCGCCATGCTTCGCCTTCGAATCGCCCTCGTTGCCGCCGCGCTGGCGCTTGCCGCCTGCGGCGAGAAGCCCGAGCCCTACGTCGAGAAGCCCGTCGAGGACCTCTACAACGAGGCGATGAACACGCTCGAGGAGCGGCTCTACCTCAAGGCGGCCCGGCAGTTCGAGGAAGTCGAACGCCAGCATCCCTATTCGGCCTGGGCGACCAAGGCCCAGCTGATGGCCGGATTCTCGTTCTACCAGGCGAACAAGTACGACGACGCGATCGGGACCCTCGACCAGTTCATCGAGCTGCATCCGAGCAACCGTGACGCACCCTACGCCTACTATCTCAAGGGCCTCAGCTACTACGAGCAGATCGCCGACGTCGGCCGCGACCAGGAAATCACCGACCGGGCGCTGAAGGCGCTGGACGAAGTGGTCCGCCGCTACCCCGACTCGCGCTATGCGCGCGATGCCCGGCTCAAGATCGACCTGACCCGCAATCACCTCGCCGGCAAGGAGATGGAGATCGGCCGCTACTATCTCCGCCTCGGCCAGCCGGTCGCCGCGATCAACCGTTTCAAGCGCGTGATCGAGAACTACCAGACGACCGAGCAGGTGCCGGAGGCGCTGCTGCGCCTGACCGAAGCCTATCTGTCGCTCGGCGTCCGCGAGGAGGCGCAGCAGGCCGCCGCCGTGCTGGGATACAACTACCCGGGCAGCGACTGGTATCGCGACGCCTACGCGCTGCTCGAAGGCAAGGGCTTGGCACCCGACGGCAGCAAGCCCGGCTGGTTCGGCCGGACCTTCGGCTCCCTCTTCTAGGCGCTACTTCTTCACCGGTGCCGCTGGTTTCGGCGGCGTTGCCGGCCTGCCGGCGGGCTTCGCCGGGGCTTCATCATGCTCCTCGTCGACCTCGAACTTGGGCCTGGACGGTTCCGCTTCCTCCTCGAGGAACGCTGCGATGTCCATGATGATGCGACGCGTCATCTCCGCCAGCACGAAGGCCAGCACGACGCCCCCCGTCCAGAACGTCACCGTCTTGATCGCCCAGTCGAATTGCCCGAGGTGACCGAGCGCTTCCAGACTGGCCATGCCGCCGACGTAGAAGATGCCGACGGCCATGGCGGCCGCCCCCATCGCCTTAAGAATTCCAAGAAATCCCATGCGTGCGCCCCCCGCGGTCGCCGAATCATCCTGACTCTACAGACAACGCGCCGTATGCGCGATTGCCACCCGACGGCACCTTTGGCACCCTCCGCCCGGCGATGCTGACCCGCCTCGACATCCGTGACGTCGTCCTGATCGACCGCCTCGAAATCGAGGTCGGCAGAGGACTGCATGCGCTCACCGGCGAGACCGGCGCCGGCAAGTCGATCCTGCTCGATGCGCTGGGCCTGGCCCTCGGAGCGCGTTCGGAGGCCGGATTGGTGCGTTCCGGCTCGCAGCAGGCGACCGTGAGCGCCGCCTTCGAGGTCGCCGACGATCATCCGGCGCTCGGCCTTCTCGTCGAGGCCGGCCTCCCTGTCGAGTTGCCGCTGGTGCTCCGCCGCACGGTCTCCACGGACGGCAAGAGCCGCGCCTTCGTCAACGACCAGTCGGTGTCGGTCGGCCTGCTCCGACGCATCGGCGACGGGCTGGTGGAGATTCACGGCCAGTTCGATCAGCGAGGGCTGCTCGATCCGCAGACCCATCGCGAGATGCTGGACGCCTTCGGCAGCCACGCGCGCGAGGTGAAGCAAGTTACGGAAGCCTACGGAGCCTGGCGCGAAGCGGTAGACGCCCTCGCGTCGGCGGAAGCCGACGCGGCACGAGCACGGGGCGAGGAAGGCTTCCTCGGCGCCTCGGTGGAGGAACTGCAGAAGCTCGATCCGAAGCCCGGCGAGGAATCGGCGCTGGCCGAGGAGCGGACGCTTCTCGCCAATGCAGGACGCCTGGTCGAGACCATCAATGCGGCACTGGCTGATCTCATCGGCGAGCGCGGCGCCGAGCGTGCCGTCGGCCAGGCGCAGAGGGCCCTCGCGCGCGTCCAGGGTCAGGCCGGAAACCGGCTGGATCCGGCCCTGGCCGGGCTCGACCGGGCGGCGGCCGAATTGTCCGAGGCAGCCCGCGCGCTCTCCTCCGTCGGAAGCGCGCTCGATCTCGATCCGCGCAAGCTGGAGGAGACCGACGACCGCCTGCACGCGCTTCGCGACGTCGCGCGCAAGCACGCCGTCGCCGTCGACGCGCTGGCCGAGCTCAAGACAGATCTGGAGACTCGCCTGGATGCGGTGCGCTCGGCCGGAAGCCGGATCGGGGATCTCGCCAAGTCGGTCGAATGGACGCGGAAGGCCTATGCGGCCCGCGCCGAGGAGCTGTCGCGGGCGCGCGCGAAAGCGGGCAAGAAGCTCGACAAGCGCGTGGCCGCAGAACTGGCGCCGCTGAAGCTCGACCGCGCCAAGTTCGAGACGAAGATCGAACCGCTGCCCGAAAGCGAGTGGGGCATGCACGGACAGGACCGCATCCAGTTCGTGGTCGCGACCAATCCCGGCTCGCAACCGGG
This sequence comes from Alphaproteobacteria bacterium, assembly GCA_044223515.1. Lineage (GTDB taxonomy): Bacteria > Pseudomonadota > Alphaproteobacteria > SHVZ01 > SHVZ01 > SHVZ01. The sequence goes on from JBGALV010000145.1 coordinate 6,104, forward strand.
CCCGATCGCCAAGATCGCCTCGGGCGGCGAGCTCGCCCGCTTCACCCTCGCGCTCAAGGTTGTGCTGGCCGAGAGCCAGCCGGCGGCGACTCTGGTCTTCGACGAGGTCGATGCCGGCGTCGGCGGCGCGGTCGCGGCCGCGGTCGGCGATCGCCTGAAGCGGCTTTCGCGCGACATGCAGGTACTCGTGGTCACCCATTCGCCGCAGGTCGCGGCGCGCGGCGATCATCACTGGCGTGTCTCCAAGACGCCCAAGGGCACGGTGCCGACGACAAAGGTCGAGGTCCTGACCGAGCCGCAGCGACGCGAGGAGATCGCCCGCATGCTCGCCGGCGAAAAGGTCACGGACGCCGCCCGCGCCGCCGCCGATGCGCTGATCGAGGGAGCCGACGCGTGAAGGCCGCGGCGGTCGAGAAGCTGACCGAGGCTCAGGCAAAGAAGGAACTTGAGAGTCTGCGCGCGGAGATCGCCCGGGCCGACGAGGCCTACCACGTCAAGGACGCGCCGGAGATCACCGACGCAGAGTATGACGCACGGCGCCGGCGCCTCGAGGCGATCGAGGCACGATTTCCCGCGCTCGCTGAGGCGCGGCCGGTGGCCCCGGCACCGGCAGGTGCCTTCGCCAAGGTCGCGCACGGCAAGCCGATGCTGTCGCTCGACAACGCCTTCGACAATGAGGACGTCGAGCGCTTCGCCCAGTCGGTGCGCAACTTCTTCGTCCGCCCGGAAGACGTGGCGCGGGTGGAACGCGACGCGATCAGACTCGTTGCCGAACCGAAGATCGACGGGCTTTCCTGCGCGCTCACCTATGAGAAGGGCGTGCTGGTCAAGGCCGCGACCCGTGGCGACGGCGCGATCGGCGAGGACGTGACCCAGAACGTCCGAACGATCCACGAGGTGCCGCACAAGCTCAAGGGCAAGGCGCCGGAGCGGATCGAGATTCGAGGCGAGGTCTACATGACCAAGCCCGAGTTCCTTAAGCTCAACGAGGATCTCGAAGCGGAATTCCAGGCGCTGCCGCTTGAGAAGCAGACCAAGAACCGCCGCCGGCAATTCGCCAATCCGCGCAACGCCGCCGCCGGCAGCGTCCGCCAGCTCGATGCGGAGATCACCAGGAGCCGTCCGCTCCGTTTCTTCGCCTATGCCTGGGGTGCCGCGACGGAAGAGCCGGAGAGCCAGTGGGCGTTCTACGACCAGCTCAAGGCGTGGGGCTTCAAGGTCAATCCGCTGGCGAAGCGCGTCACCGGCATCGACGGCGCGCTCAAGCGCTATGCGGAGATCGCCGAGCAGCGCGCCGACCTCGCCTACGACATCGACGGCGTCGTCTACAAGATCGACGCGGTCGACCTCCAGGGACGCCTGGGCTTCGTCGGCAGGACGCCACGCTGGGCGATCGCGCACAAGTTCCCGGCGGAGCAGGCGCGGACCTTGCTGGAGAGCATCGAGATCCAGGTCGGGCGCACCGGCGCGCTGACGCCGGTCGCCCACCTCAAGCCTGTGAACGTCGGCGGCGTCCTGGTCGCGCGCGCCACGCTCCACAACGAGGACGAGATCCAGCGGAAGGACGTGCGGGTCGGCGACACCGTCATCATCCAGCGCGCCGGAGACGTGATCCCCCAGGTCGTCTCGGTCGTCCTCGACGAGCGACCCAAGGGATCGAAGGCCTACGTCTTCCCGGACACCTGCCCCGAATGCGGCAGCGCCGCGGTTCGGGGCGAAGGCGAGGTCGTTCGCCGTTGCACCGGTGGGCTCGTCTGCCCCGCGCAGGCCACGGAGAGGCTGCGTCTCTTCGTGAGCCGGGATGCGTTCGACATCGAAGGACTCGGCGAGAAGAGCATCGTCGAGTTCTTCAACGACGGCCTGGTCAAGACCCCGGCCGACCTCTTCCGCCTGAAGGCCGAAGACCTGAAAGACCGTGAGGGCTGGAAGGAGAAGTCGATCCAGAACCTGCTGGCCGCGATCGAGGCGCGCCGCACCATCCCACTCGACCGCTTCATCTTCGCGCTCGGCATCCGCCAGGTCGGCCAGGCCACGGCAAAGCTTCTCGCCAAGAACTACGGCACGCTGGAGAACTGGACGACGGCGATGACCGCCGCCAGCGATCCAGCGTCCGAAGCCTATGTGACACTGACCTCGATCGACCAGATCGGCCCCTCGGTCGCCGAGGACCTGATCGCCTTCTTTGCCGAAGAGCACAATCGCGACGTCATCGACGATCTCGCGAAGGAAGTCACGGCCGAGACCTTCGTCGCGCCATCGGCAACGGGCTCGCCGATCGCCGACAAGACCGTCGTCTTTACCGGCACGCTGGAGAAGATGACGCGGAACGAGGCCAAGGCCCGCGCCGAAGCGTTGGGCGCCAAGGTCGCTGGATCGGTATCGAAGAAGACGGACTACCTGATCGTGGGAGCGGATGCCGGCTCCAAGGCCGACAAGGCGCGAGCGCTCGGCGTAGCGACCCTAACCGAGGACGAGTGGCTTGAGCTGATCGGCTGACGGTCCCGGCGTCCCGGCCAGCGCATGCGCCCGTGCGACGGCCTCGGTAAGAGAAGCCTCGAAGAGCGCGCGCGGCGGACGGATGCCGTGCTTGAGCAGGACATGGCGCACCGGCTCCCGCGCGCCCGATATCACGACCTTCGCGGCATGGCGTTCCGCCTTGCGAAGGAAGCCGTCGATCGTCGCCGCCGCCGTCGAGTCGATGACCGGGACGGCCGAGAAGTCCACGACATAGACCTTCGGATGCTCCGCGAGACGCTCGAGCGCGTTTATGACGGAAGCCGCCGCACCGAAGAAGAACGCACCAGAGATCCGGTAGACGACGACGTCCCGATCAGTGGCGGCACGCACGTCATAAGGCTGGCGCCCGCCATTGCCCGTCGCATCGGACACGTCGTCTTCCGCGACGGGCCGAACGCTCTCGACCTCGACGGCATGGGCCATGCGGTGCATGAACAGCAGCGTCCCGAGCCCGAAGCCGACGAGGATGCCTTCCGTCAGGTCGCGGAAGACGGTGAGGAGGAAGGTCGCCAGCAGGACCACGGCGTCGCCGGGCGAGGCGCGCAGCAGGGCTGCGAATTCGTGCTTCTCGGCCATGTTCCACGCGACCACGGCCAGGACGCCGGCGAGGGCCGCGAGCGGGATGTAGCTGGCGAGCGGTGCCGCGACAACCATGAACGCCAGCAGGAAGACGGCATGCAGCATCCCGGAGACCGGTCCCCGCGCGCCCGCACGGACATTGGTCGCGGTGCGCGCGATCGTGCCGGTGACACAGATGCCGCCGAACAGGGATGAAGCGACGTTGGCGGCGCCCTGCGCCACCAGCTCGCAGTTGGAGCGGTGTCGCCGCCCGGTCATGCTGTCGGCAACCACGGCCGACAACAGGCTCTCGATCGCGCCCAGCAGCGTGAAGGCGATCGCGTCGGGCAGAACCGCCTCGATCCTGGCCCACGAGATCGGCGGCAGAGACGGAGCCGGCAGCGCGCTCGGGATGCCGCCGAAGCGGCTGCCGATGGTCTCGATCGGCAGGTTGAAGGCCCACGCCGCGAGAGTCCCCAGAGCGACCGCGATCAGGAGCCCCGGCCAGTGCGGCTTGTACCGGCGCACGAGCGCGATGACGACCACCGTCGTCGCCGAGACGGCGACCGCCGCGAGGCTGACCGTGTCGTGCGCGACCACGAGCGCTCCCAGTTTCGGGATCAGCGGCCCCGGCTCCTTGCCTTCGAGCGTCAGCCCGAAGAGATCCTTGAGCTGGCTCGCCAGGATGATGACCGCGA
>JBGALV010000146.1:0-9830 GCA_044223515.1 Alphaproteobacteria bacterium
GCCGAGGCGCCGAAGCCGAGCCAGATCAGGTTCGAGGGGAAGGCGGCCGAAATGAAGACCAGGGCGAAAAGAGCTGCCTGGGCGACCGCCGTCCCGCTCTCGGCTTGAAGGTAGGTCACGACCGCCCCGGTCGAGACCATCCAGGCTTTCGGATTGACCCATTGAAGCGCCGCCGCGCCGAGGAAGCCGGTCGGCTCCCCGGCCGCCTGCCCGCTGCCGGCCGGGGCCGTCGCGATCTTCCAGGCAAGCCAGAGCAGGAAGGCGGCACCGAGGAACCGGATTGCCGTCATCACGTCCGGATGCCCGACCAGGACCGCCCCCAGGCCGAGCGCCGCCAGGAACATCATCGAGCCCATTCCCGCGGAGACGCCAAAGGCGCACGGAAGCCCGCGCCAGAATCCGGCCTGCGCGCCGGTCGCGGTCAGCAGCACGTTGCTCGGCCCCGGCGTGATCGCGGCGACGAAAGCGAAGAGGAAGAAGGCAGCGGCCTGATCGAGCGTCATCGGACGCCCAGCAGGTCACATCACGGGGGCGTGGTCTTGAACTTTGGTGCTGCGGCCTAGCGGTTCTGGCCGGGGACCCAGAGAATGTCCTTGGCACCGCCGTCGTTCTCGACACGCGCCAGCACGAAAAGATGGTCCGAGAGCCGATTGGCATAGCGGATCGCCACCGCGGAGACTTCTTCCTTCTCGGCCAGTCGCGTGATCTCGCGCTCGGCACGACGGACGATCGTGCGCGCGAGATGCAGATAGGCAGCCGCGGGTGTACCGCCCGGCAGCACGAAGGAATTGAGCGGTGCGAGGCCGGCGTTCATCGCGTCGATCTCCCGCTCGAGGCGCTCGACCTGCGCTTCGGCGACGCGAAGACCGTCGGTCCCCGGCCGACAGAGATCGGCGCCGAGATCGAAGAGATCGTTCTGGATGCGCATCAGCATGGCGTCGGCGGATTTCGACGCGTGCAGCCGCGCGAGCCCGATCGCCGCGTTCGCCTCGTCGACGGTGCCATAGGCCTCGACGCGAAGCGCATGCTTAGGCACACGCTTGCCGCCGCCGAGCGAGGTGCGGCCCTTGTCGCCACCCTTGGTATAGATCCGGGTGAGCCGGACCATCTAACGCGTGAGCAGCATCAGGAGCGCGAAGAGCCCGATCGCGGCCGCCTGTAGGATCACGCGATAGCGCATGAATTTGTTCGAGCGCTGGCCCGCGCCCTCGCCGCCGCGCGCCATGGTGACGACGCCGAACAGCAGCGCCCCCAGGGTCGCGACCATCGCGATGGCGATCAAAATGACGAAGAAGGTATTCATGGTTCGAATCTAGTCATTCGAGCGCCCGATCACCACCCGCACATCGGGTCTTTCGGCCGCGACATCCTGAAGCGTCGTCAGCAGGCGGTCGGCGGCGACGCCGAGTCTTCGACTATGGCGGGAAAATTCCGGCCAGACGATCTCGACCGGCCCGGGGACGTTCCGGGTCAGCGCGTCCCAGAGCGCATCGAGGTTCGCGCCGAAATGGTCCGGAAGATCGAGCTGGCGGGCGAGATCCATGTAGATCGACTCGACGCCGGCATAGGGACCAGCCAGGACGCAGCGCTTCACTTCGGCACCTCGCGGAAGCTCTTGTAGTGGTCAACCGTGACCCATCGGAGGCCATCCGAGCTCCACACCAGGCGCTTGGGGCCCCTGCTGCCGCCGGCGTAGTCGAGATCGGCCTCGAAGAAGCGTCGCCCCGGCGCCGTGGGCAGCAGCCCCTCGCGGTTGCCGAAGCGGTCGCCGCCGATGCTTTTTCCGGGCGCCACCTTGGAAAGATCCACGCCCGGCCGCCAGCCGAGCTTCTCGGCCTGGTCCTTGGTGACGAAACGCGGCGGCAGCCGGCGATCGCGATCGAGCGTCTCGATGGTCTCGACAAAGCCGGCGACGTCGCGAAGCCCGGCGGCGCGGGCGAATTGCTCCAGGCTCTCGCCGCGAGCCCAGGCCTGGGTCCCAGCGATGAGAAAAAAAGCCAGTGCCGTCAGGTTGATGGCGAGACGGCACGCCAGTAGCTTCGCTCGATCCATGGCTCTCGGCCGATCCTACACCATCCCCTGCCCCTCGGCGTTCCGCGACCGGGTGACCGGCCTGGCGTTGCGCCAGGGCGTCAGCGTCGCCGACCTCGTGCGTGCGGTGCAGCTCCTGGTGCCGCCGGCGACGCTGGCCGCGGTGACCGATCCGGGAGAGCCTTCGGGCGCCGACCGCGAGGACGTGCAGCTCAAGACCGGGCCGTCGAAAGATCGGAAGATGCGCCGGAAGCCGCGCCTGCAGGTGCGTCTCGCCGGCGAACACGCGGTTCCGGACCTGAGGCGCGCGCTGAAGCTGGCCCTGGACCTCGCCGAGGGGGGCACCTCGATGCGCCTGGAGGCGGCCGGGTCCATCGACCGCGATGCGCTCCATCGCGAGGAGGTCGGGCGCCTGAAGCTCTCGGTTCAGGCGTTGTCATTCGAGCCGCTGGAAGCCGACATACGCTCCCGTTCCGAGGCGCTCTACGTGCTGGGCTTTCCGACCTGGTCGACGCCGGACCAGCGCCAGCTCCGATCGCGCTATCGCGCGCTGGCCACCATCTTCCATCCGGACAGCCCGACCGGCGACAACCTGCGGATGGCGCAGCTCAACGCCGCGATCGCCTTCCTGACACGGGCCTGACCAAGGTAGACTTGGACCGATGACGGAAACGCTTCGAACCGAGGTCGTGGTGGTCGGCGGCGGGCTGGTCGGGCTCTCGCTCGGCCATGCGCTCGCCAGCGCCGGTATCGAGGTCGCCGTGGTCGACCGAGAGGAACCGGCGATCGCGGCCAACGACGCCTATGACGGCCGCGCTTTCGCGCTCTCTTATGGGTCGCGACGCATCCTGGAAGGGTTAGGGCTCTGGCAGGAGATGGCGGCGAACGCGGCGCCGATCCTCGATATCCGCGTGACCGACGGGCCGTCGCTGCTGTTCCTTCACTACGACCACCGCGAGGTCGGCGGGGAGCCGCTCGGCCACATCGGCCGCTCGGCCACATCGTCGAGTCGCGCTTCGTCCGTCGTGCGCTGCTCGGCGGACTCGCGCGGCGGCCGCGCCTCAAGCTCATCGCACCGGAAGCAGTCATGCGGCTCGAGCGTGGCAAGGCCGGTGTCACCGCGCATCTCTCCAAGGGCCAGCGGATCGAGGCGCGGCTCGCGGTCGCCGCCGATGGCCGCGGTTCGCCGATCCGCCGGTCCGCCGGGATCGGCGCGATCGAATGGGGCTATTCGCAGACCGCGATCGTCTGCACCGTAGCGCTTACCCGTCCGCACGACGGCGTCGCGCATGAGCGCTTCCTTCCCGTAGGGCCCTTCGCGCTGCTGCCGCTGCCCGGCGACTACTCCTCGGTCGTGTGGACCGAGCGCAACGAGGTCGCGCCGGCGATGATGGCGCTCGACGACGACGCCTTTTCGGAGGCGATGACGCGCCGCTTCGGCGAAGCGCTGGGGCCGCTTCGCGTCTTCGGCAGGCGCTGGTCCTATCCGCTCGGGTTGCTGATCGCCGAACGCTTCGTCGCGGATCGCCTCGCCCTCGTGGGCGACGCGGCGCACGCGATGCATCCGCTGGCCGGTCAAGGCCTCAACCTCGCGATCCGCGACGTCGCGGCACTGGCCGAGGTCGTGGTGGACGCGCACCGCCTCGGCCTCGACATCGGCGGCGCCGATGTACTCGACCGCTATGCCTCGTGGCGTCGCCTCGACACGCTGACGCTGCTCGCCGTAACCGACGGGCTCAACCGACTCTTCTCGAACGACCTGGGCCCGCTCCGTCTCGTCAGAGACCTCGGGCTCGCCGCGGTCGATCGCATGCCGGCGCTGAAGCGCCTGTTCATGCGTCACGCGATGGGAACGGTCGGCGACCTGCCGCGCCTCGCGCGCGGCGAGGTACTCTAGCGCGTCAAACGGCGCCGCTCGGGCGCTGAACGTTCGCGACGACCGAGAGCAGCCGGCGACGGCCGGAGAGCTCGACCGTCCGGCCGAGGCGCTCAAGCGCTGGCGCCGCCGGGTCGTGGCACTGCTCGGCGAGCTCGCGCAAGCGTCCGCCGATCTTCAGGAGCCGCCGCGCCTCCTCGCTGTCGGACGAGCCGATTCGGCCACCAGCGCGGCAATCCACCCGAGATTCACGCGACAGAAGCGTGTCCAGCGCCGCGGAGATCCCGCCGTACTGCTTCGGCGCCTGCACAGCCTCGAGCGCCTCGCCCCCGAGCGCAATCAGGCGGAGCCGCGGCATGCCGATGCTGCCGTTCACTTTTTCGACTTGCTTCTTGTTCATTAGGAAGATCCCCAACCGATCCTCCAACCCTCGACTGTCCGGATTCCGGAATCCCGGAAAACCGTTCCACGGCGCCGGCCCGACGCCGCGGCCGATCCACTATATACGGTCGTGGAGGAGACTTTTTCTTCAACATATGGGGATATGCCATGACCGCCGCCCGCGCCACGCGTCCAGAACCCCGCCCTCAACTGACGACACGACTTCCAGATTGGTTCGAGGCCATTCACGACCCGGACGGCCGGCTCGCCCGCAACGTCCTGCGCCTCGACCAGCTCGCCGCGAAACGGGGCGTCCGGCTCTATCCGCAGACCGACTTTCGCGCGCTCAAGACGATAGCGGACGAGAACCGAAGCGAGGGAACGGTGCTGATGCCGCACGTCGATCCCACCTATTCAACGGTGACCGAAGAGAACGGCTTCTGGATCCTGGGTGTCGACGAGCGGGGCGACGTCGCGTTGACGGTCGCGGGCCGCTATTACGACTTCACCGGCTCCAGCCTGGCAGAGGAGCTCAGAAGTTTCCGCTTCTTCTACGACGAGCCCGCGCGCTTCGTGACGCCCGAATGCTACTGCAGGCCGCCGGCCGATGCCGAGTTGCTCAGAGGCCCGTCATTCGCCTCCGGCACGCTCTGGGTGCGCAAGGACCTTCGAGGTCCCGACGAGAACGGCATCCAGCTCTCGAGGATCATGGGGCCTCTAAACCGGTCTGTCGGGATCGCGCGATGGTGGCCGGAGGTGGTCTTCACCTTCTCGCGCTACGAGCTCTACAACCGCGGCGTCGTCGGGAGGTTCGGCTACGCGCACGAAGCCTTCGACATCGAGTGGCGGCTGCACTACGGCGTCGTTCCGACCTCGGGAATGTTCTGGCTAACGCGCGACGAGATGCTGGAGCTCGCAGCGGGCGACTTCAGGCAGCCTGCGGCAGCGTAGGTTCGCTCGTGCAGAGGATGAAGACCTTGCCGCGCGCGTTCTTGAACGGAAAGAGAAGCCGCCGGTAGCACAGCTCCATCGGCGGCGCCTTCCGTTGCAGGATCAGAGCCCGGACGTCCTCGACCACGGGCTCTCCCGCGGCTTCGGCGCGATCGTAGGCGAGCTGGCACCAGCCGCCGTAGTCGCGGTCGGGACCTTTCCGAATATCGGTTCCGACCAGGCTACGGCGCTCTTCATCGGTGTAGCAGACGATGTTCCGGCCGATATGGCCGGTGCTCCAGCCGTTCCGTCTCCCTTGGCCGTGCCCGCTGACTCCGACCGCGAAGCCGGTCTTTCCGGTCGGATCGGACTCGGCGAAGCCAACCAGCGCATCGACGTCGTTGCCCTGCTCGAGCGCGCGTGTCCGGTAGAGAACATCGACGAGGCTCGAGTGCTTGTCGCGAAACAGGACTGACAAGGGCCGCCGGAGCGCGACGAAGCGCTGCGTGCCGAGCAACTCCACCTTGCTGACAAGGGAGCTGATCCGTTCCGCGGCATAGATCCCGGAGGCACACGGCTCCTCGTCCCAGCTCTGTTCGTTGCGGACATGGAGAACGACGGCGAGCGTCGGCAGAGCCGTCAGCAGGTCGTAAAGGGCGCCGAGGGCCTTCGTCTGCGCCATGCGAGGCGCCAGCCGGACGTGGACACGTCCCGGCTCGTGGCGGACCTCGATCCATCCGAGATTACGCACGGCAAAGCTTGCCATGTCGAAATCGGCGGCGGCGCTGGCACCGAGAAGATCCCGGAATTCATGCGAGCCGGCCGGCCAGACACGGCCGTTCTCGTCGTAGACGACGTGGATCGGCACTCTCTGCCGGAGCGCGGCATCGGGCGGAACGAGGGTGAGCTTGGTGGAGACGCGGGAGTCGACCCGGCCACGGATGCTGTCGACCTCATGCGCCGGGGGGACCTCGATCTCGCCGTACCAGTAGCGCTTGCAGCGGCCGTAGGTGAGCCCAAGGAAGCGCGCGGCACGCGAGATCGCCGCCTTCACGCTTTCGCCGGCGCGTGCGGGTTCCGCCGCGCGACGGACCAATTCGCGCATCTCGTCGCGGAGCTGCCCGGAATCGATGTCCGGTCGACGCATGCCACCACCCTTTCGGGGCGATGTTGCCAGCCGAGAATCAAGCTGGTCAACGATTTAGGGGGAGAATTAGAGTGATCCGGAGTGCCCGAAGGGCCTGTTAACGCCGCAATCTATTCGACTGCCTCGGCTTTCCGGATTGCCGGAAAATCATTCGGCGTCGGCCGGATCGGCCGAACGGGCCGTGAACGACGCCCGGGCGGGCGTCAGGGCGCGAAGAACAAGCCACCAGGCGACCGCCCCGAGGGCGAGCGCGACGCCGGCAGTCGCGAAAACCGCCCCGTAGCCGCTGTTGTCCTGAAGGTGTCCGCCGAGCCACGCGCCGATGCCGCCGCCGAAGCCGATTGCCGCCAGCAGGATGCCGGTGACACGGCCGAGCACGCTTCCGGCCCATCGTTTCGACGCCATGCTCATCACCAGCGGGCCGCGCGAGCCGAACGTCAGCGCAAAGGTCAGGACGTAGACCGGCATCAGCCACGCAGCCGACGTCCACATCATCGCGGCGAGCGCGGCAACGCCGGTAACGGTAAGGAGGTAGCTGATGAGGATCGCGGTCGAGATGCCCAGGCGATCGCCGAGCCAGCCGAACGCGATCATTCCGGCAAAGCCCGCGAGACCGCCGAAGCCGATCCAGGTCGCGGCCATCAGCGGCTCGTAGCCAACATGAACGAAGTATGCCGCGAGCTGAGGCTGCAGCATGAGGGAACCGAGCGACGTGATGAAGTAAGCAGCGAAGATTCCCCACAGGACCGGATCGCCGATGACGTGGGAAAGCCGGGCGCCATTGGCGCGGGATCCGACACCGTCGGCTCCGTGCAGACCCGCTTCCAGCCTTCGCCACGGAAGCACGAGAGCGACGAGCGCAAGAGCGGCGGCGAGGAACCCGAAGGTCCGATAGGCCTCGCGCCATCCATACGTCTGGATCAGGACCTCGGCGAGCGGCGCGAACACCAGGATCCCGAGCCCGGTCGCGCTGCCGATGACGCCGATAGCGGTGCCTGTGCGTCCGGGAAACCATCGGCGGATGAGAGGCGTCTGCCCTGCCATCCCGAGGCATGCCGACGAGAGCCCGAGCCCGATGCCGAGCACGAGGATCAGCTGCCAGACCGCATCTGCCTGCGCGGCGAGCAGGCAACCGGCAGCGAGAAGCGAGATTCCGCCGACATAGAAGACGCGCGATCCAAGCCGGTCGGAAACCAGCCCCATCCAGGGGCCGCCGAAACCGGAGACGATGATGGATGCAGAGAAGATGGAGGTGATGGCCGCCCGCGAGCCGTCGAACTCATCTTCCAGCGGAAGGATGAAGACGGTCAGCGACTCGGCGATGCCCCGCCCGAACAGGGCGAAGACGAATGACGCTCCGAGAACCAGCAAGGCGAGGCGGACACCGGGGCCCTCTCGGCTGGCGGTGGTCGGCGTTCCGGTCCGTGGCAAATTATCTCCCACAACCACCGGTATACACGATCGGTCGTTATGCCGGAAGCGCGGCAAGCAACTTCCGGTACGCGACCGCCGCCGCCTCGCCGAAGCAGCAGAAGACGACCCGGCGGATGCCAGGCGCCGCGGGCAGCTCGGTTGCGACGGTCGTCAGCGCGATCCGGGTCGCGGCCTCGAGCGGATAGCCGTAGATGCCGGTCGAGATCGCGGGAAAGGCGAGGGAAGCAAGACCGGCCGCCTGGGCGAGCTCCAGCGACCGGCGATAGCAGCTCGCGAGCTTCTCCGACTCGCCTGCGCTGCCGCCTCGCCAGACGGGACCGACGGTATGAACCACGTGACGCGCCTTCAAGCGATAGCCCCGGGTGATCTTGGCATCGCCCGTGGCGCAGCCTCCGAGGGTCCGGCATTCCGCGAGCAGCTCCGGGCCTGCGGCGCGATGGATCGCCCCATCGACGCCGCCTCCGCCGAGGAGCGACTCGTTGGCCGCGTTCACGATCGCATCGACGTCGAGTCCGGTGATGTCGCCTTCGACGATCTCGATCCGCTCCCGGATCATCAAAGCCAGCCCGCGGCATGTGCGACGAGCCGGATCGCGAGCACGCTGACGAGAAGCCTGATCGCGAGGCTCACAAGCCCGACCGGCAGGCGGAGGCGAAGACGTTCGGCGAGAAGCACGCCCCCAACGGTGGCCGCCGTCATCGCCGTCAGTACCGGTAGCAGCGACAGGTAGTCGACGCCGATCAAGACGAAGGCAAACACCTTGAGACCGTGCTGGACGGCGCTTGTCGCGACGACGCTTCCGGGCACGAGCGCCGGATCGACGGGCTCGTCGGCAACGAACGGGCGGATCAACGGGCCCGCTTCTCCCAGAAAGACCGAGCAGGCCCCTGACAGCCCGCCGATCAGGGGCAACCGATAGGGGAAGCGCTTGCCGGGATCAGGCGCCGGCCACCAGCAGGCCCAGACCAGGAAAGCTCCGAGAAGGATTGCCTGCGCATGCGGCGGCACCGCCGGCGCGAAGGACACGGCCAACCCGATCCCGAGAAAGGAACCGAAGCCGGTGGCGATGACGATCTGTGGGCTGAAAGCGTTCCTGAGACGCGACCAGCCGAGTCCCTGTCGCGCGCCCTCGACCACGGCGTGTGCCGGAACCGCGAGCGGCGGCGGCAGCACAGTCGCCATGACGGCCAGAAGGAGTCCGCCGGTCGATCCAAGCGTTGCCGCACCGAACGCCGCGATGAAGGCGACGCCGACGAGAACCGCGTCGGTGAGACCGATCTCCATCAATTGCGCCCGAAAGCCGCCTGGGCGAAGGCCTCGAGATAGTCGATCAGGCGATCGGACTCCGACGCTGCCGCTTCCGCGCCCCCCTCGGCGATGGCGCGCATCAGGGCGGCGTGGTGCGTCGCCGACGCCGGCAGATCGTCACGGTCACGATAGGCATGCCAGAAGCGTCGCGAATGGGCGTGCAGCTGGGCGGCCGCGCGCGCGGTAAACGGATTGCGCGACGCCGATGCGACGAGCTGGTCAAAGGCACGATCGGCCGTAAGGAACGCCTCGATGTCGCCGCGACCGGCGGAGGCGAGCATCGCTTTTGCCAGGCTTTTCAGCTCCTCGCGCTCGCTGCGCGTGGCGCGACGTGCCGCGCACTCAGCGAGCAGACGGTCGATCGGCCGCCGCGTCTCCAGCTGCAGGCGGAACTGGCCGGCGTCGATCGGGCTCACCAGCACGCCGCGCTGGGGCAGGACGACGAGCAGGCCTTCGGCGTCCAGCCGCTTGATCGCTTCGCGGATCGGCATGCGCCCGATGCCGAGCTGCTTGGCGAGACCTACCTCGGAGACGACCGCCCCCGGCTTCAGCCGCGCCGTGACGATCAGCTCCTCAAGCAGCTGATACGCCTGCGACGCGAGCGTCGGCGACGGAGCAGCCGTCTCGTCTCGTGGCCGGCGGACGGCAGTCATGCGAACCTGTGGTCCTTAAGCGGCCTTCGCCAGGTTCGGCTTGGTCGCCAGCGCCTTCCGCATCGCGTCC
>JBGALV010000147.1:0-10649 GCA_044223515.1 Alphaproteobacteria bacterium
CCTTGTCGCGGCAAACCGTGAAAATTGTCCAATCGTGCGGGCTTGATCGCGAATGCCTCGATCAGCGGCCGGCCGCGTAACGATCCGCGCGGCCACATTTCTGCATCCGAAAACTGCCGCCGCGACGCGCAGCATGTCCCGCTGGAATCCTCCCCCGAGCCGGAGCCCGAGGGAGGGTAGAGAATGCTACTTCGTGGCCGTCGCGTACCAGACGCGGAAGCTGTTCTGCTTGATGTCCTTCAGCTGCTTGTTGGCCGCGAGGTTGCTCACCGACTGGGTGATGAACGCCTGCGGCCCCTCGGCCATGTGCTTCAGCTGGATCTGCTTGTAGAGATCGGCGCGCTTGGCCGGATCACGCTCCATGCGGGCCTGATCGGCGAGAGCGTTGAGGCCCGTGTCCTGCCAGGCCGAGATCCACGAGGGATAACCGACCAGATTCGCCTCCTTGCGGTTGTCGGGATTCACCGCGAAGAGGGAGACCATCGCGTCCGCATCCGGATACGCGGCCGCCCAGCCGGTCAGCACCAGCTGGTAGTCGCGGGCGCGACTGCGGTTGATGGTGACCGCGCCGGCGCCGGCCTCGATGTCGATCTTGATGCCGGCCTTGGCGGCCTGGCCCTGGATGTACTGGCCGAGCTCGAGCTGCGGCGAGTTCGAAGTGTGGATCAGCTTCACGTTGAAGCCGTTCGGATACCCGGCCTCGGCCAGCAGCTTCTTCGCCGCCTCGACGTCGGGCTTGAACGGCAGGCCTTCGGCCTTCGACAGCGCGCCGAACGCACCCAGCGGCACCAGGCTCTGGCGCGCGGTGCCGCGATCCTTCATCAGCGTCCGCTCCAGCTCCTCGTTGTTGATGAGGTGCTTGAAGGCCTGGCGAACCTTGACGTTGGAAAGGATCGGATCCGAAGCGTTCATCGCCAGGTACCAGAAGTGATGCAGCGCCACCTGGAACTGATGCACGTCGGCGTGCTTCAGCGCCCCTTCGAGATCGGTGGCGTTGAGGATGCGGGCGATGTCGGCGTCACCCTTCTCCAGCATCAGCCGCTGCGCGCCCGATTCCGGCACGTGGCGGATGATGACGCGCTTCAGCTTCGGCTCGCCGCGCCAGTAGCCCGGGTTGGCTTCCAGGATCATCGTGTCGTTGGCGGTCCAGCTGCGCATCCGGTAGGCGCCGACGCAGGCGGTGTTGGTCTTGAGCCAGCCATTGGCCTGGTCGTCACCCTTCGCGTTCTTCATCGCCTCGGCCGAGTCGAGAACCATCCCCATGCCGCCGGTGAACAACGCCGAGATCAGGAGATCCGTCGGATAGGGCTTCGGCAGCTTGACGACCAAAGTGCGGTCGTCGGTCGCCTGGACCATGCTGTCGAAGGTTTCCGGCGTATAGCCCCACTGCTTCAGCGTGCCGGCCGGCGCGAAGTTGATCTTCATGACGCGACGGAGCGACCACTCGGCGTCCTTCGCGGTCACCGAGTTGCCCGACGGGTGCTTGAGGCCTGCACGGATCTTGAAGGTGATCGAGTTGCCGTCGGGAGCAGCTTGCCAGCTCTCGGCGATACCGGGGACGAGCTTCGAGGAGTCGGTGTAGTCCTGGAAAACCAGCGGATCGCAGATGTTGTTCAGGAACTCGTTGGCGTTGAACTCGGCGACCTGGCCGGGGTCCATGCCGATCACCGGGTCGAGCGCCCAGGCGATCACCAGGGTGTCGGCCGGCGTCTTGGCCGCGGCCGCGAGCGGTGCCGCGAAGAGGGCGGCGACAGCGAGCCGGGCGGCTGAACGTATGAGCATGATCTCTCCTGGGTTTCTCGTTGGAAAACCCAGAAAAGCACAGCCGCCCGGCCCGCGCCAATACCGGTCCCTTCCGGTCAGCGTGCCGGCATCGCAGCGCCGGCAGGTTGCCTCGCCTTGCCCCGCCGCTCGGAGATCCAGAGGCCGAGCGAGGCGAGAGGAATCCAGCCGACCCAACGAACGAACTGGAGCCCGGCCTCGGGAACCGAGAAGGCCTCCAGATAGGCCACCTGAAGTCCGGTGAGGCCCTCGACCACCTCGAAGGCCAGCAGCCAGATGAACAGGCACGGCAGCACCACGGTCAGCGGCTTGAACTTCGGGCTCATCCGGCTCTCGAACCACGGCGAGAGCGCGATCGCGAAGATCAGCACCGTCAGCATGCCCTCGAGCGCCGGCCCGTGGGTGAGCAGTCCCTTCAGCAGCTGCTCCTCGAAGATCATCTTGGCCGCGGTCCAGGCGAGCACGCCCCCGGCCAGCAGGATGATCGAGGGGAAGCGCCCGACCATCGCCAGCACGAGGCGGCTGCCCCAGACGATGATCGGCACGGTGATCGCGAGGCCGAGGACGATCAGCAGCACGCTCTCGCGCGCCATCGCGCCGATGGCGAGCGCGTTGTCCACGCCCATCACCGTGTCGGCAATGATGATCGTGCGAACCGCGGCGCCGACCGAGGCGGCGGCAGAGATGCTGTGACCCGAGTCCTGATCGGGCTGCAGCAGCCGGCGCGCGATCCAGATCAGCGCGGCACCGCCGATCAGCATCAGTCCAGGAATCTTCAGCAGCCAGTACACGCCCAACGTCATTGCGACACGCACGGCGATGGCGCCGAGCGTGCCCCAGAGGATCACCGTGTTCTGGCGATGCTTCGGCACCTTGCGGGCGGCGAGGCCGATCACCAGCGCGTTGTCGCCGGCCAGCACGAAATCGAGAAGGATGATGGCGATGAGGGCCGACAGGAATTCGGCGGAAAACACTTCCATGACGAGACTCCGATCCAAAAGGGAACGAGCCGCGGCGCCCTGACAGGCGCGCGGCGGTTCAGACGACGATCGGAATCAGCGGATCGGAACCTTGATCGGCCGGCGAGAGCGGCACGAGGCAAGCGCACGGACCGGCATCGGCCCGTCGAGCGGAAGCATGAAGGGGATGGCGACCACCGCCATCGCCGCCAGAAGCGCGAAGAAGATCTGATAGCCGTAGACCAGGAGCGAGGAGACGACCTCGAGGCCGAGGTCGGATGCCAGCAGTTCGACCTCCATCTCGAAGAACAGGGTCACATCCAGCATCTCGCCGAACGGCCCGGCCACCGCGATCAGGAAAATCGGGAAAAGCGTGCGCCCTTCGGTCGTCCCCAACCAGCGGCGCAGGGCGGCAAAGCAGCGGCGGATGTCTTCCCGCGGGTCCATACGCCAAAATATAGCGCGGCGCCGGTCCGCCACCAAGGCGAACCGGACGCGGGCCTATCCCGTTACCGCGCGGCCTGGATCGCCTGCCAGACCCGCTCGGGCGTCGCCGGCATGTCCATCGACTTGACCCCGACCTCGCGGAGCGCGTCGACCACCGCGTTCATCACCGCCGGAAGCGATCCGGCGCAGCCCGCTTCGCCGCAGCCCTTGGCGCCGAGCGCGTTGGTCGTGGCCGGCACGGGATGGCTGACGAAGCCGATGTCGCAGGTATCGCCAGCCCGCGGCAGGGCGTAGTCCATGTAGGAGCCGGTCAGGAACTGGCCGTCCTTGTCGAAGACGGTGCGCTCGTAAAGCGCCTGGCCGATGCCCTGGACGATGCCGCCATGGGTCTGCCCTGCGACCATCAAAGGATTGAGGATCGTTCCGAAATCGCTGACCGAAGAGTACTTCACCACTTGCACGTGGCCGGTCTCGGGATCGATCTCGACCTCGCAGACGTGGCAGCCGTTGGGGAAAGCGGACGGAGCGGTGTCGTGCACCAGCTTCACGTCGAGGCTCGCGGGGACGCCGTCAGGGAGCTTCATCGTGCGCAGCTTGTCGGCGAGCTCCATGATGCCGATCGAGCGGTCGGTACCGGCGATCGTGAAGCGCCCCTTTCCGAACTCGATATCGGCCGCCGCCGCTTCGAGCACATGGGCCGCAGCCTGCTTGCCCTTCTCGATGACCTTGTCGCCGGCCTCGATGATCGCGCCGCCGCTCGCCATCGCCGAGCGCGAGCCGCCGGTGCCGCCGCCGGCGATCAGCTGGTCGGAGTCGTTCTGGTGCAGCTTGATCTTCTCGAAGGGGATCCCGAGCTTGTCGACCAGCACCTGGGCGAACGGCGTCCAGTGGCCCTGGCCGTAGTCGAGCGTGCCGGTGACGATGGTGACGCTGCCGTCCGTCTCGAAACGGAGTCCGCCCATCTCTTTGCCCTGAGGCGCGGTGACTTCGAGGTAGTTGCCGATGCCGATGCCGCGAAGAAGCCCCTTCGCCTTGCTCTCGGCCTTGCGCTTGGCGAAGCCGCTCCAGTCGGATGCGGCCACCGCCTTCGACAGCAAGCCTGAGAAGTCGCCGGAGTCGTACTCCATCGCCGACGGCGCCTTGTAGGGGATCTGGTCGGGCGCGATGTGGTTGCGCTTGCGGATCTCGACCTGATCGATGCCCATCTCGGCGGCGGCTGCCGAGACCAGGCGCTCCATGAAGTAGTTGCCTTCCGGCCGCCCGGCGCCGCGATAGGCGTTGATCGGCACGGTGTTGGTCATCACGCACTTGGTCGCGACCTCGATCAGCGGCGTGCGATAGACGCCGATCGAGTTCTTCACGATGTTGACCGTCGCCATCAGCGGACCGGCGGTGTTCAAGACCGCGCCCATGTTGGCGTAGCCGGTGAAGCGGACGGCGAGGAAACGGCCGTCCTTGTCGAGGGCCAGCTCGCCCTCGAAGTCATGATCGC
The DNA here is from genome assembly GCA_044223515.1 of Alphaproteobacteria bacterium. Classification (GTDB taxonomy): domain Bacteria; phylum Pseudomonadota; class Alphaproteobacteria; order SHVZ01; family SHVZ01; genus SHVZ01. The sequence goes on from JBGALV010000147.1 coordinate 4,681, forward strand.
GGCCATGGCAGTCGGAGAGGAAGCTCTCGGAGCGATCGTCTGTCCATTTGACCGGCCGGTCGAGCAGGCGCGCCGCATGCAGGATGCAGGCATATTCGGGATAGATGCCGGCCTTCATGCCGAAGGAACCGCCGACATTGTCGGTCAGGATGCGGACGTTCTCCGGCTTCTCATTCAGGATGTCGGCGAGCGAGTTCTTGAAACCGAACACGCCCTGGCTGCCGACATGGAAGGTCCAGCGGCCGGAGGCCTTGTCGTAGGACCCCACGGCCGAACGCGGCTCCATCGCGCTGACAACGATGCGGTTGCTGATCAGCGGGATCCTGGTCACGTGCGCGGCCTTGGCGAAGGCCTCCTTGACCTTCTCCGCCTCGCCGTAGTGGTAGTCGAGCGAGATGTTGCCGGGCACGTCGTCGAACAGCTGCGGGGCGCCGGGCTTGGCGGCTTCGCGCGCGTCGGTCACCGCCGGCAGTGAGTCGATATCGACCTCGACCGCCTCGGCCGCGTCACGCGCCTGGGACTTTGTCTCGGCCACGACGAAGGCGACCGGATCGCCGACATAGCGCACCTTGCTGGTCGCCAGCGAGCGGCGCTCCGGCTTCCGCATCGGGCTGCCGTCTCGGTTGTTGTAGGCGATGCCGCACTTGAGCGTGCCGTAGCCGGCGGCGTTCAAGTCATCGCCGGTCCAGGCGCCGAGCACGCCCGGCATCTTCTTCGCTTCCGACAGGTCGATCTTCTTGATCGTGCCATGGGCATAACGGCTGCGGACGATGACGCACCAGGCCTGATTTTTCAGGCTGACATCATCGGTGTATCGCCCTTCGCCGCGCAGCAGCTTCGGGTCCTCGTTGCGGGGCACCGGCTGACCGACACCGAACTTCGTCGCGCCCCACTGGATGGAGTCGTCCATATTCCGCTTATCCCTGATGACGCGTGATGCCTAGTAGCCGAGCGCGCAGCCGTCCTTGCGGGGCTCGGAGCCGCCGATCAGGACGCCGCGATCGTGATCGATCCAGATCGCCTGTCCACCGCCGGGAGGCGTCTCGGTGCGCACGACCTTGTGGCCGCGGCGGCGGAGATCCTCGGCGACGCTCTCGGGGATCGCCGGCTCGAGCTTGAGCTCGCCCTCATAGGCCCACATGCGGGGAGCGGCGAGCGCGTCCTGCGGGTCCATGTCGAAGTCGAGCACGTTCGAGACCAGGGTCGAGTGGCCGGTCGGCTGATAGTGGCCGCCCATGACGCCGAACGGCATCACCGTCTTGCCGTTCTTGGTCAGCATGCCGGGAATGATCGTGTGCATCGGGCGCTTGCGCGGCGCGATGCAGCTCGGGTGGCCTTCCTTGAGGCGGAAGCCCTGGCCGCGGTTCTGCAGCATGACGCCCGACTTCGGCGCGAGGATGCCCGAGCCGAAGGCCGCGAACAGCGAGTTGATGAACGAGCAGGCGTTCCGGTCCTTGTCGACGACGCAGAGATAGGTGGTGTCCTTGTGCTCGAGGTAATCGAGCTCGGTCCAGGGCGACACGCTGTTGAGGCTGATCTGCGCGCGGAGCGACTCCGCCTCCTGCGTCGACAGCAGGCGATCGACCGGCACGTCGACCTGGCTCATGTCGCCCACATGCTGGTTGCGGAGCCGATAGGCGAACTTCGCCGCCTCGGCCATCAGGTGGATGCGGTCGGCCTGGCTGTACTTGTCGCTGCGGTAGTCGTAGCCCTGCAGCACGTTCAGCATGATCAGGGCCGTGATGCCCTGGCCGTTCGGTGGGATCTCGTGCACGTGGTGGTCGCGATACTTGGTCGAGATCGGCGTCACGTAGTCGGCACGCGACTCCTCGAAGTCCTCCATCGTGTGGAGGCCGCCGACGCTGCGGAGCTTGTCGACCATGTCCTTGGCGACGTCGCCCTTGTAGAAGCCGTCGCGGCCCTTCTTCGCGATGATACGAAGCGTCTCGGCGAGCTCCGGCTGCTTGTGCAGGTCGCCGATCGCCGGGGGCTTGCCGCCCGGAAGGAACCGCTTCGCCGCGTCCGGGTCCTTCGACATCTTCGCCGTCAGCTTGCTCCAGTCGGAACCGGTGCGCGGCGAGACGCGGTAGCCGTTCTCCGCCATGCGGATCGCCGGGGCGAAAAGCTCGGCCAGGTCCTTCGTGCCGTAGTCGGCGTGCAGCTTGCACCAGCCATCGATCGCGCCCGGCACGGTTACCGCATGCGGCGACTGCATGCGGATCGCATCGATTCCCTGGGACTTGTACCAGTCGAGCGTCGCCGCCGCCGGAGCCCGGCCGGAGGCGTTGAGGCCGATCGGCATGCCGGATTTCGGCGAGTAGAGCGCGAAGCAGTCGCCGCCGATCCCGGTCGCATGCGGCTCGATCACGCAAAGCATCGCGATCGCGGCGATCGACGCATCGACCGCATTGCCGCCGGAGCGCAACACGTCGATCGCGGTCAGGGTAGCCAGCGGATGAGCGGTGCCGGCAACGCCGCCATCGGCGTAGACAGCGGAACGGCCGGTATGGAAGTCACGCACGCGCATGGCCGGGGGCCTTTCGGACAGGGAGGGTCTGGGTTCAGGCGGAAGCGGAATGATAGGAGGGCTTACGTTTCCACACAACCGCCCTGCACGCCCGGGCGGTGGACGTTTTCGCTTTCTCCAGTTCGCGCAGGTAGAATCGCCGACCGCTATATCGCTTCTTCGTGCCAGGTGCGGCCGTCGCGCTCGATCAGCGCTGTCGCGGCGGTCGGGCCCCAGCTTCCGGCCATGTAGGGCTTCGGCGCATCGTGCCCTTCTCTTCCCAGGTACGGATCGAGGCGTCGAGCCAGGTCCAGGCCGCCTCGACCTCGTCGCGATGCATGAAGAGCGTCGGATTGCCGCGGACCACGTCGAGCAGCAGGCGCTCGTAGGCCTCGGGCAGGCGGCCGGCGAAGATTCCTCGGCGAAGGAGAGGTCGAGGCACCGACTTGAGGCGAAGCCCGCCGGGGCCAGGCTCCTTGGTCATCAGGTGAAGCGTGATGCCCTCGTCGGGCTGAAGCCGGATCACCAGCCGGTTCGGATTGAGACCGCCAGCCGATCGCGGGAAGATGTTGTGCGGGACCGCCCTGAACTGGATCACGATCTCCGAGGTCCGCGTCGCCATAGCCGCTCTGCTGTGTAGGTAGAACGGCACGCCGGACCAGCGCCAGTTGGCGATGCCGACCTTGAGCGCGACGAAGGTCTCGGTGCGGCTGGTCTTGCCGTCCGAGAGCTCCTCCTGATAGCCCGGCACCGCCTTGCCCTCGGCGGCGCCGCGGCGGTACTGGCCGCGGATGATGCCGTGATCGCCCTCGCCGATCGGCTCCAGAGCGCGCAGCACCTTGATCTTCTCGTCGCGGACCGCATCCGCATCGAAGTTCCGGGGCGGCTCGAGCGCCACCATGCAGAGAAGCTGCAGCAGATGGTTCTGCACCATGTCGCGAAGCGCAGACCCGGCGGTGTCGTAGTAGTCGGCACGGCCTTCGAGGCCGACGGTCTCGGCGACCGTGACCTGCACATGGTCGATCCAGGTGCTGCTCCACAAAGGCTCGAACAGCGAGTTGGCGAAACGGAGCGCGATCAGGTTCTGCACCGTCTCCTTGCCGAGGTAGTGATCGATCCGGTAGGTCTGCCGCTCGCTGAAGACCTTGCCGATCTCCTCGTTGATCTGCCGCGCAGAGGCGAGATCGTGGCCGATCGGCTTCTCGACCACGACGCGGGCCTCGGGCGTGGCCAGCCCGGTCTTGCCGAGACGGGCGCAGGTCGGGCCATAGAGCGACGGCGCAGTCGCCAGGTAGAAGACCCGCACGTGGCCCGGCGTTTCGTCCAGGCGACGCTTCAGGTTGTCCCAGCCGGCATCGGCGGACGCGTCGAGGGCAATGTGGTCGAGGCGGGCGAGGAAGCGCGCCCAGGAGGCATCGTCGGCCTTGTGCTTGGCCACGCGTTCCTCGACCAGCCGCCGGTAGGCAGCCGCGTCCATGGCCTTGCGCGAGATCGAGAAGATGCGCGAGCTCGACGGGATCTGGCCGTCGACGTCGCGGTGATAGAGGGCCGGCAGCAGCTTCCGAAGCGAGAGGTCGCCGGTGCCGCCGAAGATGACGCAGTCGAAGGGGGCGACGGGGATGGTCTTGGGCGTCATCTCTCGAGCGTCCTCTCTCGGATCGGGTCAGACCCGAGAGAGGATGCCACAGAGATGCGTCAGCTCTCCATCCACACCCGATCGTAGCTTTCAACCGGGCCGATGCCGGAGGTGATGACGTCGTGGACCTTCTTGTTCACGAAATTGGGCCACGCCATCTCGATCATCCACGCGACGGGCACGTCCTCGACCAGGATCTTCTGGACCTCCGAATAGGCCTTCTGACGATCCTCGTCCTTGACCCCCTTGGCGCCCAGCTCGAACAGCTCGTCCACCTTGGGATTGGCGTAGGCGCCGATATTGGTCGACGGAATACCCTTGCGGATGTTGGTCGAGATATAGGCGCGGGAAACGCCGAGGGCGGGATCGGCGAACTGCGAGAGGTAGTTGAAGGTGAGCTCGTAGTCGTCCTCGGTCGACTTCTTCCAGAATCCGGCGACGTCGGTGCTCTCCAGGGTCAGCTGCATGCCGACCTTGCCGAGCGCCTGGCGGGTGTATTCGGCCAGCCGCTGCCACACTTCGCCATAGGGCAAGACCATGCAGCGGAGCTTGAGGCGGACGCCGTCCGCGCCCTTCTTGAAGCCGGCCGCCTCGAGCAGCGCCTCGGCCTTGGCCGGATCGAACGGATACTTGGGCACGTTCGCGTCATAGAACCGGGTGGTCGAGGCGATCGGCCCGGTCGCGACCTTGCCCATGCCGAAGAACAGGCTCTTCACGATGAACTCGCGGTCGATCCCGAACATGATCGCCTGGCGCACGCGCTTGTCGGCGAGCGGCCCGCGGCGGTTATTGATGTCGATCCACATGATCGGCGAGACGAACTCGTAGCCCTTCGTCGTCATGCTGAGGCTGGGGAGGGCCGCCAGGCGCTGCACCTCGAACGGCTCGACGGCGTCGAACTGGGAGGCGTGGGCCTGTCCCGTCTCGAGCGCCACCGCTCGCAGCGACGCATCCGGGATGATGCGGAAGCTGATGCCGTCGAGATAGGGCTGGCCGGGCTTCCAGTAGTTCTCGTTGCGCACCAGCTCGATGTTCGAGCCCCGGTTCCATTCCTTGAACTTGAACGGGCCGGTTCCGATCGGCGTGTTGTTCGCCGGGTTGTTGCGGAAATCGGTGTTCTCGTAGACGTGCTTCGGCACCAGCGGCGCGCTCGACACCTCGAACGCATGGAGGAAGGGACCGAAGGGCTCCTTCAGCTTGTAGACGACGGTGTGCGCGTCCGGCGTCTCAGTCGATGCCACGCGGCTGAAATTGGCGCGCGCGCGACCGTGGACTTCCATCAGGAAGACCTGGGTCGAGAAGACGACGTCGGCCGAGGTGAACGGCTTGCCGTCGTGCCACTTCACGTTCTCTTCGAGCTTGAAGGTGTAGGTGAGGCCATCCGGCGAGACGGTCCAGGACTTGGCGAGCGACGGCATCGGCTTGAGCGCGAAGTCGAAGGTCAGCAAGCCCTGAAAGATCTTGCCGCCGGCAACCTGGGTCGTCGTGCCCTGGTTGATCGGCAGCATCAGCGTCGGCGGTTCCGGCTGCAACACGATGTTCATCACGCCGCCGCGCTTCGGCGTGGTCTGCCCGAAGGCCGCGATCGGATGAGCGGCCAAGCCGGCAGCGACCGGCAGCAAAACGGCCCGCGCCAAGAACTCCCTGCGTTCCATTGACGTCCTCCCCTTGAAAGGTTTCGGCGATGGCCATTGCTATCACGGCCACCGACGAGCCTAGCCCGGCCGCACGTCCAGGCGAAACGAAGGTTTCGGATCGTGAAAGAGCCGAGCGGAGGGCTGGGGGCCCTGCGACCGACCGGCCCCCAAGATCGGCCGACGGGGGAGA
>JBGALV010000148.1:0-9965 GCA_044223515.1 Alphaproteobacteria bacterium
ATCAAGGTGATCGAGAAGGGCAACTCCTCACCGGTCACGATCGCCGATCGGGAGGCGGAGTCCCGCATGCGCGAGATGATCGCCCGCGAGTACCCGGATCACGGGATCATGGGCGAGGAGCATGGTCTCGACCGGATCGACGCCGAGTACGTCTGGGTGCTTGATCCGATCGACGGCACCAAGTCGTTCATCTGCGGCGTGCCGCTGTTCGGGACGCTGATCGCGCTGGTTCGCCGGGGCGTGCCGATCCTCGGCATCATCGACCAGCCGGTGATCGGCGAACGTTGGGTCGGCGCGGTCGGTCGCGCCACGACCTATCTGGGAAAGAAGGTGACGACGCGGCCGTGCCCCATCTTGGCGGAGGCAACGCTGTTCGCGACCTCGCCTTATATGTTCGGTACGCTGACCCCGGCCTTCGAGTCGCTTAGGACCTCGGTCAAGCTGACGCGGTACGGGACTGACTGCTACGGCTACGGCCAGGTCGCCGCCGGCAACGCCGACATCGTCGTCGAAGGCGGTCTAAAGCCGCACGACTATCTGGCGCAGGTCCCTATCTTCCAAGGAGCTGGCGGCGTGCTTACAGACTGGGACGGGAAGGCGCTGGGCCTTCATTCGGGAGGGCGGATCTGCGGCAGCGGCGATCCGAAGCTGCACAAGCTCGCGCTGAAGAAGCTGAACGGCTGACGGCTGCGGTCGGGGTGGGGATCATGGATTTCATCATGATGTTGACGCGGAACGACCGGACGGTCGACGACGCCGACGAGGTCGTCGATCAGGTGATCGACTGGGGCGTGACGCATATCGGCTTCAAGGATATCGGCGTGCCGGCGGCGACCATGCGGAGCCTGGTGAAGAAGATCCGGGCAGCGGGCGCGACCTCCTATCTCGAGGTCGTCAGCACGACGTCGGAAGCCGTCGAGACCTCGCTCGAAGCCGGACGGGATCTGGGCGTGGATTGCATTCTCGGCGGCACCAACACCGGCGCGGCGAAGGAAATCCTGGATGGCCTCGGGGGGTACTTCCCGTTCCCCGGTCTTCCCGTAGGCCACCCGACCAAGCTGGGCGGGACGCCGGCCCTCATCGCCGAGCATTGCCGGGCGGCCCGCGCCGCCGGTTGCGGCGGTGTCGATCTCCTGGCCTATCGCGCGACGGAGGCCGATCCACTCGACTTGGTGCGCGCAGCGCGCGGTGCCCTCAACGGCGGCCGCCTGATCATCGCCGGGAGCGTCAAGTCGACGGAGCAGATCCATGCCCTCGCCGAGGCGGGGGCCGATGCCTTCACCATCGGTTCGGCCGCCTTCGACGGCTCCTTCTCGCCCTCGAAGGGATCGCTTCGAAGCCAGATCCGCGACATCCTGAAGGCTTGCGAGACCGCGCCGACCCGCTCGAGCGAGACCTGAACTGATGGCGGAGAGAGTGGGATTCGAACCCACGGTGGCGTTGCCGCCACGTCAGTTTTCAAGACTGATGCCTTAAACCGCTCGGCCATCTCTCCGTCGCGCCCTCTCTAGCCTCCGCCCCGGCCGGCTTCAAGCTTCCGGCGCCATTCCCCGTGCCGGCAGTTTCGCCTTGTGCATGCCGGAGCACCTTGGATAGGCTCAAAGAAAACCAAATCCAGGACAGCGTTTTGACTGTCTTTTGTCGTCCGAACAGGAGCTAGGAGGCATCATGCGTCTTTCACATTACTTGATGCTGGGGACCGTATCGGCCCTGGCGCTCGCCGCGGCCCCGGCCTCGGCCCAGCAGTTCACCTGCGGCAAGACCGGCGGCAACCTGGTCTTTGCCCAGGAGGCGAAGGTCAACAGCCTCGATCAGATGACCTCGTCCACCATCTCGACCCGTAACGTCGCGATGAACATGTTCGAGTCGCTGGTCACCCGCGACGAGAACATGAACCCGATCCCGGAGCTGGCGGCCGAGGTGGTCGAGGCGCCGGACGGCATGATGTACACCTTCAAGCTCCGCCAGGGCGTGAAGTTCCACAACGGCAAGCCGCTGACCTCGGACGATGTGATGGCGTCGTTCGATCGCTACAAGAAGGTCGGCATCGACCGCGGAATCCTCGACGTCGTCGACAAGTGGGAAGCGCCGGCGCCCGACACCTTCGTCCTCAAGATGAAGCAGGCGCAGCCGACCTTCATCGAGAACCTGAGCTCCTTCTCGGTCCCGATCGTGATCGTGCCGCGCGAGAACGCCTCGGCCGAGGCGATGCAGCTGAAGCCGGTCGGCACCGGTCCGTGGGAATACGTCGAGTTCGTCGCCGACAGCCATGTGAAGCTCAAGCGCTTCGACGGCTACACGCCGGACAAGCGGTTCCCGACCACGAACGGCTTCGGCGGCTACAAGGTCGCCTGCGTCGACACCGTCAACATGCGCATCGTGACCGAGGCGGGCGCCCGCGTCGCCGGCCTCGAGACCGGCGAGTTCCATGGCGTGGAGGACATCCCCGCCAAGGCCCAGGCGCGTCTCAAGGACAACAAGAACATCACGCTGGCCCCGCTCAACAACTTCTGGGTCCAGATCGCGATCCCGAACCTTTCTGCGCCGCCGACGGACAATCTCAAGGTCCGTCAGGCGATCCAGGCGGCGATGGACATGGAAGAGCTGATGGAGGCGGCGACCGACGGCGCCTACAAGCTCAACATCGGCTTCCAGTATCCGGGCCAGGCCTTCTACACCGAGGCCGGCAAGGAGACCTACAACCAGAAGAACGCCGCGAAGGCGAAGAAGCTTCTGGCCGAGGGCGGCTACAAGGGCGAGAAGGTCGTCCTGCTGACCAACCAGGACTACGGCAACATGTACACCGCCGCCCTGGTCATGTCGGAGCAGCTGAAGGCGGTCGGCATCAACGCCGAACTCCTGGTCATGGATTGGCCGGCATCGGTGCAGAAGCAGCAGAACAGCAACGACGGCTGGAACTTCTTCTTCACCGGCTACGGCACCAACACCTCGCTCGGCGGCGTTGCGGCGCTGCGCTTCCATGCGCATCCGTTCAACACCTACAAGCCGAAGGACAACAAGCCGGACGAGGAGTTCATGAAGGCCTTCACGGCGCTCACGAACGGCAAGACCCTGGAAGAGCGCAAGGTCGCTTTCGCCGCGGGTCAGGCCCGCATCCTGGATCAGGTGCTGGCGCTGCCCTTCGGCTCGCTGACCAAGGTGCAGGCGGTGCGCTCGAACGTGGAAGGCTTCAAGCCCTTCCGCATCCCGCGCATGTCCAACGTCTTCATCAAGGGCTGATCCAAGTCGTATCGAGGTGACAGCGGGCGGCTTCCTTGAGGCCGCCCGCTTCCCTTATCTCCGTCAGTCGCGATTCAAAGCCTCGGCCGGGATCGACGGATCAACGTCGGGCCGGCACGTCTGGGAAAGTTAGAGCAGGGGAATGGGCCGCTATATCGTCGCCCGGCTGATCCAGTCGATCCCGGTGCTGATCCTCGTCAGCATCATCTCCTTCACCATCATGAAGCTGGTTCCCGGCGACCCGGCGATCCTGATCGGCGGGCCGACGTCGACGCCGGCCGAGCTCGACAATATTCGCAAGAACCTCGGCCTCGACCAGCCGTTCCACATCCAGATGTGGCGGTTCTACGCCGGCCTCGTCCAGGGCGATCTCGGCAACTCGCTGCTTCTCGGCAAGCCGGTGCTGGAGGCGACGATCGAGCGCATCCCGGTGTCGCTGTCGATCGCGTTCTACTCGATGGTGCTGACGCTGGGGTTCGGCATCGCCTGCGGCGCGGTGGCTGCGCTCAAGCGCAACACCTGGGCCGACCAGGGCGCGATGATCTTCGCGCTGATCGGCGTATCGCTGCCCAACTTCTGGCTCGGCCTGATGCTGATCATCCTGTTCTCGGTGCATCTAGGATGGCTGCCGACCGGCGGCTACGTGCCCTGGCAGGAAAGCCCCTGGGGCTGGTTCAAGACCGCGACGATGCCGGCGGTGTCGCTGGCGCTCCTGCAGATCGGGCTGCTCGCCCGCATCACGCGCTCGACCATGCTCGAGGTGCTGCGCCAGGACTACATCCGCACCGCCCGCGCTAAGGGACTGCCGGAATGGGTCGTGATCGGCAAGCACGCCTTCAAGAACGTGATGATCCCGGTCGTCACCGTGATCGGCATCATCTTCAGCGTGCTGATCTCAGGCTCCCTGGTCATCGAGTCCGTCTTCTCCGTTCCCGGCATCGGCTCGCTCCTGGGCTCGGCGGTGCTGCGCCGCGACTACCCGATGATCCAAGGCGGGCTGCTGCTGGTCGCCGGCGCGCTCCTGATGCTCAACATCCTGGTCGACGTCCTCTACGCCTATTTCGATCCGCGGGTGCGCTATGACGGCCGTTGACGCAGCCTTCCCGGTGGCATCGACGAAGCGGAGCTTCCTGCAGCGGAATCCGATCCTGCGTCGGCTGCTCAGGCACAAGGCCTTCATGGTCGGCGCCATCCTGTTCGTCGTCGTCGCCTTCGTCGCGATCTTCGCGGCCCTGCTGACGGACGCCGACCCCAACCGGATGGCCGTTCGTTTCCGGTTCCGCCCGCCGAGCGGCGACTTCCTGTTCGGCACCGACAATCTTGGCCGCAGCATCCTCGCCCGCATCTTCTACGGCGCCCAGCTGTCGCTCGGGATCGGTCTTGCGGTGGTCATCATGAACGCGGTGTTCGGCGTGGCGCTCGGCGCCGCGTCGGGCTACTTCAAGCGCCTCGACAACATGCTGATGCGGGTCACCGACGCGCTGATGGCGTTCCCGCCCGTCCTGCTTGCGATGGGCATTGCCGCGGCGCTGGGACCGTCGAGCATGACCGCGGCGATCGCGCTCGCCGCCGTCTACATCCCGCGCACCGCGCGTATCGTGCGGGCCTCGGTGCTGGTCGTCCGCGAGATGGAGTATGTCCAGGCCGCGCTCGCCATGGGCGCCAGCAACTGGCGCATCCTCCGCAAGCACGTGCTGCCGAACTGCATGGCGCCGCTGATCGTTCAGCTCACCTTCGTCTTCGCCTATGCCGTGGTGACCGAGGCGACCTTGAGCTTCCTGGGATTGGGTTCGCCGCCGCCGACGCCGACCTGGGGCAACATGATCGCCGAAGGCCGTCATACATCCGCGATGCCAACTGGAACGCCGCTGATCCCGCCCTGCGCTCGCGGTCACCGTGCTGAGCCTGAACCTGCTGGGTGACGGTCTCCGCGACGTGCTCGATCCGCGCCCTCAAGATATCGCAGGACTGAGCATGGCCACTCCACTGCTTTCCGTTCGCGGCCTGAAGGTCGAGTTCGGCACCGACATGGGGCCGGCCAGGGCGGTTCGACGATGTCAGCTTCGACGTGGCGCCGCGCGAGGTCGTCGGCATCGTCGGCGAGAGCGGATCGGGCAAGAGCGTCACCGCGCTGTCGATCATGGGCCTGCTGCCGCAGCCGCAGGGCCGCATCGCCGCGGGCGCGATCCTGTTCGAAGGCCGCGACCTGCTGCAGATGCCGCCGCGCGAACGCCGCGCCCTGCGCGGCGGCGCCATGGGCATGGTGTTCCAGGAGCCGATGACCTCGCTCAACCCCGTCTTCACCATCGGCGACCAGATCGTCGAGACGATCCGCCAGCACGAGCGCATGGGCACGCGCGCGGCGCGCGCCCGCGCGGTCGACATGCTCGGCCGCGTCGGCATCGCCGCGCCCGCGCGCCGGCTCGACGACTACCCGCACCAGCTCTCGGGCGGCATGCGCCAGCGGGTGATGATCGCGATGGCGCTGTCGTGCAATCCGAAGCTCCTGCTTGCCGACGAGCCGACGACGGCGCTCGACGTCACCATCCAGGCCCAGATCCTGGATCTCCTCCGCCAGCTGCAGGAGGAGTTCAGGATGGCGGTCATCATCATCACCCACAACCTCGGCGTCGTCGCCGAGTTCGCCGACCGCGTGCTGGTGATGTATGCAGGCCGCACCGCCGAGCAGGCGAGCGTCGAGAACGTCTTCGACCGTCCGGCGCATCCCTATACCGAGGGGCTCATCGCCAGCATCCCGGACCTCGACGCCGACGTGCATCGCCTGACGGCGATCCCGGGCACCTTGCCGAACCCGCAGAGCCTGCCTCCGGGCTGCCGCTTTCAGCCGCGCTGCGGATATGCGCGTGAGGAGTGCGCCGGCGGCCTGCCGCCGCTGATCGGCGTGGAGGCCGCGCACTACGCCGCCTGCATCCGCCACACCGGCTACCGCTTCGACGCCGCTGGGGCGATCCGATGAGCGCCCCGCCGCTTCTCGAGGTCCAGGGACTCACCAAGCACTTCCCGATCTTCGAAGGCTTCATCCTGCCGAAGCAGGTCGGTGCGGTAAGGGCTGTCGAGGACGTGTCGTTCTCGATCGGTGCCGGCGAGACGCTGGGGCTCGTCGGCGAGTCGGGCTGCGGCAAGACGACGACCGGACGGCTCGTGCTCAGGCTGATCGAGCCGAGCCAGGGCAAGATCCTGATCAACGGCCGCGATACGGTGGGATTGTCGCCGGCCGAGATGCAGCCGCTGCGCCGCGAGATGCAGATCATCTTCCAGGATCCGTACGGGAGCCTGAACCCGCGCCTCACCGTCGAGGAGATCATCGCCGAGCCGATGGTGATCCATGGCGAGCGCTTCGGACCGGACCTGAAGAAGCGCGTCGCCGAGCTCTTGGGATTGGTCGGACTCGCCTCGTTCCACGCCGAGCGCTATCCGCACGAGTTCTCCGGCGGCCAGCGTCAGCGCATCGGCATCGCCCGAGCGCTCGCGCTCAACCCGAAGCTGATCGTCTGCGACGAGCCGGTCTCCGCCCTCGACGTCTCGATCCAGGCGCAGGTGGTGAACCTGCTTCAGGACCTTCAGGCCGAGTTCAAGCTCACCTACCTCTTCATCTCCCACGACCTCGGCGTCGTCCGTCACATCTCCGACCGGGTCGCGGTGATGTATCTCGGCAAGATCGTCGAGATCGCGCCGAAGCGTCAGCTCTATGCCTCGCCGAAGCATCCGTATACGCAGGCGCTGCTGTCGGCGATCCCGGTGCCGAAGGCAAGAGGACGGCGCGAGAGGATCGTGCTCAAGGGCGACGTGCCGAGCCCGATCAACCCGCCCGCCGGCTGCCGCTTCCACACGCGCTGCCCGATGGCCCAGGACATATGCCGACAGGTCGAACCGCCTCTGGTCCAGGTGGCTCCCGGCGGTCACATGACCGCCTGCCATTTCGTGCAGCCGGAGGCGGCGCAGGCGGTCGCGTGACCCTGTGACGATCCTGCTCGACCTCACCGTTCCGCGGACGCTGGACGTCCTGGTCGAGCGCTTCGGCGGCGGCGGTCATCGCGGCTTCGAGATCGAGGCCTGGCTGTTCGAAGGTCCAGCGGCGCGGCGGGCCGCGGAGAAGCGCCTGGGGTCCTCAGGCGTCGCGGCGCGGATCCGCAGCGCCTACAAGCCGCTGGTCCACCACGTCCTCGAGGAGATGCCGGCACCGAACGGCACGCTGACCGTCGAACTGCCAGCGCATGACGCGGCGCCGGAAGGCCGCTTCAAGCTCGAGGCCTATCCGCTGGCGGCGATGATCGGTGGAGTCGAACTCGCCTTCACCAAGGGAAGCGAGCCGCTCGTCTATCGCGTGCGATCCGGGGAGGGGCCCTGGGTTCGGGTGTTCGCGCCCAACAAGCTGGTCACCGACCACCTGGACGCCATGACGCTCACGCCCTGCGGCTGGCTTCGCGTGCAGGACGCATCGGGGGCGATCGTCGAGGACGGCCCGCTCAAGACGGAGTACGAGACCGTCTTCCACGAGGCCATGGCTGCGATGGCCGGGTATCGCTGGCCGGCGACGCAGCCGTTCTTCGCTGCCCTCGAGATCTCGGCGACGCTGCCCGGCATCGAGACCGAACTCGCCTATGGCGACGAGGTCCTGAGCACGTCGGAGGCGCTGCACGAGGAGTTCTACTTCTCGATCGGCGAATACCTGAAGCATCGCGCCGGACTCGCGGCCGGCGCCCGCACGCTTCAGCCTGGGCAGATCATCCCCGACATCGTCACCGCCGATGGCCCGGCGCGCGTCACCGTGAGCGTGGGCGAGGCGATCGAGCGACGGCCTCTCTCCGGGCCAGCCAGCCTGGACGACGCCGATCGGCCGCTGGCGCCAGCGCAGATCGAGGAGATGACCGACGCGCTCGGTGGCGAGAAGCGCGACATCGCCTCGATCCAGGGGCGTCCCTTGCTGGCGCGCCTCTACGACGGCGATGGGCCGCCATTCCTGCTGTCGGCGGCGCAGCATGCCAACGAGACGTCGGGCATCGTCGGCGCGCTTCGGGCTGCACGACAATTGAGAGCGGAGAACCGGCGGTTCGCACTCATTCCGTGCGAGAATCCGGATGGCTACGCGCTCCACCACCAGCTTCGCGCCCGCAACCCGCGGCACATGCATCACGCCGCCCGCTACAGCGCGCTCGGTGATGACGTCGAGGCACGCGAGGCGCCGCCGCTGCACGAGAAGGCGGCGCGGCTGGGCCTCATCGAGGCGGTCGGTGCCCGCCTGCATCTCAACCTGCACGGCTACCCGGCGCATGAATGGACGCGGCCGCTGAACGGCTACATCCCGGCAGGCTTCGCGCTCTGGACGATCCCCAAAGGCATGTTCCTGATCTTCCGCCACTTGCCGGGGCTCGGCGACAAGGCGCGACCCTTCCTCGAGGCGCTGACTGCGCATCTGGCGGAAGACGCGGAACTCGCGTCGTTCAACGCCACCCAGATCGCTACATGGAGGGCGCATACCGGCGAGGTGCCGTTCCCGGTGATCAACGGCATTCCCTGCATGATCTCGGAGCACACGCGCCAGACCGTGCCGTTCCAGCTCATCACCGAGTATCCGGACGAGACGATCTACGGCGGCGCCTTCCGCCTGGCGCATACGACGCAGATGCGGGCGACGCTAGGAGCGGTCCGCCTCCTGCGCGAGGGCTATCTCTAGAGTGCCGGGGCGCCGCCGCCCGACGAGCAGCGCAACGATCGCCAGCATCTGGATGGTGGCGGCGGCAATGAAGACGGCCGGCGTCGGCAGCAGCTCGCGCACGAGCCCGAAGGTGGCGGGTGCGAAGGCATAGGTTCCCTGGCTGATGGCGACGACGAGCGGCACCACGCGCGCCACGTCCTCCTTCACGAACTCGACCTGGGCGATGAGCGGCGGCAGCGACGTCGCGTTACCGATGCCGGCGCCGAAAAGGACGACGCCGAGGATCAGCAGCGGGACGTCGTCGCCCGACGCCATCAGGAAGGCGGCCGCACCCGCGATCTGCACGGTGTAGCTCAGGCAGGCGATTAGCCGCCGGTCGGCTCCCGCCGGCATCGACCAGCCGACCACGCTGCGTCCGCCGATGGCGGCGGCGGTGGCGAGGCCTGTCGCGATGCCGGCGAACTGTGCGCCCAGCGCCGGCACCAACAGCGAGAAGAGATGGGCGATGAGCCCGATCTGCGCGAAGAGGCCGAGCGCCATGCCGGCAGCGAGCGTCACGAACTTGCGATCGTGCCAGAGCCGCCGGCCGGGGAGGGGACGCGCGTGCGGTGAGGTCACCGAGGCGGCACCCTTGCCCGGGACATCGCCGTCGGGCGTCTGTCCCATCGCTCCGGGCGTGCGGGCGAAGACGCGGTCGGAGAGCAGCCAGATCGTCGCGACCGTCGCGGCACCGATTGCCGCGGCAGCGAGGGGAAAGCCGAGGCCGGCGATGGCCGCGACCCAGAGCGGCGAGAAGATGACGCCGCCGATGCTGGCGCCGTTGTAGGCGGTAGCAAGCGCCGCCGGCCGCTTGACGACGAACCAGGGGGCGACGATGGCGTTGATCGCGGCCGCTCCCATCGCGACCCATCCTGCGCCGCTGAGCAGCGTCGCCGCGAAGAGCTGCCAGGGTTCGCGGGCGAGCGCCCAGCCGAGGACGCCCAGCGACAGCAGCAGGGCGCCGGCCTGGGTCACGCGTGGAAGCCCGAACCGCCGATAGAGCGCCGGC
>JBGALV010000017.1:0-58644 GCA_044223515.1 Alphaproteobacteria bacterium
CGACGGGCTATTGGCCGATCATGTGGCCGTCGCCCGAGCCGGTGACGCTGACCATCTTCACCGGTGCCAGCACACTCGACCTCCCCGTCCGCGCGCCGCGCGAGGAGGATGCGCGGCTGCATGCGTTCGGGCCGCCGGAATGCGCGCAGGCCTCGCCGCGTACCGAGAAACGTGCCTACGCGCGGAGCCGCCGGCATTCGCGCGACATGATCTCGGAAGAGCACGCGGTCGAGGCGGCGAAGGACCGCGGCCTGATCCGGCTCAACGCGATCGATTGGGAATACGGCGGCCGCGGCGACGAACGCTACTCGATCCGCCAGGGAGACCCGCTCTCGGCGAAGGCGCACTCGTTCTATCGGATCACGCACGGTCGTGGGCCGTGGCAGGTGGCGATCGAGACCGACACCACCGTGACCTCGACGAAGGAGAGCTTCCTGGTGACGGCGAAGCTGGAAGCCTTCGAGGCCGGCGTCCGCGTCTTCTCGCGAACCTGGGACACGAAGATCAGACGCGACCTTCTCTGAGGCCGCTCAGACCATCGTCGCGGTGAATTCCGGTCCGGCGGCGAGCGCGTCGGCGAGGCGCTTCAAGCCTTCCTCGTAGCGCGCGCGGCTGACCGGGCCGCACAGCGCGAGACGGATCGCGTCCGGCTCCTCGATGCCGACGCAGAAGGCGTCCGTCTGGGAAAGCGAGAGGCCGCGGCGGCGCCCGGCCTCGACGATGTCGGCCGGATGCCAGGGCTTCGGCAGCTGGATCCAGGTGTGCATCGCGTGGGGCTCGATGCGGAACTTGATGCCGTTGCCGAGGATCTGGCGCATCAGGTGCGCGCGCTCGGAGACCTCGCGCCGTTGCCAGTCGACCAGCGCCTGGATTGTGCCCGATGCGATCCATTGCGCACCGATCTCGACCATCAAAGGTGGCGTGAAGATCGTCGTGGCGCCGACGCCCTGCGCGACGCGGCCCACCTGCCCCTGCGGCGCCAGCACGAAGCCGACGCGAAGACCGGGCGCGGACACCTTGGAGAGGCTGGTCAGGTAGAAGGTGCGTTCCGGCGCGAATGTCGCGACCGGTGGCGGCGGCTCGTCGATCAGCGGCCCGTAGACTTCGTCCTCGATGATCGCGATCTCGTGGGTGCGGGCGATCTCGGCGATCCGTCGTCGTCGCGCCACCGGCAGGATCGAGACGGTCGGGTTCTGCGCTGTCGGCGTGCACAGCAGGGCCTTCGGCCTGTGCTCACGGCAGGCACGGTCGAGATCGTCGGGGACGATCCCGTCCTCGTCGAGCTTCACCGGCTGCAGATTGATGTCGAGGTACTTGGCGACGCTGCGGATCCCCGGCCAGGACAACTCCTCGGTCAGGATCGTGTCGCCTGGCTTGGCGATCGCGTGCAGCACGACGAACAGCGAGTGCTTGCCGCCGGAGGTGACGACGACACGCTCGCCCTGGGCGTCGAGGCCGCTCTTCGCCATCCACGCGGCACCGGCCGCGCGATGCGCCGGCAGCCCGGCATTCGGCTGGTAGCGCAGCATGTCGGCGAGTTCGGGCGAGCGAGCGAGACGCGCAAGGCTTTCGGCAAGGTAGCCCGCATGG
Organism: Alphaproteobacteria bacterium; assembly: GCA_044223515.1. GTDB lineage: Bacteria > Pseudomonadota > Alphaproteobacteria > SHVZ01 > SHVZ01 > SHVZ01. The sequence goes on from JBGALV010000017.1 coordinate 1,591, forward strand.
GGCGCATCCACCGTCGGCCGGTTCATGTCGAAATCGATCAGACCGTGCTCTTCGCGCTCCTGGCCCGGCGTGCGCTTGGGCTGGACCGCGCCACGGACGAAGGTGCCGCGGCCGACCTCGCCCGAGAGGTATCCCCGGCGGCTCGCCTCGCGATAGGCGCGGCTCACGGTCGGAACGGTGACACCCAGGCGATGGGCCAAGTCCCGATGGGTCGGCAGGCGGTCGCCGGGACGGAGCTCGCCACGGGCGATGGCCTCGCCCAAAGCCACGGCAATGGCCAGATACCGCGGGCCGGGACGGACATCCAGGTCAGGTGTCCAATTTGTCATAGTACAAACTTACAACACTGAGGACGCTTTGTCGAGATACGCCTCTTTGTCGGCTGATTTAGGCCTATGTCACCTTGCAATGCAGCATTGATTGCGATATTACAATCCTCGTCAAAACGTAAAGACGCCGTAGGCAAAAGGAGAATTGTATGCTCACAAATACGAAGGGTGGCCTCAAGGACGCCACTCGGACCCTCCCCTCTCTCCCCAGCCCGATGCAGGTTGTTGTCCGCTTGGCCGGCCTCGTCGCGATCTGGGAGCGTCGCGCCCGCGAGCGCCGCGCCCTCGGCGAGATGTCCGAGCACATGCTGAAAGACCTCGGCATCAGCCGCGTCGATGCGCGACGCGAGGCCGAGAAAGCCTTCTGGCGCGTCTGACCTGAATTCTCTTCCCCGGCGCGCTGAATAAAGCGTGCCGTCGTTGCCGCCTCCCCCGGCGGCAACCCTCCCCCAAGAGCCCCGCGAGTCCCAACTCGCGGGGTTCGTCGTTTGGAGCGCGCCGAGGTCAGTCGATCGGCGTCTCGGGGATCGGGGTCAGCGGCTTGCCGGTCTTGAGGTAGGCGAAGATGTTGTCGCGGACCATGTCGCAGGCGTCTTCCCAGGTCTCGTAGGTGCCGCCGCCGCGATGGGGCATCAGGACCACGTTCTCGAGCTTCTGGAGCTCTTCCGGCATCTTCGGCTCGAACTCGAAGACGTCGAGCGCGGCACCGCCGAGCGTCCCGTCCTTGAGCGCCTTCACCATCGCCGGCTCGTCGATGATCGAACCGCGCGCAATGTTGACAATGAGTCCTTTCGGACCGAGCGCCTTCATGACCTCGGCGGTGACAATGTGGTGGGTTCCCTCGCCGCCCGGCGTCGCCACCATCAGGATGTCGACGTCGCGGGCCATGTCGAGCAGCGAGGAATAGTACCAGTACGGTACGTCGGTCCGGGGCCGGCGGTTGTGATAGGCGATCGGCATGTCGAAGGCGGCGGCGCGCTTGGCGATGGCGAGCCCGATGCGGCCAAGGCCGAGGATGCCCATGCGACGTCCCCAGACCCGCGGGACCAGCGGGTAGCCGCCCTTCAGCCAGGCACCCGAGCGGGCGAACTTGTCGCCCTGAACGATGTGGCGGCCATGGGCCAGCAGCAGCGCCATCGCCATGTCGGCGACGCAGCCGTCGGTGACGTGTGGGGTGTTGGAGACGACGATGCCGCGCTTCTTCGCGGTCCCGACGTCGATCTTGTCGTACCCCGCGCCCATGCTGCAGATGTATTTCAGGTTCGGCAGCTTCTCGATCAGCGCGGTGTCGACCGGCGCGCCGGCCATCAGGATCTTCGCCTTCGGCGCGTGCTCCTTGATGAAGGCGTCCTTGTCCTGGGCCTTCGCCACGTGGAGCAGCCTGATCGACTTCTCCATCCGCTCGACCCACCAGTCCGGCATGCTGCCGACGAACAGGATTTCGGGCTTCTCGGCCATCGTTCTGCTTTCCTATGGGAAAATTCGGCGCGCATGCTGCCCGAGGTCCCTTCGGCTGTCACCAGCGGAATGAGGCTCGGCGAACCGCCGCCGCGCGCTCCGCTTCTTCCGCTTCTATTGACGCCCCGGCCGTTCCGTGGCGCATTGCGCTCTCGCGTCACATGCCATTTCTTGAACGCCTCCGTCCGCTCGCGCGCGCGCTCAGCCATCCCAGCTATCGCAACTACGCGATCGGCAACGGCGTCTCGGTCGTCGGCACCTGGATCCAGCGCATCGCCGCCGGCTGGTACGCCTGGGAGCTGACCGAGTCCGGCGCCTGGATCGGCGCGCTCGCCTTCATGGAGCTGTTCCCCTCGACCGTGTTCGGGCCGATCGGCGGCGCGCTGGTCGACCGCCGCGACCGGCTGGCGATGGTCAAGGTCACGCAGGGCCTGTCGATGCTGACCTCCGGGCTGATGACGGTCGCGGCGTTCACCGGCACGCTGTCGATCTGGCTGCTGGCGGTCTTGATCTTCGCCCACGGCGTGATCCAGGCCTTCGCGCAGCCGTCGCGGCTGGCGCTGATCTCGCACCTGGTTCCGAAGCAGGACCTGCCGGTCGCGGTCGCGCTCAACTCGATCACCTTCAACACCGCGCGCTTCATCGGGCCGACCATCGCCGGCCTCGTCATCGTCGCCGGCGGCTCGTCCTGGGCCTTTCTCGCCAATGCCGCCACATATGCGGTCCTGCAGGTGATGCTGGCGATGATCCACCCGATCACCTCGACCGCGCCCGCCGCCCGCGACACGCCGCGCGGCAGTCTTTTCGCCGAGGTCGCGGAAGGCGCGCGCTATGCCTTCAGCCATCCCGGCATCGGCCCGATGCTGGGGCTGATGATCGTCGCCAGCGTGCTCACCCGACCGGTGGTCGAGCTGCTGCCGGGCTTCGCCGGCGAGGTCTTCCAGGGCGGTGCCACAGGCCTCGCGCGCCTCTCGGCGGCGATGGGCATCGGCGCGGTCCTCGGCGGCATCTTCCTCGCCCAGCGCGAGCGCCTGGCGGGCCTCACCCAGCTCAATTTCTGGTCGGGCCTCGCCGTCGCCATCCTCGTGCTCCTGTTCAGCGCGACCGACAATCTTTACGTCGGCGTCGCGATCATCGGCATCGGCGGCGGCGCCATGGTCTTCAACGGCACGGCAGGCCAGACCCTTGTCCAGGCGTCAGTCAACTCCGCGATGCGCGGCCGCGTGCTCGGCATTTACGGCATCATCTTCCGCGGCGGCCCGGCGCTCGGCGCGCTGATCATGGGCGTGCTTTCGGAATGGTGGGGGCTCCGCTGGCCGGTCGCGGGGGGCGCCTTCCTCGCCATCCTCTACTACGCCTGGTTCTGGCGCCGGCTGCCGGAGATGACCCGCTCGCTCGAGGGCGGCTGAGGGCTTCCTGCCTCAGAAATAATTGAAGTTTTGGAGGGACTAGGGGCGGCTTCCTCGCCGTTCGTCTGCTTGTCACGTCCCGGAGAAAATGCACAATCTCCGGCACAGCCGCTCAAGAACGGCAGTCCAAGCACCAATGACAACCAGGAGGAGAGTCGCCCCATGAAGAAGTTGAAGCCAGAAGCCGCAGGGAATTCCCGTCGCTCGTTCCTCGGCAGGCTCGCTGCCGCCGGCGCGGCGGCCGGTGCCGCCCTCGCCGCACCGAAGGTCCATGCGCAGTCCGGACCGGTTTCCTTCCGCTTCCAGAGCACTTGGCCCGCGAAGGACATCTTCCACGAATACGCCAACGACTTCGCGAAGAAGATCAACGATATGACCGGCGGCGACCTCAAGATCGAGGTGCTTCCGGCCGGTGCCGTCGTTCCCGCCTTCGGGCTTCTCGACGCGGTCTCGAGCGGCACGCTCGACGGCGGCCACGGCGTGATGGTCTATCACTACGGCAAGCAGAACGCGCTGGCGCTGTGGGGCTCGGGCCCCGCCTTCGGCATGGACGCGCAGCAGCTGATGTCCTGGCACAAGTACGGCGGCGGCAAGGAGCTGATGGAGAAGCTCTACGCCTCGGTCAACGCCAACGTGAAGTCCTACCCCTACGGACCGATGTGGACGCAGCCGCTCGGCTGGTTCAAGAAGCCGATCCAGAAGGCCGACGACATGAAGGGCCTCAAGTACCGCACGGTCGGCCTCTCGATCGACGTGTTCACGGCGATGGGCGCGGCGGTCAACGCGCTTCCGGGCGGCGAGATCGTGCCGGCGATGGACCGCGGCCTGCTCGATGCGGCCGAGTTCAACAACATGTCCTCGGACCGCGTGCTGGGCTTCCCCGACGTCTCCAAGGTCTGCATGCTGCAGAGCTATCACCAGAACGCCGAGCAGTTCGAGATCCTGTTCAACAAGGCCAAGTACGACGCGCTGCCGGCCAAGCTGAGGGCGATCATCGACAACGGCGTCGAGGCCGCTTCGCAGGATCTGGTCTGGAAGTCGATCGACCGCTACTCGCAGGACTACATCGAGCTGCAGACCAAGGACAAGGTCCGCTTCTACAAGACGCCGAGCTCGGTCCTGCAGGCGCAGCTCACCGCCTATGACGCCGCGGCGGCGAAGAAGGCCGAAGGCAACGCTCTCTTCAAGGAGATCGAGGCCTCGCAGAAGAAGTTCGCCGAGCGCGTGGTGAAGTGGGACTTCGACAACAACGTCCGTCGCGAGATGGCCTACAACCACTACTTCGCGAAGCCGGCCCCGAAGAAGGGCTGACGATCGTCCGGAAACAGCGGGACACCATGCCTGAAGCGTGGTGTCTCGCTTTCTTTTTGTCCGTCGTACCGCGAGCCAGGACAGAATGACCGTCCAACGTTTCCTTCACGGTGTCGACCGCATCAGCGAAGCCTCCGGCAAGGCTTTCGCCTGGCTGATCCTGGTGCTGACGATCGTGGTATGCGTCGAGGTGTTCAAGCGCTACATCCTGAACGCGCCGACCGCATGGATCTTCGATCTCGACGCCATGCTCTACGGCACGCTGTTCATGATGTGCGGCGCCTACACGCTGTCGAAGGACGGCCACGTCCGCGGCGACTTCCTCTATTCCTCCATGCGCCCGCGGACCCAGGCGGGGCTCGACCTCGCCCTCTACTTCCTCTTCTTCATCCCCGGCATCGCGGCACTGATCTACTCCGGCTGGGGCTTCGCCAAGCTCTCCTGGATCATCGACGAGCATTCGAACGTCACCGCCAACGGGCCACCCGTCTATCAGTTCAAGGCGGTGATCCCGATAGCCGGCCTCCTGGTGATGATCCAGGGCGCGGCCGAGATCGTCCGCTGCATCGTCTGCCTCAAGACCGGCCAGTGGCCTGAGCGGATACGCGACGTCGAGGAGATCGACGTCGTCGGCGACCAGCTCGCGCAGAGCGAGTTCATCGACGAGGAATCGCGCCGTCAGGCGATCCAGAACGCGGCCGACATCGACAAGGCGGCGCATCAGCGCGGCATGGGCGAGACCCAGGCGATCGAAGACGTCGCGCGTCGCGGAGACAGGCAGTGAGCGATCCGATCCTCGGGCTTTCGATGCTCGGCCTCATCGTCGCCGCGATCATGATGGGGTTCCCGACGGCCTTCACGATGATGGGCCTCGGCATGCTGTTCGGGTTCCTGGCTTTCTGGGATCCCGACAAGCACTGGTGGGCCAATCAGGTGTTCGACCTGATGGTCCAGCGCACCTACGGCGCGATGAACAACGACACGCTGCTGTCGATCCCGCTGTTCGTTTTCATGGGCTACGTGATCGAGCGCGCGGCGCTCGTCGACAAGATGTTCTTCTCGGTCCAGCTCGCGTTCCGCCGCCTTCCCGCCTCGCTGGCGGTGACCACGCTGCTGGTCTGCGCCTTCTGGGGCATCGCATCAGGCATCGTCGGCGCCGTCGTCGTGCTGATGGGCGTGATCGCGATGCGCCCGATGCTGAACGCGGGCTACGACGTGCGCCTCGCCTCGGGTGCGATCACCGCCGGCGGCACGCTCGGCATCCTGATCCCGCCGTCGGTGATGCTGATCGTCTATGCCGCGGTCGCCGGCCAGTCGATCGTCAAGCTCTATGCCGCGGCGATGCTGCCGGGCTTCTTCCTGACCTTCCTCTATCTCGTCTACATCATCGGCTGGGCGCTGATCGATCCGAAGGTCGCCCCGAAGCTGCCGGAGGACAAGTACCGGATACCAGTTCCCGACTGGATCGCACGCCTCGAGCGCGGCCCGTCGAAGCGGGTCTTCGGATCGCTGATGCTGGCCTCGCTGCGCCCCGGCACGGCGTCGGGCACGACCGCGGACGGCAGGCCCATCACCTACGCGGTCGTGATCGGAAACCTGCTTTCGGCGCTGATCCCGCTCGCGCTCATGCTGTCTCTTTTCGTCGCCGCCTGGTGGTACGTGATCATTCACAACGCGCCGAGCACCGAGACGATGGAGCAGATCGGCTCGGCGGTGCAGGTCGAGGCCGAGGCGACGACCGGTCTCGCCGCCCCGCAGGCGGAGGACGCCGACGAGCCCGCCGAGGAACTGGGCGCCGCCGAGGAGAAGGCGGTCGAGACGCCGGGCGTTCTGTCGGCGCAGGAGCTCACCAGCCAAGCCGCGCGCGAAGCGGCGCTCAAGTCGGATGCGGAGCTCGGCAAGGTGCCGGAAGGCTTCTACGAGTGGTTCGGCGGCTTCGCCGCGCTTTCGGCGCTCCTGCTCGTCGTCTACTACCGGCGCATGGACGGTGAGCAGCTCGAGATCCTGAAGATGCTCGCCGCGTCGGTGGTGCCCTTGGGCGTGCTGACCTTCGTCGTGCTCGCGGTGATCCTTCTCGGCATCACCACGGCGACGGAGTCCGCCGGCGTCGGTGCGCTCGGCGCGCTCTATCTCGCCAACTTCCAGAAGTATCGCCGCTCGACCCTGTGGTCGAGCCTGATCGGCCTCATCATCGGCATGGCGCTCGGCGCCTTCCGCGGCGACATCGTGACTCTCTTGGTCTCGGGCTCGCTCGGCGCGGTCATGCTGGGCACGCTGGTGCCGTGGGCCTGGGATCTATCGACCTCGAAGCAGCTCTGGCGGACGCTGAAGGAATCGACGTTCCTCACCGCCAAGACCACGGCGATGGTGTGCTGGCTGTTCGTCGGCTCGGCGCTGTTCTCGGCAGTGTTCGCGCTTCACGGCGGCCAGGGCATCATCGAGCGCTGGGTGCTGGGCCTCGACCTGACGCCGCTCCAGTTCCTGATCCTGGCGCAGGCGATCATCTTCCTTCTGGGCTGGCCGCTCGAATGGACGGAGATCATCGTGATCTTCATCCCGATCTTCATCCCGCTGCTCGCCCATTTCGACGTCGACCCGGTGCTGTTCGGCACCATGGTCGCGGTCAACCTGCAGGCGGCGTTCCTGTCGCCGCCAGTCGCGATGTCGGCCTTCTATCTGAAGGGTGTCGCGCCCAAACACGTGACGCTGAACCAGATCTTTGCCGGCATGATGCCCTACATGCTGATCGTCATCCTCTGCCTGGCGATCATGTATGTCTGGCCCGGCATGACGCTCTGGCTGCCGAACTTCCTGTACGGAAGCTGAGTTCTCCTTCCCTCTCCTGCGTCGCGCGCGGGAGAGGGTTCCGAAGGACTACCGGCTCAGCGCCCGTATCCCGCGATCGAGGCCGTCTAGGGTCAGCGGATACATCCGGTGGCCTATCAGGCGCTCGATCATCTGGATCGACTGCGTCCAGTTCCAGCGCCCCTCCTCGACCGGGTTGATCCAGATCGACTTGCGGAAGTGCTCGAGGATGCGGGTCAGCCACACCTGGCCCGACTCGTCGTTGAAGTGCTCGACCGAGCCGCCAGGCTGCACGATCTCGTAGGGGCTCATCGACGCGTCGCCGACGAACACCGCCTTGTAGTCGGGCCCGTAGGTCCTGAGGATCTCGGCGGTCGGGCGCTTCTCCGACCAGCGGCGGCTGTTGTCCTTCCACATCGCCTCGTAGGGGCAGTTGTGGAAGTAGAAGTATTCGAGGTGCTTGAACTCCGACTTCACCGCCGAGAACAGCTCGGCACAGACCTTGACGTGCTCGTCCATCGAGCCGCCGATGTCGAGGAACAGCAGCACCTTCACCGCGTTGTGACGCTCGGGCACGAGCTTGAGGTCGAGCCAGCCGGCATTGTTCGCGGTCGAGCGGATGGTGTCGGGCAGGTCCAGCTCGGACGCGGCACCGGTGCGCGCGAAACGGCGTAGCTTGCGAAGCGCCACCTTGATGTTGCGCGTGCCGAGCTCGACGTTGTCGTCGAGGTTCCGATACTCGCGCTTGTCCCAGACCTTGACCGCACGGTTGTTGCGGTTCTTGTCCTGCCCGATGCGCACGCCTTCCGGGTTGTAGCCGTAAGCGCCGAACGGCGAGGTCCCCGCGGTGCCGATCCACTTCGACCCGCCCTGGTGGCGCCCCTTCTGCTCGGCCATGCGTTCCCGCAGCGTCTCCATCAGCTTGTCCCACCCGCCGAGCGCCTTGATCTGGCGCTTCTCCTCCTCGGAGAGGAACTTCTCGCCGAGCTTCCGGAGCCATTCCTCCGGAATGTTGGCGATCAATGCCTCTGGGTCGAGCGTCTCGATCCCCTTGAACACCTCGCCGAAGACGCGGTCGAACTTGTCGAGGTGGATCTCGTCCTTCACCAGCGTGGCACGCGACAGGTAGTAGAAGGACTCGACCGACCAGTCGCAGACCCCGGCCTGGAGCCCCTCGATCAGGGTCAGGTGCTCCTTGAGCGTGACCGGGACCTTGGCGTCCCTCAGCTTCAGGAAGAAGTCGGTGAACACGGGCGGCTCAGTCCCCGCGGCTCTCGCGCCTGGCGATGAAGGCCAGCCGCTCGAACAGGTGCACGTCCTGCTCGTTCTTGAGCAAGGCGCCATGCAGCGGCGGGATCAGCGACTTGGCGTCCTTGGCCTTGAGCGCCTCGGGTGACAGATCCTCGACCATCAGGAGCTTGAGCCAGTCGAGGAGCTCCGAGGTCGAGGGCTTCTTCTTGAGGCCCGGCACCTCGCGAAGCTCGTAGAAGACGGTCAGCGCTTCGCGCACCAGCGCCTTCTTCACCTCGGGGAAATGCACGTCGACGATGCGCTCCATCGTCTCGCGGTCGGGGAACTTGATGTAGTGGAAGAAGCAGCGCCTGAGAAACGCGTCCGGCAGCTCCTTCTCGTTGTTCGAGGTGATGAAGACGATCGGCCGATTCCTCGCCTTGACCGTCTCGCGCGTCTCGTAGACGTGGAACTCCATGCGGTCGAGCTCGAGCAGAAGGTCGTTCGGGAACTCGATGTCGGCCTTGTCGATCTCGTCGATCAGCAGGACGCAGGTCTCTTTGGCGGTGAACGCCTCCCAGAGCTTGCCCCGGGTCACGTAGTTCTTGATGTCGCGTACGCGCTCGTCGCCGAGCTGGCCGTCCCTCAGCCGTGCCACCGCGTCATATTCGTAGAGACCGTGCTGCGCCTTGGTCGTCGACTTGACGTGCCATTCGATCAGCGGCTTGCCGAGCGCCGCCGCCACTTCCCGCGCCAACACGGTCTTGCCCGTCCCGGGCTCTCCCTTGACCAGCAGGGGCCGTTTCAAGGCGATCGCGGCATTCACCGCGGTCATCAGGTCCGGGGTGGCGACATAGCTTTTGGTACCGGTAAACCGCATTTATCTCGCTTTCAATATATCTCGAAGCCACGTCAGCATATCAGGGGTCTAGCCCACAACGGCGGGCATATTCCACAGGTTGCGGCTGGCGCCGGCTCTCCCGTATGTTGGCCGCCCACTCCTGGCGTGGCATGGAACTCGACAACCGAACACTTCTGGTGGTCGTCACGTTTTCGACCGCGGTCCAAACCGCGGCCATGCTCTACGTATGGAGGATGCAGCTCCGGGAGCGCTCGGTCGGGCTGCTGACCCTGGGGTTCGGCCTGATCGCCATCGGCACGGCGATGATCGCGATGCGACCGATGATGCCGCCGATCTTGACGGTCGTCACCGGCAACGCGCTCGTCATCTCCGGCCAGGCGGTCTGCTCGCTGGCGATCTGCGACTTCGCCGGGCGGCCGCTGTCGATCACCTTCCCGCTCTGGCTCGGTGCCTTCACCGCCGCCTTCCTCACGATCTTCACCTTCGCCTCCCCGAACATCGGCGTCCGGGTCGTCGTGCTCTCGATCCTGATCCCGCTGTCGCTGCTGCCGGCCATGCTGGCGCTCTATTCGGCGCCGCCCGGGCCGACACGAAGAACCTACTGGCCGGTCGCGATGGTGCTCACCTTCCACTGCGTCTTCGCGATCGCCCGCAGCATCGCGACCGCGATCGGCGGAACCCCGGCCGACTTCTTCGCGAGCAACGCGATCACCGCCGCGTGGTTCCTCGAGAGCTTCGCCGCGATCAACCTGGTCAGCCTCGGCCTGATCCTGATGATCAGCCAGCGCCTGCAGCTCGAGCTCGACCGCCAGGCGAGCTACGACGGGCTGACCGGCGCGCTCAACCGCCGCGCCTTCGAGCGCCTCGCCGAGGGCGAGTGGTCGCGCGCCGTCCGCCACGACCTGCCGCTGTCGGTCCTGGTCCTCGACCTCGACCGCTTCAAGGCGCTCAACGACACGCACGGCCACGACGCCGGCGACATCTGGCTCAAGTCGTTCGCCGAGCTCTGCCGCGGCCTGCTGCGCCGCGAGGACATGCTGTGCCGCTACGGCGGCGAGGAGTTCGTCGCCCTCCTGCCGCAGACCGCGGTGCATGCGGCGATGCAGGTCGCCGACCGCATCCGGCGCAGCATCGAAGGCATGCGCATATCGCACAACGGAACGGACATCGCCGTCACGGTCAGTATCGGGGTCGCGACCTGGAACGAGACCGTGACGGATCTGAAGACGATGATCGCCGCCGCCGACCGAGCGCTCTACCGGGCCAAGGCCGCCGGCCGGAACCGGGTCGAGTCCTCGGAGAACCTGTAACCGTTGCCGATGGGCCTCCACGCCGGCACGCTGGCCATCGCCGCGCTCTTCGCAACCGCCATGCAGGCCGTGGCGATGCTCTATGTCTGGTTCGGCCAGTTCCGCACGCGCGCCGTCTTCGAGATCTTCCTGGGCTCGGCGGCAACGGCCGTCGGCGTCGCCCTCGCCTTCGCCCGGCCCCACCTCGATCCGATCATCACGCACCCGATCGCCAACATGCTGATCACGGGCGGCCAGGCCTACATCGCCTTCGGGATCGGCCGCTTCATCGCCAGACGCGTGCCGGCGTCGTTCGTCGTGGGCGTTCCGCTCCTCGTCGGGGCGGTGATCGCCTACTACCTCTATATCGACGAACGGCTCGACATCCGCATCGCCGCCTACTCGCTCGGCATCGCCGCCTCGTCCGGCCTCATCGCCACGCTGCTGCTCGGCACGACCAAAGGCCTTCCGCGCATCACCCACTGGCCGGTCGGCGTCCTCTACCTGCTCCAGACGATCCTCGCCGTCGTCCGTGCGGTCTGGGTCATCCACGAGCAGCCGAGCCTGGACCTGTTCGAGACCAACCGCCTTCAGGTGATGTGGTTCAGCCAGGCGATCCTCTTCGTCAACCTGACCTTCCTCGGGCTGACGATGATGATCACCCAGCGACCAAGGCTCGAGCTCGACCGGCAGGTGAGCTTCGATCTCCTGACCGGGGCGCTGAACCGCGACGGCTTCGATCGCGCGGCCGAGGTCGAGTGGTCCAGGACCACGCGCCACGACCTGCCTCTCTCGGTCCTGATGCTCGACCTCGACCGCATCAAGGCGCTGAGCCGGGCTTCGGGCAGCGCAGCCGGCGACTCCTGGCTCAAGGCCTTCGCCGACATGACGCGCGGATTGCTGCGGCGCGAGGACCTGCTCTGCCACTACCGCAGCGGCGAGTTCCTGATCCTGCTGCCGCAGACCTCGATCGAGCAGGCCTTGCAGGCGGCCGAGCGTATCCGCCGCGCGACCGAGGGGCTCAGCCTCGCCACAGCAACCGACCAGATCGGCACCACGGTCAGCATCGGCGTCGCCGCCAGGACCCAGGAACGGCTGGACCTCAAGGCGGTGATCGCAGCATCAGAGCGCGCTCTGCACCGTGCCAAGGCCCGCGGCCTCAACCGCGTCGAGGCGGAGGAGCGCTGAGGCTATGACCCTCGACGGCCAGACCTTCGCCATCGCCGCCGCCTTCATCTGCGCCGTCCAGGCGCTGGCGAGCTTCTACGTCTGGTGCGTCCAGCTCCGCAACCGCGCGGTGATCGAGCTCGCGCTCGGCGCAGCGGCGGTCGCCCTCGGCGCGGCGCTCGGCGCCTCGCGCCCGCATCTGCCGATGATCGCCACGCATCTCGGCGCCAGCGCCCTCCTGGTCGCCGGCCACGCGCTCGGCGCCAGCGCCTTCTCGCGCTTCCTCGGACGCCGCGTGCCGAATGGCCTGCTCATCGGGCTGACCGCGGGTGCGATCCTGGTGATGTCGTTCTTTCTCTTCGTCGCGCCGCGCACCGAGATCCGTATCGCCACCTACTCGCTGTCGGTCGCGGTCTACTCCCTGATCGTCGCCGGCTTGCTTCTGGACGTGCCGCGCGGCCCGCTCCGGGCCACCCACTGGCCGGTCGGCATCCTTCACCTGATCCATGCGATCTTCGCGGTGCTTCAGGCCTTCTCGGTGCTGTTCGAGACGCGCGAGGACGTGTTCCAGCCGGGCTGGATTCAGGCTCTCTGGTTCATCCAGAGCATCGCGGTCCTGACGCTCACCTTCACCGGCCTCGTCCTGATGGTGACGCAGCGGATCAGCCTCGAGCTCGACCGTCAGGCGAGCTACGACACGCTGACCGGCGCCCTCAACCGGCGCGCCTTCGAACGGCTCGCCGAGGCGGAATGGTCGCGCGCAGCCCGCCACGACCTGCCGCTGTCGGTGCTGATCCTCGACCTAGACCGCTTCAAGACGCTCAACGACGCGCATGGCCACGATGCCGGCGATGTCTGGCTCAAGGCCTTCACCGACATGACCACGGGGCTCCTCCGGCGCGAGGACGTCCTCTGCCGCTACGGCGGCGAGGAGTTCGTGATCCTGCTGCCGCAGACGGAGCTCGAAGCCGCGACATACGCCGCCGAGCGTATCCGGCGCGCGGTCGACGGCCTCCGCGTCGAAGGCTCGTCGGTGTCCGGCACCGTCAGCGTCGGTGTCGCCGAGAAGGTCCCGGCTCATGTCGACTTCAAGGCGCTTCTGACGGCGGCCGACCAAGCGCTCTATCGCGCCAAGGCAGCGGGCCGGAACCGCGTCTCGACCTAGGTCGTCCTGGCTAGACGAAGAAGCTCGAGATCGCGATCAGCGTGATCAGCGCGAAGGCGAAGCGGCGATAAAGGAGATCGGAGGTGTGGCGGAAGCCGCGCGCCCCGACCCATACCGCCGCGCCGTAGATCGGCGCCAGCAGCACCCCCACCGCCAGGATCTCGCGCGTGAACAGTCCGCCGATCCAGTAGGCGACGATGGTCGCCAGGATCATCAGTCCGAAGAAGGCGTTGATGTTGGCGCGCACCAGCGCCGCATTGGCCTGGCTGCCGAGCCAGAACAAGATCACCGGCGGGCCGATCATGCCGGTGGCGCCACCGAGCCCGCCCGAGGCGGCACCGACCACCAGCGTAAGCGGCAGCGACGGGCGGCCATGATAGCGCCAGCCGCTGGCAATCACCGCGACCAGCATCAGGATCGTGATCGAGATGCCGAGCCGGAGAGTCTCCGCCGGCACATGCACCAAGACCGCGATGCCGACCGGCAGCGCCGCGCAGGCGGCGATGGTCAGCGGCACGATCTCGCGCCACTGGCATTCGCGAGTGGCGGCGAAGAACAGCGGCATCGTGACCAGGCCATCGACGATCGTTAGCAGCGGCACCGCGACCATCGGGTTCATGACCGCCGAAAGGATCGGCACCATGATCATCGCCGCACCGAAGCCGACGAGGCCGCGGACGATGCCGGTGACCACCATGCCCAGAGCCACCCAGACGAAGCCCGGGCGCGCGGCCTCTGCCGTCATCAGGTCGATGAAGCTTTCCAAGTTAGGATCAGTCCCCCGGCACCGGGCGCGGTCGCTTGTCCGGCCCGATCGCAACGTAGGTGAAAGTCCCCTCGGTCACCAGCCGCCGGCCGCCTTCGGCGCCGGTGATGGCCCACACCTCCACTCCCACTGTGATCGAGGTCCGGCCTATCCGCTTGATGTCGGCGTAGCAGCAGACGATATCGCCGACCAGGACGGGGGTATGGAAGGTCATCGCGTCGAGGGCGACCGTCACCACCCTGCCCTTCGCTCTCTGGAAAGCGGTGACGCCGCCCGCGATATCCATCTGGGAGAGCAGCCAGCCGCCGAAGATGTCGCCGTTGGCGTTGGTGTCGGCCGGCATGGCCAGGGTCCGGATCGCCAGCTGGCCGCTGGGCTGTCTAGCAATATCTTGGGGGTCGGGAGCCTTTTGGGGCATTTGGACGCCTTGATTTTGTGTTCGCGGGAGGCATTATGCCGGCCATGAAAGACCTGTTCCAGTCGGGCTCGGCTGCCCGGGCTGATGCCTATTCCGCCAAGGATATCGAGGTTCTGGAAGGGCTTGAGCCGGTCCGCCGCCGCCCGGGCATGTATATCGGCGGCACGGACGAGCGCGGCCTGCACCATCTGGTCGCCGAGGTGCTCGACAACTCGATGGACGAGGCGGTCGCCGGTCACGCCGACTGGATCGACCTCGAGCTCGACGCCGACGGCTATTGCACCGTCCGCGACAACGGCCGCGGCATCCCCGTCGACAAGCACCCGAAATACCCGAGCAAGTCCGCGCTCGAGGTCATCCTCACGATGCTGCATTCGGGCGGCAAGTTCTCGCAGAAGGCCTACGAGACCTCCGGCGGCCTGCACGGCGTCGGCATCTCGGTGGTGAACGCGCTTTCCGACGACCTCCAGGTCGAGGTCGCCCGCGACCGCAAGCTCTACACCCAGAGCTACAGCCGCGGCGTGCCGACCGGGAAGCTCAAGGATGCGGGCGCCGTGCTGAACCGGCGCGGCACCACGATCCGTTTTCGCCCCGACGCGCAGATCTTCGGCAAGGGCGCCAGGTTCAAGCCGTCGACGCTCTTCCGGCTGTGCCGGTCGAAGGCCTACCTCTACAAGGGCGTCGAGATCCGCTGGAAATGCGATCCGTCGCTGCTCAATCCGGGCGACCTGACGCCGGCCGAAGCGAAGCTCCACTTCCCCGGCGGTCTCGCCGACTTCCTCGCCTCTTCGCTCGAAGGCCGCAATACGGTCACGCCGAGCCCCTTCGTCGGCGAGGTCAAGCTCGCCGACAACCAGGGCAGAGTCGAATGGGCGATTGCCTGGCCGCTCGACGACGAGGGCTTCTCTCACACCTATTGCAACACGATCCCGACGCCCGAGGGCGGCACGCACGAGCAAGGCTTCCGCCAGGCCCTCCTGCGCGGCATCCGCGGATACGCCGAGATGGTCGGCAACAAGCGGGTCGCCAACGTCCAGTCGGAAGACGTGGTCGGCGGCGCCGGCGCCATGCTGTCGGTCTTCATCAAGGACCCGCAGTTCCAGGGACAGACCAAGGAGAAGCTGGTCTCCCAGCAGGCGACCAAGCTGGTCGAGCAGGCGGTCAAGGACCGCTTCGACCACTGGCTCACCGGCCATCCCGAGATGGCGAACGCGCTGATCGCCAGGATCCTCGAACGCCTCGACGATCGGCTGCGCAAGCGCCAGGAGAAGGAGACCAAGCGCCAGTCGGCAACCCGTCGCCTCCGCCTGCCCGGCAAGCTGACCGACTGCACGCGGACCGACTCCAAGGGCACCGAGATCTTCCTGGTCGAGGGCGACTCGGCCGGCGGCTCGGCCAAGCAGGCGCGCGAGCGCGATACCCAGGCCGTCCTCCCGCTCCGCGGCAAGATCCTGAACGTCGCCTCGGCCTCGGCCGAGAAGCTGCGTGGCAACCAGGAGCTCTCCGACCTGCTGCTGGCGCTCGGCGTCCAGCCCGGGACCCGCTACGACGACAGCCAGCTCCGCTACGAGCGGGTCATCATCATGACGGACGCCGACGTCGACGGCGCCCATATCGCGTCGCTGCTGATGACCTTCTTCTATCGCGAGATGCCGGAGCTGATCCGGAAGGGACACCTGTTCCTGGCCCAGCCGCCGCTCTATCGCCTGGTCCATGGCGCGACCTCGGTCTATGCCCGGGATGATGCCGACAAGGACCGGCTGCTGAAGTCACACTTCAAGTCGAATGCGAAGGTAGAAATAAGTCGATTCAAAGGCTTAGGTGAAATGCCTGCGGTACAACTTAAAGAAACGACGATGAGCCGGAAGAGCCGCACCCTCCTCCGGGTCGACATCGCCGAGGACGATGCAACCGGCACCGAGAGGCTGGTCGAGCGCCTGATGGGCCGGAAGCCCGAAGAGCGCTTCAAGTTCATCCAGGAAAACGCCAAGGCCGCCCGCGACCTCGACGTCTAAGCCAGCAATCGACGTCATGTCGTTGATGTTGAAGCCGGACGAGATGCCCCTCATCCTCAGGCCATGACGCCAGAGGAATACGCGACGCTGGACGGGCTTGCCCTGGCCGACCTGGTCCGTCGGAAGCAGGTCACGGCCTCCGAGCTGGTCGAGATCGCGATCGCCGCGATCGAGACGCTCGATCCCAAGCTCAATGCCGTGCCGATCCGCGCCTTCGATCTGGCGCGGGCGCGTGCCAAGGAGGCTCTCTCTGGCTCCTTCGCCGGCGTGCCTTTTCTCGCCAAGGATCTCGGCCTCGAATGGGCGGGCCTGCCGGTGCGGGGCGGCTCGCGTTACTTCCGGGATTATGTCCCGGCCTGGGACGGCGAGCTCGCCAGGCGCTGGCGGCAGACGGGCATGATCCCGCTCGGCCGCACCAATGCGCCGGAGTTCGGGCTCAGCGTCGCGACCGAGCCCAAGGTGCACGGCATCGCCCGCAGCCCCTGGAACACGGACCACACACCGGGTGGCTCCACGGGCGGTGGCGGCGCAGCCGTCGCGGCCCGGATCGCTCCAATCGCTCATGCGAATGATGGCGGCGGCTCGATCCGCATCCCCGCCAGCCACTCGAACCTCTTCGGCCTCAAGGTCACCCGCGGCCGGACGCCGGTGGGCCCGGCGTTCGGCGAGGTCTGGAACGGGCATGCGGTCAACCACGCCCTGACCCGAAGCGTCCGCGACTCCGCCGCCTTGCTGGATGCGACCGCGGGGCCCGCGCCCGGTGATCCCTACGCCGCGCCGGAGAAGCCCGCTTCATACCTGGCGGAGATCGCAACGCCGCCCCGGCGGCTCAGGATCGCCGCGACCTGGACGGCGCCGAAGGGCTATCCGGTCGACCCGGACGTCGCGACGACGGTTAAGGAAGCGGCGACATTCCTGGCCGGCCTCGGCCACGAGGTCGATGAGCGCCGCCCCACCTACGACCACGCGGCGCTCGAGATGGGCCACAGCCTCGTCGTCGCCGGCAACATGGCAGCCGACATCGTCGAGTGCACCGCCTTCCTCGGCCGCGCGCCGGGGCCGGACGATCTCGAGCCCGAGACCTGGGACTTCATCCGCCTGGGCCAGGGGCTCAGCGCCGAGGTGTTCGAGCGCGCGCGCCGCTCGCTGCATCGCCAGGGCCGGCTGATCGGCGCCTTCTTCGAGACCTGCGACGTGCACCTCACGCCCGTGGTGCCGGTGCCGCCGCCGAAGCACGGCGAGACCACGATCGATCGCATCGCGCACTTCATCGCGTTCACGTTCCCCTGGAATGCGACGGGCCAGCCGGCCTGCTCGGTGCCGTTCGGCTGGACCCGGGACGGCCTGCCGATCGGGATCCAGCTGGTCGGGCGGCTCGGCGACGAGGTCACCCTTCTGAAGCTCGCTGCCGAGATCGAGGCGGCCCGGCCCTGGGCCGACAGGAAGCCGGCCGTTTCCCTTTAGCGCCTTCGTCCTTGGTCGCCCCCGAAGCCCGGGCCTAGAGTCCTCGAAACTTCCGGAGACTCCGATGCGCCCCTTCCTGGATTCGACCGAGTACCTGGACGATGCGAGCGAGCTGAAGCGCCGGCTCGAGCGCGACGGCTACATCTTCCTGCGCGGCCTTCTGCCGCGCGAGGACGTGCAGGCGATCCGGCGGCGGGGACTGGAGGTCGCAGCCGAGTGCGGCTGGCTCGACGCCGGACATCCAATCGAGGACGCGATCCCGAACCCCGAGGCTGCGACCATCGATCCCGAGCCGGCCTATCTCGTCATGGCCAGCAAGTTCTACCACTCCGAGGCACTGCACGCGGTCCAGCATCACCCGCGGGTGATCGGCCTGTTCGAGCGCCTGTTCGGCGAGCCCGTCCTGCCGCGGCCCCGCATGATCCCTCGCGCGATCTTCCCCAAGCGGCCGGAGTTCACCACCTCGCCACACCAGGACTACCCTTACGTCCAGGGCGCGACCGAGGTCTTCACCATGTGGACGCCGCTCGGCGATTGCCCGATCGAGATGGGCCCGCTCCAGGTCGCCGAAGGCTCGCACAAGAGGGGCGTGATGGAGTTCAAGATCACCCCGAACGCCGCCGCCGGACTCGAGGTCGTGAACCCGCTGGAAGGCGCCTGGGTGTCTGGCGACTTCGCCGCCGGCGACGTGGTCATCTTTCACAGCATGACCGTGCACAAGGGCGTCGACAACCAGTCGAACCGGCTGCGGCTCTCGGTCGACTGCCGCTTCCAGCGTCTGTCCGATCCGATCACCCCGGCGAGCTGCCAACCCTTCGTCACCTCGCTGACCTGGGAAGACATCTATGCCGGCTGGTCGTCCGACCGCCTCCAGTACTATTGGAAGAAGGCCGGAGCGAGGCATGTCGACTACGACATGGTCTATTTCAACCAGCGCGACGCCCAGGCCTTCGCGCTCGCCGAGAAAGGCGACGAGACCGCGCGGTGGACGCTGCTGAGAATCCAGCAGAATGACCGGGACCCGGCCAAGCGCGAAAAGGCAGCCGCATTGATCGCGAAGCTCGACGCCCACAAGGAGAAGGTGCCGGCTTAAGCGCGCGTCGAAGGGTCTCGAGGCCGCGCTTGACCAGCAAGATCCTGGGCCGACCGTGGCCCCCGATCTGCGCAGGCCAACCGTTCGTATGATGCTCCCCGGAGCTGCCGGCGGGTATTCGTGCCTCCAAACGGAGGTACATTCATGCTCGATCGTCTCAGCGCCCGTTCCCTTCTCAACTCGGTGATCGCGCTCACCGCCGGAATCGTCGTTGCCCTCGTCGCCGTCGATTCCTGGGGGTCCTGGCAGCGGCTTTCCTCCGCCCGCCGCATCCTGTCGGTCGCGGAAGTCTCCAGTTCCGCCTTCAAGGCGATGCACAGCCTCCGGACCGAGCGCGCCTCGACCGTGCGCGCGCTCGAGGCCGAGGCGCCTGCGGACGCGGACGCCCGCAAGCTTCTCGAAGGATATCGCGCGGTCGAGGTGCCGGCGCTCAAGGCGACGCTGGAAAAGGTGGGACACATCGACTTCTCCGGCCGCGACGCGCTGGTGCCGGAACTCGAACGCTCGGCCGCGGCCGTGCTGGCCCTTCAGGCCGAGACGTGGGAGGCGATCGGAAAGCCGCGCGCCGACCGGCGCCCCGGCATCGACAAGGCCTACAACTCAGAAGGCGCCAAGGTTCTCGACCTGCTCGAGAAGATCGGCGCGCGCCTCGCCGCCTCGATCAAGCACGCCGATGCCGAGGTCGATCAGATGATGTCGATGAAGCAGTTCGCCTGGATCGTGCGCAACGCGGCCGGCGATGCCTCGGTCCTGGTGTCGAACGGCCTCGCTTCCGTGAAGCTGCCGGCCGACGCCAGACAGAAATACGCGACCCTCGTCGGCCGCAGCGAGGCCGGATGGGCGGCGATCGAGGACATCGCTTACGGCGTCACGCTGCCGCAGAGCCTCGCAGCCGCGATGGAGACGGCGAAGAAGGGCTTCTTCTCGTCCGACTACACGGCGATGCGCGACCGCCTCCTCGACGCGATCCTGAGCGGCGACACGCCTGAGCTGAAGGCCTCCGAATGGGCACCGATCACCATCGGGCGGCTGGGCCTGCTGCTTTCCGTCGCCGAGGGGGCCCTCGATGCCGCGACCGAGCACGCCAAGGACCGGCAGTCCGACGCGCAGTTGGATCCCGCGGTCAGCCTCGGCCTCCTGGTCGTGGCCATCCTGCTAGCAGTCGGCGCGATCGTGAGCGTCAACGGCCGGGTCATCCGCCCGCTCGTCGTGATCAAGGACGCCATGCTGAAGGTCGCCCGCGGCGATCTCGCGGCGGAGGCATCGTTCCCCGGCCGCACCGACGAGATCGGGGCGCTCGCAGCCGCGCTCGACACCTTCAAGCACAACGCCGCCGAGAAGGCGCGGATCGAGGAGGATCAGCGGACCCGGCGGGCCCAGGCCGAGACCCGCCAGAAGGCGATCGAGGGCTACATCGCGGCTTTCGAGGGCCAGGTCGGCGACGCGCTTGCGGCTCTCGACCAGGCGTCAACTGCGATGCGCGCGACCTCGGAGGACATGTCCCGGACTGCCGAGCAGAGCATCCGCCAGGTCCAGGTGGTCGCCGGCGCCTCATCCGAGGCCTCGATGAACGTGCAGACCGTCGCCGCCTCGTCGGAGGAGCTGAGCGCCTCGATCAACGAGATCAGCCAGCAGGTCGCGCGCGCCACCGGTGTCGCCGGCCGCGCCGTCGACGAGACGAAGCAGACCGACGCGACCGTCCAGGGCCTGGCCGAAGCGGCAGGCCGCATCGGCGAGGTGGTGAAGCTGATCAGCGACATCGCCAGCCAGACCAACCTGCTTGCGCTGAACGCGACCATCGAGGCGGCGCGCGCCGGCGAAGCCGGCAAGGGCTTCGCGGTCGTCGCATCCGAGGTCAAGTCGCTCGCCAATCAGACGGCGAAGGCGACCGAGGAGATCTCGGCCCAGATCATCGCCATCCAGAACGTCACGGGCGATGCGGTCGAAGCGATCAAACGGATCGGCGGCACGATCGGCGACGTCAACTCGGTGGCGACGTCGATCGCTTCGGCGGTCGAGGAACAGGGTGCCGCCACGCAGGAGATCGCGCGCAACACCCAGCAGGCCGCGCACCGGACCAAGGAGGTTTCCGAAAATCTCTCCGGCGTGACCGAAGGGGCGGAAGCGACCGGCACGTCGGCGAAAGGCGTCAACGACTCGGCCGAGGCCCTGGCGAAGCAGGCCGAACAGCTGCGGAACCGCGTCACCGACTTCCTGCAGAAGATCCGGGCCGCCTGAGCGAGAGGGGCGGCCCGATGGGCCGCCCCGTCCCTACCTGCCGGCCGACGCGGCGGCGTGGTTCGTCTTGAGGCCGCGCTTCACCAGCGTGTCCCAGGCTTCGCTGGCCGTATCGGCGAACTCGAACAACGCCAGATCCTCTCTCCGGATCATGTCCTCCTCGATCAACGCCTCGAAGTTGATGATCCGCTGCCAGTAGCGGCGGCCGAAGAGCACGATCGGTATGGCCGGGGCCTTTCGCGTCTGCACCAGGGTCAGGATCTCGAACAGCTCGTCCAGCGTACCGAAGCCGCCGGGGAAGACGACGAGTGCGTTCGCCCGCATCGCCAGGTGCATCTTCCGCATGCCGAAGTAGTGGAAGCGGAAGGTCAGTTCCGGGGTGGTATAGGCGTTCGGCTCCTGTTCCATCGGCAAGGTGATGTTGAAGCCGATGCTCGGCGCACCGGTCTCGAACGCGCCCCGGTTCGCAGCCTCCATGATCCCTGGTCCGCCGCCCGTGGCCACGACGTTGTCGCGCCATCGATTTTGCGGAGCCTGCGCGCCGCCGCGCTCCGAGACGATGCGGCCGAACTCGCGCGCCGCCGCATAATAGGCGCCGTGGCGCTTCATCCGCTCGACATCCGCCTTCTGGGCGTCGAGCGTCGCCGCCGCATCGGCTTCCGCGATCTGCTCCGGCGAAGGAACGCGCGCGCTGCCGAAGACGACGACCGTGGACCGGATCCCCCAGTCGCGCAGCAGGTGCTCCGCCTTCGCGTATTCGAGCGCGAAGCGGATGTCGCGCATCTCGTCGCGCAACAGGAAGTCCTTGTCCTCGACCGGCAGGAGGTAGCTCGGCGACTGCTTCTGGCGCGTGTTGTCGGCCATCAGAGGCTCGCGATCTCATCGAGGTGGCGATAGACGGGCTTGCCCGCGGCCTTGAACCGCTCGACCTCCTCGTCGGCGCCTTTCGACGCGCCGCCGATGCGAAGGCAGGCGTCACAGCGATCGGCGAGTGCGAGCGACACCGGCATCATGATCTCGTCGAAATGCGCCTCGCCCTTCACGCGGATGATCGGCAAAGCCGCATTGACGCCGATCACCGGGACATGGCCCTTGCGGAAGACCTCGTAGGCGGCGCGGTTCATGGCATCGAGGTTCGCCTGCCGATCGGCTTCGGTCTTCGCACCGCCGCGATACGGACCCGAGACCATGATCCACATGCCTCAGCCTTCCTTGTCGTCGTACGGATTCTTCGACTTCCGCAGAAGGAAGCGGAGCGGAATGCCTTCGAGATCGAAGACCTCGCGCATGCTGCCGGCGAGATACCGCTCGTAGGATTCCGGCAGCGCCTCGATGTTGTTGACCCAGAGCGCGAAGGTCGGCGGCCGCGCCTTGACCTGGGTCGCGTAGCGGATCTTGACCCGCCGCCCCTGGACCAGCGGCGGGGTGTGGCGCTCGACCGCTTCCGAGAGCCAGCGGTTGAGCTGCGAAGTCGGGATGCGGCGGTTCCATCGCGCGCGCGCGACCAGCACCGCATCCATCAGCTTGTCGATGTTCGAGCCCCTGAGGCCGGACGTGGCGATCCAGGCGACGCCCTTGGCCTGATGCAGCGACGCCTCGAGCCGATCCTTGAGGCGCTGTATGGCCGATGTCTTGTCGGCGATCGCGTCCCATTTGTTGACCGCGACCACGAGCGCCCTGCCCTCCTCGATCACATGGCGGGCGATGTTCAGATCCTGCTTGTCGAAGATCGCGTCGCCGTCGAGCACGAGGACGCAGACCTCGGCGTAGCGGATCGTGTTGATCGTGTCGCCGGCCGCGAGCTTCTCGACGCGATCCTCGATCCTGGGACGCTTGCGGAGTCCCGCGGTGTCGACGATCTCGACCTCGGTTCCCTTGTACTGCCAGGGGATCGTGATCGCATCGCGGGTAATGCCGGGCTCGGGTCCCGTCAGCAGGCGATCCTCGCCGACGAGGCGGTTCACCAGCGTCGACTTGCCGACATTGGGGCGCCCGACGATCGCCAGCTTGAGCGGCTTCTTCTCCCAGGAAGCGTCGGCCTCCTCTTCCGCCTCCGGCTCGAGCTCTTCCGCCTCGGGAGCAGGCTCCGCCTTCGGCATATGGCCGACGACCCAGTCCCACAGCGGCTCGATGCCGAGCCCGTGCTCCGCCGAGATCCCCAGCGGCTCTCCGAGGCCGAGCGCATGCGCTTCGGCGAGCCCGGCCTGATGGAGCGTGCCCTCGCACTTGTTGGCGACCAGCAGGACGGGGCGCTTGGCACGGCGCAGCAGCCCGGCGAAGGCCCGGTCGAGCGGCGTCACGCCCGCGCGCGCATCGACCACGAATACCGCGGCGTCGGCGGCGGCGATCGCCTCCTCCGCCTGCCGGCGCATCTTCGCTTCGATCGTGTCGCCCTTGGCTTCCTCGAAACCGGGCGTGTCGACGATCGCGATCTCGCGGCCGCGCACCTTCGTCTTGCCTTCGCGCCGGTCGCGCGTGACGCCGGGCCGATCGTCGACCAGCGCCTGGCGGCGCCCGGTCAGGCGGTTGAACAGCGTCGACTTGCCGACGTTCGGCCGGCCGACGATGGCGAGGGTGAACGGCATGGGTTTGGCTTCAAGCCAGCCGGAGCAGATCGGCGGCGTCGGTCAGGGCGTAGACAGCGCGATCGGCGACGATCGGTGCCAGGCTGATGCCCGATGGAAGCGTGAGCCGGCCGAGGAACTGGCCCGTGTAAGGCGAGACCGCAACCATCTCGCCATGGCTTCCGACCACCAGCAGGCGATCCTTCACCAGCACGGGTCCCGACCAGAACAGCGGGTCGCGCTTCTTCGCCTCGTCCTTCCAGCGCCCGAGCGAGGCGACCCAGCGCACGCGCCCGTCGCGGCGCGTCAGGCAAATCAGTTCGGCCTCGGTCGACAGCACGAAGACGAAGTCGCCGGCGACCCAGGGCATGTCGATGCCGCCGAGATCGACGTCCCAGACCCGCGCGCCGGTGCGGAGGTCGATGCCGACGGTACGGCCCGAATTGCCGGTCGCGACCACGAGGCCGCGATCGATGACCGGGTTGCCGCGGATGTCCGACAGGCCGGCGACCTGGTCGGAGCGCCGGACCTGCACCAGCCCGTCCTGCCAGATGACGCGGCCGTTCTCGAGGCGGAGCGCGAAGAGCTCGCCCGAGGAATAGGCGACGACGATGGTTCCGCCCTCGACCGCCGGGCTGGGTCCGCCGAGGAGACCCGCCACCTCGGGAATGCCGGCATGTACCCATTGCCGGCTGCCGTCGCCGGCATCGAGCACGGTGCATTGATTGTCGACGGTGGCGACGACGACGCGGCCGGAGACTGCAGTCGGCGCCGAGCGGACCGGTCCCGTCATCGACGTGCGCCAGAGCTGCTTGCCGTTCGACGCGTCGAAGGCTAGGACCTGCGCGAATCCCGTACCGGCGTAGAGCTTGCCGTCGGCGTAGGCGACGCCACCGCAATGTGCCGGATCGCTGCCCTCGTCTTCCGGGCGCGCCGAGGCCTGCCACAGACGGGCACCGCTCCGCGCGTCGAAGGCGGCCACGCGGGCGTCGGCATCGATGACGAAGATCTTGCCGTCGGCGATCACCGGCTGGGCCAGCAGGCGGATCGAGCTCGAGTTTCCCGCACCAGCGCGGATGCGCCAGCCGAGCTTCAGCTCTTCGGCGCCGTCGAGATGCTGCATCGCATGGCCCGGCGTGCCGCCGGAGACGGGCCACGCCTCATTGGCGAAGGGGCGCGGCAGCCGGACCGGCACGTTGGCCAGGGCCGGATCGGGCTCGAGCTTCTGGTCGAGCACGAGGACGGAGACACGCGTCCCGGGCAGCGGCGGCGGCACCGTAGGCCCGAACCAGTCGTCGGTGATGCCGCAGCCGCTCAGCGCGGAAGCGCCGAGCAATGTCAGGAAACGACGGCGGTCGAGGCTCATCGATGCGTCAGTCGGCCAGGGCGGCGGCCATCTCGGCGGCCCGCCCGCGGATCGACGCCGAGGCGGTCGCGTCGTCGGCCAGGCGGCGGAAGATGTCGCGCGCCCGCGACTTGTCGCCCTGGTTGAGCGCGATCGCGGCGGTCAGCTCCAGCGCCGGGTGGCGCCAGGGATTGCTCTCCTGGGTGAGCGGCGCGAGCTTGAGCGCGGCGGTCGGGGCTTCCGGCCCGTCGGCGCGATGCTGGGAGGCGAGAAGAACCGCGAGATCGCGGAAGATCGGATCGACGGAGCCGTCGGCGGCAACCTGGTCGTAGACCTCGATCGCCTTGCCGGTCTCGTTGCCGCGGATCAGCGCCGCCGCCTGGTGCAGGCGCGCCAGCGTGCCGACGCCGCCGCTGGCGCTCTTGGCCAGCGAGGCGAGTGCGTCCGGCCCCAGCTTCTGGTCCGTCGCCGAGAGCTCGACCGCCTCGATCAGCTTCCGCGTGTCCTCGGCCCGGCGGTTCTTCTGCCAGTCGCGATAGGCGACCGTGCCGGCGATGGCAAGGACCAGGGCGACCGCGGCAGCGACGGCGAACTTCCCGTACTTGTCCCAAAGCCGCTTGTAGTGCTCGCGGCGCAGGTCCTCATCGACTTCCTGGATAAAATCCGTCACCCGGCAGGTTCCTTAAGGGCCGTCTCAAAAAGGGCCGCTAACATACCGACGCGACGGGCCCGGGGCAAACGCCTCAAGACCGCCGGGCATCTGGCAGGAAGCGGAAGGCGACGGCGATCCGATTCCAGCTGTTGATCGCCACGACAGCGGCGGTCAGGTAGGCCAGCTCCTTATCGGAAAAGGCATTTTTCACGTCGGCATAGACCTCGTCGGTCACGTGGCCGTCGGCGATGTCGGTCAGGGCATCGGTCCAGGCCAGGGCCGCCCGCTCCCGGTCGGTGAAGACCGGCGACTCGTGCCAGGCCGCGAGCACGTGCAGGCGCTCCTCGGTCTCCCCCAGCGCCCGGGCCTCACGGGTGTGCATGTCGAGGCAGAAGGCGCAGCCGTTGATCTGGGAGGCCCGGATCTTGACCAGCTCGATCAGCGATTTCTCGATCCCGCCGGCGTCGATCGCCGCCTGGTTAAGCGGCCCGAGATGTGCCCGCACCTCCGGTGCCAGCTTGTGGAACTCGCCACGGCTCATCCTGGACTTCATCGGGGGCCTTTCGCAGGAGGGAGGCCTCAAGATGGGACCGGCGGCCGGGCTGCACCACCCCTTTCCTCCTCTTTACGGGCGGGTCGAATTGGGGAAGACTTCAAGCATGGTGGTTTTCCTCCTGCGGCGCCTCGCCGCGAGTGCCGCAGCGTAATGACCGAGTTGGTCCGCCTCGCCGACCGCAAGCGGCCGCGCCAGGTGTATTTCAGCCGCCACGAACTCATGCAGCTTCTCGCCCTCTACAGCCGCCAAGTCGCGGCCGGCGAGTGGCGCGACTACGCCATCGACCACAAGGCTGGGATGGCGATCTTCTCGGTCTTCCGCCACAGCTTCGATCGGCCGCTGTTCTCGATTGCCAAATCCTCGGACAACCAACGCCCGGCCGGCTACGCGGTCTTCTCGGGCCCTCGCCGGCTCAAGGCCGGGGGCTCGCTGCTCGACGTGCTGAAGGTGCTCGAAGGCCGCCCCAAGCTCGTCGGCGCCTGAAAGCCTCTTAAAGAAAAGCCCCGCCGGCCGAGGCCGGCGGGGCTATCGCCCGAAAGTCGAGCGTCGATCAGTTCTTCTCGATGTTCCACCAGACGGCCATGCCGCCCTTGAGCCAGCCGGTGATGTTCTTCCGATGGATGGTCGGCTGGTCGTACTGGCCGACCGGGATGTAGGGGATATTCTCGGTCCAGAGGCGCTTGTGCAGCGCTTCGGCGATCTGCTTCTGCTTCGCCGGGTCGGTCTCGCGGATGAAGGCCTGGCGCATCTTCTCGGCCTCGGCATCGCAAGGCCAGCCGAACCAGGCCGCATCGCAGGTCGTCGCCGTCGAGTTGTTGACGAACGGAAGCGCCTGGGAGGCGCCGCCGGCCGTGGTGTGGAAGATGTGCCAGCCGCCCTGGTCGGGCGCGTCCTTCTTGCCGCGGCGGGCGATGACGTTGCCCCACTCCATGATTTGCAGGTCGACGTTCACGCCGATCTTCTTGAGGTTCTCGGCGGTGACCAGCGTCAGCGCCTTGAGGAAGCCGATGTCCGAGGCACCGATCAGGGTGATCTTCTCGCCCTTGTAGCCGGCTTCGGCCATCAGCTGCTTGGCCTTCTCGATGTTCTGCTTCTGGAACGGCTCGGAACCGGCGCTGGTGCCGAACGGCGTGCCGCAGACCCAAAGCGAGAAGCAGGGCGTCGAATCCTTCCAGAACCGTTCGCCGCCGTAGGCGGCCTGCGCGTACTCGCGCTGGTCGACCATCATCGCCAGCGCCTGGCGGGCCTTCAGGTTGTTGAACGGCGCATGCAGGTGGTTGGGCCGCATCACGCCGAAGGTGCCGCCGGTGAACAGGCTCGAGATGACGATGTTCGGGTCCTTCTCGATCGTCGGCACGAGATCGAGCGAGGGCTGGTCGAGGACGTCGACCTCGCCCTTCTGCAGAGCGGCGAACTTGGTCGCGTCGTCCGGGATGACCGTGTACTCGACGCGGTCGACCTTGACGATGCGTGCGCCGGCGAAGCCCGAGGGCGCCTCGGTGCGCGGCACGTAGTCCCGGTTCTTCTCGTAGACCACCTTGGCGCCCGGCGAGTACTCGGCCTTGACGAACTTGAACGGGCCGGAGCCGATCGTCTCGGTCACCGGAGTAGCCGGATCGATCGAGGCTTCCTTCTCGCGCATGATGCCGGCGGCCTGGTTGATGCCGGAGAGCGTGAAGTTGGTGAAGCCGAATGGCTCCTTCAGCGTGATCGTGAAGGTCTTGTTGTCGACCACGTCGACCGAGGCGGCGAATGTCTGCAGCGTGCGGCCGAGGGTCTCGCGCGCCATCAGGCGCTTGACCGAGGCAACGGCGTCCTTCGCCGTCACCGGCGAGCCGTCATGGAACTTGAGGCCGTCGCGGAGCGTGTAGGTGTACTTGAGCTTGTCCGGCGACATCGACCAGTTGCCGACCGCATCCGGCTTGGCTTCCAGTTTCTCGTCCCAGGCGAACAGCGCGTCGTAGATCGATGCCATGTGCATGGCGGTAATCGTCGCGGTGGTCTGGTAGCCGTCGAGCACGCGCAGGTCCGCGTGCGGCACGACCTTTAGGACCTTCTGCGCGGACGCCGGAGCTGTCATCGCCGTCGCGGCGAGCAGCCCCAGCGCCAGCACTAACTTGTTTCTCATGGTCACCTCCCCTCAGATGTTGGATTGAGGAGAGAGATTAGCACGGACTTTCCGAAACGAAACGAGCCGTTTCGGATCTACATTCGTGCTTTCGTCCGCCGGGTCGGCGGCGCGGTCAGCGGGTCTTCCGGCCAGGGATGCCGTGGATATCGGCCGCGCAGCTCCGCGCGAACTGCGGCATAGCCCGTCCGCCAGAAGTTGCCGAGATCCTGGGTCACCTGCAGCGGGCGCCCCGCCGGCGACAACAAATGGACGACGACCGCGACCTTGCCCCCGCCGACCCTCGGCGTCTCGACCTGGCCGAACATCTCCTGGAGCTTGACCGCGAGCACGGGCGGATCGCTGTCGTAGTCGAGCGCGATCCGCGATCCCGACGGCACCTCGACATGCGTCGGCGCCATCGACTCGAGCTTCTTCTGCTGCGCCCAGTCGAGGCGCGCGCCCAGCGCAGCCGCGAGGTCGACGCGCGCGAGGTGCGCGCGGCGCGAGGCATTGCCCAGAAACGGCGCGAGCCAAGTCTCGAGATCGGCGAGCAACGCCCCGTCGGAGAAGTCGGGCCAGGCCGGATCATGACGATGAAGGAAGCGGTTCCTCGCCTGGAAGCTGCGGAGGCCTGGCGTCCAGGGCAATGCGTCGAGGCCCATCGCGCGGACGCCGGCGATCATCGCCGCAACCCGCGCCTCCGCGCTCGACGATTCCGATTTCGTCTCTTCCAGCACCAGGGCGCCGAGCTTGACGCGGCGCGCCGCCGCCACCGCTTCGGCACGCTCGTCCCAGACGATGTCCTCGCCCGTCTCGATGCGGTCGGCGAACAAGGTCTCGATCTCCACCCGATCGATGGGTGCCGCGAGGAAAACGCGGGCGTCTCGGCCGGCATCGTCGAGATCGGCGATCGCGAGGTAGGGCTCGCGCGACAGCGGATCTTCCGGCGCGAGTGCCGCGCCGCGCCCGTTGACGAGGCGGTACTGGCCCTGCCCGCCCCTTCGCTGCGCCACGCGGCCGGGATATGCCAGCGCCACCAGCGCACCGACGGACATGGGCGTCTCGTCCTTCGATGCCCTGATCCGCCGCTTCCATGCCTGAGCGGCCTGCCGCGCCTCGGCGATGCGACCGCGATGGGCATGCGGATCGGACGCGCCGTTCAGCGCATCGAGCCGACGACGGAGATCGGGATCGCGCGCCTGCGCCGTCAGCACATCGCGCTCGGAGAGCAGCGCCGCGACTTCGCAGGCGCGCACGCCGCTTCCCTGCTCCGCGCCCGCCAGCACCATGTGCGAGAGGCGCGGATGCAGCGGCAGCTCGGCCATGCGCCGGCCGTGACGGGTGATGCGCCCGTCCTTGTCGAGCGCACCCAGCTGCTCTAGGAGCGTGCGCGCCTGGGTCATCGCCGCATCCGGCGGCGGATCCAGCCAGGCGAGCGACGACGGATCGGACGTGCCCCAGACCGCGAGATCGAGTGCCAGCGGTGCCAGGTCGGTGACCATGATCTCGGGCGGCAAGGCCGGCAGAAGCGCGCGTTGCGCCGCTTCGCTCCACAGGCGATAGCCGATGCCGGGCTCGATGCGCCCGGCGCGGCCGCGACGCTGGTCGACCGAGGCTCGTCCGGCGCGAACCGTCTCGAGCCGGCTCATGCCGGTACGCGGATCGAAGCGCGAGACGCGCGCGAGACCCGCATCGACGACGACGCGCACGCCTTCGATGGTGAGGCTGGTCTCGGCGATCGAGGTCGCCAGCACGACCTTGCGCATGCCAGGGGCAGCCGGACGGATCGCCTCGTCCTGCTCGCGTGCCGGGAGCGCGCCGTAGAGCGCATGCACCGTCGCCGGCACGTCGCCGAGTCGGTCGGCGACACGCCTGATCTCGCGCTCACCCGGCAGGAAGGCGAGCACGCTGCCGGTCTCCTCCGCGAGCGCGCGTCGGATCGCCGACGCGGTCGCGTTCTCGACGTCGGGCAATGCCACGTCGCCGAGATAGCGGGTCTCGACCGGAAAGGCGCGGCCCTGGCTCTCGATCACCGGTGCTTCGCCGAGCACGCGCGCGGCCGCGGCACCGTCGATCGTCGCCGACATCACCAGGAGGCGGAGATCGCCACGCAGGGCGCCCTGCGTCTCCAGCGCCAGCGCCAGGCCGAGATCGGCGTTCAGGCTGCGCTCGTGGAACTCGTCGAACAGGATCGCGCCGACCTGGACCAACTCGGGATCGCCGAGCAGGCGACGCGTGAGCACGCCTTCGGTGACGACCTCGATGCGCGTCTTAGGCCCGACCTTGCTGTCGAGATGAACGCGATAGCCGACGGTCTCGCCGACATCCTCGCCCAGCATCTGGGCCATCCGCCGTGCCGCCGCGCGTGCGGCAAGCCGGCGCGGTTCGAGCACGACGATCGTCTTGTCGCCGAGCCAGCTCTCGCCCAACAGCGCCAGCGGCACGCGCGTGGTCTTGCCGGCGCCCGGCGGCGCTACCAGCACCGCATTCGGCCCGGCGGCGAACGCCGCCTTGAGCCGAGGCAGCGCCTCGTCGATCGGCAAGCCTTCCTTCATGAGAGAAAGGCTTCTAGCACGAGCGCGTCTGGCTAACGATTGGCGCGTTCGCCCGGCGTGACCTGAATGGTGCGGAGCCGGCCGGTGCTGATGGTCGAGAGCTCGACGCTGCGGCCGATGCGCTCGCCCCCGAGAAGCCGGATCAGGTCGTCCGCGCCCGTGACCGGCACGCCGTCGAGAGCCAGGATGATGTCGCGCTCCTTGATCCCCGCCCTGGCTGCGGGGCCGTGCGGGTCGACGGTCGTTACGATGGCCGCGAAGCCGCTGTCGAGACCGAGCGAGCGCGCCATACGGCGCGGCAGCGGCATCGTCTGGGCGCCGATGCCGATGAAGGCGCGCCGCACGCGGCCATGGCGCAGGATCTCGGTCAGGACATGGCTCGCGGTGTTCGACGAAACCGCGAAGCAGATCCCCTGGGCACCGGCGATCACCGCGGTATTGATGCCGATCACCTCGCCCAGGCTGGAGACCAGCGGTCCGCCGGAGTTGCCGGGATTGAGCGCCGCATCGGTCTGGATCACGTCGTCGATCAGGTGTCCCGTGCCGGCGCGCAGGCTGCGACCGAGCGCCGAGACGACGCCGGCCGTCACCGTGGAATCGAATCCCAGCGGATTGCCGATCGCGACCACAAGCTGGCCGCGCCTGAGCCGCTTGGAGTCGCCGAGACGTGCCGCCGGGAAGGTCGCCCCGTGGTTGACGCGGAGCACCGCGAGATCCGTATGCGGATCGTCGCCGAGCACCGATGCCTCGGCCTCGCGGCCGTCTGATGCGGCGATGCGAACCTGGCGCGCCTGCTGGACGACATGGCTGTTGGTCAGGATCAGCCCGTCCGGCGAGACGATGACACCCGAGCCCGATCCGCCTCGCCGCTTGGCTGCCGCATCCGGGGGCGTCGCGACGCGGACAACCGCCGGCCCCACATCGTCGACGACCTTGGTCAGCGACTCCGAATAGGCGTCAAGCAGCCGACCGTCGTCGACCGACGCGGAAGAAAGCGGCTGCGCCTCGTCCGCGGCGAAACCGTCGGCGAGGTATCTGATCTCGGCATCGAACATGGTGTCGGGTCCGGCGAAAGCGGACGATTTACGTGGGGTCTTGAGACCGGCGCGACAAGGCCTTGCGCTTCGTCGGCCGCTTCGCCGCGATCCGGTGTGCGGCCGCCAGCGCCGCCCGCGCCCAGGCGACGAGCTCGTCCGGCTCGTCCAGCAAACGCTCGGGTACGCGCCAGAAGGCGAGGTCGATCATCTCGCCCCTCTTCTCGTAGCTCAGCGGCGGAAAGGCCTCCGCCTTCTTGAAGGTCGCCCGGCTGAGGTCGTCGACACGGACGAAGAGGACGTTGTCGGCCACCATCCCGAACATCACGCCGCCTGAAAAGACGCCCGTCTTGCCGAACATCCGCCGGGTCGTGAGGCGACCGAGCGGGCGGAGCTGCTCGGCCAGGAACTCGACGAAGTCGGCGCTGGCGACCATTCAGCTCCCCCCATCTAGCCGAGGGTCTTCGCGTAGTCGTCCGGCTTGAAGCCGACCAGCAGCTTGCCGCCGACATCGAGCACGGGGCGCTTGATCATCGAAGGCTGAGCCAGCATCAGCGTCAGCGCCTTCTTCTCCGTGAGCCCTTCCTTGTCGCCGTCGGGCAGCTTCTTGAAGGTCGTGCCGGCGCGGTTCAGCAGCGTCTCCCAGCCGACGGCCTTCGCCCAGCCCTCGAGACGCGTGCGATCGATGCCCGCCGTCTTGTAGTCGTGGAAGTCGTGAGCAATTTTCTTGGCCTCGAGCCAGGCCCGCGCCTTCTTCATCGTGTCGCAGTTCTTGATGCCGTAAATGGTCACGGGCTTGCCCATGTCAGGTACTCCGAAGCGGGAAGGTCTTCAGCACGACGTATTTGCTCTGAGAGAGCAGGCTGTGGATCAGCACGAACTCGTCGACCTTCCACCGAACCGGCTGCCGCAGCGGCTCGGTGGAAATCGGGGTCTTGTCATACATCAGAGTGACGTGAGGTTTGAAGCTGCGGCTCGGCTCGCGGAGCTTTCCGGTTTCGAGGGCCTCGCTCAGCGCCTGCTCCAGCTTTCGCACGCCGACGACGCCGTCCTCGCCGACGAGAACGATGCAGTTCTCGCGGAAGCTCGTCACCCGATCGAACGAGACCTCGAAGGGACGCATCTCGACCGATGCCGCCGCTTCCCACACCTGCTCGACCAGGCCGCCGGGAATCCCATTGAAGTCGCCGATATGCCTGAGCGAGACGTGCAGCAGCGAGGTCGGCCGCGGCCATGACGTCAGATGGTGGCGATTGCGGAGATTCCAGGCGGTCTGCCGCGCCGCGTACGCCGCCTGCGCGTCCAATTGAATGCCGAGGAACAGCCGGTCCTTGAGTCCGCCGAATTTCCTGAGCGGCTTCGGTTGCTCGACGGGCCGCCCGGCGCCTTTCGGCCTCGGCGGCGGCTCGGGGACGCGCTCGAACCCGGGGAGCGTGAACTGGGACATCACGGCCTCGCATGTTCTGTATTTGTTCCATACCAGCGTGAAACCCCGATGGCCGTCAAGCCTTAGCTATCGAGCAGCGGAGAATGGTCGTGAGCGCGCCCGAGACTCTTGTCCTTCAGCCGAGCGGCTGGGTCCCGAACAACCAGCGCCTGCCGGTGCTGATCTATCGGCGCGCGGTCGGCCTCGGCGGCGACGATCCTGCGGCGAACTTCGAAGCGCTCTTCAAGAGGAACGGCTGGCCGCCCGACTGGCGCGACACGATCTATCGCTACAATCACTATCACTCCACCGCGCATGAGGTGCTGGGCATTGCCAGCGGCAAGGCGACGCTCGTTCTCGGCGGCCCGAACGGGCGCAAGATCGCGGTCGCCGCCGGCGACGTGCTCGTGCTTCCCGCCGGGACCGGCCATCGACGGCAGAGGCAGTCACGCGATTTCCTGGCGGTCGGCGCGTACCCGCCGCGACAGAAATGGGATATCCGGCGGACCGCACCCACGCTCAAGATGATGGCGCGGATTGCGGCACTCCCCTTCCCGGCCTCCGATCCGGTTTCGGGCAAGGGCGGACCGCTGACGAAGCTCTGGCACAAGGACTGATGCAATGCCGGTCGAGCTGAACCACACGATCGTCTGGTGCACGGACAAGGCGACGTCGGCGGGCTTCCTCGCGGAGATGCTGGGCCGGCCGGCACCGCGCGCCTTCCTGCACTTCCTGATCGTCGACATGGACAACGGCGTCTCGCTCGACTTCTACCAGCAGGACAAGAAGCCGGCGCTCCAGCACTACGCCTTCCTGATCGGCGAAGCGGAGTTCGACCAGGTGGTCGAGCGCATCCGGAAGAAGGGTCTCGACCACTGGGCCGATCCGGCGCGCTCTCAGGCAGGCCAGATCAATCACCACTGGGGCGGCCGCGGGGTCTATTTCGAGGATCCCGACGGCCACCTGCTCAAGATAATCACGAAACCCTACGACGATCCGAATGGCATCGTCCAGAAGACCACGCAGACCTGAAGACGCGTCGCCCCCTCCCTCGGCTGTGCCGGGGGAGGGTTGGGGTGGGGGCACGGCCGTGGCACCTCACCGCGCTCGATAGACTTCGCCTGCCTCTACTTTCAGTGACTGGCCCCCACCCTGCCCTCCCCCGCGTACGACGCGAGGGAGGGTTCCGATTAGGCCGACGCAATACTTAGGACTTGACCTAAGTATTTTTCCACCCCATGTTCCGGACATGCAGACCGCTGCAGCCGCGCCGCAGATGGACGGCGTCTTCAAGGCGCTGGCCGATCCGACACGGCGTCAGGTGATTGCGCGGCTGAGCCGGAGCCCGGCGTCGGTCAGCGAGCTGGCCCAGCCGTTCGAGATGGCGCTCCCCTCCTTCGTCGAGCACCTGAAGGTGCTGGAGGGATGCGGCCTGGTGACATCGAGGAAGGCCGGGCGCGTGCGCACCTATCAGATCGAGTCCAAGCGGCTTCGGATGGCCGAGGACTGGCTCTCCCAGCAGCGATCGCTGTGGGAAGAGCGCCTGGATCGGCTCGACGCCTATGCCCTTTCGCTCAAGGAGAAACGCAAATGATCGTCAAGCCCGATCCCAAGCTCGACCTCGTGCTGGACCGCTTCGTCGACGTGCCGCGCGAGCTGATGTGGGAATGCTGGACCAAGGCCGAGCACATCCCGCACTGGTTCGTGCCGCGGCCGTGGTCGGTCACCGAGTGCGAGATCGATTTGCGTCCCGGCGGCAAGATGCGCACGGTCTTCCGCTCGCCCGAAGGGCAGGAATTCCCGAACCTCGCCTGCTATCTCGAAGTCACGCCGAACGAACGGCTGATCTGGACCGACGCGCTGGAGCCGGGCTATCGGCCCCAGGCCAAGGGCTTCCTGCCCGAGGGCATGCCGGTGACCGCGATCCTGACCTTCAAGACCGAAGGCAAGGGCACGCGCTATCACGCACACTGCCTGCACAAGGATCCGGAAGGCCGGAAGAAGCACGAGGAGATGGGCTTCTTCGACGGCTGGAACACCGTGATCGACCAGCTTGCCGAGTACGCCAAGACGACGATGAAGCGCTAGACCTTCTTCGGAATCTCGATCCCGCGCTGCACGGCCGGCCGCTGGAGTCCGCGCTCCAGCCAAGCCGGCACGCGCTTGAACGAACCATACTCGACCAGGTCGCCGGCGCCGTAGAAGCCGACGAGGTTGCGCACCCAGCCCAGCATCGAGATGTCGGCGATCGAGTACTCGCCCATGATCCAGTCGCGCCCGTCGAGGCGTGTCTCGATCACGCCGAGCAGGCGTTTGGATTCGTCCGCATAGCGCTTGAGAGGGCGCTTGTCCTCGTACTCCCGGCCGGCAAACTTATGGAAGAAGCCCACCTGCCCGAAGATCGGGCCGATCGCCGCCATCTGGAAGAATACCCACTGCATGGCTTCGTATCGTCCGGCGGCATCGGACGGGATCAGCTTGCCGGTCTTCTCGGCAAGATAGACCAGGATCGCGCCGGACTCGAAGAGACCGAACGGCTTTCCGCCGGGGCCATTCGGATCGATGATCGCCGGGATCTTGCCGTTGGGATTGAGCGACAGGAACTCCGGCGTCCAGGTCTCGTTGGCGCCGATGTCGATCCGGTGCGGCTCGTAGGCGAGACCGATCTCCTCCAGCATGATCGAGACCTTCACGCCGTTCGGCGTCGGCAGCGAATAGAGCTGCAGCCGGTCGGGATGCTGCGCCGGCCAGCGCCTGGTGATCGGAAAGGAGGAAAGGTCGGACATGGAAGCTCCGCGAGATCGGGATGCCTCCATATTACCTCTTTCGGTCGCGATGCAGCCTGTAGGCCCGATACAGAAGCGCCACGCCGACCCAGGCGGCGATCGCCGCCAGCGGATAGGCCAGCACTTCCGGGAAGAACGCGATCAACAGCGACGCCAAAGCCAACGCGAGTCCCATGCCGAGCGTCAGCCTCGCCTCGACCGCATCGAGGACGCGGCGGTTGGTCAGCGCCGCGCCAACCGCGCGGCCCAGCCGCATGGCGCCCGCCGCCGCCCGGCTGGTGCTGCCGCCGCCACTGCCCATGATCCGGGCGTGCGCGAGATGCGGCGAGCGCATCCGGCGCTTCTCGTCGAGCACGATCTCCGTCGCGTTGCCGAGATCCTCCTCGTACATCCGTGCCATCTCGCCGGCGAAGGACGTGTCCTCGATCACCGCGTCGAGCTCGCAGTTTCCGAGCCAGCTCGCGATGTTGAGGTTGGTCGAGCCGACGCGGGCCCAGCGGTCATCCATGACCGCGGTCTTCGCGTGCAGCATCGTGCCGTTCCATTCGAAGACGCGCACGCCGGCCTCGAGCAGCGGCCTGTATCCCGACCGCGTGAGGGGACGCAGCAGCGGCAGATCGGTGGCGCCGGGCACGAGCAACCGCACGTCGACGCCGTCGCGGGCCGCGGCGCGCAGCGCCTGCACGTAGGACGAGGTGCCGGCGTAATAGGCGTCGGTCAGCCACAGGCGATGCTTGGCGAGCGCCGCGACCAGCTGGTCGAGGCGGAGCATCCCGGCGGTCGAGGGCTCGCTCGCGACGATCCGAAGGCTGACATCACCCGCGGGTGGCGGCGGCGCGATCTCGCTTTCCGGAAGCGGGATCCCCATCGACGACCAGGCGCGGGCAAAGGCCGTCCTGACTTCGGCGACGGCGCAGCCCCGGATCTCGACGCCGGTGTCCCGCCACGGTGACATCCCGCGCGCCGGATCGCCGAGCCAGGCGCCGGCGACGCAAAGCCCCGAGATGAACGCGACCTCGCCGTCCACCTCCAGCATCTTGCGATGATCCCGGGACGGCCAGGCGAACGGGCTGTCGAAGCGCGGCGGGTTGTAGCAGCGCACCTCTATGCCGGCGGCGCGAAGACGCTGCCAGAAGCCGCGACCGGCCTTCCCCAGATTTCCGAACCAGTCGTAGATCACCCGGACCGGAACGCCCTCCCCGGCCTTTACCGTCAGGGCGTCCGCGAACTCGCGTCCGATCTCGTCGTCGGCGATGAAATAGCTCTCGAAGTGGACGGCGCGTCTGGCACCGCGGATCGCCTCCAGCCAGGCTGGGAAGTTCTCGCCCGCGTCCTTGAGGATCCGCACGCGGTTGCCGTCGACCAGGGGCGCACCGGCGGCGCGCGAGAAGGCACGTGCCGCGAGATCCCGCATCTGGGGAAAGGCGGCCTGCTCATCCCAGACCGTCCGTGGCACGCGGCGGCGCATCATGCGGAAGATGACCAGCGGTTTATGCGGGATACGCGGTCCATACGAGGTATCCTATCGTCCGAGAGACCATACGGCAGCGATCAAGCGCATGACGACGGCACGTCCCGCTCCAGCGGAATGGCTGAGGGCAACAAACGACATCACCCAGCAGTTCCTGGCCGCCGGCGGACGGCCGGACGTGGTCAGCCTCGCCGGCGGGTTGCCGGCGGCCGAGCTCTATCCGATCGCCGAGATCGAGCAGGCGACCAGGCGGGCGCTCGAACGTCACGGATCGGCAGCGCTCGAATACGGTACGGTCGAGGGCTTCGCGCCGCTGCGGACGCTGATCGCCGAGCGCTTCTCGGCCGAGACCGGCGGACACTTCACCGCCGCCAACGTGTTGCTGACCTCGGGCTCGATGCAGGCGCTGGACCTGCTGGGCAAGGTGCTGATCGATCCGGACGACCTGATCGTAGCGCAGGCGCCGACATATCTCGGTGCGCTCGATGCCTGGCGGCCGCGGCGCCCCGCGTATAGGGCGCTCGACTGGAACGCCCCCGACGTCGCAGCCTTCGCCCAGGCGAAGTTCGTCTACGCAGTTCCCAACTATTCGAACCCGACCGGCGTGCTGGTGCCGACCGACAAGCGCGCCGCCCTGCTCGACGCGGTCACGAAGGCCGGCACCTGGCTGGTGGAGGACGATCCCTATCTCACCATGCAGCTCGACGGCCCGCCGCCACCGAGCATCCTGAGCGCCGCCGCCCGGCAGAGCGGCCGGCCCTACGACGGGCCGGTGATCTATCTCGGCACGATATCGAAGAGCCTGGTGCCGGGGCTTCGCGTCGGCTGGACGCTCGCCGAGCCGGAGATGATCCGCCAGCTCGTGATGGCCAAGCAGGCGACCGACCTCTCCAGCAGCATGTTCGCTCAGGCCGTCGCCTTCGAGCTTCTCGATCAGAGGATCGACGTCGCGCATTCGGCGTCGATCGTGCCCGCCTACCGCGAACGCCGCGACGCGCTGTGCAGCGAGGCGGCGCTGAGCTTGAGCGACTGGTTCGAATGGGAGGTACCGCCAGGCGGCATGTTCGTCTGGATGCGCTCGAAAGGGAACGCGATCGACACCGACGAGCTCTACCGCTTCGCGATGGAGGAGAAGGTCGCCTTCGTGCCTTCCAGCGTCTTCGACTTCACCGGACGTGACCGCCACGCAATGCGGGTCAACTTCACCCGCAGCAGCCCGGAGACGATCCGCGAGGGCGTCCGCCGGCTCGGCCGCGCGATCGAAGCCTATGTTTCCTCGCGCCCGCAGCTTCAAAGCCGGGGCTGATTTCGGATATTCTCCCCCTTCCCTCCCGCTCAGAGACTTGACCCATGCCTGCCCTTCGCTCCCGCACCTCGACCCATGGCCGCAACATGGCCGGCGCCCGCGGCCTCTGGCGCGCCACCGGCATGAAGGATTCCGACTTCGGCAAGCCGATCGTCGCGGTCGTCAACTCCTTCACGCAATTCGTTCCAGGTCACGTCCACCTGAAGGACCTGGGCCAGCTGGTCGCCCGGGAGATCGAGCGCGCCGGCGGCGTCGCCAAGGAGTTCAACACCATCGCCGTCGACGACGGCATCGCCATGGGCCATGACGGCATGCTCTACAGCCTGCCGTCGCGCGAGCTGATCGCCGACAGCGTCGAGTACATGGTCAACGCGCATTGCGCCGACGCGATGGTCTGCATCTCCAACTGCGACAAGATCACGCCCGGCATGCTGATGGCGACCTTGCGCCTCAACGTGCCCACCGTGTTCGTCTCCGGCGGACCGATGGAAGCCGGCAAGGTGATCCTGAAAGGCAAGGAGGTCGCGGTCGACCTGGTCGACGCGATGGTCGCCGCCGCCGACTCGAAGATGACCGATGCCGAGGTCGCGACGATCGAGCGCTCCGCCTGCCCGACCTGCGGCTCGTGCTCGGGCATGTTCACCGCCAACTCGATGAACTGCCTGACCGAGGCCCTCGGCCTGTCGCTGCCCGGCAACGGCTCGACCTTGGCGACGCATGCCGACCGCGAGCGGCTGTTCGTCGAGGCCGGCCGCCTCGTCGTCGACCTGGCGCAGCGCTTCTACGAGCAGGACGACGCCAGCGTGCTGCCGAGGAACGTCGCCAGCTTCAAGGCTTTCGAGAACGCGATGAGCCTCGACATCGCGATGGGCGGCTCGACCAACACGGTGCTGCACCTGCTGGCCGCAGCCTACGAAGCGCAGCTCGACTTCACCATGGCCGACATCGACCGGCTGTCGCGCCGCGTGCCCTGCCTCTCCAAGGTAGCGCCGGCGAAGTCCGACGTGCACATGGAAGACGTGCACCGCGCCGGCGGCATCTTCGCGATCCTGGGCGAGCTCGAGCGCGCCGGCCTGCTGCACACCGACGTGCCGATGGTCCATTCGAGGAGCCTCAAGGACGCGCTGTCGCGCTGGGACGTGAAGCGCACGTCGAGCGAGGCGGTTCACACCTTCTACAAGGCGGCCCCCGGAGGCGTTCCGACCCAGGTCGCCTTCAGCCAGAGCCGGCGCTGGGACGAGCTCGACCTCGACCGAGAGAAGGGCGTGATCCGCAGCGCCGAGCATGCCTTCTCGAAGGATGGCGGCCTGGCGGTGCTCAAAGGCAACCTCGCGCCGGACGGCTGCATCGTGAAGACCGCGGGCGTGGACGAGAGCATCCTGAAGTTCGCAGGGCCCGCCCGCGTGTTCGAGAGCCAGGACGCGGCCGTCACCGGCATCCTGATGGGCGAGATCAAGCCGGGCGACGTGGTGGTGATCCGCTACGAAGGCCCGCGCGGCGGCCCCGGCATGCAGGAGATGCTGTACCCGACCAGCTATCTGAAGTCGAAGGGCCTGGGCAAGGCCTGCGCGCTGATCACCGATGGCCGCTTCTCCGGCGGCAGCTCGGGCCTCTCGATCGGTCACGTCTCGCCGGAAGCGGCCGAGGGCGGGCTGATCGGCCTGGTCGAGGACGGCGACCGCATCGAGTTCGACATCCCGAACCGCGTCGTCAACCTCGCGGTCGCCGACGATGTGATCGCGAAGCGCCGCGCGGCGATGGAGGCGAAGGGTTCCGCCGCCTGGAAGCCGGGCAAGCGCAGCCGCAAGGTCTCTTCCGCGCTCAAGGCCTATGCCGCCTTCGCCACCAGTGCCTCGCGCGGCGCGGTCCGCGACGTCGACCAGGGCGCCCGATGACCGAGGTCGTCGCCGACCTCGACCTGGAGTGCGTGACCCGAGACGGAACGATCCTGCGCGCCGACGTCTATCGACCCGCAGATGGCGGCCGCTATCCGGTGCTGCTGAACCGCACACCCTACGGCAAGCACGAGCCGCGCTACATCGCTGACGCGCGCGCGGTCGCGGCCCGCGGCTACACGATGGTGATCCAGGACCAGCGCGGTCGCTACGCCTCCGACGGCGAGTACCGCTGGATGTTCCGCGAGCGGAAGGAGACCTTCGACGTCGCCGACGGCTATGACGCGGCCGAATGGGCGGCGAAGCTGCCGTGGAGCGACGGACGCCTCGGCACCTGGGGCCACTCGAACGCCTCCTACCTCGCCTGGATGCTGGCCTCCTCCCAGCCGCCGTCGCTGAAGGCTTTCATGGCGAGCGGCATGGCCGAGAACCTGCTGTCGATGAACTTCGGCATCTTCGAGACCGGCCGCCGGCTCGAATGGGTGCACCAGATGGCGGCCGATGCGCGCCGCCGCGCCGGCGACGCCACCGGTCCGCACACCGCGGCCCAGGCCACGAAGCTCTGGAACCAGGTCGAGCGGGCGAAGTGGATCTGGTTCCTGCCCTTGGGCGACATCCCGCCCGAGACCTTCTCGACCTTGAACGAGCCGCTGCAGGCCTATCACCGCACCCAGAACGTCGAGTTCATGCGCTTCGGCGAGTTCCATCCGAAGATCACGACGCCGGTGATGCTGATGACCGGCTGGTGGGACCGGCTGATCGGCACGATGGACCACTTCACCGGGCTGCAGAAGAACGGCCCGGCGCATCTCAGGAACCAGCACCGGATGATCGTCGGTCCCTGGATCCACGACGTCACCGGCATGGTGCCGAAGAACTGCGGCCTCGACTTCGGACCGAACGCCGACCGCTCTTACGCCGGCATGATCGCCCGCTGGTACGACCTCCACTTCAAGGGCATCGACGACGGGCTCTCGAAGGAAGCGCCGGTGCAGCTGTTCGTGATCGGCGCCAACGAATGGCGCGGCGAGCAGGAATGGCCGCTCTCCCGCGCACGGCCGATCCCCTACTACCTGGCGAGCCACGGCAAGGCGAACACGATCCATGGCGACGGCGTGCTCACGACCAAGCCCTCGCCGGCCACGAGCTGGCCCGACGAATACGTCTACGATCCGCGCGACCCGGTGATGTCGCTGATGCGCGCCGACTCCCAGGCAGCCCCCGTCGACCAGGCACCGCACGACCATCGCCGCGACATCCTGGTCTACCAGACGCCCGCGCTGGAAGAGGACGTCGAGGTGATCGGGCCGGTGTCGCTGAGCTTGTGGGCCGCGACCGACGGGCCCGACACCGACTGGACCGCGAAGCTGGCGCTGGTGAAGGAGGACGGGCTTGCGATCAACCTGACCTACGGCATCCTCCGTGCTCGCTACCGGGACGGCTTCGACAAGCCGTCCCTGCTGGAGCCGAGCAGGCCCTACGAGTTCTCGATCCCGCTCAACCCGATCGCCGTGCGCTTCAAGAAAGGAGAGCGGATCCGCCTCTACGTCTCCAGCTCCGACTTCCCCAACTTCGACCGCAACCATAACACCGGCGCCGACTACTGGTCGGACCCGGTGCTGCGCCCGGCACGGCAGACCGTGTTCCACGACCAGGCGAAGCCGTCCCGGCTGATCCTGCCCGTGATCCCCCGCTAACCCCGAGATACCGAGACCAAGATGGCGAAGATGATCTTCCTGAACCTGCCGGTTCGAAACCTCAAGGCCGCGACCGGCTTCTACGAGGCGCTCGGCGCCAAGGTGAACCCGCAATTCTCCGACGACCAGACGCGCTCGATGGTGCTGTCGGACACGATCGTCGTCATGCTGCTGAGCCACGAGCGCTACAAGACCTTCACCAAGCGCCCGATCGGCGACGCGCGGAAGGAGAGCCAGGCGCTGATCGCGATCAACGTCGACAAGCGCGACGAGGTCGACGCGATCGTCAAGCGCGTGACGTCAGCCAAGGGCAAGGCCGATCCCAACCCGCCGCAGGACCACGGCTTCATGTACAGCCGCAGCGTCGAGGACCTGGACGGCTATGTCTGGGAGCTGGTGTGGATGAATCCCGACGCGATGAAGAAGAAGTAGAGGCTCTCATGCCCAAGCTCCGCGTCTCCGCCTACGCGATCTCGCTCGACGGCTTCGGCGCCGGCCCCGACCAGAGCCTCAAGGCGCCGCTCGGCGTCGGCGGCGAAGGCCTGCACCAGTGGATGTTCCCGACCCGCACCTTCCAGAAGATGTTCGGCAACCAGAACGGCGAGACCGGCGTCGACGACGACTTCGCCCGCGCCAGCATGGAAAACGTCGGCGCCTGGATCATGGGCCGCAACATGTTCGCGCATTCGCGCGGCCCCTGGACCGACGACGGCTGGAAGGGCTGGTGGGGCGACGACCCGGTCTATCACTGCCCGGTCTTCGTGCTGACCCATCACGCACGGCCGCCGCTCGAGATGAAGGGCGGCACCACCTTCCACTTCGTGACGGAAGGCATCCAGTCTGCGTTGACGCGCGCGAAGGAAGCGGCGGGGCCCAAGGACGTCCGCGTCGGCGGCGGGGCGGCGACCGTGCGCCAGTATCTGCAGGCCGGCCTCGTCGACGAGATGCACCTGGTCGTGAGCCCGGTGCTGCTGGGCCGGGGCGAGCGGCTGTTCGACGGCGTCGACCTCGCCTCGCAGGGCTTCAAGGTCGCCGAGAGCAAGGCGACGGCGAAGGCGACGCACTACGTGCTGCGGAAGGGCTGAGTGACCACCGTCCCCGGCCCCGACGGCAAGCCGCGCTGCCGCTGGTGCGCGGCCGCGCCCGAGTTCTTCCACTATCACGACAACGAGTGGGGCTTCCCGCAGGGCGACGACAGGCGGCTGTTCGAGAAGCTGAGCCTCGAAGGCTTCCAGTCGGGCCTGAGCTGGCGGACGATCCTCGCCAAGCGCGAGAATTTCCGGCGCGTCTTCCACGACTTCGACTTCGAGAGGGTCGCGCGCTTCGGCGAGCGCGACATCGAGCGCCTGCTGAAGGACAAGGGCATCATCCGCCACCGCGGCAAGATCGAGGCGGTGATCAACAACGCCGGCCGCGCCAAGGAGCTCGTCAAGCGCGAGGGCAGCCTCGCCGCCTTCCTCTGGCGCTATGCGCTGCCGGCCGGATCCCCGCCCTCGACCGCGGCGACGACCGAGGAGTCGACAGCGCTGTCGAAGGCGCTCAAGAAGGACGGCTGGAAGTTCGTGGGCCCGACGACCGTCTACGCCTTCATGCAGGCGATGGGGCTGGTCAACGACCACGTCGAGGCCTGCGTCACGCGCGTCAAATGCGAGACCGCGCGGAAGAAGTTCGGGCACCTCAAGCGCTGACGCCTCAGGCGGCCTCGTAGGGGCGGAGCGCGTCGGCGAAGCGCGACACCGGGATCGCATGCGCGCCGGACTTCACGTCGGCCT
This sequence comes from Alphaproteobacteria bacterium, assembly GCA_044223515.1. Lineage (GTDB taxonomy): Bacteria > Pseudomonadota > Alphaproteobacteria > SHVZ01 > SHVZ01 > SHVZ01. Next base: position 45,779 of record JBGALV010000017.1, read on the forward strand.
CGCGGACCGCGACGATCGTCCTCGGCACCGCGCCCAGGATCGTCTTCATCTCGAGGAACACCTTCTCCGGCGGTGCGCCACCATGGGTCAGGAAGAAGGCGACGTGGCGGAGCTTGCCCGCCTGCGCGGCGAGGTAGGAGGCGACCGGCGTCGCGATATGGCCGGCCCACATCGGCCCGCCGATGACGACGAGGTCGTAGCGCTCGACCGGGTGGCGGGGGGCCGCGATCGCCGGCAGCTTCTTCCGCCAGACGTCGTAGGCCGCCATCAGGTAGCCGCGGAAGCCCGGCCTGTAGGCATCGCAGACGATCTCCTCGAGATCGGCCGAGAGCGATCCCGCGATCGCCTCCGCCACCTTCCGCGTGTTGCCCGACAGCGAATAGTAGACGACGAGGGTGCGCATGCTGGTCTTTCAAGGATGCCTGGCAGACTGCAGGCTATCCGGGCCGCGCCGCGCGAACGTTGATGCAGATCAAGCTGGGGGGAGCGCCTCGTGCCCCCTCCCTCGGCGCGGAGCGACGGGGGAGGGTTGGGGTGGGGGCACGGCCGTGGCACCTCACCGCGCTCGATAGACTTCGCCCGCCTCTACTTTCAGCGCCGGGCCCCCACCCTGCCCTCCCCCGCGTACGACGCGAGGGAGGGTTCACGATGAGACGACGGAGAGACTTAGAAGGTCACAAAACCTTCCGCACCCACCCATGCGGATCGGGCGCGCGGCCGTACTGGATGTCGACCAGCTTCTTCCTGAGCCCCATCGCGACCGGGCCGGCGACGCCGCCGCCGATCGTGAACTCGCCCTTGGTCGACTTGACCTTGCCGATCGGCGAGACCACCGCGGCGGTGCCGCAGGCGAAGGCCTCCTTCAGCTTGCCGCTGGCGGCATCGGCCCGCCACTGGTCGATCGTGTAGGGCGCCTCGCGCACGGTAACGCCCGCGTCCTTCGCCAGCGTGATGATGGAGTCGCGCGTGACGCCGGGAAGGATCGTTCCCAGCGGCGGCGTCAGAAGCGAGCCGTCGTCGAACACGAAGAACACGTTCATGCCGCCGAGCTCCTCGATGTAGCGGCGCTCGGCCGCGTCGAGGAACACCACCTGGTCGCATCCCTGCTCGATCGCTTCGGCCTGGGCGCGGAGGCTCGCGGCATAGTTGCCGCCGTTCTTGACCGCACCGGTGCCGCCGGGTGCTGCGCGCGTGTAGGTCTCCGAGACCCAGATCGTCACCGGCGCCGGCCCGCCCTTGAAGTACGAGCCGACCGGCGAGGCAATCACGGCGAAGATGTATTCGGCCGACGGCTTCACGCCGAGGAACACCTCGTTCGCGATCATGAAGGGGCGGAGGTAGAGGCTGCCCTCGCCACCCGGCATCCAGGCGCGGTCGATGCGGATCAGCTGCTCGACCGCCTCGATGAACAGGTTCTCCGGCAGCTGCGCCATCGCCATGCGGTCGGCCGAGTTTCGGAAGCGGCGCGCATTGGCGTCGGGGCGGAACAGGTTCACGCCGCCGTCGTCGCGCTTGTAGGCCTTGAGGCCCTCGAAGATCTCCTGCGCGTAGTGCAGCACGGCCGCGGCGGGATCGAGGTTGAAGCTCGCCCGCGCCTCGACGCGCGGGCTGTGCCAGCCCTGCTGCGCCTGGGCATAGCGGATGACGGCCATGTGGTCGGTGAAGACCCGGCCGAAGCCCGGATCCTTGAGCTTCGCCGTGCGGTCGCTGTCGGACACCGGATTGGCCGCCGGCTGGATCTCGAATTTCAAGCTCATCCCCTTGGTTTCGCTAGGTATTCCACCGGGCAGGCCCGCCCAATGCCGGGCAGAACCATATTGGGCCGGGACGGAGAGCGGAAGAGGGTCATGAAGCCGCGCCGGCCGATCTCGGCCGACTCCCGCAACGCTCGATCAAATCTTGCGTCCGCAAAGGCACCAGCTTGGCGGCTAAAATTTGAAGTCAAATTGCTTACCGGCAACAATTTCATGGATCTCTTTGTCCGAACTGTCGATGACGAGGTAGGACATGCGGATGTTAAGGGGCGTCTTGTCGAGCCATGCCTGCCCCACAACGCGTGCCACACGAGTTGCGGAGTGCGCGCTCGCGCCCATCTTATGAAGATCCTCAAGGAACCCGCCTAGCGCGGCATATACATCGAGCTTATCTGTTTCTGAGTAGAGTTCATCTACTTCACCATAATCTCGAAGGTAGTCAAAGAGAGCGGCCGCGGTAGCCTTTGCCTTGGCGTTGAGCTGGTCATCGTAGTGAAAGCTGTACGCGCCGGCACCTTCCGCAAGACGTCCCAATTCCTCTCCCGTTACGACTTTCGTAGCCGGCAGGAACACCTTGTCTGGATAACTAGCGAGCAGAGTGTCTCTTTGTACTCGCTCAATATCGGCGCGGAGCTCCGCAATTCCTCGCGCTACATTCGGATCTTCAAAGCACTTGGGATCCTCGTAACCAAGACCGCGAGCTAAAGCACGACGCGTCGTAGTGTTGGAGGCTTCCCCAGCCTCGACACGCTGGATCGTTCGCGTCGTTAAGCCCGAAGCTTCCGCCAATGCCTCTTGCGATAAGTCGGAGCTTTCCCGAAGAAGCTTGACCCACCAAGCGAGTAGGAGCGGTGACATCAATTCCATAGCTGCTCACTCCAAAGGTTGAGCCCCATAGATGAACGCGCCGGACACAAGTAACCACGACAGCACTACGACAGACAGAGGACACTCCTCGCGACTTTCAGAAATGAATTTATTTTCAATGGATTGCTCGCATGACAAACACACCCCGCATAGTCTTCCTCGATCAGAACAAGTGGATCGAATTGGCGCACGCGGTGACGCAGCCCACCGAGTTCCCTAAGCAGCGAGCGCTATTGGAGGCGATATCGGAATGGATTGAGACTGGCCGCCTGATGTTGCCACTTACTGCCGCCAACATTTACGAAACACACAAGATTAACGACCCAAGGCGACGACATGACATTGCTTACCTGCAAGCGTGCGCCAGTAAGGGGGTCGTATTTCGCGGTCGCCATCGGCGCCTGGAAACCGAACTGAACGGAAGCCGTTGGGCCTGCCCATCACTGAAAGGAGCATAACCGCCGTTCGTTCTGACCCCGCCCGATGGCTTTACCGGTTTTTAATGGCGACGCCAGAAGACACCCGGATAGCGGCTATTCGGAAGTTTTCCGATGGATCAGATTACATACGCGAGCAAATTGAAGAGCGACGATTGCGACATCGAAGCGAGAGCTTTGAAATGAGGCGACGGATCTATAGCGCCATCCAAATAATCAACGAGCAAGAAACCATAATCTCCATCGCCAATCGGTTGGGTCGCAAGTGGAAAAGCGTTATCGAGATGGGCGAAGAGAACGTTCGGCGAATTGTCGAAGACGTCCCGATCTATTTCGTTGAGCGCGAAATTGCGATCCGCCTCGAAGCTCAATCTCGCGCCATACATGAAAATGATTTCCGAGACATGCAGTCGTTCTGCGCGACCATTCCCTATGCCGATGAAGTGATCGGCGAAAAGCAGTTTGTAAATCTCGCACGCCAATCGCGGTTAGACTCAAAGTTCGGGACAAAGCTAAGCACCGACCTACTAGACCTACGAGAGGGCCTCACTTAGATCGAGCATTAGGCACTAAAATAGCCGTCCTCAACGCAGTGACTGGGCACGAGCGGCCACTCGCTCTACCTCGCAGCGCAATGGCCCCCAAAAGTGCTTCCGCCCAAACAGAACAAATACCTGCGCGTCGGGATCAACGAGACGAAATATATGACCCAGTTTATCGTCCGCGAGCTCCGCGTCCTCAACCATTGGACTCGGCGCGACGATGCCCCCGATATCACCCAGCAAATAGTCATCAAGCCGCTCGTCGAAGTGCTCCAAGGCATTTCGCAATTCGCGATCCTTAAGCGCTGAGTCAATCCCCATATCAAAGATATTGCGAAGACGCGCAGCACGAGCTTGCGGAAGCACCTTCTTATCGGCAGGAAAGAAAAAGCGCGACAAAGCCGCGGCGTGACCAAGGGCCTCATGCGCACACGAAACGATCTCAAACGAAGACTCGCGCGTTTGCGTACTAGCATCGAAGCGTCGAAAAGCCGCTACGGCTCTCTCGGCCGCGTAATAGATCGCTTCGATGTAAAGGGCGACATAGATAGCCTGGATGCCGTCGCACTCTACTGCGGTAAATTGACTGCGTCTTTCCAACTCGGCCTTATCGAGCATATCCCTCACTCTTATTCGATCACGTCGGCGGCCCTCTCGTTACGTCGGGAGGGCTATTTATGCTGAGCGAGCAGCTAGTCGTAGCTGCAACCATCACCGTCAAGTCCGCTGTACGCTCAAGCAGCGGCGTCGCCCCTACCCCGCCGGATGCAGCCCCGGCGCCTCCTGCCCTGTCCGCGCCACGTACTCGGTGTACCCGCCGCTGAACTGGTGCACGCCATCGGGCGTCAGCTCCAGCACGCGGTTCGAGAGGGCGCTGAGGAAGTGGCGGTCGTGGGAGACGAACAGCATGGTGCCTTCGAATTCCGCCAGGGCGGCGACCAGCATCTCCTTCGTCGCCATGTCGAGGTGGTTCGTCGGCTCGTCGAGCACCAGGAAGTTCGGCGGGTCGAACAGCATCTTGGCCATGACCAGGCGTGCCTTCTCGCCGCCGGAGAGCACGCGGCAGGGCTTCTCGATGTCGTCGCCGGAGAAGCCGAAGCAGCCGGCCAGAGTTCGGAGCGTGCCGGTGCCGGCCAGCGGGAACGACTTGTCGAGGCTTTCGAACACCGTGTCGTCGCCGTCCAGCAGGTCCATGGAGTGCTGGGCGAAGTAGCCCATCTTCACGGCGGCCCCTAACGCCACCGTGCCCTGGTCCGGCGCAATCTCGCCGACCGCGAGCTTCAGCAAGGTCGATTTCCCCGCGCCGTTGGCGCCGAGCACGCACCAGCGCTCCTTCCGGCGCACCTGCAGGTCGAGACCTGAATAGATCGCGTGATCGCCATAGGCCTTGTGGACGCCCTTGAAGCCCGCCACGTCGTCACCCGAGCGGGGCGGCGAGCGGAACTCGAACTGCACCGACTGGCGGCGCCGCGGCGGCTCCACGCGCTCGATCTTGTCGAGCTTCTTCACGCGGCTCTGCACCTGCGCCGCGTGCGAGGCCCGCGCCTTGAACCGCTCGATGAACTTGATCTCCTTGGCCAGCATCGCCTGCTGGCGCTCGAACTGCGCCTGGCGCTGCGCCTCGTTCAGCGCCCGCTGCTGGTCGTAGAAATCGTAGTTGCCCGAGTACGTGGTGAGCGAGCCGCCGTCGATCTCGACGATCTTGCCGACGATCCGGTTCATGAACTCGCGGTCGTGCGAGGTCATCAAGAGGGCGCCGTCGTAGTTCTTGAGGAAGGCCTCGAGCCAGATCAGGCTTTCGAGGTCGAGGTGGTTGCTGGGCTCGTCCAGCAGCATGCCGTCGGGCCGCATCAGCAGGATGCGGGCGAGTGCCACGCGCATCTTCCAGCCGCCGGAGAGCAGGCCGACATCGCCGTCCATCCGCTCCTGGCTGAAGCTCAGTCCCGCCAGCACCTCGCGCGCGCGGGCCTCAAGCGCATAGCCGTCGAGCTCCTGGAAGCGCGTCTGCACCTCGCCGTAGCGCTCGACGATCCGGTCCATGTCGTCGGCCTGCTCCGGGTCGACCATCGCCGCTTCGAGCGTCGCCATCTCGGCCGCGAGCGCGCTCACGGGGCCGACGCCGTCCATCACCGCCGCGACCGCGGTCTGGCCCGACATCTCGCCGACATCCTGGTTGAAGTAGCCGATGGTCATGCCGGTATCGATCGAGACCTGGCCGTCGTCGGGCTTCTCCTCGCCCGCGATCATGCGGAAGAGCGTCGACTTGCCGGCGCCGTTGGGCCCGACGAGCCCCGCCTTCTCGCCCTTCTGGAGGCCCATCGAGGCGTCGATGAACAGGAGCTGGTGGCCGTGCTGCTTGGAGATGTTGTCGAGGCGGATCATGGGGTCTGCTTGTCGTGTCCCCTCTCTCCGTGCGAAGCGCGGGGAGGGTGGGGTGGGGGCGAGCGTAAGCGAGGGCGTGGTTGAGTGGGCGCGGTGGCGGGGTTCTCGCGATGCGTCGCATCGCTCGCCCCCGTCCCTCCCCCGCTTCGCGGGGAGGGGGTACGAGATCACGCGGCGGGGATGACCTCGATCCCCGCAGCGCCGCCTGCCACGATCGCCAGCAGGCGATCGACGTTGGGATGCGCGCCCGGGCGGTCGCGCGCATCTGCCGTGTGCTCGGCGAAGACCGCCAGGCCGTGCTCGGCCGCCTTGGCATCCAGCATGCCGAAGCTCTGCTTGAAATACTGATAGACCGCGAGCGAGCCCTGCTTGCCGGGCTGGTTCTCGATGCTGGCGACCACGAGGCCGTCGCTGCCGATCAGATCGATGCGCCGCACGCCGTCGATGGACGGCAATTTCTGCAGGTTTTCCTTGAACACGGCACCGGCTTGAATCACGGCTTCACTCCCACTCGCCCTACTCCCACTCAATCGTGCCGGGCGGCTTCGAGGTCACGTCGTAGGTGACGCGGTTGATGCCGCGGACCTCGTTGATGATCCGCGTTGCCGTCTTCGCCAGGAAGGCGTGCTCGAAGGGATAGCTCTCGGCGGTCATGCCGTCGGTCGAGGTGACGGCACGAAGCGCCAGCACGTGGTCGTAGGAGCGTGCATCGCCCATCACGCCGACGGTGCGGACGGGCAGCAGGACCGCGAAGGCCTGCCAGATCTTGTCGTAGAGGCCGGCCTTCCGGATCTCGTCGAGATAGATCGCGTCGGCCTTCCTGAGGATGTCCAGCTTGTCGCGCTCGATCGTGCCGGGCATGCGGATCGCGAGGCCGGGGCCGGGGAACGGGTGGCGGCCGACCAGGGTCTCGGGCAATCCCAGCTCGCGCCCCAGCGCCCTCACCTCGTCCTTGAACAGCTCGCGCAGCGGCTCCACCAGCTTCAGCTTCATGCGCTCGGGCAGGCCGCCGACATTGTGGTGGCTCTTGATGGTGACGCTGGGGCCGCCGGTGAAGCTGACGCTCTCGATCACGTCGGGGTAGAGCGTGCCCTGGGCCAGGAACTGCGCGTCCTTGATCTTGTGCGCTTCCTCGTCGAACACGTCGATGAAGAGCTTGCCGATGGTCTTCCGCTTCTGTTCGGGATCGGAGACGCCCTCGAGCGCGCCGAGGAAGAGGTCGGCGGCGTCCTTGTGGATCAGCGGGATGTTGTAGGTGCCGCGGAACAGCTTCACCACCTCCTCCGCCTCGCCCTGGCGCAAGAGGCCGTGGTCGACGAAGACGCAGGTGAGCTGGTCGCCGATGGCTTCGTGCAGCAGCACGGCCACCACCGAGGAGTCGACGCCGCCGGAAAGCCCGCAGATCACGCGGCCCGTGCCGACCTGGGCGCGGATCTTCTTGATCTCCTCCTGGCGGAAGGCCTTCATCGACCAGTCGCCGGAGCATCCGGCGATGCCGCGGACGAAGTTGCGCAGCAGCTTTCCGCCGTCGGGCGTGTGCACGACCTCGGGATGGAACTGCACGCCGTACATGCGGCGCTTCTCGTCCGCGATCGCGGCGAAGGGCGATCCGGCCGAGACGCCGATCGCCTTGAAGCCCGGCGGGATCGCCGTGACCTTGTCGCCGTGGTTCATCCAGATCGGGTAGCGCTTCCCCTTCTCCCAGACGCCGTCGAAGAAGGGCGAGGCCTCCTTGATCTCGATCTCGGCGCGGCCGAACTCGCGGTTGTGCCCGGCCTCGACGCCGCCGCCGAGCTGGGCGGCCATCGCCTGCTCGCCGTAGCAGATGCCGAGCAAAGGCTTCTCGGCCTTGAACACCCAGTCGGGTGCCCGCGGCGTCGCCTGCTCGGTCAGCGAGGCGGGACCGCCGGAGAGGATGATCGCCTTCGGCTCGAACGCCTGCTGCTTCTTCACGTCCGTGTTGAACGGCATGATCTCGCAATAGACGCCGCTCTCGCGCACGCGGCGCGCGATCAGCTGCGTGAACTGCGAGCCGAAGTCGAGGATGAGCACGCGATCGGTCATCGATTTTCCTTCCACCGCCTGAGGTCGGGCCAGTCGAAGGCCACCTCCGGGTATCTGATACCGCCGATGTCGTTGTAGCCGTTGTCGGTCTGGGTGCCGCCGATGCGGGCGTAGAAGGCGCGCGCCGACGCGTTCTCGCGCAAGGTCCAGATCCGCCCTTCCTTCATGCCGAGTTCGAGCATGCGCTCGAACGATGTCGCGACCAGCCGGCGGCCGACGCCGCGGCCCTGGAACTCGGGCAGCACGTAGAGCGCATAGACCTCGCCCCGCGTGGTGTCGTCGGTGTGCTGGCGCGGGCCGCCGGAAGCGAAGCCCACCACGCGCTCGCCCGCCGCCGCGACGAAGCAGAAGCTCAGGCCCTGGGCCTCGGCGATCACCTGCGCCCAGAAGGCGGAGATGCGGATGTCGCTCATGTCGGCGAGCAGACGCGGCGGCATGATCCGCTGGTAGGCGGCGCGCCAGGTGTCGATCTGCACGCGGGCGATGCCGGCGGCGTCCTCGAACTCGGCGTGGCGGATCTCGACGGTGTGGCGGCGCTCGCTCCAGGAAGCGGCCGAGGCGGCGGCATCCGCCCAGACATAGAGCGTGGACGGCTTGACGAGCCCGCCGATCGAGGGCCGCTCCAGGGTCGCGACCTCCGAGCCGCCGAGGCGTGAGAAGAAGCGCCGGCCGTCGGTGTTGTCGGTCAGCGTCCAGAGGCCGACACGCTTGCTGCCGAGCCCGGCGAAGGCCGCCTCCATCAGCGCCTCGCCGACGCCGCGGCCGCGCCACCACGAGACGACGTAGAGCGAATAGACCTCGGCCTCGGCCGCCGTCTCCTCCCCGCGCGGCGGGCCCCCAGCGATCACGCCGATCGGCTCCGATCCGACCACGGCCACATAGGCGAAGCCGGCGGCGAGGCGCTGGCGCCACTTCTCCGCCATCTGGCCCAGGTCGGCGTCGGCCAGCACGCTCGCCGGGAAGATATCGCGGTAGGCCGTGCGCCAGCCGTCGAGCTGGATCCTGGCCGCGGCCTCGGCGTCGTCCGCCGTCGCCGGGCGCAGCTTGTAGTCGATACCGGCGCCGTCGGTCATGCCGCGTCCATCGCCGCGACGCGCGCGATCCCGGCCTCGTCCCAGCCATAGGAGACGCCCGTATGCGGCGCCGGCCGCTCGTGATTTTCGCGGGCGCCGGGCTCGCCCCCGAGCTTCGCGTAGAACGCTTCCCCGGCGACGTTGCCCTCATGCACCCAGAGATGCGCGGAACGCCGTCGGTCCTCGGCGAAGCGGCCGAACATGCGTGCCATCAGCCGCCGGCCGGTGCCGCGGCGACGCGCCGTCGACAGCAGGTAGATCGCATAGACCTCAGCCTCGAACCCCCGGTCATCGCGTGCCGGCCCGCCGGAGACGAAGCCGACGGCGTCGTCGCTCTCGTGCGCGAGCAGCGTGTGCCGGCCCTCGGTCGCCGGCAGGGTCCCGCGCCAGTAGCTCGCGCGCGCCACCTCGTCGAGGCCGTCGAGGAAGGCATCGGGGAACAGGCCGCGATAGGTGGTGCGCCATCCCTCGACATGGATCATCGCGATCGAGGCCGCGTCGTCGAGCGTGGCGTCGCGGATCGAGACGCTCACGACGCCTTCTCCATCACCGCGACGAAGAACCCGTCGGTGCCGTGCGATGCCGGCGAAAGGCGCAGCGCAGGATCGCTCGCCGGTGCCGTGCCGCCGATCGCGTCCGGCCAGATCTCGCCGACCGGGACCTGCCTGAAACCGGGATGGCTCTCGAGGAAGGCGGCGACCTGGTCCTCGTTCTCTTCCTTGAGCAGCGCGCAGGTCGCGTAGATCAGGCGGCCACCGGTCTTCACCAGCTTCGCCGCGCGGTCGAGGATCTGCTTCTGCTCGGCCACCAGGCCGTCGATGTCGTCGGGCCCGTAGCGCCAGCGCGCATCGGGGTTGCGCCGCCAGGTGCCGGAGCCGCTGCACGGCGCGTCGACCAGCACGCGATCGAAGCCGCCGGCCTGGCGCTTCGCCCACTTGTCGCCGGGGGCGAGCAAGTGCGTCTCGACGTTGTGCACGCCGGCGCGCTTCAAGCGCACGCGCGAGCGCTCGAGGCGGCCCTCGGAGGTGTCGCAGGCGACGAGCCGGCCCGTGTTGTTCATCGCCGCGGCGAGCGCCAGCGTCTTGCCGCCCGCGCCGGCGCAGTAGTCGACGACCTTCATGCCGGGCTTCGCATCAACCATCAACGCCACGATCTGCGAACCCTCGTCCTGCACCTCGACCAGTCCCTGGCGGAACGCGGTCCAGTGCTCGATCGGCTTCCTGGACGGCAGGCGCAGGCCCAGCGGCGAGAGCTTCGTCGGCTCGGCCTCGATGCCCTCGGCCTTGAGCGCCGCCAAGGCCTCGTCGCGATCCTTCGCCTTGAGCAGGTTCGTGCGCAGGTCGAACGGCGCGGTCAGGTTGAGCGCCGCCATCTCCGCCCCGAAGCGCTCGCCGTAGAGCGCGCGCAGCTTCTCGGCGAGCCAGTAGGGCGCTTCCGGCGGCGCGTCCGGCGCATCGAGCGTACGGCCGACGAGCTTCTCGGCGAGTTCCGCCTCGCGGTGCGAGAGCTTGCCGGTCGCGTGCGGCCCGGCGGCGAAGAGCTGGTCGACCGCATCGAGCGAGCGTCCGTCGGCGACGATCACGTCGGCGAGCACGCGGCGGCGCGCGTCCAGCACGTCGCGATATCCGGACTCGCGGAGGTGCCAGTCCAGCCGCGCCCGCCGGCGCAGCACGCCGAACACGCGCTCGGCGATCGCCTGGCGGTCCTTCGACCCGATGTAGCGGCGGTCGCGGAAGTAGCGGTCGAGGACGCGGTCCGCCGGCGGTGCTGCGTCGGCACCAATGGCACCGAGCGCCTCGATGGCAGCGGCGAGGCGGGCGGACGGCGTCACGCTGGTCCTCTAGAGATCGCGCCGGTAGTTCGGCGCTTCGCGGACGATCGAGATGTCGTGGACGTGGCTTTCGCGGAGCCCCGAGCCCGTGATCTTCACGAAGTCGCAGCCGCCCCGCATCTCGGCCAGGGTGGCCTTGCCGGTGTAGCCCATCGCCGCCTTGAGGCCGCCGATCACCTGGTGCACGACCGCGCCGACCGGGCCCTTGTAGGGCACCTGGCCTTCGACGCCTTCCGGCACCAGCTTGAGGCTGTCCTGCACTTCCTGCTGGAAGTAGCGGTCGGCCGATCCGCGCGCCATCGCGCCGACCGAGCCCATGCCGCGATACGACTTATATGAACGGCCCTGGTAGAGGTAGACCTCGCCCGGCGCCTCGTCGGTACCGGCGAGCATGCCGCCGACCATCGCCGCGTCCGCGCCGGCGGCGATCGCCTTGGCGAGGTCGCCCGACTGCTTGATGCCACCGTCGGAGATGCACGGCACGTTGTTGCGGCGACAGACCTCGGCCGTATCCATGATCGCGGTCAGCTGCGGCACGCCGACGCCGGCGACGATACGCGTGGTGCAGATCGAGCCCGGGCCGATGCCGACCTTGATCGCATCCGCGCCAGCGTCGATCAGCGCCTTGGCGGCATCGGCGGTCGCGATGTTGCCGGCGATGATCTGCGCCGAGTTGGCGAGCTTCCGGAGGTTCTTGACCGCACCGATCACGCCGGCCGAATGGCCGTGCGCGGTGTCGACGACGATCACGTCGCACTCGGCCTCGAGCAGCTTCTCGGCCCGCGCCATGCCGTCGGCGCCGACGCCCGTTGCCGCGCCCACGCGCAACCGTCCCTGGTCGTCCTTGGTCGCGTTCGGATGGAGGGCGGCCTTCTCCATGTCCTTGACGGTGATGAGGCCGACGCAGCGGAACTCCTCGTCGACGACCAGCAGCTTCTCGATCCGGTGCTTGTGGAGGAGCTGCTTCGCCTGCGCGCGGTCGACGCCTTCCTTGACCGTGACCAGCCTGTCCTTGGTCATCAGCTCGTGCACCGGCTGGCTGGTGTCGGTGGCGAAGCGGACGTCGCGGTTGGTGATAATGCCGACCAGCTTGCGGGTCTTCTGCTCGACCACCGGGATGCCGGAGATCTTGTTCTGAAGCATGATCTGCAGGGCGTCCGCGAGCGTCTGGTCGGGATGGATGGTGATCGGGTTCACCACCATGCCGCTCTCGAACTTCTTCACCGCCCGGACTTCCTGGGCCTGGCGGACGGGGTCGAGGTTCTTGTGGATCACGCCAAGGCCGCCGAGCTGGGCCATCGCGATCGCGAGCCGGCTCTCGGTCACGGTGTCCATCGCCGCCGAGATCAGCGGGATCCCGAGCTCGATGCCGCGGGTCAGCCGCGTTCGTGTGTCGACCTGGCCCGGAAGGACCGAGCTGGCGGCGGGCACGAGGAGGACGTCGTCGAAGGTGAGCGCCTCGCGGATGTGCATACAGGCTCCTTTCCGCTAAGGCGGCGCCTAGTACCACGGGAAATAAACTTGCTCAAGGGGCGTCGCGGAATCCCTGGGCGACCAGGTAGGTTTCCGGGCTCTCCTTGCGGGAAGACGGCGGCTTGGCGTGCCGGACCTGGGCGAAACGCTGCTTGAGCGTCGCCATCATCCCCTTCTCCGCCCCACCCTGGAAAACCTTGCAGACGAAGGATCCGCCGGGGGCGAGGACCTCGAGCGCGAAGTCCAGGGCGGCCTCGGCCAATCCCACAGTCCGAATGTGGTCTGTCTGGCCGTGGCCCGTGGTCGGCGCCGCCATGTCGGAGAGGACCACGTCGACCGGACCGCCCAGGGCCGCCCGGATCTTCTCCGGCGCCGCCGCATCGCGGAAGTCGAGCAGACTCACCTCGGCTCCCGGGATCGGCGTCAACTCCCAGAGGTCGATG
>JBGALV010000018.1:0-57392 GCA_044223515.1 Alphaproteobacteria bacterium
CGCTGATCTTGCCGGAGCGGATCATCGCGAACAGCCGTTCCGAGACGGCCTCGACCACAGAGCGCTTCTTCTTCGTTGGCGCCTTCGGACGGTCGCGGTCGACGGATATCGTGGTTGCGGACATGGCACCTGCATAGCCCCGATGACGGGGCGCCGGAAGCCGTTTCATGGAACCGTGGGCAGGATTGTCAGACAAAAGTGCGGCCGTTAGGTTGTCTGACAAAGTCAGTCTCAAACGAGGGGGGAACGACATCATGAACCTGCGCACCGGACCTGCGATTGCCGCCATGTTGCTGGCGACCGCCGTCTTCGCACCTGCGGAAGCCCAGACCCCGCAGAAGGGCGGGACCCTGACCATCGGTGTCCCCAACGGGATCCCTACCTTCGACGTCATGGCGTCCACGGACGACACGGGACGCGTGATCCATCTGCACATGTATGAACCGCTGATCGGGCGAAACGAGAAGCTCGAAGCCGCACCGATGCTGGCCGAGAGCTGGACGGTGTCCGCCGACGGCCTGACCTACACGTTCAAGATCCGCAAGGGCATCGTCTTTCACAACGGCAAGGTCCTGACCTCTGCGGACGCGAAGGCCTCGATCGAGCGCTACATGCGCATGAGCGTGCGGCGGCGCTATCTCGAGGACGTGGCCGAGGTCTCGGCGCCGGACGCCGACACCGTCGCGCTCAAGCTGAAGCAGGCGCGGCCGCTGTTCATGAACAACTTCAGCCAGCCCGAGGTCATTGTCGCGATGCTGCCTGCGGAAGAGGCGGCGAAGGACGCGAACAAGATCGAGAGCATCGGCACCGGCCCCTACAAGCTCCAGGAATACAAGCCCGACAGCCATGTCCGGCTTGTCCGCCACGATCGCTACGCGGTCGATACGCGCAGCGCCGGGCGCGACGGCTATGTCGGCAACAAGCAGGCCTACCTGGACACGCTGAACTTCCGCATCATCCCGGAGAGCTCGGCCATGATCGCGGCACTCGAGGCCGGCGAGATCGACATGGCGGAGACGGTGCCGGACAAGTCGGTGCCGACGCTTAAGAAGAATCCGAAGCTGGTGCACGTCAACGTGATGCCGGCGGGCATGCAGAGCCTGTCGGTCAACATGGCGCAGCCGCCGATGGACAAGCTTCTGGTCCGCCGTGCCGTCCAGGCCGCGCTCGACATCGACGAGATCATGGACGCCGCGCGGGACGGCAACTATCAGCTGAACCACTCCGTCCAGTATCCGGGCTACGCGACCTTCCCGGGCGATCGCGGCAAGGATACCTACAACAAGAAGGACCCGGCGCTCGCCAAGAAGCTCCTGGCCGAAGCCGGCTACAAGGGCGAGCCTGTCGTCATCATCTCAGCGGTGACCTTCGACTGGCACGCGGCGACGGCCCTCGTCATCTCCGAGCAGCTGAAGGCGATCGGGATGAAGGTCGAACTCAAGTCGATGGATTGGCCGGCTGTCGTGGCGCTCCGCTCGCGCATGGACGGCTGGCACCTCAATCCCGGCTTCTTCGGTACGGGGCCCTGGCTGGGCGACCCGCTGATCTCGATCGCCAGCCTGATCGGTCCCACGCCTGGCAACAACTTCAAGGATGGGCCTCTCTACGGGTTCGCGCGTGACATGGAAGAGCTGCCGACCGCCGAGGGGCGCCTTCAGGCTTGGTTCAAGGCGCAGGACCGCATCATCGACCAGGTGCTGATGATCAAGCTGGGCGACATGGGGCAGTCGCAGATGATGACGACCAAGATCAAGGGCTTCGACAAGTTCAGGACGGCGCGCCTGTGGAACGTCTGGCTTCAGAACTGATCGGGTAAGACGAACGCCATGTCTGAGCTCTTCGAGCGTTTCGGCATCCGCCGCGTCATCAATGCCTCGGGCACCGAGACGGTGCATGGCGCGAGCCGTGCGTCGGACCGGGTGGTGGCGGCGGTGGCGGCCGTCCTGCCGCACTGGATCGAGGTGGCGGAACTGCAGCGCGCCGCCAGCGAAGTCGTCTCCAAGGCGACGGGAGCGGAGGCCGGGTTCATCACCGGCTGCACGGCGGCGGGAATCTCCGTCGCCGTCGCCGCCGCGATGACCGGGGCTGATCTGGGTCGTGTCGAGCGATTGCCCGACACGACCGGAATGAAGAACCGGGTGATCCTGCAGAAGGGCCACGAGGTCAACTACGGCGCCACCGTCACACAGATGATCCGGATGACCGGCGCAGAGCCGGTGGAAATCGGTACCGCGACCGGTTGCGCCACCTACCAGCTCGAGGCGGCGATCGACGAGCGGACGGCAGCGGCGATCTTCGTCCTGTCGCACCACACCGTGCAGAGCGGTTTGATGAACCTGAAGACGTTCTCCGCCGTGTGCCGGGCGAAGGGCGTGCCGGTCATCGTCGACGCCGCGGCCGAATATGATTGGCCGGGCATGCTGAAGGACGGTGCAACGGCGGTCATCTTCAGCTCCCAGAAGGCGCCGGCCGGTACCACCGCGGGCGTCATTGCGGGAGAGCGCGAATTCATCCGCGCCTGCTATCACCAGGAACGCGGTATCGGCCGGCCGATGAAAGCGGGCAAGGAGAACGTTGCCGGTGCCATCGCCGCGCTCGAGCAATGGATAGAGACCGACCACAAGGCGGTCCAGAAGGCTCAGGCCGTCAGGCTCGACCGCGCGGAGTCGCTGCTGCAGAACATCAGGGGCCTCAGGCTCGAGCGCGAACCGGATCCGCCCGGCAATCCGTTCGATCGCCTGATGCTGCACGTCGACCCGAGGGTCGCACGGATCTCAGCCTTCCAGCTTGGCCAGCAACTCGCCGCGGGAAAGCCCAAGATCGTGCTGCGATCCCTGCACACGGATCGCGGCTACCTTCTGCTCGATGTCAGGCGCATTGATGACGCCGAGCTCGACGTCGTGGTCGGGCGGATCCGCGAGGTTCTGGCGTCGGTGCCGGCCGACTCCGAGCCGGTGGCGCCGCCACCGAGCGGCGACCTTACCCGGCAGGGCATGGCACGCTGGCTTGCTCGCTAGCAGGCTTGCTCGTCATCGGCCGGTCGCGCCGGCGTCGACGCGTCGCAGCTTCCGTCTCACCTGCAGTTCCTGATGGGATTATCCATGCCTGAAATCGCCATTGCCCGGTTTGCCCATGAGGGCAACAGCTTTTCGCCGCTCCTGACTCCGATCGACTGCTTCAAGTCGGGAGAGTGGGCGATCGGCGAAGGCGTCCCGAAATACTACAAGGGCAGCAAGACCGAGATCGGCGGTGCGATCGCTTGGCTCGAGAAGCGGCCGGAGTGGAAGCCCACCTTCCTCCGCTGCACGGCGGCTCCGTCTTCCGGCGTTCTGGCAGCCGGGGTGTTCGACGCGATCATCGGCGAGATCACCGCCGGTCTTTCTGGGCGCAAATGGGATGCCGTCTTCCTGTCGCTCCACGGCTCGCTGAATGCCGTCGAGTATCCGCACGCCGACTACGAGATCGTGAAGAGAGTGCGGGCGATCATCGGCAAGGACACGCCTCTCGCCGTCAGCTTCGACCTGCATGCCAATGTGAGCCAGGCCGAGGCGGATATCCCGGACATCGTGGTCGGCTACAAATGCCACCCGCATACCGACATGGCGGAGACCGCGACCAAGGCGCTCGATATCCTCGAGCGCCGCATCAGGGGCGAGGTCAAGCCGGTGGCTGTCATCGTCCGGGCGGATGCCATCATCCCCAGCCTGTTCGCCCGTACGACCGACGGTCCGATGGCGGAGGTGAAGCAGATCGCCGCCGACATCGAGAAGAAGTACGGCCTCCTCGATCTCACGCCCTATCAGGGTTACGCCTATGCCGACAACGAGGCGGCGGGCGCCTCCGCCTGGGCGACCGCGAACGGTGATCGCGGCCTGGCTCAGAAGGCGGCGACGGAGCTGGTTCACGAGATGAACAAGCGCCGGCCGCTTCTGTTCAAGAAGCTTCCCAGCGCCGCCGAGGGCATCGCGCGGGCACTGGCGGCCAAGGATGGCCCGATCGCGGTCATCGACTCCGCCGACCACACGGGCGCGGGCGGCATCGGCGATACGCCCGGGTTGCTCGCCGCTCTGGTCGCGGCCAAGCCGACCAGGCCGACGGCCTTCGCCTTCTTTCACGACCCCGATCTCGTCGCCAAGGCGCACGCCGCGGGGATCGGCGGCCGCCTCAAGGTGAAGCTGGGCGGCCGCCTGACGCCGCTCTTCGGCCCGCCGGTCGAGGCCGAGGTCACGGTCGGGCATCTCTCGGACGGCAAGTTCGTCAATGTCGGCCCGGTCCATGGCGGGCTCGCCAACGATCTTCGCGGATGCGCGCGTCTCGACTTCGTCGGGCTTCCGATCTCGGTGATGATCACCGGCATCTGCCACGACACCACGGACGCCAACTTCTACAACGCCGCCGGCATCGACCTCTCGAAGCTGGCGGTGCTGGCCGTCAAGGCGAAGAACCAGTTCCGCGCCTCTTTCGGCGGAACCTTCCGCGAGATGATCGACATCGACGCACCCGGGCCTGCGGCCTATGACTTCAGCAGCTTCCCGTTCAAGAAGGCACCGAAGACCCTCTACCCGCTGACCCGTTGATGGCGGCGGGAATGCGGCCAGAGCCACGTCCCGACCGGGTTCCCGGATGACCGGTTACATCCTCCATCGCCTCGCGAGCGCCGTGCTCGTCGTCTTCCTGGTGACCCTCATCTCGTTCTCGGTGATGTCGCTGGTGCCCGGCGACCCTGCGTCGGTGGTGGCCGGCGCCAATGCGACACCGGACGAGATTGCGGCGATCCGCGTCCAGCTCGGCCTGCACTTGCCGTATCACGAGCGGCTGCTGAACTGGGTCACGGGACTGCTCCAGGGCGATCTCGGCCGCTCGATCCTGCTCCAGCGCACGGTCGCAGAGGCGGTCGCCGAACGCCTGCCGGTGACCATCGCGCTCTCGATCTACGCCATGATCCTGACATTGGTGCTCGGAGTGGGTCTCGGCGTCTTTGCCGCGGTTCGTCAGAATTCATGGGTCGACCAGCTCTGCATGACGGTGGCGCTGCTCGGCGTTTCGCTGCCGAACGTCTGGCTCGCGATCCTCTTCGTCATGTTCTTTTCGGTGTATCTCGGCTGGTTCCCGACCGGCGGCTATGTCCCGTTCGACCAAAGCGTCAGCGGTGCGCTCGTGGCGCTGACCTTGCCGGCGATCGCGCTGGCGCTGACCCAGATCGGGCTCCTGGCGCGCATGGCGCGGTCGTCGATGCTCGAAGTGCTGCGTCAGGACTACGTGCAGACGGCGCGGGCGAAGGGCCTGCCGCGCTGGAGCGTGATCGGCAAGCACGCTCTGAAGAACGTGATGATCCCGCTGGTGACCGTCTTCGGCATCGTCCTCAGCCTCAGCCTCAGCGGCACGGTGGTGATCGAGACCGTGTTCTCGCTCCCGGGAATGGGACGGCTCATCGTCAATGCCATCCAGCGCCGCGACTATCCGGTCATCCAGGGAGGATTGCTCCTGACCGCGTCGGCCCTGGTCCTGGTCAATCTTGTCGTCGATCTCCTCTACGCGTGGCTCGATCCCCGGGTGCGCTATGCCGATTAGGCGTCTGTTCCGCCACCGGCTGTTCATGACCGGGCTAGGCCTGTTCGTGCTTGTCGTGGTCGCGGCCGTCGCCGCCGAGTGGATCGCGACGCAGAGCCCGACGCGCATGAACATGCGGCTGCGCTTCACGGCGCCCGGCGATCCACGCTTCCTCCTCGGGACCGACGCCTTCGGGAGGGATATTCTTGCCAGGCTCGCCTATGGCGCGCAGGTCAGCCTCCGCATCGGCGTCATGGTGGTGCTGTTCACCGGCGTCTTCGGCACTTTCTTCGGTGCCATCGCCGGTTACTTCCGGAAGCTCGACAATCCGGTGATGCGGGTGATGGATGCCTTCATGGCGTTTCCGGCGATCCTTCTTGCCATCGCCATCGCCGCAGCACTGGGCCCCTCGGAGCTGAACGTGGTGATCGCGCTCGCCGCCGTCTACACGCCGCGGACGGCCCGCATCGTCCGCGCCTCGGTGCTGGTCGTGCGCGAGGCCGAGTTCGTGCAGGCGGCCCGCGTCGCCGGGGCAGGGGACGCACGGATCCTGCTCGGCCACGTTCTGCCCAACAGCCTGGCACCGCTGATCGTCCAGCTCACCTTCATCTTCGCCTATTCGGTACTGGCCGAAGCGGTCCTGAGCTTCCTCGGAGTCGGCCCGGCACCGCCGACGCCGACCTGGGGCAACATGATCGCCGACGGCCGCAACTTCATCCGGGAAGCACCGTGGATCACTCTGATGCCCGGCATCGCGATCTCGATCACGGTGCTTGGCCTCAATCTTCTCGGAGACGGGCTTCGCGACGTGCTCGATCCGCGCATGAAGGTGGCTTCGAGTTGAGCGCGCTTCTCGAAGTCCGGGACCTCAGCGTCCGCTTCCGCACCGAGAAAGGCGAGATGGCGGCGGTCGAGCAGCTCAGCTTCACCGCCGCACGCGGTGAGTTTCTCGGCATCGTCGGAGAGAGCGGCAGCGGCAAGAGCGTCACTGCACGAGCCCTCATGGGGCTGATCCAGCCACCCGGCCGCATCGCCACCGGCAGCATCCGCTTCGACGGCGAGGAGCTTGTCGGGCGGCCGGACGCCGAGTTGGAGCGGCTTCGCGGGAAGCGCATGGCGATGATCTTCCAGGAGCCGATGTCGAGCCTCAACCCGGTCTTTCCCGTCGGCGAGCAGATCGCCGAGGCGGTACGCCGCCATGACCGGTTGCCGCGCCGCGCGGCCTGGGACCGGGCCGTCGAAATGCTGGCCAGGGTCGGGATTCCAGGAGCCGCCGAGCGCGCGACCGCCTATCCGCACCAGCTCTCGGGCGGCATGCGCCAGCGGGTGATGATCGCGATGGCGCTGGCCTGCGATCCGGAGATGCTGATCGCCGACGAGCCGACGACGGCGCTCGACGTCACGATCCAGGCGCAGATCCTGGATCTGCTGCGCCAACTCCGCGCCGAGCTCGGGCTGACGGTCCTCCTGATCACCCATGATCTGGGGGTCGTCGCCGAGCAGGCCGACCGCGTGATCGTCATGTATGCCGGACGTGTCGTCGAGAAATCCCCGACCGCACCGCTGTTCGCCCGGCCGCTGCACCCGTATACCTCGGGCCTCCTGGATTCGATCCCCGACCTCGACCACACGGTGGATGAGCTGCCGGCGATCGAGGGCGTGGTGCCCAGCCCGTTCGCCTTGCCGCCAGGATGCCGCTTCGCGCCCCGCTGCCGCTTCGTCGAGGCCTCCTGCAATTCGGGCGAGCCGATGCTGCGTCCGGTGGGCGCGCGCCTGACCGCCTGCCGGCTCGATCCCGACCTGACTCGTGCCCCATGACTGAGCCTCTGCTCGACATCGTCGATCTGAAGAAGCACTTCCCGGTGCAGCGGAGCGTGTTCGGCGCCAAGCGGGGCATCATCCGGGCGGTCGATGGCGTCTCGTTCCGGGTCGAGCCCGGTGAGACGCTGGGCCTGGTCGGCGAAAGCGGCTGCGGCAAGTCGACGGTCGGCCGCATGATCCTTCGGCTGATCGCCCCCACGTCGGGGGCTATCAGGTTCGAGGGCGAGGATCTGCTGGCGCTGGAAGGAGAGGCGCTGCGCAGACGCCGGGCCGACCTGCAGCTGATCTTCCAGGATCCCTACGGTTCGCTCGATCCGCGCCAGACGGTCGAGCAGATCGTCGGCGAGCCGTTGGTCATCCACGGCATCGGCGACCGTGCCTCGCGCCGCGAGAGCGTTCTCCGCCTGATCGAGCGGGTGGGGCTCGGCACCGACCACCTTCGCCGCCATCCGCACGAGTTCTCGGGCGGCCAGCGCCAGCGCATCGGCATCGCCCGCGCCCTGGCGCTCAATCCCAAGCTGATCGTCTGCGACGAGGCGGTTTCCGCCCTCGACGTCTCCATCCAGGCGCAGGTGGTGAACCTGCTGAAGCGCCTGCAGCGGGACATCGGCCTGACCTACCTGTTCATCGCCCACGATCTCGCCGTGGTCCGTCACATCTCGACCCGCGTCGCGGTCATGTACCTCGGGCGCATCGTCGAACTCGCGCCGACGGCCCAGCTGTTCGACATGCCTTTTCATCCCTATACCCAGGCGCTGCTCTCGGCGATCCCGCGGCCGAAGCCGGAGGTCAAGCGGGGGCGGGTGCTGCTGAGCGGCGACGTGCCGAGCCCGATGGCGCCGCCCTCCGGCTGCCGCTTTCATACGCGCTGCCCGCTTGCCTTCGACCGCTGCCGCGTCGAGGATCCGGCCGCCCAGGATCTCGGTGCGGGCAGAAGCGTCGCCTGCCATCTGGTGAAGCCGGGCGAGAGCCCACCGGACATACGGAGTGCGTCATGACCTACGACCTGCTGCTCAAGGGCGGCCATGTGATCGACCCTGCTTCGGGCCGCGACGGCATGGCGGACGTCGCCTTCAAGGACGGCAAGGTCGCGGCGGTGGCCGAGAAGATTTCCGACGCCGACGCCGCGGAGACGCGATCGGCTGCCGGCTTCTACGTCGTGCCCGGCCTGATCGACCTGCACGCCCACGTTTACGTCGGTGGCACCACCTATGGCGTGGAGCCCGATCAGTTGGGGCGCATGTCGGGAACGACCACGGTTGTCGACGCGGGTAGCGCCGGAGCCGCCAACATCCGCGGACTCGTCGATCATCAGCAGCGATTGACGGACGTCCGCATTCTCGCCTTCGTCAACCTGGCTTTTCCCGGCATCTACGGCGACCTTCGGGCGGTCTATATCGCCGAGGCGAGCGATCTTCATCTCCTGAACGTGCCGCACGTGGTCAGGACGCTCAAGACGTGGCCGGACAGTGTCGTCGGCATCAAGATCCGGATCGGCCGATCCTCGACCGCCGCGCTCGGTAGCATGCCGCTACACTTGGCGATCGCCGCATCCGAGCAGGCCGGCAATGCCCCGGTGATGGCGCATATCGGCGCCGACATGCCGCCGCGGCTGGAGGAGATCCTCGATCCGCTGAGGAAGGGCGACATCGTCACCCATTGCTATACGCCGAAGATGAACAAGCCCCTGACCACCAAGGGGCAACTCCGCGATTGCATGGTTGCGGGGCGCGAGCGAGGCGTGATCATGGATGTCGGTCACGGATCGGGCTCCTTCGGCTTCGATATTTGCCGCGCGATGCTGGAGCTGGGTTTCACGCCGGATGTCATCTCTTCCGACGTGCATCTCTATTCGGCCGACGGCCCGGCCTATGACGTCCTCGTCACCATGTCGAAATTCCTGTGCCTGGGCTTGCCGCTGGTCGACGTGATCCGCGCTGCGACCGCTGCGCCTGCGGCGGCGATGCGGCGTCCGGAGATCGGAACCCTGGCGCCCGGCGCGGTCGGCGACGCGGTCCTTCTCGAGATCAAGAAGGGACCGGTCGTCTATGTCGATGCGATCGGTCAGGAAATGAGTGCCGACCGGCGTCTGGTCCCGCGCGGCATCGTGCTCCACGGCAAGTGGTGGAGCGACGGCATGGCGCCGACGCTCAAGGGCAAGGCGTGAAATGAGAAGGGCGGCCCGAAGGCCGCCCTCTTCCTTTACCGGTTCCCCGTCACCGGCAGCACCGGCGGGACGTCGCGTCCCACCGGCTTGCCGTCGGGCAGGGTCGGTCCCTTCACCAGGCCGTCGAGCTTCAGCGGCGCCACCGTGAACGGCGTCGGGTCGATGAAGCGCTCGACCGCGTTGGTCATCATCTTGGTCAGCAGGTTGTCGTAGTTGTCGACCGGCAGCGCGCCGACGAAGCACATCGAGCCGACCGACAGCACGGCACCGCCCGCCGGGGTCTCGAAGAAGGTCAGGTCGGAGCGCATCAGGTCCTCTTCCGTGCCCGGCCAGAACTGGGTGATACGGTCCTCGTTCACCGGCCCGTATTCCGGATGGCCGATGACGTGACCTTCGGCGATCACCAGCGCGTTGCGCGGCGTGCCCATGCCGAAGTCGATGCGGTCGAGCTCGTGTCCGACGGCGCCGCCGCCCATATGGCCGCGCTCGCCGAACTGGATGCCCGAGGTCAGCTGGTTCTCGATGCCTTTCCTCAGGAAGGCGACGCGCGGGTCCATGATCCCCTGCGTCGTCTTGTAGGGATGGCCGTTGTAGGTTCCCTGCGCGGTGAAGCTGACGCCGACCAGCTTGTGCGAGGAGCGGCCGATGCGCCGCCACAGGCCCCCGTAGCTGCCGTCGAAGGCGTGGTAGCTCTCGCCGACCTCGGTCGCCCAGATGCGCACGCCGCTCTCGGCTCGGCGGACCTCCATCGCCCACGGCGCTTCCGGGTGGAACACGGCCTTCCAGTAGAAGCCGTTGCCGCCGAGATAGAAGAGGCGGCCGCCCTGGTCGAGGTAGTTCTTGAGCCCGTCCAGCGTCTGGTCGGTGTGGTACTCGGGATGCTGGCAGGTGATGACCAGCGAGTAGGGCTTCAGCAGGTCCACGCCCTCAGCGTGCAGGTCGTGGTCGGTGATGATGTCGTGCTCGAAGCCCTTCCGGGAGAGCCAGTCGACGATGTAGCTGTCGACGTTGAGCCAGTAGGTGCCCGAGCCGATGTCGCTGCTCTTGTCCAGCATGATGAAGTGGTTGAAGCGCTTGTCGACCATGGGCCTGGCCGAGATCGCATGCGTCACGCCGCTGCCGTCGGAGTGGTAGTTGTAGGGCGATAGACCGAGCTCGGGGTTCTCGTCCGGCTGCTGGGTCAGCGCACCCCAGGCCTCGGCGCGCGCGCGGTTCTGCTTGCCGAATCCCGGCCGCACGAAGTTGTTGTAGACGTGATAGGTGATCGTCGGCAGCAGGATCGCGATCTTCGCCTTCTTCTGGTGCGCGGCGGGTCGCACGAAGAACGGCACGTTGTCGATGCCGGCGGCGCTCTTCAGGTGCACGCAGTACATGCCCGACGGCCAGTCGCGCGGGATCTCGATGTCGAAAGCCTTTTCCCAGCCGACATCGCCGATGTCGTCGTCGTGGAAATGGATGGCGCCCCACTCCTCGGGCAGGTGCGTCCAGCGATGCTCCTTGCCCGACCAGTTGGAGCCGGTCATAGCGCGATCCGGCATGTTCTCGACGCGGCCATCGAAGCCATGCGGCCCGACGTCCTTGAGCACGAAGGTCGGGATGCCGATCGAGAAGTCCCAGCAGGCGATCAGGCGCGGCGGCTTGTTGGTCGGCGTCTTGCCCTTCTGCGCTGCGAGAGCTGCATCGGCGTCGGTGCCGGACCAGATCGTCGGCCGTTCGATCTTGCCGTTGTAGTGCGCCTCGGGCTTGGAGCCGGCAGCCTTTCCAGGAAGGGCTGCGAACAGCGCCGAGCCGGCGCCCAGCTTCGGCGCTGAGGGCAGCGCGACCGAGGCCTGGCCGTCGTCCTCGTAGCCCGGATGGGCCTCGCGCGGGCGCTGGCCGATCGTCAGCTTCTTCGTCGCCGGATCGAGCACCAGCCAGATGTCGTACCAGGCGCGCTCGAGCAGCTGCTTGCCGGCGGAGACGCTGGTCGTGCGGCCGCCTGTGGTCACCGAGGCGACGGCGCCGTCGCGGTCGATCTCGATCGCGATCACGCTGCCGTCGGCGCCGGTCCAGGCAAAGAGGCCCTGGCGGCTGCGTTTCGGCGTCGTCGGCCAGGCTGTGAGTGCGATCACCAGCCCGTTCGAGCCGGCGCTGAGATCGAGCGAGGCGACGCTGCCCCAGGACCCGAGATGCGTGCCTTGTTCCTTGCCGGGATGCTGGCCGTCGGTCGGGTGCGACATCTTGATCTCGCGGTAGCCCGGCCCCTTCGGGTTCGGGTCGCCGCAGAGGATGCGCGCGATGCGGGTCTCGAACGGCGCGTCCTTGGCGCTGCCGACCCTCAGGCTGATCGTTTCACCCGGCTTGACGCTCCAGCGATCGACATAGCCCAGCAACGGATGCACGGCGTTCTCCCGAGTTTCTAAGGAACCCCGATAGGAGAGGCGCCGGGCCTGAGAAAATCAAGACGACCCGACTGTGGAAGGAACGCTAGCGCTGGAGCGCCGCGACCACGTCGCCGGAGGTCCAGACCTGGCCGAAGACGCGGGCGAAGCCGGAGAGGGCGGCCCGGTGGTGGTCGGGGAAGAAAGTCGCCGACGCGTCCTCGGCGATGATCACGCTGAAGCCGCGGTCGGCGGCGTCCCGCGACGTGGTCTCGACGCACATGTCGGTCGCCATGCCGGCGACGACCAGCGTCTCGATCCCCATGTTGCGCAGCATCCACTCGATACCGGTCGAGTTGAAGGCCGAAGAGGTGTTCTTGTCGATCACCATCTCGTTCGCCTCGGGTTTCAAGGTTTCGATGATGTCGTGCTCGAAGCTGCCCTTGCTCCAAGCGTCGGCGTGTTGGTCGAGGTGACGGACTCGGAGTCGCGGCGGCGGCGGCGGGCGATCAGGTCGCGGCCGTCCGGCATCAGCGGCCCGTGGCGGGTGAACATCACCTGCCGGCCGGCGCGGCGGAACGCGGTCAGCAGCTTCTTGGCGTTGGGGATTGCGGTCTCGGTCAGGCGCGGTACGTAGTACTTCGCGATCTCCGGATATCGGAGCGACAGCATCTGCGCCACGCCCGCATCCGGATTGCAGCCGTAGTTCTGCATGTCGATGATGACGAGCGCTGCCTTCTTCCAGTCGATCTCGAATGTCGGCCACGGCATGTGCCAGCCGGGCAGGGTATCGGGCGAGTCGATCTTGGTGTCGGCCATCGGTTCCTCCGTTCGGGGCATGCTAGGCTCACTTCCCGCCTTCGTCATAGCCCCGAGGTGTTTTCATGGTCTCCGACCTGCTGGCGCTCGATGCGACCGATGCCGCGCGCCTGATCCGCCAGAAGAAGCTGTCGCCGGTCGAGTATGTGCGCGCCATCGTGGACGCGATCGAGCGGTCGCAGCCGGTGATCAACTCCTTCACGGTGGTCACGGCCGAGAAGGCGATCGAGCAGGCGAAGCTGGCCGAAGGGGCGGCGATGGCGGGCGCAGGCCTTGGGCCGCTGCATGGTGTGCCGTTCAGCATCAAGGATCTGGTCGACACCGCCGGGGTCGAGACCTTCTACGGCTCCGCCGTCTACAAGGGCCATGTGCCGACCAAGGACGCGACCACGGTCCGGCGGCTCAAGGAGGCGGGCGGCGTGTTCGTGGGGAAGACGACGACGCCGGAGTACGGCCACAAGGGCCTGACCGACGGCCCGTCCTTCGGCATCACGCGCAATCCGTGGAACCTCGACTATTCGCCGGGTGGCTCCTCGGGCGGCGCCGGTGCACATGTCGCGGCCGGGCTTGGGCCGCTGGCGCTCGGCACCGACGGCGCCGGCTCGATCCGCCTGCCGGCCTCGGCCTCCGGCATCGTGGGATTGAAGCCCACCAGGGGAGCCGTGGCGCATGGCTATGCGCCGGACGTGATCGCCAGCATCTCCTATTCCGGCCCGATGACGCGGAGCGTCGCCGATGCGGCGCTCATGCTCGACGTGCTGGCGGGGCCGGAGCCGGACGATCCTTGGAGCCTCGGCGGCTCGCTCAAGGCGATCTCGGCCGGGCTCACCGGCAACCGGATCGCCGGGCTCAGGATCGGCTACATCCGCTGCATGGCGAACCCCGACGTCGATCGCGAGGTCGAGGCGGCGACCGAGGCGGCGCTCAAGACGCTCGGCGAGCTCGGCGCCGAAGTCGAACCCGTCACCGACAAGATCGACTGGATCGAGGAGGACGGCCGCATCCTGATGCGGACCGGCATGTGGACCAAGAGCCGCAACGACCT
This sequence comes from Alphaproteobacteria bacterium, assembly GCA_044223515.1. Classification (GTDB taxonomy): domain Bacteria; phylum Pseudomonadota; class Alphaproteobacteria; order SHVZ01; family SHVZ01; genus SHVZ01. The sequence goes on from JBGALV010000018.1 coordinate 13,763, forward strand.
CGACCGCTGGGGCAATCAGCTCGATCCGAGCTACCGCGACTTCATGGAGGACGGCCGCAAGGTCTCGATGGAGCGGTTGCGCGAGGCCGAGAGCGCGCGCACGCGGCTCTACCAGGCGGTGCAGCGGCTGTTCGCCCGCTACGACGTGCTGGCCTCCCCGTCGCTCGTGGTCCCGGCGCTCAAGGTGAGCCACCACGCCTCCCGCGACCAGGTGATGGTCAACGGCAAGCCGCAGGGCTTCACCCGCACCGGCTTCAGCTCCTACCTCTATCCGTTCAACATGACCGGGCATCCGGCGATCTCGGTGCCGAACGGCTGGAGCAAGGAGGGGCTGCCGATCGGTCTCCAGTTGATCGGCCGCTGGTGGCACGACCGCGATCTGCTGCGCCTCGCGGCGATGCTGGAGATCGCGCGTCCGTGGAGCCACCGCCGCCCGCCGCACTGGGGCGGGGTGAAGTAGTCAGTCGATCGTCGCCGGCGCAGGGCGCGTTCCGAGCCAGCGCGAGGCGGCGAGGGACGCCTCCGCCGCAGCGATCGGGAGCGCTGCGCCGCTGGCGAGTTGCGCCACGAGATGTCCGGCGAACGTGTCGCCGGCGCCGACGGTGATCTGTCCGTCCGGCGCGGCTGGGCCCGAGGGGACGATCGTCTCGGTGCTGGCGGTGAGGATCAGGAGCGGCGAGGGGCCGTCGGTGAGGACCAGCCCGCCGAGCGATCCGCCGGCCGCCTTTTGCGCGCGGGCCCACACCGTGCGCGGCGCGTCGCTCGTATCGGAGCGGGACACGACGACATGCGTTCCGGGATAGCGGCCGGTGCGATCGCGCAAAGGCAGCTGGACCAGCACCGGCGCGCCGGATCGCACGCAGGGCATCGCCGAGATCGCCGACCAGGCGTTGACATAGGCGCCGTCGAAGCCGGCGCCTTCGGGCAGGACCGGAAGCGGCCGATCGGCCTGGGTGCCGTCGAAGAACAGAGTCCGCTCGCCGTCCGGGTCGACGAGGATGTCGTAGGCGTGGGTCTTCGGCGACCGGCGGACGGCGCTGGTGTCGATGCCGAGCTTCTTCAGCCTCTCGACGATCGCGGTGCCGATCAGGTCCTCGCCGATCACGCTCGCGAGCGTGACGTCATGGCCGGCGGAGCGCAGCGCATTGGCCGCATACCAGCCGGCGCCGCCGATCCGGATGCTGGTACCCGCATGGGCATGACGGGCGCCGGGACGCAGCTTCTCGGCAAGCGTCCAGATGCGGTCAGCGTTCACGCTGGCGACGACGAGGAAATGGGCCATCGCCAGCCTTACGAGCGCGCCGCCACGGCGACCGCGGCGCCGGCCATGACACCACCGGTCACGCGGTTGACGGCCTTCATGGCGCGCGCACTGGCGAAGGCGCGCCGCGCACGGGCCGCGAGCACGACATAGCCCACCAGGATGGTGCCGTAGACGATGACCTGTGTCGCGACCAGCAAGGCGTAGTCGCCGGCGGTGATCGCCTCGAGCGGGAGCAAGGTCGGCAGCAGCGCCAGGTAGAACAGCATCGTTTTCGGGTTGCCCAAGCCGACGGCGATGCCGCCGAGGAAGAGACGGAAGCCTTCTCCCTTCACTGCCGGGACGTCCGTCAGCGGCCCGGCCGGCGCGGTCCACATCTTCCAGCCGAGATAGAGAAGGTAGCCAGCGCCCAGATACTTGATCGCAAGGAACAGCAGATGGAAGGTTTCGGCCAGCACCGCCAGGCCCAGCACCGCGCCGGTCAGCCACAGGATGTCGCTGAGCAGAAGCCCCAGGCAGAAGCTCGGCGCGCCGGCGACGCCGCGGCCGAGCACGCGCGCGATCAGCGCCGCGATCGTCGGTCCAGGCGAGGCGCAGGCGACGAAAAGGACGGCGGCAAAGGCGAGAAGGGCCTCCAGGCTCATCCGGTCATCCCTTCTTCGCGCGGGCGATCGCGTCCATCACCAGTTGCTCGGCTTCGTCGACGTCGGCCCATTTCACGACCTTCGCCCATTTGCCTTTCTCGAGATCCTTGTAGTGCTCGAAGAAGTGCGAGATCTGCTCGCAGAGGATCGCGGGCAGGTCCTTGTAGCTGCGGATGCCGGTGTAGAACGGGTGCAGCGCATCGACCGGCACGGCGAGGATCTTCTCGTCCATGCCGGCATTGTCCTCCATCACCAGCGCACCCACGGGCCGGCAGCGGATGATGGCGCCGGGAACGACTGGCACCTGGCCGACGACGATCACGTCGCAGGGGTCGCCGTCGCCCGACAGCGTGTGCGGGATGAAGCCGTAGTTCCCGGGATAGAACATCGCCGTGTGCAGGAAGCGGTCGACGAACAGGGCGCCCGAAGCCTTGTCGATCTCGTACTTCACCGGCACGCCGCCGAGCGGGATCTCGATCAGGACGTTGAGATCCTTCGGCGGGTTCGCCCCGATCGATATCTTCGAGAGATCCATGCGGCCCCGGTACGTCCTTCTTTAGTAGGCGAGCGCCCAGCCGTCGCGGCGTGGGTCGGACCCGGCCATGCGTACGCCGTTGGGCAGGATGCGGATCGCCTCGACGCTGCACGGGCCTTCGAGATCGCCGACGACCTTGACGTTGTGGCCCTTCTGGCGGAGCGCCTCGACCGTCTCCTTCTTGAAGCGGCCTTCGAGGGTCACCGAGTCCTCGCCGGTATGCGGGTAGTTGGCGGCCTGGCCCGGCTGCATGCAGGTCCAGCGCGGCATCTCCAGCGCCTGCTGCGGGTCGTAGCCATGCTCGATCATCGCGACCAGCACCTGGAAATTGACCTGCACCTGGTTGTCGGCACCGGGCGTGCCGAAGGTGAGCCAGGGCTTGCCGTCCTTCATCACCAACGGCGCGTTCATCGTGTGGCGGACGCGCTTGCCGGGCTTCAGCTGGTTGGCGTGCCCGTCTTCCAGGTGCCAGTAGGCCATGCGGTTGTTGAGCAGGATGCCGGTGTCGCCGCAGGTGACGCCCGACCCGAAGCCGGAGTTGATCGACTGGATCGCCGAGACCGTGTTCCCCTCGGCGTCGACCACGCAGTAGTAGGTCGTGTCGCCGCCGGCCGCGGCCGAGAACGGCACGTGCGGCGCCGCACGGTTCCTGTCGATCGCCGCCGCGCATTCGTCGGCGTAGGTATCCGACAGAAGCTTATCGAGCGGCACGTTGCCGTGGCGCGGATCGGTGCCGTAGCGCTCGCGGTCGAGGAAGGCGCGCTTGCGGCATTCGAGCAGGATGTGGATCAGCTCGGGCGATCCCGGCTTCAGGCTCTTGAGGTCGAAGCGCTCGGCGATCTTGAGCTCCTGCAGCATGACGAAGCCGGTCGAGTTCGGCGGCGTCTGGCGCACCTCATATCCCCGATACTTGATCGAGATCGGCGCCACGCGCTCGGCCTGGCAGCCGGCGAGGTCGCGCTCGGTCAGCAGCACACCCTGGGCCTGGCAGGCGGCGGCGATCCGCTTGGCGAGCTTGCCGCGGTAGAAGCCCTCGGCGCCGTCGGCGGCGATCTCCTCCAGCGTGCGGGCGAGGTCTTCCTGCACGATCAGGCTGCCGACCTCGGGGCCGCCGCCGGTCTTCGCATCGAGGAACACCTTCCGGCTGCGCGGATCGACGCCGAGGATGCCCTTGGCCTCGCCGGCGAAGTGCGAATAGCCGTGGGTCGCGGCGAAGCCGTTCCGGGCATAGTCGATCGCGGTGTCGAACAGTTTCGACCAGGGAAGCTTGCCGTGCGCCTTGTGCATGGCGGCGACGCCGGCGACGGTGCCCGGGATCGAGGTCGAGAGCGGGCCCGAGACCGGGATCCCGCCTTCCTTGCGGTAGCGTTCCACCGTGGCGCCCTCGGGCGCGGCGCCGGTGCCGTTGTAGCAGATGCCTTCGCCCGTTCCGGCGAGGGCGATCTGGTAGAATCCGTCGCCACCGATGCCCGACATCATCGGCTCGACGACGCCGAGCGCGAAGGAGATCGCGACCGTCGCGTCGACCGCGTTACCGCCGGCACGGAGCACGTCGAAGCCGGCCTGGGTCGCCAGCGGGTGGTTGGTCGCGACGGCGCCGCGGCGGCCCATGATCAGCGGGCGGTGGCTGCGAGGATCGGGAAGCATGGCGGCCTCATATTTGGGCAGGCGGGAGAGAAAGCCATCCTAGCGCCGCCGGACCCCTGAGTCCGAGCGTAAAGACGCATTTAGTCACAACTCAGCGGGGAAGCTTCGCGTGGGGCTGCTTGTCCTTGCCCCGTCCGCCGGCCTCTGCCTAGGCTTTTGCGCGAAATAGGGAGAGGCCATGCACGTCGCCATTGCCGGACTGATGCTCGAGTCCGTCAGCTTCCTGCCTGAGCCGACGACCTTAGCCGACTTCCAGCGCGAGGAGCTGTCCGGCCAGGCGGTCATCGACGGCCATCGCGGCACCAACCGGATCATCGGTGGCTTCGTCGAGGTCTGCGAGGCCGAAGGCATCCAGATGACCGGCATCGTCTCGGCGGGCGCCGGCGCTGCGGCGTCCGCGACCGACGAGGCCTTCGATCACTACGTCACGCGCATCTGCGACGGCATCGCCGCCATCAAGGGCGAGATCGACGGCGTGCTGCTGTCGCTGCACGGCGCGATGACGACGGTCACGCGCACGGACCCCGATGCCGACATCGTCCGTGCAGTGCGCGAGGTCGTCGGTCCGGACATGCCGATCGTCGTCGGCCTCGACTATCACGGGAATCTCGACGAGGAGATCCTGCGCCACGCCGATGCGCTGTGCGGCTATCACTACTCGCCGCACACCGACATGGGCGAGACCGGCGCCCGCGCCGCACGCTGCCTGGTGCGCTGGCTCAAGACCGGCAAGAAGCCGGCGACTGCGATCGCGCGCCCGGACGTGATGGTGCCGAGCATCTTCAGCGCGACCAACCTGGAACCGCTTGCGGGCCTGGTGCGCGAGTCGATCGAGATGCCGTCGAAGGTACCTGGCCTGCACGACGTCACGATCTTCGCCGGCTTCTCGTATGCGGATGCGCCGAACACCGGCTTCTCGGTGGTCGCGGTCGCCGACGACAAGGCGACGGCGCAGAAAGCGGTCGACGACCTGTCGCTCAAGATCAACTACGAGCGCCATCAGCTCTACAAGAAAGACTTGGTGATGGGGCTGAAGCAGGGTGTCGACGAGGCGCTGCGCCGGTCGAACTCGGCCACGAAGCCGCTCGTGCTTCTGGAGCATGCCGACCGGCTCAACGACTCCACGCACATCCTGAAGGAGCTGATCCGTCGCGGGGTGCGCAAGGCGATGGTGCCTTTTCTCTGGGATCCGAAGGCGGCGGCCGCGGCCGTCGCAGCCGGGAAGGGGGCGACCGTGACGCTCGATGTCGGCGGTTTCTCCTCCGATCGCGCCGGCGGTCCGGCGCGCCTCACCGGCAAGGTGCTGTTCGCCGGCGACCTGACCTACAAGACCACCGGTCCCGTCGGCCGAGGTGCCGAGCAGCGCCTAGGTCCTACCGCCTTGATCGACGCCAATGGCATTTTCGTCAGCATCACGACCAAGCCGATCACCGCGATCGACACCGACTGCTTCACCCAGTTCGGGCTGAAGGCCGAGGACTTCCCGATCATCGTGCTGCGCTCGAAGACGCATTTTCGCGCGGTCTACCAGCCGCTGGCCGAGGACATCCTGATCGTCGACACCGCGGACTGGGGTCCGGCGGATCTCACGACGTTGCCCTACAAGCACGTGCCGATCGATCGCACCTATCCCTTCGTCGACCGCGGAAGACCTGGATGAAACGCCTCGCCGCCGCCAAGTTCGCCCACGAAAGCAACTCCTTCACCCCGGGCAATACGACCGAGGCGGACTTCCGCGCCTATGGATGGCACCTCGGCAACGAGGCGCCGCAGAAATACGCAGGCACCCGCACCTCGATGGGCGCTGTGCTCGACTTCACCGCGAAGAATCCGGACTGGCAGGCGACTTTCCTCACCTGCGCCTCGGCGAACCCGGCCGGCCCGCTGACAGACGAGGTCTATGAGAAGATCCTTGGCGAGATCCTGGATGGGCTGCGCGGCAAGCCCTGGGACGCGGTCTATCTCTGCCTGCATGGCGCCATGCTACGCGCCGGCAATCCCAAGGCCGACGAGGAGATCATCGAGCGCGTGCGCAAGGTGATCGGCGCGGCGCCGCTCGGCATCAGCTACGACCTGCACGGCAATCTCGGCGAGAAGCAGATAAGGACCGCGACGGTCGCGGTCGGCTACAAGACCCATCCGCACGTCGACATGTACGAGACGACGGAGAAGACGCTGCGCCTGCTGGCGGGGACTGCCGACGGCAGCATCCGTCCCGTTGGCGCGCTTGCCCGCGTGCCGACGCTGTTCCCGAGCGTGAACATGCGGACGACCGGCGACGGGCCGATGGCCGAGATGGAGGCGATCGCCGCCGCAGCCGAGAAGAAGTATGGCGTTCTCGACGTGACCGTCTTCGGCGGTTTTCCCTACGCCGACACGCCCTATGCCGGCGGCTCGATCATGGTCCATGCCGATGGCGACGAAGCGCTCGCCCAGAAGGTCGCCCGCGAGGTCGCCGACGAGATGATGCGGCTGGCGCCGAAGTTCCAGATGGCTTTGCCGACGCCGGCGGAGGCGATCCGGAAGGCGCTGGCCTCGCCGCCGGGCTGCGCGGTCGTGCTCGAGAACTCGGACAACCCAGGCTCCGGCGGCATCGGCGACACGCCGGGGCTGTTCCGCGCACTGATCGACGCCAAGCCCGACGTGCCGACCGCTTTCGCCTTCTTCCGCGACGAGGCCGTGGTGGTGGAGGCGCACGAGGCCGGCGTCGGTGCGGTCCTCGACATCACGCTCGGCGGCAAGCTCTCGGATCTGTTCGGGCCGCCGGTCAGGGTCAAGGGCCGGGTCACGATGCTGACCGACGGCCGTTTCAAGAACGTCGGACCGATGTCGACGCATCTCGAAGTGTCGCTGGGCCGCACCGCGCTGCTCGACGTCGAGGGCATCAAGGTGATCCTGACCGAGCATTGCCTGTCGCCGAACGACCCGGGATTCCTTCTCATGCACGGGATCGACCCGTCGAAGCTCCGGCTCCTCTGCGTCAAGGCGAAGAACCACATCCGCGCCGGCATCCTGCCTTACGTGACGACGATGATCGATTGCGATGCGCCGGGGCCGGCGACGATCGACATGCGGAACTTCACGTTCCGCCACCTGCCTCAGACACTCCTGCCCAACTGATCGGAGGGACCAGATGACCCGGAAGCTTCGCCTTCTCCCCGTCGTCCTCGCCGGACTGGCGCTCGCCGCACCGGCTGCCGCACAAAGCGTGCTCAAGGTCGTGCCGCATGCCGACCTTTCGACCCTCGATCCGATCCAGTCGACGGCGCGGATCACGGTCAACCACGGCAACATGATCTACGAGACGCTCTACGCCTGGGACGAGGAACTCAACGTCAAGCCGCAGATGGTCGGCGACTCCAAGCGCTCTGCCGACGGGCTGAACCTGACGATGACGCTGAGGCCGGGCCTCAAGTTCCACGACGGCTCGCCGGTGCGCGGCGCCGACGTGGTCGCCTCGCTCAAGCGCTGGATGATCCGAGACACCGCCGGCCGCAAGCTCGCGGAGTTCCTCGGCGAGATCAAGGCGGTCGACGACAAGACGATCTCGATGCAGCTGAAGGAGAAGGCCGGCTGGGTCGAGTTCGCGCTCGGCGCCTTTGCCGGCACGATCCCGATCATCATGCGCGAGCAGGAGGCCGCGACCGACCCGAATAAGGGCGTGACCGAGATGGTCGGCTCCGGCCCGTTCAAGTTCGTGGCGTCCGAGTGGAAGCCAGGCAATCGCGTCGTCTACGCCAAGAACACCGACTACGTGCCGCGCAGCGAGGCCGCGAACGGGCTTGCCGGCGGCAAGGTTGTCAAGGTCGACCGGGTCGAATGGCACGTCGTGCCTGACTGGGCGACCGGGGCGAACGCGCTGATCGCCGGCGAGGTCGATCTGCTCGACACCACGCCGAACGACTTCATCCCGCAGCTCTCGCGCAGCAAGGACGTCGTCGTCCGCCCGATCGACAAGGGCGCGGTCGGCGTGCTGCGCCCGAACTTCCTGCACCCGCCGTTCAACAATCCGAAAGCGCGCCAGGCGCTGGCGATGCTGTTCGAGCAGCAGGACTTCCTGCGCGCCCAGGTCGGTGACGAGAAGTGGTGGAAGACCTGCCACGCCTACTTCTTCTGCGGCACGCCCTACGGTACCGAGGTCGGCGCCGAGCCCTACCTGAAGCCGAGCAAGGAGAAGGCGAAGCAGCTCCTCGCCGAAGCCGGCTACAAGGGCGAGAAAATCGTGATCCTGTCTCCGACCAGCAGCCAGTCGATCAGCACGCTCTCTGAAGTGGCGGCGGATCAGCTGCGCTCGATCGGCGTCAACGTCGACCTCCAGGGCATGGAGTGGAACGCGATGATCGCCAAGCGCGCCAAGAAGGACGCGCCGGACCAGGGCGGCTGGCACATCGCTCCGACCACCATCGCCGGCGGCCTCGTCTTCCATCCGCTGATCAACTTCGCCACCGACACTGCCTGCGGCGGCCGCAACTGGTCGGGCTGGCCCTGCGACGAGGAGGCGGAAAAGCTGAAGGTGCAGTTCCTGGCCGCGGCCGATCCGGCCGAGCAGAAGCGCCTCGTCGAGGCGCTGCACAAGCGGCTCTGGGAATTCGTGCCCTACTGGATGACCGGCCAGTTCATGCCGGCCTATGCGTGGCGGGCCAACGTCCAGGGCGTGCTGAACGCCGGCGTGCTCGTGTTCTGGAACATCTCGAAGAGCTGAGGCTCAGTCAGCGCCCCTCCCTCGCGCGGCGTGCGGGGTAGGGGCGTCAGGTTCCGGCTTGTCCGCCTCGAACAGGGTCGTGAGCTCGGCCGCGGCTTCCTCGGCGCTCTGCTGCATCTTGCGCTCGTCCTTGTAGAACGCATGCGCCTGGAGCAACGCGCGCTCGTCGTGCTCGGCAAACATGTCGACCGCCCGCTTGATGCTGGCCTCCGCGATGCCGAGCTCCGCCATCACCAACTCCGAGAGCCGCAGGCTCGAATGCAGGGTCTCGCGGACGATCGCCGTCAGGCCGCGATCCATCAGCAGGTGGACGTGCCGGCGGTTGCGGGCGCGCGACATCACCTTGAGGTGAGGGAAGTGGCGCTTGGCGATCTCGGCGAGCCGCAAGGTCTCCTCGGTGTCGTCGACGGCGATCACCAGGACCTTGGCCTCGTCGGCCCCGGCGGCGCGCAGGAGCTCGAGGCGGGTCGGGTCGCCGAAATAGACGACGGTGCCGAAGCGGCGGAGCACGGCGACCTGCTCGGCGTCCTTGTCGAGCGCGGTGAACGGGATGCCCTGCAGGCGGAGCAGGCGGCCGACGATCTGCCCCATGCGGCCGAAGCCGGCGATGATGACCGGCGTGCCCTGGGGCTCGATGCGGTCGTAGTCGGGCTCGGGCGCCGAGGCACCGAGGCGCGGCACGATCAGCTTCTCGGAAGCGGCGAATAGAAGCGGCGTCGCCGCCATCGAGAGCGCGACGATCAGCATGGCATGGTCCGCTTCGGCCTGCGCCAGCGTCCCGGCGGCGACCGCGACGCCGAACAGGACGAAGCTGAACTCGCTTCCCTGCGGCAGGGCCAGCGCGAAGCGTAGCGCTGTCTTAGCGTCCTGCCCGGCGATCAGCCCGAGGGCGAAGACGATCGCGGCCTTGACCGCGACCAGGCCGATCACGCCGGCGACGATCAGCACCGGCTCGGCCAGGACCAGGCCTAAGTTCGCCGACATGCCGACCGACATGAAGAAGAAGCCGAGGAGGAGGCCCTCGAACGGCTCGATGTCGGCCTGGAGCTCATGGCGATAGGAAGAGTCCGACAGCAGCACGCCGGCGAGGAAGGCGCCGAGCGAGGTCGAGAGCCCGGCCAGATGCGCCAAGGTCGCGGTACCGACCACGGTCAGCAGCGCCATCGCGGTGAAGACCTCCGGCGTGCGCGCGCCGCCGAGCAGGTTGAAGACGGGGGCGACGACGAAGCGGCCACCCACAACGATCGCGACCGCGACCGCGATAGCCTCCAGAACGTCCCGCCACGAGACCGCCTCCGTCATCGAGCCGCCGGCGAGCAGGGGAACGGCGGCGACCAGCGGAATGAAAGCGAGGTCCTGGAACAGCAGCACCGAGAAGCTGTCGCGGCCGGCAGTCGAGGCCAGCAGGTCCCGCTCGGCCAGCATCGGCAGGACGATGGCGGTCGAGGAGAGGGCGAGGCCCGCTCCGATCACTGCCGCTCCGGGCCAGGCCGCCCCGGCCCACCAGGCGAAGGCCGCGATGGCGGTACCGGTCAGCACCAGCTGGCCGGTACCGAGGCCGAGGATCGCCCGCCGCATGACCCAGAGGCGCTGCGGGCGCAGCTCCAGGCCGATCAGGAACAGGAGCATGATGACGCCGAGCTCCGAGACCTGGGCGATCTGCTCGACATCCGCCACCAGGCCGAGCGCCGAGGGACCGATCGCGGCACCCGCGACGAGGTATCCCAGCACGCTGCCGAATCCGAAGCGCCGGGACAGCGGCACGAAGAGCACGGAGGCAGCCAGAAGGACGACGAGGGTTTCGAGCATCCTTGAAATCCCCGGGGGATCGGCGATCCGGGCGATCCGGATCGGGCGGGTGGAACCCGGTGTAGGGCCTTCCTTTTGTCTTGGCCAGGATTCGGTTAAACCACGGTCACGATGCGGGCGAACGGGCGATCGGAACGGGAGCGGAAGTGATGCGGGGCGAGGACAGCCTGCCGCGGGTCCCGCTTCGCAAGGCGATCCAGTCGCTCTGCCGGCTGGTCTATTCGAAGCTGGTGCAGTCGCGGAAGCTCCGCGACGACGTCCGCCAGCAGATCGGCCGTGACGTGGCCCTGGTCAAGGCGGCTTCCGGTTCGCTGTCGTGGAACACCAATTCGCTCGGCGGCATCCACGACGTCGAGTTCCTGGAAGCGGTCAGGCGGCTGACCGGCATCGTGCGGCTCAGCGTGGCATCGGCGGATTCCGCGGCCCTGGCCGAGGAGACGGAGTTGATGGAGGATCTCCAGGCGATCGACCTGATCCTCAAGGAGACCCAGAAGCAATTCCCCATGCCCGGGTCGCGGTCCACCCGCTGGCGGAATCCCGAGGAGTAGGGGACGCTCGCCACCAGGATCGCCCCAGGCGAGGGAGTTCCTTTAGTTCATTGATTTTCAAGGAGAATTGCTGGCCTTCCTGGATACGATTCGAACCGAGCGGTTTGAAAGTATATTGGCCGTCCGGTGCACGCTTCCCGCTCAACTGATCGCCTGAAGCCGGCCTCTCTGGCAACTGGAGGGCAGACCTCGATTAGCTCCCAGCCAGTGGACCAGTCAGCATTAGTGCCATAGCGACAATCAGCCCAAGCGCGATACCGCGGCGAATCCAGAGCACCGGCAGTCGGGGCGCCAGCACGCCTCCAATTGTGACCCCTACCGCGAGCGCACCGCCGATTGCCGAGGCAAGAACCACGTCGAGGCTGCCGGCAGACCCATAAGCCGCCGAAGCGAAGGCGGCGATCGGCAGCTGCACACTCTGGCAGAGTGCTACCGCTCGTCTGGGTGACACGCGCAGAGCCAGCAGTAACGGCAACCCGATAACTGGGCCACTGGTCCCGGTCGCCGAGGAACCGATACCAGTCAGCGCTCCGATTGCGACGGCGCGGCCTGGCGACAACCGGCCCGCCAAGGGCAATTCGGTATGGGCGACGGGGCGTCGCATGGTGTCCGCAGCCGCCAGGGCCAGCAGCAGCGCCAGCACCTTCGTCAGCCAGATGCCGTCGACGGCACTGATGGCGATCGAGCCAGCAAGTGCGCCCGGCATCGCCGCGGCGCCGATCCAGGCCGCCTCACGCCAAGGGATCTCACGCCGAATGCCGTAGACAAGGGTGCCGGCGAGGCCGGTGAAAAGGTAAGCCCACATTGCCGCAGCGACGGCGCCGTGAACTGGTAGGCCGCCCACCAGCATCAGCAGCGGCACCAGTAGCACGCCGCCGACGCCGACGGCGCCGATGGCGCCACCGATCGCGACGCTGCCCACACCTAAGGCCAAAACGATCGTGTTACTCAAGCTGTGCCCGACGGAAGGGGATGGTGGCGATGCTCCACCAGCATTTCGCCGGTGTCGGTCAAGGAATTGCCCTATCACGGCCGCCGTCGTCTGATCGCCAAGACGAGCAATATGAAACCGATCCGATCCGCGTTCCCGGCCCGAGCGGCCGTCCGGCCCACCACCCTGCGAGCCGCGACGTTGGCCGACGGACAGGTGCCGGTGCTTCATCCCCCTGATTTACTTTCGCACCTGTCGGATGACGAGCGCCGCATCGTCGTCGACCTGGGCAAGCGCCGGAAGTTGTCGCCCGGTGACAGCCTGTTTCGCCAGGGCGAGCCGCATCGCGGCATCTTCCTGATCGAGTCGGGGCTTCTTCGTGTCTACTACACGGCGCCAACTGGCCGAGAGATCACGCTCGGCTACTGGAATGCCGGTCACTTTGCTGGTGGGCCGGAGATTTTCGGTGGCGGCATGCATGTTTGGTCCGGCGATGCGGCCGAGCCGTCGGAAATCCTCTCTTTCGCGGCCCGCGACCTGGAAGCACTGGTCAGGCGCATGCCTAACTTCGCCGTGGGCATCATCGAAGGCTTGGTGTTCAAGGGTAAGTGCTACTCCGCGGTTTGCCAGATGCTGGGCACACGCTCGGTATCCGACCGTCTAGCGATGCTGCTGCTGCTGCTTGCAGACTTGCACGGCGAACCGGTCGTCGGCGGGACGCTGATCACGGTCCCTTTCACCCATGAGAACATGGCGGCCCTGATTGGCTCGACACGGCAATGGGTGACCACGACGTTGACGCGGCTGGAGGCAAGAGGTGCGGTGCGGCGCGACAGCGGCCGCATCGTCGTGCTGCGGCGCGGCCTGGTCGAGGCGTCGGGGGCGTAGCAGGCAATTAATTGCTATCCCGCCCATTCGTGGTTGGCGATAGTCGGCATCATCGGATCGAACGCGCTAGCCCCTGCAGGAGTACCGCTTGGCCGCTGACGACACCGACCGTTCGCACCCGATTTACGACCCGCTCGGGGTGCGCCCGTTCATCAACTGTTGCGGGACCCGGACGGTCCATGGCGGCAGCCTGATGCCAATCGAGGTGGTCGAAGCGATGTCGCGGGCATCCGATCGCTTCGTCAATCTCAATGAGTTGATCCGCGCCGCCGGTCGGCGTATCGCCGAATTGACGGGGGCGGAGTCCGCGCTGGTGACCTCCGGCGCAGCGGCATCGCTGATTGCGGCCACCGCCGGCGCGATGACAAGGGGCGATCCGGAGCGGATGCTGGCACTGCCGCGTGCCGACGGGCTACCCCGTCGCGTGCTGATGCCGAAGGGCGCTCGCTTCACCTACGACCATGCCATCCGGACCGCCGGCGCGGAGATCGTCGAGGTTGCCGATGGCGCGGCGCTCGATGCCGGACTCCGGCAAGGTGCGGCGATGGTCGCGACCATCGGCACTAAGGACGCCGACCTGCCCATCCGACTGGAACAGTTGGCGGAGGCGGCCCGCCCCCACGGCATCCCGGTGTTGATCGATGCCGCCTCCGAGCACATAGAGAAGCCGGTTCCGTACCTCGCACGAGGGGCCAGCCTTGTCGCATACAGCGGCGGCAAATACCTGCGCGGGCCGCAATCGACCGGCCTGCTGCTGGGTGCGCGCCAATGGATCGAGGCGGCTAGGCTGAACGCGGCACCTCACCACGCGATCGGCCGACCGATGAAGATCAGCAAGGAAGAAGTGGTCGGTATCCTGACCGCGGTCGAGCACTGGGCATCCGGCCGCGACCATAATGCGGAACGTGCGCGGTGGCATGATGACTTGGCGGAGATCGCCGGGCTCGTCAGCGCCGTTGCAGGCGTGAAGGCGGAACTGCTGCCTCCAGGCAAGGCGCATGAACAGGTACCGCGGCTGCGGATCTCTTGGGACCGCGCCAGAGTCGGACTCGACGGGCTCGGACTGCGCGAGGTGTTGCTGCAAGGCAGTCCGAAGATCATGCTCGACGACCGAGGTGCCACCGAGCGCTCGGTCTTCATCCTGCCGTTCAGCCTGCAGCCTGGCGAGGCAACGCAGGTCGGTCGCGCCATCGCCGCGGCGCTCGTCGGGGCAGCCCCTCAGCCGGCTCGGGTGCCGGAGGTGCCGGCCGCTGATCTGAGCGGCCGTTGGGCGGTCGAGATCGACTTCGCGGCGGAGCGTGGCCGACATCGGCTCACTTTGCACCAGGACGGTTCGACCCTCTCCGGCGAGCACGCGACGCTCAGGCTGACTTCGCCCGTCCGCGGTGCGGTCGCGGGCAAAGCGGTCGAGTTTGCAAGCTTGCATCCGTTCGAAGGCAGCAACCTTTCCTACGCCTTCGCGGGCACAGTCGGCGGCGATGGGATGTCCGGCACTGTATTGCTCGGCACCTCAGGCGACTCCGCACCCGGCCCGCTCAACATGCGCGAGTTCGGCAGCGCCACGTGGCGCGCCCGCCGCGACGGCTGATCGTCATTTCCAACCGAGGGAGAACCCAAGCCATGCGCCTGAGACATCTCGCCACCGCCGGTTTGTCGCTACTGATGACGCTCGCGGCAATCGCCAGCGCCTCAGCCGGCGTGCTTGACGACGTGCGCAAGCGCGGCACGCTGATCTGCGGTTTCGATTCCGCGTATGCAGGCTTCGCGCTGCCCAACAAGGCCGGCGAGTGGGAAGGATTCAACGTCGATATCTGCAAGGCAATCGCCGCGGCAGTGAACGTGAAGTGGCAAGCGAAATCCCTGACCAGCAACGAGCGCTTCCTTGCGCAGGCGTCGGGCGCGGTCGATCTGCTCGCCATGCAAAACACGTGGACGATGAATCGCGACACCAAGCTCGGCGTCCGCTTCGTTGCCACGCACTACTATGACATTCAGAGTTTCCTCGTTCGCAAGAGCCTGAACGCCAAGGCCATTGCCGATCTCAATGGCGGAAGCGCGTGCGTCATCTCGGGCTCGACAGCCGAGGTAAACCTGACCGATCTCTTCAAATCGCGGGGCATGAGCTACACGCCCGTAACGTTCAAGTCTGGGGACGAGTCGCAGCTAGCTTACGGCTCCGGACGCTGCGACTTCATCATGGGCGACCGCATCAACCTCGCCAACATGCGGACGCGTCAAGCCAACCCCGCCGAGCACACTCTTCTCGACGAGGGCATCGGCCGCGAGCCGCTGTCCATTTCGATCCGGATGGGCGATGATCAATGGTTCTCGATCGTGCGGTGGGTCTACAACGGGCTGCTTGTTGCGGAGCACCTCGGCATCACCCAGGGCAATGTCGACCAGATGATGCAGACTGCGACCGACTCCGAGGCGACCAACCTGCTCGGCAAGACCGCGAGCCTGGGCGAGGACCTCGGTCTCGACAAGCAATTCATGGTCCGCGCGATCAAGGCAGTGGGCAACTACGGCGAGATGTACGATCGTCACATCGGACCGAAGGGTACCCTCGGCGTCGAGCGAGGCATTAACGCCCTATGGACGAAGGGCGGTCTGCAATACGCTCCGCCGTTCAAATAGCCGCCGTTTCCCGATGACAGCCCGGCCGATCCGGCGCGCCGGGCTGACGGCGCTCTGGTACGATGGCCGCGTCCGCCTAGCCGTCTACCAAGCGGCGATCGTGACGACCATCGTCGTCGCCGCTTGGCTGCTAGCGATGCGCTCGATAGAGCGCCTTGCCGCGCTCGGCGTAAAGTCGGGCTTCGGCTTTCTTGCGAACCGCGCGGGCTTCGCGATCGGGGAGTCGGTGCCGGTGCCGGTACCCGACGGCGGGTTCGCACTTTTCGCCGTCTCCATCTTCGTAGCGCTGCTGGCAGGCTTCGGCCTCTGTCGCTGGGCAGGTGCGCGTAGGCGGCAGGTTCTGGGCGAACCGGGGCTTGCCGCCGCGCTGATTGCAGTGGTGTTCGGGCCGCCACTGCTGACGGCAGTCCTTGTTTTCGACGACATCTCGGTGCTGCGCTATTCCGCCGACAATACCCTGGGAACTGCGCTGGTCGTCGGCGCCCTCAATACCGTGACGGTCTCCGCGTTGGCGTTGGTGCTCTCGACCGTGGTGGGGCTGGCGGTGGCGCTAATGCGGCTTTCCGGCAACTGGCTGATCAGCCGGATCGGTGGCGTGTATGTCGAGCTGATCCGGAACCTTCCGCTGCTGCTGCACCTGTTCTTTTGGTATTTCGCGGTGCTACGCACCTTGCCTCCGCCGCGCGGAAGCTATTCGCTGTTCGACTGGGTATTCGTCAACAATCGCGGCGTGATGCTGCCGTTAGTCCATGCCGGCGACGGGCTTCCGTGGGTGGCGACGTCGCTCGCTGCTGGCGTCGCGGCGGCGGTGCTGTGGATCGCCCACCGACGGCAGGTGAAGATCGCTACCGGGCGCGAGCGGCCGATGTGGCCGGCCGTTGCATTGGCACTGCTGCCGGCAGCACTAGCCTGGGCTGCATTCGGCGATCCGTGGTCGCTGACCCGTCCGGTGCTGCAGGGACTCAATTTCCGCAATGCACACGTGGTGACACCGGAGTTCGCCACGCTCGTCGTCGGCCTGACCCTCTACCATGGCGCGTACAACGCCGAGGTGATCCGCGCCGGCATCCTGGCCGTGCCGAAAGGCCAGCACGAGGCTGCAGGCGCGCTCGGCCTCCGACCACGCACCACGTTCCGCTTCGTGATTCTGCCGCAGGCGCTGCGCTTGATCGTGCCGCCTATGATCAGCCGTTATCTCGGGCTGATAAAGAGCAGCTCACTCGGTGTCGCCATCGGGTTTCCCGAGATCGTCAGTATCGGCAACAGCGTTACGTACATTACCGGTCAGGCGCTGGAGGTCATCTCGCTAACCATGGCCTTCTACCTGGTCCTGAGCCTCGCCATCTCGCTTGGGCTCAATTGGTACAACGCGCGCACTCGCATCGTCGGGAACGGCTGAGATGGAGGGGGCGCTTCGAAGCGGCGTCGCCTGGGTCCGGGACAACCTGTTTCGCACCTGGTGGCAGTCGCTGCTGACGTTTGTGGGTCTGGCACTGGTATGGCGCATCGGCCGACCGATCCTCGACTGGGCGGTTTTTGATGCCGCCTTCGGCACGACCCCAGAGTCCTGCGCCGGCATCCGCGGCGCCTGCTGGTCGTTCATCGCCGACCGCTACCCCATGTTTTTGGTCGGGACGTACCCGGGCGACGAGCGCTGGCGTCCGCTGCTGGCGTTCCTGGTGCTTCTGGCGCTCGCCGCGGCCGCGATGGTCCGTGACGTGCGGCGTCACCGCGCCTTTTTATGGCTTGTGCTGGCAGTAATGGTCCTCCTTCTAGCCCTCCTCAAGGGAGGAGCGGCGCTGGGCCTTCGCTCGGTGCCGACCGAGGCCTGGGGCGGGCTGATGCTGACCGTGATCCTCTCCTCCGTCGGCATCGTCGCGTCGTTCCCGGTAGGCTTGTTGCTGGCGCTCGCCCGGCGCAGCCGCAAGATGCCAGCAGTGCGCGCGATGGCAGTCGGCTACATCGAGCTGATCCGCGGCGTGCCGCTGGTCTCGGTGCTGTTCCTCGCTGCTGTGCTGGTGCCGTTGTTTCTGCCCGGCGGTGCCGAGATTGACAGCCTGGTCCGCGCCCAGATCGGCATCGTCGCGTTCCAGTCGGCCTACATAGCCGAAGTCATCCGGGGCGGGCTGCAGGCGGTTCCACACGGCCAGGAGGAGGCTGCGACTGCACTGGGCCTCAACCCTTTCCAGGTGATGCGCCTGGTCGTCGTGCCGCAGGCGTTACGGCTGGTGGTGCCCGCGATGGTCAACCAACTCATCATCATCATTAAGGACACTTCGCTGGTGGTCGTGGTCGGCATGCACGACCTGCTCGGCATCGCCGAGCTCACGGTCCGCGGCGCCGAGTGGCTTGGCAGGACCTACGAGGCCTATGCTTTCGTCGGCCTCATCTACTGGGTGGTCTGCTTCGCGATTTCGCGGGCCAGCCTGCGGCTGGAGGGGCGCTTCCGCCTGAATCGGGCGTAGTTCGGACGTCGCAGCCCTTTCGAGCTTCTAGGGCCGCGCGAAAGCCCGGTCGTCAACCTGATCCAATCCCAAAGTAAGCGTGCAGTCTGGCGTTAGGTGCGACGCCCACCGAGATGCCACCAGCGAGAAATATGCTCTCGTATTGGGGAGTTACCCGCGACAAGTACGACAAAAGCGAGTTGAAAGCGCGGCAGGTCGAACTGACCATGCGGATCGAGCACCACCAGGGGGCGAGGATGGCTTCCGGACCACGCTGGAAGGCCTGATTTCCGCGGCTTCCTGCGCCGCCGGCCTTTTCGAGCGTGCGAAAGCCGAGCAAAAGCGAGACTTGATCGCGTTCGTGTCTTCGAACCTGCGCCTCAGAGGAAAAAATCTATAATTTTCAATGAGATCGCCCTTCGACCTGATGGTCAATCGGCGATCCTATGAAGAATGGCTGGGGGACTAGGATTCGAACCTAGACAACCAGAGTCAGAGTCTGGGGTCCTACCGTTAGACGATCCCCCAACGGTGGCGCCTACCGGCGCTTAGGTGGGCGCTGTCTATCACAGGCCTGCGGTCCTGCAAATACCCGGACTGGGACTTGGGTTCCCGGCGTGGCCGATGCGACCGGGGGAGTACGCTGAGGCGCGGCCAGAGCACCGGCGGCGATCCCCGAAGCGGGCGCTCGCTTGACCCATGTCAAAGAGACGTTGCAGGTGTCTTCCTATGTTCGTCGCAGCGATAGGGAGATCAGGCAGATGAAGACGATCCGTCTCGAATTGGCGCGCAGCAAGGAGTTTCCGGACGGCAGCGCCACGCATGGCTACGAGCTGAAGGCGCCATTGCGCGCCGACGGGCACCTCGACGTCGACGCATGGCGCAAGCAGCGGGAACTCTGCACGGTCCGGCGCTTCTGGGGCGATACCGAGGAGGAGCGGGGCCTCCTGGTCCACACCGCCAAGCGGCGCTGGGCTTTTTCCTACGTGCCGGGCGACGACGCCGATGACGAGCCGATCTTTCGTCTCGACAACCACGTGTTCCGCGACGGCGAGTATCTCTCGATCACCGAGCATGACGGGATCGAGCGCACTTTCCGGGTCGCCAGCGTCAAATAGCGCCGGCGAGTTCCTCGAGCTTTTCCGGATTGGCCAGGCGGACGCGGTTGCCGTCCAGCAACTGGATCGTGCCGTCGCGCTTCAGCTGGGTGAAGGTGCGGCTGACCGTCTCGATCGTGAGGCCGAGATAGTCGGCGATGTCGCTGCGCCCCATCGGCAGGTCGACCGGATTGCCGGGCTTGCCGTGACGGCGCGCGGCGCTGGAGAGCAGGGCGAGGAAGGAGGCGAGCCGTTCCTTCGCGGTCTTGCGGCCGAGCAGCAGCATCTGGTCCTGGGCGGCGGCGAGCTCGTGCGAGGCGAGCCCGAGAAGCCGGCGCTCGAGCTTCGGCATCTCCTCGAGCAGCCTTTCGAGCTTCTCGCGCGGGAACTTGCAGAGCTTGGTCTGCGTCAGCGCTTCCGCGCTGAAGGCATAGGCGTCGCGATGCGTGAGGCCGAGGAAGTCGCCAGGGAACAGAAAGCCGGTGATGGCCCGCCGTCCGTCGGCCAGGAGCTTGTAGACCTTCACGGCGCCGGACGTGATGTTGAAGACGTGGTCGGCCGGGTCGGTCTCATCGAAGATCGTCGCTCCGTCCGCGGCGTCGATCTGCGACATGATCTGGGTGACGCGGACCTGCTCGTCGGGCTCGAGGGGAGCGCAGACCGAATATTCGCGGACGGCGCAATCGTTGCAGGGCTTGACCAACCCCGCTTTGACGTTCTGCTCCTGCGTCTGCACGGCGAACCACGACATGCCACTCTCCCTGGCCACGTCACATCATCCCGCCCGGCCGGGACGACCTCAAACCAATGTTGGTGAAAAGTTGTAACCAAGTACCGCGCTGAATTGCCGCGGCTTTCTCAGCGATGCGGGTGCATTTCGGCGGGGGGCCGGCCGAGCCCGCGGCGCAATGGAAGCAGCTTCCTGCACTGGCTGGCGCCGAGGGCGACGAATCCGTTGCGCTCGAAGACCGGCAACGACCAGGCGCAGGTCGGCGTGCCATCGACGAACAGGATGTCGAGATCGATGGCGATGGCATGGCACCCGCGCAGATTCGCCATGACCTCCATGCCGTCGATCAGATGGCCGATCGCCTGGTCGCGGCCCGGGAAGTCGGCGATGAGAAGGTTCCCGATCGCGAGCGTCCGGCCGCTTGCCAGCTCTTCGCGGGTCTGGTGCGTGAACATGCCGACGATGTAACCGGACTGGTTCTCGGCCGCCATGATGCCGCCAGCGGTGCGTCCCCGCTGCTCGGTGGCGAGCGGGCGGGCGAATTCCGTCCAGCGCGCCAGGGTCGTGCCCGGAAGGACGGCCTGGACCAGCGGGAAGGCCTGGCGGATGCGTTCCTGCTCGAGCGGTCGAAGGACAAGAGGACCCATGCACTGCTTTTTAGTCCCGCCGCGTGCCCGGCTTCATTGATGCAGATCAAGGTGGGTAGGGACCCCCCGTGGTGTCATTCGCGCAATCGACCACGAAGGATCCCCCCTTATGACGATCAAGACCATTCTCGTCGTGCTTTCCGGCGTCGCCGGCGACGAGACACGCCTGGCGGCGGCGCTCCTGCTCGGGGCCCGGTTCGACGCCAGCATCGCCGCGCTTCACGTCAAGCCATCGCCGGTGATCGTCACGGGCGGCATGAACGGAGAGATCCCGGCTTCCCTGATCGAGGCCCAGCAGGAGCAGATCGACAAGACGGCCGCTGCGATCGAGGCCAGCGCCAAGGCCCAGGCCGGCCGCGTCGGGTCGAAGATCATCTGGCGCTGCGAAGAGGGAAATGAGGTTTCGGTCGCGGGCGTGCATGCCCGTTACGTCGACCTGGTCGTCGCCGCCCCCGATGTGGCACGCGATCTCGTCTTCGTCTCGGCCTCGCCGGTGCTGGTGGTTCCGGACGGCACCACCCCGAACGGACTCCGGCATGCCGTGATCGCCTGGAACGGCAGCCGCGAAGCGGCGCGCGCCGTCCGCGACGCGCTGCCCCTGATCCAGGTCATCGGCTCTGCCGACGTGCTGGTAGTCGATCCGCCGACCCAGGAGATCGGTGCCGACATCGCCCGCCTGCTCGCGTCCCACGGCATCAAGGTCGAGGTCCGCGAACGGCTTTCGAACGGCGCGGACGTCGGCGGCCTGCTCGTCGACGAGACGCGCGCTGCCGGCGCCGACCTCCTTGTCATGGGCGCGTACGGTCATTCGCGCCTGCGCGAGTGGGTCCTCGGCGGCGCGACCGAAGAGGTCCTGGAGAGCGCCAGGGTCCCCGTCCTGCTGTCGCATTGAGGCGGCAATGGACGCGCGTTTCCTCATTGCGAAATACGACGGCCGGGTGCCGCGCTACACGAGCTACCCGACCGCGCCGCACTTCCGTGCCGTCGTCGGCGACGGATGGTATCGGGACTGGCTGTCGCGCGTGCGCTCCCCCAAGGGCGTGTCGCTGTATGTCCACGTCCCATTCTGCCGGAAGATGTGCTGGTACTGTGGCTGCCATACCCGAGTTGCCAAGGACGACGTGCCTGTCCAGGCCTATACGGGCGCGCTTCGCCGCGAGATCGCGATTCTCGCCGAGGCGGTGGGGTCGCTGACGCCGGTGACGCGAATTCACTGGGGTGGCGGGACGCCGACGATCCTCTCGCCCGAGGCTTTCGGTGCGATCCTGGGCGATCTGAGGCAGCTCTTCGACCTTGGGCCGATGGCAGAGCATGCGGTCGAGATCGATCCCCGGACCCTCACCGACGCATGCGTCGCGATGCTGGCGTCCGCGGGCGTCACCCGCGTCAGCTTCGGCATCCAGACCCTGTCTGAAGCGGTGCAGCAGCGGATCAATCGCATCCAGCCCTTCGACGTGGTGTCATCGGCCGTCGAGCGTCTGGCGCGCGTCGGCATCGGATCGTTCAACGCCGACCTGATGTACGGTCTTCCGGCGCAGACTGCCGAGGATGTGGTCGCGACGGTGGAGGCGGTCGCCGGGCTGAAGCCCAGCCGCGTCTCGCTGTTCGGCTACGCGCATGTGCCGTGGATGAAGCCCCATCAGCTCAAGATCGACGAAGCCGAGCTCCCCGGCTCGGTGCAGCGCTTCGAGCAGCTCCTGGCTGGTGCCGATGCGCTCGCCCGCGCCGGATATGTCCGCATCGGCCTGGACCATTTCGCGCTGCCGGGCGACGACCTGGTGAAGGCGGCGCGGTCGGGCAGGCTGCGCCGCAATTTCCAGGGCTATACCGACGACGACGCGACGAGCCTGATCGGCATCGGCGCCTCTTCGATCAGCGAGACGCCCGAGGGATACGCGCAGAACCTGACGGCGATCCCGGACTGGCAGCGGGCGGTCTTTGCCGGCCGGCTTCCGGTCGCCAAGATGCGGGCGCTCTCGCCGGAGGATCGCCTGCGTCGGCGGGTGATCAACGACCTCATGTGCGATCGGACCGTGGATCTGGAGGCTCTGCTGCGCGAGCAGGGGTATCCGCCGGACCATCTCTCGGACTGCGTCGCCAGGCTCGAGGAGCCGGCCCGCGACGGGCTGGTCGCGATCGACGGCCATCGCATCCGCGTGACCGATCGGGGCTGGCCTTTCATGCGTAACGTCGCGGCCGCCTTCGACGCCTATCTCGCGCCCGACGAGAAGCGTCACGCCCGGGCGGTATAGCGGCGCGAGCCATGGACCTTCTCTGGTCGATCTGCGGCCTCGATGCCGGGGCCGGTCTCCCGCTGATGGCGGGGATGCTGCTCGCCGGGCTGCTCGGCGGCCTGGGGCACTGCTCGCTGATGTGCGGGCCGTTCGCGCTCGCCCAGATCGCGGAACGCTTCGCGGAGGGCGCGTCGAGCCGGCTCTGGACCGCGACGCTGGCACCGTATCAAGCGGGTCGCCTGACGACATACGCGACGCTCGGCGCCGTCGCTGGCGGCCTCGGGGCGGCGACCTCGCGACTTGCGGGCTTCGGCTGGCTTCCGGCCGCGGCGCTGATGCTGGGGGCGCTGGTGTTCGCGGCGCAGGCCGCGGGCCGCATCGGCGGCGGCAATTCCGGATTCGCGGCCCGGTTCGGGAAGCCGCGCGGCTTCGTGCTCGGGCTCGCCCTCGGCTTCCTGCCCTGCGGTCTCATCTATGGTGCGCTGATCGCCGCGGCCGGTTCGGGCGGCGCCTGGCAGGGAGCCCTAGGGATGGCACTCTTCGGGCTCGGTACGGTGCCGTCTCTCGTCGCCGTCGGCTGGCTCGGCCTTGCCGCCGGCAAGCGGTGGCGCACCCTCGCACAGATGTCGGCGCCTTACTTCGGCTTCGCCAACGCCGTCATCCTCGCGGTGCTCGCGCTCCGCGCGCTTTAGGCCGCTACTCGACGAGATCGCGGTAGGCGTGCCAGGAGGCGAGGCCGACCAGCGGCAGCGCCACCGCAAGGCCCAGATACATCGTCGCGATGCCGAGGACCGTGAAGATCACGATCAGCGCCGCCCACAAAGCCATCGCCCGCCAGTTGAGAAGGACCGCGGTGATGCTGGTCGCGATCGCGGTGACGACGCTCACCTCGCGATCGAGGAGCATCGGGATCGAGACGGCGGCAAGGGTGAAGACCGCCGCGGCGAGGGCGGCGCCGACCAGGGTCCCGAGCACGAGGAAGGGAAGGCTGGTCGAGGAAAACAGCAGCATGTCGAGGAGTCGGGGAAGGCTCGGCGCCGTGTCGACGAAGAAGAGCGCGAAGAGGAGGGAGGCGATCCGGACCCAGGCCAGATGAAAGAGCATCAGGACCAGGCCCAGGAGCGCGATCTGCAGCGGGTTGCGCCGCCACGCGGTCGCTGCCTGCAGCAGCGTCGGGCGGTCGCCGGCCTCGAGGCGGCGGCTGATCTCGTAGAGGCCGACCGCGAGCAGCGGGGCCACCAGCATGAAGCCGGCCGCGAGCGGCAGGATGAGATAGGGAAGCTCGGCCATCAGCAGGCCAAGACTCAGAAGGAAGCTGAGCACCACGAAGCTCCCGCCATAGGCGAGGCTGATTCCCGGCGCGCGGACCAGATCGGACCATCCCCGCGCGAGCCAGAGCCACGGTCGGTCTATCGGCACCGGCCGAATGCGCGGACTGGGTGTGGTGAACACAGGAAAGGTGTTGCTCATCAAGGGGCTCCGCGGCCCACCGGTGAGCGGGGCCGGCGCTCACTATGGCCGAGGGTACACCATGCCGAATTGAGATAAATCAATGCCGATGCCTCTGGCGCGGGCGACTTTGCCCCGTGCCAGGAGGCCTCGCAGGGGCCTCCGGATCAGATCCAGCGTGGAGCCCACGATGACGGCGACGACGATGACCGATGTGAGGGGTGAGGTTAGGGAGGAGTATCTCGAGAACGTGGTGCGCGCCTCGATGGCGCTGAGCATGTTCTGGGGTATCGCCGCCTTCACCGTGGGCGTCTATATCGCCTTCCAGCTCGCTTTTCCGGCTCTCAACCTCGGCCTCGAATGGACGACGTTCGGCCGGCTCCGCCCGTTGCATACCTCGGCGGCAGTCTTCGCCTTCGGCGGGACGGCGCTGATCGGCAGCTCCTTCCATGTCGTGCAGCGGACCTGCCGGGCGCAGCTCTTCGGCGGCGAACCCGTCGCCTGGTTCATCCTGCTCGGATATCAGCTCTTCATCGTCGTCGCCGCGACCGGCTATCTCCTGGGAATCACCCAGGGCCGCGAATACGCCGAGCCCGAGTGGTACGCCGACCTGTGGCTGACGGTGGTCTGGGTGGTCTACCTCGTCGCCTTCGTCGGCACGCTGGTGAAGCGCGAAGAGCCGCACATCTACGTCGCCAACTGGTTCTATCTCTCGTTCATCCTGACGATCGCGATGCTGCACGTGGTCAACAACCTGGCCATCCCGGTGTCGTTCGTCGGCACCAAGAGCTACTCGGCCTTCGCCGGCGTCCAGGACGCCCTGACGCAGTGGTGGTACGGCCACAACGCGGTCGGCTTCTTCCTGACCGCGGGCTTCCTCGGGATGATGTACTACTTCATTCCGAAGGCGGCGAACCGGCCGGTCTATTCCTACCGCCTGTCGATCATTCACTTCTGGTCGCTGATCTTCCTCTACATCTGGGCCGGTCCGCACCACCTCCACTACACCTCGCTGCCCGAATGGGCGCAGATGCTGGGCATGGCCTTCTCGGTCATGCTGTGGATGCCCTCGTGGGGCGGGATGATCAACGGCCTGATGACGCTGTCGGGCGCCTGGGACAAGCTCCGCACCGATCCCGGCCTGCGCTTCTCGATCACGGCGCCTGGGACAAGCTCCGCACGGATCCCGGCCTGCGCTTCTCGATCACCGCCGTCGCCTTCTACGGCATGTCGACCTTCGAGGGGCCGGTCATGTCGATCCGGCCGGTGAACGCGCTCAGCCACTACACCGACTGGACCATCGGCCACGTCCACTCGGGCGCGCTCGGCTGGGTCGCCTTCATCGTCTTCGGCATGATGTATCACCTCGTGCCGGTGCTCTGGGGCCGCAAGGACCTCTATTCGAAGAAGCTCGCCGAGGTTCACTTCTGGGTCTCGACGATCGGCATCGTCCTCTACATCACCGCGATGTGGGTGAGCGGCATCATGCAGGGCCTGATGTGGCGCGCCTACGACGAGCTCGGTTTCCTGCAGTACTCGTTCGTCGAGACGGTGCAGGCGATGCATCCCTTCTACCTGATCCGCGCCATGGGCGGCGTCCTCTTCCTGACCGGCGCCCTGGTCATGGCCTACAACCTCTGGCGCACCGCGCGCGGCGACGTCGCGCGGACGGCCGCCTGAAGCCGGAAGCACAATCCAATGGTCCTTTCGCACGCGAAGATCGAGACCAACACCGCGATCCTGCTGGTGTTGTCGCTCCTCACCGTGATCATCGGCGGCATCGTCGAGATCATCCCGCTCTACACGATCGAGACGACGATCGAGCGCGTCGAGGGCGTGCGGCCCTACACGCCGCTCGAGCTCGCCGGCCGCAACATCTACATCCGCGAGGGCTGCTATCTCTGCCATAGCCAGCAGATCCGTCCGTTCCGCGACGAGGTCGAACGCTACGGTCACTACAGCCTGGCCGCCGAGAGCATGTACGACCATCCGTTCCAGTGGGGGTCGAAGCGAACGGGGCCGGATCTCGCGCGGGTCGGCGGCAAGTACTCGAACGAGTGGCACGTCGCGCACATGGTCGATCCGCGCTCGGTCGTGCCCGAGTCGATCATGCCTTCGTATCCGTTCCTCGCGGATCGAGAGCTGAAGACCGACGACATCGCCGCGCATCTCCGCGCGGTGCGGAAGGTCGGCGTGCCTTACAGCGACGAGATGATCGAGACCGCGCGCGCCGACATGGAGGCGCAGCAGAACCCCGACGCCGACACCGCCGGCCTCTCGAAGCGCTATCCAAAGGTGCCGATCGGCGTCTTCGACGGCGATCCGACCAAGATCACCGAGATGGATGCGCTGGTCGCCTACCTGCAGATGCTGGGCACGCTGGTCGACTTCTCGGCCGTCACGCCGCAGCAGCTGAAGCAGTAGGAGGAGAGAATGGACCTGGTTTCCATCTATCCGGCGCTCAAGTCGCTCTGGACCGTCTGGCTCGTGATGATCTTCGTGCTGCTGATCACCCGCGCCCTGCGCCCGAGCCGCAAGCCCGAGTTCATCCGGGCCTCGAACATTCCCCTTCGCGACAACGAAGGGCGGGAGTAAGTCATGCCGACGAAAATCGAGAAGGATACTGTCTCCGGCCAGGACACCACCGGCCATGTGTGGGACGGCATCAAGGAATTGAACACGCCGCTGCCGACCTGGTGGCTCTATGTCCTGTACGCGACGGTGGCCTGGTCGATCGCCCAGTTCGTCATCTATCCGTCCTTCCCCGGCATCAAGGGCTACTTCTCCGGGGTCGTCGGCTATTCGGCGCGCGACGAGCTTGCAGGCAAGATGCAGGTCGCCGCGCAGGCGCGTGCCCCGTTCCTCGACCGCATCCGCACATCCAGCCTCGACGACATCCGTAACACGCCCGAGCTCCTGGGCTACGCGGTCTCGGGTGGGCGCGTCGCCTTTGCCGAGAACTGCGCGGCCTGTCACCAGGCCGGCGGCGCCGGCACCAAGGGCTACCCCAATCTCGCCGACGACGACTGGCTATGGGGCGGCAAGCTTGCCGACATCCAGAAGACCATCCAGGTCGGCATCCGCAGCTCGCACGCCGACACGCGCACCAGCCTGATGCCGCGCTTCGGTACGGACGGGATCCTCGAGCGCAAGCAGATCGAGGATGTCGCCGAGTTCGTCCTGTCGCTTTCCGGCAAGTCCAGCGACGCCGCGAGCGCCACGCGCGGCCGCGGCATCTATGCCGAGAACTGCGTCTCCTGTCACGGCGAGCGCGGCACCGGTCAGCGTGACGTCGGCGCTCCGTCTCTGGCGGACGGCATCTGGCTGTTCGGTGGTGACAAGCCGACCGTCATCCGGTCGATCAGCGAGGGACGCGGCGGCGTCATGCCGACATGGTCGGAACGTCTGGATCCCGCGGTCGTCAAGATGCTGACGATCTACGTCCACACGCTGGGCGGCGGCGAGTGAGGCTGTGCCGATGCCGCTCGACGATGGCAGCAGCGTTTCCTTCTACGCGACGCGGAAGAAGGTCTATCCGAAGTCGGTCTCGGGGCTCTACCGCCGACTGAAGTGGACGCTGCTCGTCCTCTTTCTCGGCATCTACTATGCCGTGCCGTGGATCCGCTGGGATCGGGGAGCGGGAGCGCCTGACCAGGCGATCCTGCTCGATCTCCCGGGGCGACGGGCCTACTTCTTCTGGATCGAGATCTGGCCGCAGGAGGTCTACTACCTCTCCGGCCTGCTGATCCTCGGCTCCATCGGGCTCTTCTTCGCGACGAGCCTGCTCGGACGCGTCTGGTGCGGCTATGCCTGCCCGCAGACGGTTTGGACCGACCTCTTCATGTGGGTCGAACGGCTGGTCGAGGGCGACCGGACCGAGCGCATGCGCCTCGACAAGCAGCCGCTCTCGGCCGTCAAGATGGCCCGCAAGGCCACCAAGCACGCCGCCTGGCTCGCGATCTCGATGGCGACCGGTGGCGCCTGGGTCTTCTATTTCGTCGACGCGCCGACCGAGATCAGGTCGATCTTCACCGGAAATTCGTCGGCCGAGGTCTACTTCTTCATCGGCCTCTTCACCGCGACGACCTACCTGCTGGCCGGATGGGCGCGCGAGCAGGTCTGCACCTACATGTGCCCCTGGCCGCGCTTCCAGGGCGCGATGCTCGACGTTCACACCCTGGTCGTCACCTATCGCGACTGGCGGGGCGAGAAGCGGGGCAAGCACAAGCAGGGCGAGAGCTGGGAGGGCAGGGGCGACTGCGTCGACTGCCGCGCCTGCGTAGCCGTGTGCCCGACCGGTATCGACATCCGCGACGGCCAACAGCTCGAATGCATCGGCTGCGGCCTGTGCATCGATGCGTGCAACGACATCATGCTGAAGGTCGACCGGCCGCAGGGTCTCATCGCGTTCGATACGCTGGCCAACCTCGAGGCGAAAACTCCCGGCAAGCTTGCCGGCTACCGCCTGGTGAGGCCGCGCACGGCGATCTATGCGGCGCTCCTCGTCGTCGTCGCCGTGGTGATGGTCGTCGGGCTGGCGCTTCGCTCGTCGGTGGAGCTCACGGTACTCCGTGATCGGAGCCCGCTCTTCGTCACGTTGGCCGACGGCTCCATCCGGAACGGCTACACGGTCAAGGTCCTGAACAAGGCGCGCGAAGCCGTGTCCTACACGCTGACGGTCACCGGCCTCGATGGCGCCAAACTGGCCTTCGTCGGCGACGGTGGCGCCAGCGCTGACGGCGCGTCTGCGACGCTCGACGTGAAGCCGGATGCCGTCGGCACCTTCCGCGTGACCGTCCGGACCGATCGCCAGCATCTTTCCGGAGAGACGATGCCGGTCACCTTCCACGTGGCCGGCGCCCAGTCGGGCGCGAGCCAGCCCACCATCTTCCTGGGACCGAAAAAATGACTGCTGTCGCACGCGGACGCTGGATTCCCTGGACCTATGCCGGCGGCATGCTCGTCGTCGTCGCGGTCAATGCGGTGCTGATCACCGCCGCCTTCCGCTCATTTCCCGGTCTCGTCGTGCAGCGGCCGTATGACCGCGGTATCGCCTACAACGAGGAACTGCGCCAGGGCCGTGCCCAGGCAGCCCTCGGATGGGGGCTGACGCCAGCGTATGAGAAGGGGCGGTTTACCGTCCATGTCAGCGCGTCGAATGGGTCTCCCGTCGCCGGGCTTGACGTGCGTGCGAAGCTGTCCCGGCCGCTGGAGACCCTGGCGCCGATCGACGTCACCCTGATCCCCGAAGGCGACGGATATGTCGCCGCGGTCGATCTGCCGCGCAGCGGACAGTGGGACATCAAGCTGCTGGCCACAGGTGCCGAGGGCACCTATCGCGGGCTCTACCGGATGATCGTCAAGTGACGACGGCCTCGCTCGCCTTCGCTCCCGCCGCCGCGGCCGCGCCGTGTGCGCATTGCGGCCGGCTGGCGCCGGCGGGGCAGCGCTTCTGCTGCGGCGGTTGCGCGGCGGCCAAGGAGATGATCGGCGAGCTGGGGCTCGATGCATATTACGAGCGTCGCGAGGCGATGGGCGCGGCCGGCCGTCCGGCGTCGGACGCCGACGCGATTCCGGTTCTGCCGTTCGTCCGCGCCGAAGGTGACGGATCGCGGCTCGACCTGATGGTCGACGGGCTCGTCTGCGGCGCCTGCGCGTGGCTGATCGAGGCGGCGCTGGCGCGAGATCCGGCACTTGAGTACGCGCGAGTCAACCTCAGCCATCGCCGCCTTACGCTTGCGTGGAAGGGTCCGGCCGAGGCCGGCGAGCGGCTGGCGGGCATCGTGCGTCGTCTCGGCTACGCGGTCGCGCCCTTCGATCCGGAGCGCCTGGCATCCGCCATCGACGCCGAGGAGCGCGATCTCCTGAAGTCGCTCGCCGTCGCCGGCTTTGCCGCCGCCAACGTGATGCTGCTGTCCGTCTCGGTCTGGTCGGGCGCGGTCGGCGAGATGGGGCCGGCGACCCGCGACCTGCTGCACTGGATCTCGGCGCTGATCGCGCTCCCGGCGATCGTCTATGCGGCCAGGCCTTTCGCCCGCTCGGCGTTCGCCGCGCTGGCGGCCGGCCGCACCAACATGGACGTGCCGATCACGATCGGGGTCACGCTCGCCTCGGTGATGAGCCTTTTCGACACGTGGCGCTCCGAAACGCATGCCTATTTCGACTCGGCTATCACGCTGCTGTTCTTCCTGCTGATCGGCCGCTACCTCGACCGGCACGCGCGCGGGCGTGCCCGTTCGGCGGTCGCCCATGTCGCGGCCCTGACCGCGCGCTCCGCCACCGTCCTCGATACCGACGGCTCGACGCGGATCGTGCGGCCATCCGAGGTCCAGGCCGGCACGACGGTGCTCGTCGCCGCCGGAGAACGGATCCCGGTCGACGGACGCATCGTTGACGGCGTGTCCGATCTCGACACGGCTCTGGTCACCGGCGAAAGCCTGCCGAAGCACGCCGTCGCCGGCGACGCCGTGCATGCCGGCATGGTCAACCTCACGCGCGGCCTTCGCATCGTCGCCGAACGGACAGGCGAGGCGACGCTGCTGGCCGAGATCGGGCGGCTCCTGGCGGCGGCGGAGTCCTGCCGCTCCCGCTTCGTCGCGCTCGCTGATCGCGTCGCGCGGAGCTACGCGCCGGTCGTCCATCTCGCCGCGCTCGCGACCTTCCTCGGCTGGATCTTCATTGCCGGCGCCGAATGGCATCCGGCACTGTCGGCCGCCGTCGCGGTCCTGATCATAACCTGTCCCTGCGCACTCGCCCTGGCCGTACCGACGGTCCAGGTCGTGGCCTCGGGCCGCCTCTTCCGGCAGGGCATCCTTCTCAAGTCGCCGACCGCTCTCGAGCGGCTGGCAAAGGCGCGGACCGTCGTCTTCGACAAGACCGGCACGTTGACCGTGGGACGCCCGGAACTCGTCGATGCTGTCGATGCCGACGCGCTCGCGCTGGCCGCCGGCATGGCCCAGGCGAGCCGTCACCCGCTCAGCCGCGCTCTCGTCCGGGCGTGCCCGGCTGCGCGCGTCGTCGCGGACGTGACCGAGCATCCGGGCGAGGGGCTTTCGGTCGGGGATATCCGCTTGGGGAGCGCACGCTTCGCCGGTGTCGAGCGTGTCGGCATCGCCTGGAACGGTCCGGAGCTCTGGCTCGCGCGGCCTGGACGGGAGCCCGTCCACTTCCGCTTCGACGATCCGCTTCGTTCGGACGCGGCCGAGACGGTCCGCCAGCTCGCTGAAGGCGGCTATCGCTTGATGCTGATTTCCGGCGACAGGCGCGAGGCGGTCGAGCGGATCGCCGCGGCGGTCGGCATCGGCGACTGGCATGCCGAGGTCGGGCCGGCGAGCAAGGCCCGGATGATCTCGACGCTGCAGACGGACGCGCCGACGGTGATGGTCGGCGACGGGCTCAACGATGCGCCGGCTCTGGCCGAGGCATCCGCTTCGGTCGCCCCGTCCACGGCGGCAGACGTGAGCCGGACGGCGGCCGACGCGGTCTTCCAGGGCGACCGGCTTCGGCCGGTGGCTGAAGTCCTCGAGGTGGCGCGAGGCTCCGATCGGCTGGTCCGGCAGAACCTCGGCCTCGCGCTCGTCTACAACCTGCTTGCCGTGCCGCTGGCGGTCACCGGCTTCGTCACGCCGCTGGTCGCGGCGATCGCGATGTCGAGTTCGTCGCTGCTCGTGGTCGGCAACGCCTTGAGGCTCGGACGGCGATGAACGGACTGCTTTACCTGATCCCGGTGGCGCTGTGCCTCGGACTGCTCGGTCTGCTCGGCTTCCTGTGGTCGATGCGCTCCGGCCAGTTCGACGATCTCGACGGTGCCGCCACGCGCATCCTCTTCGACGATCCCCGTCGCACTTCATCCAAGGAGACTGAACGATGAACACTCTGCCGACCTCTTGGATCGTGGGCTTTGCCGTCACGATCTTCGGGTTGATCGGGCTGACCATGGCCGCGAAATCCGTCGACATGGGCGTGAACCTGTTCGGTTCGCTGCTCTTCGCTTTCGCCGTCGGCTTCGACTTCTGGCTGATCAAGCGCAGCTACGACCTGGCCGAGCTCGCCGACCGCAGGTGAGGCTTCTCGTTCGGACGCTGGCCGCCTGGATCGCGATCATGGTCCTGGAGGTGGGCAACGGCCTGCTCCGGAAAGTGATCGTCGAGCCGCTGGTCGGCGACCTCGTCGCACGCCAGATCGGCGTCGCCATCGGCTCGCTGATGGTCGTTCTCGTTGCCTACCGGCCCCCTTCGCCGGGACCTGGCTTTACCGCAGCGTCCGGGTTCGCCGGAGGCGTCGAGCGCGGACGCGCCGGACGTCCGATACGTCCGGTTCAGCTCCGGCACGGTCCGCCTAGCCGGATCTCTGCTCGATCCAGTTGAGGAGGCGACGGCGCCAGGGCGGCACGTCGAGCGCTATGAGGGCGGCGCCCAGCGGCAGCATCCAGAAGCCCAGGATCGGCAGGAAGCCGAAGACGCCGCCAACCATCAGCGGGATGCCGAGCAGGGTGCGAAGCCCGCGCGGAACCCTCTCGCCCCACTCGACGGCGCGTCGGAATGCATCGAACAGGCGCTGCTTCAACGAACCTTCATCGGCCATCGGCTTCCTCGTCGGGTGTCTCTTCAACCTCGTCCGACGCGGAAGGTTGCCGAGGTATAGCCGGGCTGCCGCTCTCGCTCAGGTGAGTTGGCGGCCGCGCGTGGTTCCGTCAGCCGATGCCTTTCCAGGGCTCCGGTGCCAACGGCGGCGTCGTCACCTTGTACTCGTTCGTGATGGCCGCGGCTTTGGCCAGCTTCCTGAGATCCGGCAGCGGCCGGCGGAGGTCGGGGTCGTCGGCGCAGGCGCTCTCGATCGCGTGCGAGGCGTGCAGGGTGAAGAGGTCGGCTGCGGCCGGCCCGGTGATCATCATGCCGAAGGGGGTTCCGCTCGGCTCCAGTCCCATCGGTAGCGACAGGCTCGGATTGCCGGTCAGCGAGATCATGTAGGTCAGGGAGAACCAGCGGTAATAGGTCGGCAGGCGCTTGCCGTTGATCTCGTTCATGTAGAGCTGGCTCCACTTGAACGGGGGAATGGCCACGGTCGGTGAGAGGATCAGGTCGTACTCCTGATAGACCGATTGCACCGAGCGGTAGATCCGCGTCTGCTCGGCCTGGGCCCAGGCGACGTCCGCCGCCGAGCGCAGGCCTTCCTCGTAGTTGGCGACCATGTTGGGGCCGAGCAGGTGCCGGTGCTTGGTGTAGTTCTCGCGCTGGCCGTTCAGCATGCCGGTCGCGCGCAGCACGCCGAAGGCCTCGTGCGCGCGCCCCATGTTCGGCGCAATCGGATCGAGCGTCTTGAACAGCGACTTCAGCTTGGCGATGCGCTGCTTGAAAGTTCTGGCGATGCCGGTGTCGACCGGGCAGGTGCCCCAGTCGAGCGTGTAGCCGACACGAAGCTGCGAGAGGTCGACCGGCACGGGATCGAGGAAGCTGTCGCTGTCGATGGGCCGCGACAGCGGATCGCGCTCGTCGAAGGCCGCCTGGGCCGAGAGCAGCAGGCAGGTGTCGGCGACGGTGCGGCCCATCGGCCCGTGGGTCGGGATCATGTTCCAGCCCTGGGCGCGCTTGTCGGTCGGAACCAGGCCGGGCGAGGGGCGGAAGCCGACGATGCCGCAGAAGGCCGCCGGGATGCGGAGCGAGCCGCCGCCGTCCGAACCCGTGCAGATCGGCAGCATCGAGGTCGCGAGGGCCACCGCCGAGCCGCCGGACGAGCCGCCCGGCGTCCGCTTCGGATCGAACGGATTGCCGGAGGGGCCGTAGACCGGGTTGTTGGAGTTCGCGCCGGCGCCGAACTCGGGCACGTTGGTCTTGCCGACGACGATGGCGCCGGCCGCGCGGCAGCGCGCGACCATCGCGTCGTCCTGCTTCGAGCGGTTGTTGCGGAAGATCGGCGAGCCGAAGCTGTTGATCAGCCCGGCCGCGTCGTCGAGATCCTTCACGCCGAGCGGCAGCCCGTGCAGCGCGGGCAGGTCGTCGCCGGCCATCACCGCCTTCTCCGCCGCCTTCGCCTCCTTCTGCGCCCGATCCCAGATCGTGTCGGTGACCGCCTTGACCGCGTGGTTCACCTGATCGATGCGGCGGCGGCAGCTTTTCAGCAGCTCGACCGGCGACAGCTTGCGTGCACCGATCAGGCGGCGCGCCTCGACGGCGGAGAGATCGCAGGGTTCGGTCATCTTTTGGGTCTCGCAGAAGGGTGGGCGAGACCAGGATAGCCCAGAACTAGGGGCGCACGCCCGGCGTCTCTATCGCCATGCCGCGGGCGCGGCTCATCAGGTAGAGCGTCAGGTCGACGTACTCGGGCGCGCCGTAGGCGTAGGGCTCGGCGCGCATGCCGATCAGGCAGTTGCGCAGCCGCCGCTGTAGCGAGCCTAGGCTCTGCCATTCCAGACGATAGATCGGATAGCCGGTCGGATGCGCCTGCGGGATCGTCGCCGCGGCGAGCTTCTTTCCGAAATTATCGTCGTGGCACTGGGCGCAGGAGAGGTTGAGCTGGCCCTGGCGCCGGGTGAAAAGGTCCTCGCCGGCTTTGAGGAAAGGCCCGAGCCTCGGATCGGCCGGCGGCGAGATCGGCATCTCGCGGGACTGGCGCGCGACCGCCGCGGCGAGCGCCAGCAGCTCCTTGCTCTCGTAGGCGACGGCCTCGGCCTTCTGATTGTCGGTGCGGCAGAGGTTGATCCGTTGCTCGAGGTCGATCGGCCGGCTGCCGTTGCCGGAAAAGGCGGGGTATCGCGCGGCGACGCCGGCCATGGTCGAGATCGCGCCGTGGCAGTCGGCGCAAGACTTGGCGGCCGCGCCCTGCCGCCGGTTCCATTGCGCCTCGCCGTCGAGGATCCAGAGCATGCCGGGATTGGCGATGTCGTCGTCCTGCATCGCCTGCACGGCAGCGCTCATGTCGTGGTAGCCCGAGCGCCGTTCGCCCTCGGGGATCTCGGCGCGGGCGGCCCCAACCAGCAGAAGGCAGAGGGCGAGCAGCCAGCGCCGAAGGTTCATGCGACGGTGAGCGAGGCGGTCTCCTCGACCTTGAAACCGTCGTCGCCGGTCCAGCGGAAGAAGAGGACGCCGGTCTCGGTCGCGGTGGTGAAGAACGAGATGAACGGGTTCGCCGCGATCGCCGAGGACAGCTTCATGCGGCAGACCTCGACGCCATTGTAGGTGCAGATGAAGTCTTCGATGATGTTGCGCGGGATCATCGTGCCGTTCATGCCCGGGCGGTAGCCGGTCTCCATCGGGTGCTGGATCAGCGTCTTGATCTCGATCACCTCGCCGCGCTTGGCGGTCTTCGGCATGCGGATGAGGGCGTTGGCCATCAGGTCACGTCCTCGGTGCAGGCGGCGATGGTGACGATCACGTCGACCGACGCCGTCCAGAAGGTCCCGTCGCTGAGCTCGGCGACCGCCACCACGCGCTGGGAGTCGGCGAGCTTGATATGGGCCTGGACGATCGCCTTGCCGGCACGCGGGCCGATATAGGCGTTCAGCACATGGGCTTGCGGGTTCTTCTCGTTGAAGACGTGGATCGCCTTGACGTGCTCCTTCGCCGTCATCGGGCTCTCGACTGCGACCTTCATCGGCACGGCGTTGCCGTTCTCGACGAGCGGGGGGATGTCGAGCGTGACCTTGCCGGCATTGAGGGCCTTGCCGCCGGTGACCTCGCGGATCGCAGCCTCCAGCATCTCCGGCGTCGCGCGTGCGGGCGAGACGGGGAGGAGCGTGATCATCGCGACTGCGCCGCTCGCGGCGAGGAAGCCTCGGCGGCTCACGGCCGGTCTCGTGCGATCGTCCATCGATCAGTCCTTCAAGGTCGTCAGGTAGGCGACGACATCCTCGATCTGCTCGGCCGAGAGCAGCGGCTTGTCTGCAAAGGTCCGGGCCACGCGCGTCAGGCCATCGGTCCGGTAGTAGGGTGGCATGATCGTAGCAGGATTGAGGCGCGTGGCATCGACGATCCGGAGTCTCAGCTGTCCTTCGTTCCACCTGCTGCCGGCACCGGAAAGATCCGGCGCGAGGTTGCCCTGGAACTTCTCCTCGGGGATCGGCGCGGTGTGGCAGAGAAGGCAGAGCCCTACCTGGCGGTTGGCGACGATGGTACGGCCGCGCGCCGGATCGCCGGGCGTTCCGGTCAGCGATGCCGGGATCGAGTCTCCCGCCAGGGCCGCGCCGCCAAGGCTCGCCCCAAGCAGCACGACCGCGATCGTCGCCTTCATCGGTATCTCGAACAGGAAGGCTTGGGGACGGCCAGGGCCGCCCCCGGTCTCTCTCAAGCCTTCTTCAGGTCGTTGTTCATCACCGGCAGCGTGCGGATGCGCTTGCCGGTCGCCGCCGAGATCGCGTTCAGCACGGCCGGGGCCGCGACCGCGATCGTGGGCTCGCCGACGCCGCCCCAGAAGTCGTTGGTCGGCATGATGATGCTTTCGACCACCGGCATCTCGTCGATGCGCATGACGTTGTAGGTGTCGAAGTTCGTCTGCTCGATGGCGCCGTCCTTCACGGTGCATTCGCCATAGAGTGCCGCCGACAGGCCGTAGACGAAGGAGCCGGCGATCTGGCGCTCGATCTGGGCCGGGTTGACCGCGTGGCCGCAGTTGGTGCCGGCGACGATCTTGTGGATCTTGAGCTGACCCTGGTCGTTGACCGAGACCTCGGCGCAGGCGGCGACGTAGCTGCCGAAGCCCATGATCTGGGCGAGCCCGTGGTAGCGGCCGGCCGGGGCCTTGCCGTAGCCGGCCTTGTCGGCGACCGCCTTGAGCACGGCCATATGGCGGGGCTTGCCCATCTTCAGGCGGAACTCGAGCGGATCCTGGCCAGCCGCCTTCGCCATCTCGTCGACGAAGCATTCGACGTAGATGGCGTTGTGGTTGAGGTTCACGCCGCGCCAGAAGCCGGCCAGAACGTGCGGATTCCGCATCGCGTGGTCGATTAGCAGGTTCGGGATCTCGTAGCCGAACTGGCCTTCGGCGCCGCTCGCGTTGAGACCCTGGAAGGTCACCGGGTCCATGCCGTTCTGCAGGCCCTGCGGGTTCAGCGAGGCTAGGATCGACTGGCCGGAGATGCGCATATGCATGCCGACGACCTTGCCCGAGGCATCGAGGCCGGCGGTGAGCTTGCATTGCGTCACCGGGTGGTAGGCGCAGTGCGTCATGTCCTCTTCGCGCGACCAGATAAGCTTGATCGGCGTGCCCGGCATCTGCTTGGCGATCAGGACTGCCTGACGGACGTAGTCGGTGCGCCCGCGGCGCCCGAAGCCGCCGCCGAGCAAGGTCTTGTGCACGTCGCACTTGGCGACGGGATGGCCCGAGGCCTCGGCCGCGGCGGCGAGGGCTGCCTCGCCATTCTGCGTCGGCCCCCAGACCTCGCACTTGTCGGCGGTCCAGAGAGCCGTGCAGTTCATCGGCTCCATGGTCACGTGGTGCTGGTAGGGGTAGCTGTAGGTCGCCTCGACCTTCTTCGCGGCCCCCGCGATCGCCGCCTTGGCATCGCCCGCCTTGTTGCCGATGAAGGCGTTTTCGGCGGTCAGGCCCTCGGCCAGCATCGCCGTGATGTCGTCGCTCGAGACCTTGGCACCGGCGCCGCCGTCCCACTCGACCGGCAGCGCGTTGATCGCGGTCCGCGCCTGCCAGTAGGTGTCGGCGACCACGGCGACGGCGTTCTCGACCGCCACCACCTTCTTGACGCCCGGCATCTTCTCGACCTTCGCGGCATCAAAGGTCTTGAGCTTGCCGCCCTGGACCGGCGTGTCGCGGATGGTTGCGGTCAGCATGCCCGGCATCTTGAGGTCGATGCCATAGACCTGGGCGCCGGTCAGCTTGTCCCTGGTGTCCAGCCGCTTGAGACCCTTGCCGGCGATCTTCCAGTCCTTCGGATCCTTGAGCGCGGGATCCTTCGGCGGCTCCAGCTTGGCCGCGGCCGCCGCAACCTTGCCGTAGGTCGTGGTCTTGCCGGAGCCCTTGTGCGTGATGACGCTGTTGGCCGCCGAGCACTCGGCAGCCGGCACCTTCCACTCGTCGGCGGCGGCGCGGACCAGCATGTCGCGGGCGGCGGCGCCGCCCTGGCGGACATAGTCGTGGGACTCGCGGATGCCGCGGCTGCCGCCGGTCGAGTAGTTCTTCCACACGCGGCCGCGCGCCAGGTTCTGCCCGGGCGTCGGGTATTCGGTAGTCACCTTCGACCAGTCGCACTCGAGCTCCTCGGCGACGAGCTGGGCGAGGCCGGTCAGCGTGCCCTGGCCCATCTCCGAGCGCGCGATGCGGATGACGACGGTGTCGTCCGGCTTCACGACGACCCAGGCGTTGACCTCGGGCACGGTGGCGGTCTGAGCCGCGGCGCCGCCGAAGGGAATGCCGAAGCCGAGCGAGAATCCGCCAGAGACGGCGGCGGCGCTGGCGAGGAACGTGCGGCGATTGAGAGCGGTCTGCGTGGTCATGGCTGGTTCCTCCCTCAACCCTTCGCCGCTTCGTGGATGGCGGCGCGGATCTGCTGGTAGGTGCCGCAGCGGCAGATGTTGGTCATTGCCGCATCGATGTCCTCGTCGGTCGGCTTCGGGTTCGTCTTCAGGAGCGCGGTCGCGGCCATGATCATGCCGCTCTGGCAGTAGCCGCATTGCGGCACGTCCTGGGCGAGCCAGGCTTCCTGGATCTTGTTCATCTTGCCGTTCTCGGCGAGGCCCTCGATCGTCGTCACCTTGCGGCGGCCGACCGAATTCAGCGGCACCTGGCAGGAGCGGTTGGGAACGCCGTCGATATGCACCGTGCAGGCGCCGCACTGAGCGACGCCGCAGCCGTACTTGGTGCCGGTCAGGCCGAGGTTGTCGCGAAGCACCCAGAGCAGGGGCGTCCGGGGATCGGCGTTGGTGTCGTAGACCTTGCCGTTGATGGTGATGGCGACCATGAGAACGCTCCCGTCGGTTCGACCGTTATTCCTTCTGCGGGAAGCCTAGCGTGGGAGACGTTCGCGCGAAATGACGACCCGCTCACAAACCTGCGAGTGCCGCCCTCGGACCTTTTGGGAATTGCCTAGCTTTTAGCGCTCGTGCTCGCCTTTGCGAGCATGGCATGGGCCTTGGGCGAAGCACGCCGGGTCGTCCGGTGCGCCGCCTTGCGGACGGGCGGGCGCGGAGGTTCGGCGATGGGAATCGGAGCGAGATCCAGCTCCGCCGTGCTTTCGGCGAGACGCATCTGCTCCTTCTTCCCGGTCGTTTCCGCCATCTCGACCTCGTCGACCGGCCGTGCCGGCAGGGTGCGGAAGCCCTGGTCGAGCAGCTGCATCATATGCGCGTCGCGGATCCGGCCGGACGATCCTCCGAAAACCACGCCGATCACGCGCCGGCCTTCGCGGACGGAGGAGGCGACGAGGTTGTAGCCGGAAGCGTAGGTGTAGCCGGTCTTGACCCCGTCGGTGCCCTTGTAGAGGCCCAACAGCCGGTTGTGGTTGTAGTAAGCGCGTCCCTTGTACGTGAACTGGAAGATCGAGAAATATTTGTACTCGGCGCGGTAGTCGCGGAGCATCGCCATTGCCAGCAGCGCCATGTCGCGTGCCGAGGACACCTGCCGCGGATTGGGCAGGCCGGAGGCATTGGCGAAATTGGTCTGGTCCATGCCGAGTTCGCCCGCGCGCTCGGTCATCCGCTTGCAGACGTCCTCCTCCGTGCCGCCGAGCGCTTCCGCCAGCACGACCGCCGCGTCGTTGGCGGAGCGCGTGACCAGGCCGAGGATTGCCTGCTCGGCGGTGATCGTCTCGCCCTTCCGCAAGCCGAGCTCGGTCGGGGTCATGGCCTCGGCATGGGCCGAGACCGGCAACTGCTGCTTGAGCTGGATGTCGCCGCGCTTCAGCGCCTCGAAGGTCATGTAGAGCGTCATGATCTTGGTCAGCGACGCGGGGGGCAGTGTGTGGTCGGCGTTGGTTGCGGCCAGGACGCGACCGCTGTCGCCGTCGAGGATGATCGAGGCGTAGC
This sequence comes from Alphaproteobacteria bacterium, assembly GCA_044223515.1. Classification (GTDB taxonomy): domain Bacteria; phylum Pseudomonadota; class Alphaproteobacteria; order SHVZ01; family SHVZ01; genus SHVZ01. The sequence continues at coordinate 53,934 of JBGALV010000018.1, forward strand.
GGTCGCTGGCGAGGAAGGAGAGGAGAGGCGGGGCGGCGTTCGAAGATGTGATGCTCAACGCCAGCGACGCGATGGTCGAAAGAAGTACTGCGCCGATCCGCCGTGCCTGCATCGCTGCCTCCGTTTTTCCGCGGAGGTTTTCTCATCGCTCGAACGACCGGCGTAGAAATCTCTGCTAACGAGTTGTACCGAATTCGGTGCTTTGTATGCGCGTGTGTCCCGAATGTGGCGCCTCGCTTTTTCCGGACACAATTTGATCCGAAATACCGCGCTTTGCGCACGTCGATGCCACGACACAACGTGCAACCTCCCCCTGACGCGTCCCGTTTTTCCGTCAGCAATGAGCGGAGGTAGCTATGAAGAAGCTTTCCATTGCGGCGGTGCTGCTGGCGACCACGGCCTTGGCCGGTTGCGGCAATCCAGCGCCGCGCAGCGATCTGGCATATCTCGACCGGGGCACCGGCACCTATGTGATGGATCGGAGCCCCTACAACGGCGAGTTCTACGACCGCTACTATTACGGGCCGCGCTACTACTGAGCGACTCGCTCTCTGACCGCATTACGGGCGGTGGACGCAGGAAGCGGTGTCCGCCGTCCGTAGCATGTGGCGATGCGGCGACGCATCTCCGGCTGCGGTGTCCAGACACCTCCGACGGACAACAAACGCTTAGGAAGGTGCTGCGATGAAGAAGTTGCTTGCCGTGGCGGTGGTCCTGTCGACCGGCCTGCTCGGCGGGTGCGTCGTCTACCCGTACGGCGATCCGTATTACGGCGCGCCGGGGTACTACGGAAGTCCCGGCTATTACGGTGGCAGCGTCTATATCGAGGGCGGCGGCGACGGATATCGCCGGCATCGCCACCGCTACTGGCGATGATTGAAGCGGGAGGTCTCCCTGGAAGCGGCGCCCTCGGTCCTGTGGGACGCGGTGGTCGTACTGGACGGCGGCGGTTCGGCCGAGGCCTTGTCGCAGAGCGGGCACGCGATGGAGTTCCTCAAGGATCAGTACCGGCACTGCAAGCCGATCCTGCTGCTCGGCGCGGCGGCGACGCTTGCTGCCAAGGCCAACCTCCCGGCGGAAATGCCGACGAGCGAGGCCGATCCGGGATTGCTGCGCTTCGCGGGTGACGACGTCGCCGGCGTCTTGCCGGCTTTCGTCGAGGCGCCGCCGCCGGAAGAGGAGCGCGACGTCAAGAGCTCCGCCGAGGCGGCGAAGGTGCAGCAGGAGCGGAAGTCGAAGGGAAATCCGAAGGCGATGTACGGCTAGTGCACTTCGGCCGGCCGGCTGGCCTGGTCGAGGTCCGGCGAGATCCGGGCCTCGGCAAGGCCGATCAGCCGGCTGAGCGCGAAGTTGATCGCGAGGTAGATCGCACCGGCGACGAAGAATACTTCGAACGACCGGAAGGTCTCCGAGATGATCCGGTGCGCGAGGCCGGTCACCTCCATCAGCGTGATCGTCGAGCAGAGCGAGGTCGCCTTGATCATCAGGATGATCTCGTTGCCATAGGCGGGGAGTGCCTGCCTCAGCGCGATCGGGGCGACGATCCGGCGATAGAGCGTGAATCCCGACATGCCGAAGGCCCGCGCCGCCTCGATCTGGCCGTGCGGCACGGATTGCAGGCCCCCGCGCACGATCTCGGCGCCGTAGGCGGCCGTGTTGAGGGTGAGCGCCAGGAGTGCGCAGTAGTAGGGCGAACGGAAGAACCACCAGATGCCCATCTCGTCGAGCACCGGGCGGAACTGGCCGAGCCCGTAGTAGATCAGGAAGACCTGCACCAGGAGCGGCGTGCCGCGGAAGACGAACACGAAGCTGTCGGCGATCCAGGCGATCGGCCGCATCCAGCTTCGCATCGCCACCGCCAGCAGGATCGCCAGTACCAGGCCGAGCGCGATCGAGGAGAAGGCGAGCTTAAGCGTCAGGGGCACGCCGCCGATCAGCCGGACGAAGGTGGCCCAGAGGAAGTCTAGATCCATCGGTCCTTATGACTCCGGAACCGTGTCCGGCGGCCCTTGTTCGATCAGGGTACCGGATGGGAGACGGCCGATGACGACACCGCGCGAGCTCGAGGCGAAGTTCTGGAAGGCGCTCAAGTCGGACATGACGATGATGCTGGGACTCGTCGGCGTCGACGACGGGCACATGCGGCCGATGACGGCACAACTCGACGACAACGCCGGCCGCGGGCCGATCTGGTTCTTCACCGCGAAGGACACGGCGATCGCGGAAGCCGTCGGCGGGAACGGCCGCGCCGTCGCGACATTCGCCTCCAAGGGCAACGACCTCTTCGCCAGCGTCCATGGACGCCTCAGCCTCGACAACGATCGGGCGGTGATCGACCGGCTGTGGAATCGCTTCGTCGCCGCCTGGTTCGAGCAGGGCAAGGACGATCCCAGGCTGGTGTTGCTGCGCTTCGATCCGGAACGGGCCGAGATCTGGGCCGATGCCTCGAGCATCGTCGCGGGTATCAAGCTGTTGCTCGGCGTCGATCCCAAGGACGAGTACAGGGACAAGGTCGCCGAGGTATCGCTGAAGCCTTGAGCCAGGAGATCCGGGGCGCTCATGCGCGGCGCATCCCGCGCGTCGCCCAGGCTTCGGCACGACGGAAGGCCCAGGTCGAGGCGGTGGTCAGCACCAGGTAGAACGCGACGGCGGTGATGTAGAAGACGAAGGGCTGGCGGGTCGAGCCGGCGGCGACATGCGCCTGGCGCAGCAGGTCGGAGAAGCGGGTCTCGTAGATCAGCACCAGGTCGCCGATCTTCACCTCGTAGAAGATCAGGGTGAGGCCGACGACCGCGACCAGCGCGCTTTCCTTCAGCACGAGCTGCCAGATGTTGCCCATGCCGGGGAGGCCATAGCGCAGCACCTGCGGGCCGATGATGCGCCGGAGCATCTTGAAGCCCGACATGCCGAAGGCGCGGGCGGCATCGATCTCACCCTTGGGCACCGCGAGGTAGGCGCCGCGGATGACCTCGGTCTGGTAGGCGCCGGAGACGATGCCGATCGCGAGCGTGCCCACCAGGAAGCCCGGCAGGCCGATGAAGCCGTCGGCGCCGAACAGGCGGCCGATCGCCGTCACCACGGCGCTGCCGCCGAAATAGAAGAGATAGATGACGAGCAGGTCGGGCACGCCGCGAAAGACCGTGGTGTAGGCGTCGGCCGCGCGGCGCAGGATCGCCGAGTTCGAGAGCTTGGCGACGGCCGCCAGCGTGCCGAAGACGAGCCCGAACAGGAAGCCGGCGATCGCGACCGCAAGCGTCAGCCCGGTCGCGAACGTCATCTCGTCGAGCCAGCCCTGGGGCCCCCATTGCATGAGCTCGAGGAACGACTTCGGCGGCATGGGGCCTTTCGGACCCCTCTCCCGCGTCTCTATGCGGGGGAGGGCAGGGCGGGGGCGAGCGAAGCGAGAGCTGTCGGTGCGGGCGGCAAAGTTTCTCGCTTCGCTCGCCCCCCCCCCAAACC
>JBGALV010000019.1:0-57269 GCA_044223515.1 Alphaproteobacteria bacterium
CCTGCCAGATCCGGCCGACGCAGAACCTGGAGGTGGCGCCCCTGCTACCCCCGACCGCGAGCCCCAAGGAGGCACTCCGCCGCCCCAACTACGTGGCCGGCGCGGAGAAGGAGATCGCGATCCTGTTCGCCGATCTCCGCGGCTTCACCCGGCTCTCCGAGCACAAGCTGCCCTTCGACGTCGTCTTCCTGCTGAACCGGTACTTCACCGAGATGGGGCATGCGATCGAGGAGGCCGGCGGCCGCGTCGACAAGTTCATCGGCGACGGCATCATGGCCCTGTTCGGCATCGAGTCCTCGCCCGAGGCCGGCGCTCGCTCGGCGCTCGATGCCGCGAAGCGGATGGGCGAGAACCTGGCGGCGCTCAACCGTGCGCTTTCGGCCGACCTGAGCGAGCCGCTCCGTATCGGCATCGGCATCCATCTCGGCCCGGCGATCGTCGGCGAGATGGGATACGCGCGCGCGGTGACCGTCACCGCGATCGGCGATGCCGTGAACACGGCGAGCCGGCTCGAGACGTCGACCAAGGAGTTCGGCGCCGAGCTCGTCGTCTCGACCGCGCTGGAAGAGGCGGCCAAAGCCGACCTTTCGCGCTTCGAGCGCCATGAGATCGAGATCCGCGGCCGCAGCCAGATGCTGCCGGTCCGCGTCGTGCCCAGACTCGCCGACCTGCCCTGAAGCGCGCATGATTCGCGCTGGCCACGTCGGTGTCGAGGTGACACACTTTCCTGATAGGGGGCTGGCATGAAGGAGACGCCGATGACCGTGCTCGGTCGGGTGTTCCTGGTCCTGGGGCTGATCGCGACCTTCGCCGCGACGCCTGTCATCGCCCAGCCCCTTTCCAATCTTCCCGCCGCCGAGAAGGGTGCGATCCGCCAGGTGATCGAGGCCCAGATCGGCGCCTTCCGCTCCGACGACGGCGAACGCGCCTTCGGCTACGCCTCGCCCAACATCCGGCAGATATTCCGCAGCGCCGAGAACTTCATGGCGATGGTCAGGAACGGGTATCAGCCGGTCTACCGGCCGCGCTCGGTCCGTTTCGGCGATCTGGTCGAGGTCGAGACGACGCTGGTCCAGAAGGTCCACGTCACCGGCCCCGACGGGGCGCCGGCATTGGCGCTCTACATGATGGAAAAGCAGCCCGACGGCACCTGGCGCGTCAACGGCTGCATGCTTGCCGAGCCGGAAGACGAAGTGTGACGATGCGGCGCGTCCTCGCGCTCGTCCTGATCCTGCTGGCGCTGCCGGCCGCGGCGGAGACCGTCGATCTCCAGCTCGTTCTCGCGGTCGACGTCTCGCGCTCGGTCGACGACGAGGAGTTCCAGCTGCAGCGCGAAGGCTATGCCAACGCGCTCAGGGATTCCCGCGTGCTGGCCTCGATCACCTCGGGCAGCAACCGCGCGATCGCGGTAACCTACATGGAATGGTCGAACGCGCACCTGCAGCGGCAGGTCGTGAAGTGGGCGAAGATCAGCGACGGCGAGACCGCCGGGCTGTTCGCCGAAGCGATCCTCGCGGCCCCTCGCAGCTTTGCAGGATGGACCTCGATCTCGGGAGCGATCGACTACGCGCTGGTGCTGTTCGAGCGCAGCCCGTTCCAGAGCGACCGGATGGTCATCGACATCTCCGGCGACGGCTCCAACAACTCTGGCAGGCCGGTGGCCGAGGCGCGCGACGACGCACTCAGGCTCGGCATCACGATCAACGGCCTGCCGATCGTGAACGAGCGGCCGAGCCCCTGGCTCCCGGCCGAGCCGAACCTGGACGAGTACTACGTCAAGAACGTGATCGGCGGCCCCGGCTCGTTCATGATCGTCGCCGAGGACTTCCACTCGTTCCAGACGGCGATCCTCAACAAGCTGATCCGCGAGATCGCCGCGCTGCCGGCGCCGGACGATCTCGCGAACGCTCGCTAGAGGCTTACTTCACGTCCGAAGCAAGGTGGAACAGGCAGTCTCCGCGCTCGACCTTGCCGGGGATGCGTTCGCAGAGGACGAAACCGTTGGCCTGGAACTTGACCTCGACCGGCTCGCGGCCCGGATCGTCCATGAAGTGGACGAAACCCGCGGTCTGGCCCTTCTTCACGTTGGCGCCGAGCTTGACCACCGGCTCGAACAGGCCCGGTTGCGGCGCGTAGGCGTAGTAGCTGACGTCCCTCACTTCGGTGACGCGGGTCTTCGGCCGCTTCCGGGTGATGTCGGTCTCCTTGACGATGCCCATGTGCTCGAGCACGCCGCGGACGCCGTTCACCGCGACCCGCGTGCCGTCGATGTCGACGGTGCCCTTGCCGCCGAGCTCCGTGCCGATGATCAGCGTGCCGACCCGTTCGGCCGCCGCGGTCGAAGTGCGGTTCTCGCCGAGGGCATTGGTGATGTAGCTGACCGGGGCGGCAAAGGCTTCGAGCAGCGCCATGACCTTGGCGTCACGCTTCTTCTCACCGGTCATGCGCGCGAGCGCGCTCGGGATGTAGTTGAGGCTGGAGCCGCCGGAGTGCAGGTCGACGACGACGTCGGCCCGCGGCATCAGCTCGGTCTCGATGTAGTGCGAGATCATCCAGGTCGGCGTGCCGTTGGGATCGCCTGGGAAGGTGCGGTTCAGGTTGCCCTGGTCGATCGGCGAAGTGCGCGTTCCGGCATGTGCCGCCGGGAAGTTCGCCATCGGCAGCACGATGACAGTGCCCTTGACGTCCTTGGGATCGAGGCCGCGGATCAGCTTCGAGTTGGCGATCTGGCCTTCGTACTCGTCGCCGTGGTTGCCCGACATCGACAGCAGGGTCGGCCCCTTACCGTTCTTGATGATCGCGATCGGCATCGCGAGGAAGCCGTAAGCCGAGCGATGCACCGAATGCGGCAGGCGGAGATACCCGATCTGCTTGCCGTCGGCGTTGAAGTCGAGGTCGGTGGTGATGCGGGAGCGCTGTCCCTGGGCCTTGGCCATGATTCGATATCCCCTGCGAGCGAGTAGAAAGGTTTAAGCGGCGGCGCGGGCGCCATGCGCCTTGGCGCGGGCGACCACGTGATCGACTTCTTCGTTGGTCGTCGACCAGGCCGTGACCATGCGGACGCCGCCGTCTCGGCGGCCGAGACCGATGCCGTCGGCCTCGAGGCCGGCGATCACGCGTTCCGGCATCTCGACGAACAGCTGGTTGATCTCGACCGTCTCGATCATTCGCACGCCGGGCACCTGGACCAGGCCTTCGGACAGGCGCTTGGCGGCGGCGTTGGCCTGGCGCGCGAGCCTGAGCCAGAGGCCGTTCTCGACATAGGCGTTAATCTGGGCCGCCGCGTAACGCATCTTCGACCAGATCTGGCCGGCTCGGCGCATGCGGAAGCGAAGCTCTTCGGCGATGTCCTTGTTGAAGACGACGATCGCCTCGGCATTGAGCGCGCCGTTTTTGGTTGCGCCGAAGGAAAGCACGTCGACGCCGATCTTTGTCGTCACCTCGGCAGCCGAGGCACCGATCGATACCAGCGCGTTCGCCATACGGGCGCCATCCATGTGGAATTTGAGGCCGTGGCGCTTGGTGATCTCGGCGATGCGCTCAAGCTCCTTCACCGAATAGACGGTGCCGCGCTCGGTCCCGATGGTCAGGTTGACCACTGCCGGCTGGACGCGATGGGCGAAGCCCTTGCCGGCCGTCCTGATCCGCTCGTCGAGCGCATCCGGGTCCATGCGCCCGGACCTGGCTCGGACCAGCTGCAGCTTGGCGCCGCCGGTGAAAAGCTCGGCAGCACCGCATTCGCTGGTCTCGATATGCGCCGTCTCCGAGCAATAGATCGCGCCGAAAGGCGGCGTCATCGCCGAAATGCTGATCGCGTTCGCCGCCGTCCCCGTCGAGGCCAGGAAGACCCAGACCTCGGTGCCGAAGAGATCGGAAAGCGCCGCCTTCAGCGCCTTGGTCTCCGGATCCACGCCATAGGGCTGGGCCGGGCCGACGTTGACGCGCGCGAGCGCGGCCATGATTTCGGGCGCCGCCGGGGCGACGTTGTCGGAATACAGGTTCACCGGGAGCATGGAGGGACGTCCGTGGAAGTCAGGGGAGGGGATTTCGGATGGGAAACTTGTGCCCGAAGGACAGGCCCAAGGTCAATGCAGCGTCTTCGGCGTCTCGGCCCGCCGCGGGGCCGCGGCACGCGCGGTCGGCGTCGCGTGATGCAGCGAGATGCGCCAGGCGCCGTCCTCGCGCACGAAGATGTTGGTCGCGACCAGCGCATTGTCGCCGATCATCTCGGTGCAGAGGACGACCGCGGTGTCGCCCATGAAGCGCACGCTTTCGTCCTGGCAGCGGATCGGCGGGGAGTTCGACCCTTCAAGGATGCCGCGCCAGCTTTCCAGGATCTCCGAGCGGTCGGTCAGCGCCGACCACCCGGGATGCACGCAGACGAGGTCCACGGCCTCCGCCCACAACCGCTCCATCGTACCCATGTCCTTGGTGCGGAAGGCCCGATAGAAGTCGCGGTTGGCATCGAGCACGGGACCTGAGTCGCCGGCGCGGGCCTTGGTCTTTCCCGGCACTTTCGTCTCCCGGAATTCGTCGGATCGAAGCCAGCATGACAGCCCCGGTGCCGCTGCGCTAGGCTTCTGCCATGCGGCGGATCCTGGCGCTCCTCGCCCTCCTGCTCACGGCATCTCCGGCCGCGGCATTGCCCGTCGACCTCGAGCTCGTGCTCGCTGTCGATGTGTCCCGCTCGATCGATCCCGACGAGGCCCGGCTGCAGCGTGAAGGCTATGTCCGCGCGCTCACCGACGAGCGCGTGGTCCAGGCGATCCGCTCGGGCATCCACGGCCGCATCGCGCTCTGCTACGTCGAATGGGCGGCGGCGAGCCTGCAGTTCACTGTCATCAACTGGACATTGATCAAGGACAGGGGCTCCGCCGAAGCCTTCGCCGGCCGCCTCGCGGAAGCGCCGATGCAGTCGCACAGCCGCACCTCGATCTCGGGCGCCATCGACTATTCGATGGCGCTCTTCGGCAAGAACGAGTTCGAAGGCGAACGGCAGGTGATCGACATCTCCGGCGACGGCCGCAACAACGACGGCCGCCAGGCGCATCTCGCCCGGAACGAGGCGGTGGCGCGCGGAATCACGATCAACGGGCTTCCGATCATCAACGACCGGCCGACCTTCGGCTTTCCGCCCGAGGCCAATCTCGACCGCTACTACGAGACCGACGTGATCGGCGGGCCCGGCGCCTTCGTGATCGTCGCCCGCAATTTCGAGCAGTTCGGCGAGGCGATCCTCGCCAAGCTGATCCGCGAGATCGCGCAGAGCAACGACGACCTCCGCTACTGACCGTCCAACCCGCTTTTCAAGGACCAGACCATGACGACCCTCGCCAACCAACGCGTCGCCTATCTCAACGGCCAGATCCTGCCGGAGAGCGAGGTCCGCGTGTCTTTCCGCGACCGCGGCTACAAGTACGGCGACGCCGTCTTCGACATGACCCGCACCTTCGGCCACAAGGTGTTCAAGCTGCAGGAGCACATCGACCGCTTCTACCGCTCGCTCCGCTACGTGCGCATCGATCCGGGCATGAGCCCGAGGGAGATGATCCAGAAGAGCGAGGAAGTGCTCGAGCGGAACATGCATCTGCTCGACAAGAACGACGACTACTGGCTCGGCCAGCGCGTCAGCCGCGGCGTCGACAACGTCGCCGGCGAGACGCCGATCCAGACCGGGCCGACCGTGGTGATCGAATGCACGCCGCTGCCGCTGAAGGCGCGCGCGGCCTTCTATCGCGATGGTCTCGACGTGGTGGTGCCGTCGACTCGCCGAGTCGCGCCCAGCATGCTGAGCCCGCGCGCCAAGACCCACAACTACCTGAACATGGTCATCGGCGAGCAGGAGGCGAAGTCCACCAACCCCAACGCCTGGGCGGTGCTGCTCGACGAGAACGGCAACCTCGCCGAAGGCATCGGCTCGAACATCTTCATCGTCCGCGACGGCGTCGTCTTCACGCCGTCGGAGCGCTACGTCCTGCCGGGCGTCAGCCGCCAGACGGCGATGGACCTCGCGAAGGATCTCGGCATCAAGCTGGTGGAAGGCGACATCGACCTATTCGACGCCTATGTCGCCGACGAATGCTTCATCACCTCGACCAGCTTCTGCATCTGCCCGGTGCGCTCGATCAACGGCAACCCGATGGCGGACAAGGCCATCCCGGGCCCGGTGACGAAGAAGCTGATGGACGCCTACGTCAAGTATGTGAACCACGACTGGGTTCAGCAGTACCTGCGCCACGCCTGAGCGGCGACTTGCCGGCCTTGGCGGAGCGATGCTTCGCCAAGGCCGCGCCGTTCTCGGCCGCCCATGAGGCCAGCGCATCGAGCGCCGGCTGAAGCGATACGCCGGTCTCCGTCAGCCAGTATTCGACCTTCGGCGGCACCGCCGCGTGGACGCGCCGGCCGACCACGCCGACCGACTCCAGCTCCCGCAGCTGCTTGGTCAGTTCCTTCTGCGTGATGTTGGTGATCGTCCGGCCGAGCTCGCTGAAGCGCATCGGCCCCTTCGCCCGATAGAGCGTGAGGATGATCGGCACCGCCCATTTGTTGGCGATCAGGTCGACCACGGAACCGATCAGGATGCGGCAGGTTGAGCCGTCATAGGCATGACGGTCGGAGCTCAGGTACGCGGTGGCCGCGGCGCTCGTGGTTTCCATTAGGTAAGTATGGCAGCAAAAGGTGCCTACTTGCAATTTGATACCATCAACTTCCCTATGCGCCCCCCGCCTGCCGCATATCGCGGCCGGCCCTCCAGGGAGACAACCGACATGGCCAAACTGACGCTGTATTTCGGGCCCGGCGCCTGTTCGCTGGTTCCACACATCACGCTGGAAGAGGCGGGCGCCGCCTTCGAGGCGAAGCCGATTTCGCTCCGCAAGGGCCATCAGCGGACGCCGGAGTATCTCGCGATCAATCCGAAGTCGAAGGTTCCGGTGCTGGTCATCGACGGCAAGCCGCTGACCGAGAACCCGGCGATCGCCTACTACCTCGCGAAGAGCTTTCCGGCCGCCAAGCTGCTGCCTCTGGGCGACCTCAACGCCGAAGCCGAGGCGCTGTCGCTGCTCGCCTGGTGCAGCTCGGGCATCCACGTTCGCTTCGGCGCGCTGTTCGCCCCGCAGAAGATGTGCGACCTGCCCGACAGCGCCGACAACGTGAAGAAGCTGGCGGCCGAGGACACGGCGAAGAACTTCGCGATGGTCGAGAAGATGCTGGCCGGCAAGGAGTGGATCCTCGGCCAGTGGTCGATCGTCGACGCCTATCTCTTCACGTTCTGGCGCTGGGCCGGCTTCCTCAAGCTCGATCTTTCCGCCTATCCGAACTACGCCAAGCACGCCGAGCGCATGTCCAAGCGCCCGAGCGTCGAGCGCGCCCTCGCCCGCGAGACGGCGGCGCAGGCCGAACTCGACAAGGCCGCCTGAAAACGAAAGGGGCGGGTCTTTCGACCCGCCCCTTCATCATTCTCGGAGGATGGAAGCTCAGACCTGCTGGATCGCCGAGAGGCGCCAGTGGTCGCCGGGGCGGCGAACGAAGGTCCAGACCTCCTCGATGTCGACGGGCCGGTTCTTGTCGCCCTCGACCACCTGCCCGGTCGTCGTGTTGACCGTGTAGTCGCGTGCCGACCATCCCAGGATCGCCGTCGCGTAGGCCGTCCCGTTCTCCGACCAGGCTTCGGTGCCCTGGCCCTTGTGCAGGGTCACGTCCTCGACCTTGTTGGCGAGGCCCTTGCCCTTGAGTTCCGCCAGCTGGCCGGCGAAGTAGGCGGCCATCTCCTCGGTCAGCAGCGGCTTGAGGGCTTCGACGTCGTTCCGGCCCCAGGCCGTCTGGACGTCGACGAGCAGGCGGCCGAAAGCCTCCTGGTCGGTCGCACCGATTTCAACATCGGAGCTGGACGCGCCGACGCCGTATGCAGCACCGCCGCCGGCGCCGCCCTGAAGGCCGCTCAGATCGACCGGGCCGCGCTGAAGCGCCTCAGGCGCCATGCGCGCCTCGCTGCGTCGACGGAAGAAGGTGAAGGCGAGGAAGCCGATGCCGCCGATCACCAGCCACGGCAGCAAGTTGCCGATCATGGAGCCGGTCGGCGACGCCTCGGGCGCCTGCGCGGCCTGGGCCGCATTGTGGCTGCCGAACAGCATGTTGCCGATGAACGAGCCGGCCAAGCCGGCCATGATCCCGGTCATCAGCGGGCTGCCCATGCCGAAGGACGGCCGTTGCTGGAAGCCGCCGGGAGCGGCCGGCTGCGGGGCGGTCTGCTGCTGCGCGAGCGGCCGCTGCTGCTGCGGGGCCGTCGTCGAGCGCTCGATGGTCCGGCCTGAGCCGGACGAGTCGAAGGTGCGCGAGCCACGGCTGCCCTGGCTGGTGCGACTGCCCGCGGCGGCATCCGCCAGCGTCGGCGTCAAGACCAGGAGACCGGCAACGAGGGCCGTCGCAACGAGGCCCTTCTTAAATAGCATATTTAACCTCCCCTAAAGAAACCTGCCCCAGTATGTAGTGGTTATGCCGCGGATATTCCAGCCCGCGCCCTCGACCGTCGAGGCCGGCTTGGCTATAACCCGGCCGAGTTCCTCTGGGGGGCGTAGATGGCTCGACTAGCAACGGTTTTCGGCGGTTCTGGTTTCCTCGGACGCTACGTGGTCCGCCAGCTCGCGCGCCACGGCTGGCGAGTCAACGTCGCGGTCCGGGACGCCGAATATGCCAAGTTTCTGAAGCCGATGGGCGATGTCGGCCAGGTCACCCCGATGGCGGTTTCGGTCCGCGACAAGGCAGCGGTGGCCGCCGCGGTCTCCGGTGCCGAGGTGGTCATCAACCTGGTCGGCGTCCTCTACGAGTCCGGCACCCAGAACTTCGAGGCGATCCACCACCAGGGCGCCAAGGCGATCGCCGAGGCCGCCGCAGCAGCCGGCGTCACCCGTCTGGTCCATGTGAGCGCCATCGGCGCCGATGCGGGCTCACCCTCGCTCTACGCCCGGACCAAGGCCGCCGGCGAAGCCGCCGTCCGCGCTGCGTTCCCTGGTGCCACGATCTTCCGTCCGAGCCTCGTGATCGGTCCGGAAGACGGCTTCTTCAACCGCTTCGCCGGCCTCGCACGGGTGATGCCGGCGCTGCCGCTGTTCGGCGGCGGCAAGACGCGCTTCCAGCCTGTCTATGTCGGAGACGTTGCCGAGGCGATCGTCCGCGCCGTCGACGACGCCAAGACCGCCGGCCAGACCTACGAGCTCGGCGGCCCGACGATCTACACCTTCCGCCAGCTGATGGAGCTGATGCTGAAGGAAATCCGCCGCAAGCGATGCCTGGTCAGCGTCCCCTTCCCGATCGCCCGCCTCGAAGCGCGCTTCCTGCAGGTGCTGCCGGTTCCGCCGCTCACGGTCGACCAGGTGCGTATGCTCGAGCGCGACAACATCGCGGCACAGGGCGTCCCCGGCCTCGTCGAGCTCGGCATCAGGCCGACGCCGGTCGAGTCAGTGATCCCCTCCTACCTCGACCGCTTCCGTCCGGGCGGTCGCTTCTCGGCGGCGGCGTGACGAGATGAGCGGTCGCCTGGAGCACGGTGTCGAACGCGTCATCCTCAACAGCCGCTGGCTGCTGACGCCGTTCTACCTTGGCCTGATCCTCGTCGTGGTCGCGCTCGGCATTACGTTCTTCCGCGAGCTCTGGCACCTCTTCCACATCGTGTTCGGTGCCGGGGAAGCCGAGGTCGTACTGCTGGTGCTGTCGCTCGTCGACGTGGTGCTGGTGGCCAACCTGATCATCATGGTGATGATCAGCGGCTACGAGAACTTCGTCTCCGACATCGCGATCGGCGAGAACGAGGAAGCGCCCGACTGGCTCGGCAAGATCGATGCCGGGAACCTCAAGGTGAAGGTGGCGGCCGCGATCGTCGCGATCTCCTCGATCCACCTGCTGCGCGCCTTCCTCAACATCAACGAGCTGTCCGAGAGCAAGATCATCCTGCTGATGATCATGCATCTGGTCTTCGTATTCTCGGCGCTGCTGCTCGCGTATCTCGACAAGATTTCCAGCCACGCGCCGAAGGCGCACTAGGCGAGAAGCGCGACCGCGAAGAGACCGAGCGCGAGGCCGGGCCCGAAGGGGATCCGGCCGGCGAGACCCGGCCCGCGGCCGATCACGTGGGCGACACCGACCGCCGCCAGCGTCACCAGTGCGCCGACCAGCAGCACCGGGCCGATCCCGGCCGGGCCGACCCAGGCGCCACCGGCAGCCATCAGCTTCACGTCGCCGAGACCGAGACCTTCACGGCCGCGCAGCCGGCTGTGAAGCGCGCGCACGAGCCAGAGGAGCCCGCCGCCGAACACCGCGCCCGCAGCCGCCGCCGGAAGGTCGCCGACCAGCCACGCCTGCAGTAGCCCGAGCGGCAGCAGAGGCAGCACCAGCGCGTCGGGAAGGAGCTGGCGGCGCAGGTCGACGATCACCAGCGCCACGAGGATCGCGCCAAGAAGCGCATGGGCGAGGACGAGGGGCCATGGTCCTCCGGCCCAGACGGCGAGCAGGAATGCCGCGATCGACCCTGCCTCGATCGCCGCATAGTCGGGCGGCACCGGCGCCCCACAGTGCCGGCAATGGCGGCCGAGCGCGAGCCAGGACAGGACCGGAACGAGATCGCGCGCGCTCAACGTTCGACGGCAGGCCGGGCAGATCGACCGGCCGGTCCAGAACGACGTCTCTGCATAGGTCGTCACGTCGTCGAGCGCCGCGCCGAGACGGGCCTGCGCCGCGCCGAGAAAGCTGCCGACCGCGGCGAAGCCGGCGACTCCGGCGGCGATCAGAACCGGATCGGACGGAAAAGGCTGAAGCCAGGGCAGCATCCGGGCGGACGATGCCTCCAGGTCCTTTCGGGCGCAACGGTTGACAGGCCCCGGCCCCTCAAGTAGCGGAGCCGAGCATGATCCATCCCGTCATCCTGTCCGGCGGCACCGGCAGCCGTCTCTGGCCGATGTCGCGCGCGCTGTTTCCCAAGCAGCTGCAGCCTTTGGTCGGCCTCAACAGCCTCCTGCAGGATACGGCGCTCCGCGTCGCCGATCCGACGCGCTTTCACCCGCCCATCGTCGTCTGCAACGCCGAGCACCGCTTCGTCGTCGCCGAACAGCTGCGCCAGGTCGGCCGTCCCGCGGCCGCGATCCTCCTTGAGCCGATGGCGCGCAACACCGCCCCCGCCATCGCCGCCGCCGCGGAAGTGCTCCTCGCCGGCGATCCCGATGCGGTCATGCTGGTGCTGCCTTCCGATCACGCGATGATCCGCCCCGAGCCCTGGCTCGCCGGGGTCTTCGCCGCCGAGGCGGCGGCGCGATCGGGATCCATTGTCACCTTCGGCATCCGCCCGGCCCGCGCCGAGACCGGCTACGGCTACATCCACGCCGGCATGGCGATCGCCGGTAGCGGTCCCTGCCGCCGCATCGAGGCCTTCGTCGAGAAGCCCGACCTGGCGACCGCCGAACGGCTCGTCGCCGACGGACGGCACTACTGGAACGCCGGCATCTTCCTCGTGTCGGCACGGACCTACCTCGACGAGCTGAAGCGCCATGAGCCGAAGATCGCCGAAGCCGCGTCGCCGTCGATCCGGGCTGGAGCGACGTCGGATCCTGGCGGGCGTTGCACGAGATCTCGCCTGCCGACGAGAAAGGCAATGTCCTGATCGGCGACGTGCGCGCCGCCGGCACGACCAATTCCTACCTGCGCTCGAACGGCCGCCTGCTCGTCACCGTCGGCGTCGATGATCTCGTCGTCGTCGCCGATCCCGACGCGGTGCTGGTCGCCCGACGCGACCGGGCGCAGGAGGTCAAGGCGGTGGTCGAGGCGCTCGCCGCGGCCGGCCGGGCCGAGGCGACCTCACCGGCCGTCGTGTACCGGCCGTGGGGGCACTATCGGAACATCGACTCGGGCGCCGGCTTCCAGGTGAAGCGCATCGTCGTGAACCCGGGCGGCCGGCTCTCGCTCCAGCGCCACACGAGGCGGGCCGAGCACTGGGTGGTCGTGGCCGGCACGGCGGAGGTGACGGTAGGGACCGAGACCAAGCGCCTCGGGCCGACCGAATCGGTCGTGGTTCCGGCCGGCGCCGCTCACCGTCTGGCGAATCCGGGCAAGGAGGACCTGCACCTGATCGAGGTGCAATCGGGCTCCTATGTCGGCGAGGACGACATCGAGCGGCTGGACGATGCCTACGGAAGGGCGTAAGCCGTTGGCATCATGGACGAACAGATGACGACAGAGGAAGATCGCCCGGCGGCGGAGATGCCACCATGGCCCCAGCCCTTGTGTCGCTCGATCTCCTTCGAAATACCCGAGCGCCTGTCGGAGCTGTCTGCGTGGAACGAGCACACGCCGTTCGCCATGTGGCTGGTCGATGCGCATCGGCCGCGCTCCATCGTGGAGCTTGGAACCCACAGCGGCGTGTCCATTTGCGCCTTCGCCCAGGCGGTCAAGGCGCTCGCCCTCCCGAGCGCCTGCTATGCCGTCGACACCTGGGAAGGAGACGCCCACACCAATCTCTCGAAGGATGCCTACGCCACCGATATCTTCGGCGACCTCCGCCGGCATCACAATCCACGCTACGGCAGCTTCTCGACTCTGATCCGCTCGACCTTCGACGATGCGGTCTCGGGCTTCGCCGATGGCTCGATCGACCTCCTCCACATCGACGGCTACCACACCTACGAGGCTGTCCGCGGCGACTTCGAGACCTGGGCGCCGAAGCTGAGCACGCGCGCCGTCGTGCTGTTTCACGACATCAACGAGCGCGGCGGCACCTTCGGCGCCTGGCGCTTCTGGGACGAGATCCGGGCTCGCTACCCGTCCTTCCAGTTTCATCATGGACACGGCCTCGGCGTGCTTGCCGTCGGCCCGGAACAGCCTGAGCCGATCCATTGGCTGACCGGCCTCGACGACACCGGCGCCAAACGTGCGCGCAGCTTCTTCGCTGCTCGCGGTCATGCCATGCAGGCCCTGGTCGACCTCGAGGCGACGGACCAACGCTGGCAGGCGGCGGAAGCCCTCGCCGCCAAGGTCGCGAACGAGCATGAAGCGACGCGCGGCGAGCTTGCGAGCGCCCATCAGCAGCTCCAGGAAGCGGATCTGCGTGCCAAAACGGACGCCGCCGCGCGGCAAGCCATGCTCGACGCGGCCCAACAGCGCATCGCACATCTCGAGGTCGAGACCAATACCAGGACTCATCGCATCGGGGCCCTTGAGGCTGTGCAGGCGCAGCTCCGAGGCGAGATTCAGGCGGCACGCGATCATGCTCGCTATCTCGATGCCCGCATCCGAGGGTTCGAGGGATCGACTTCATGGCGGCTGACGCGGCCGCTTCGCCTGGTCGGGCGCCTCGTCCGTTGGCTGTCGCCGCTCCTGCGCTGGCGTCGGCATAAGCTCAAGCTCTCGCCGTGCGCGCCGGTCGAGAACGCCGATACCTCGATCGGGCCGATCACGTGGTACGAAGCCTCCTCCTCCCAAGGAAGCTTGCCGACGCGATGGGTTGCGATCAGGTATGGCGGAACGCCGCCCGAAGGCGCGACATTCCTCACCTTGTACGTCGACCACGCCGCCGCGCGCTGGGAACCGATGCCGCTTCCAGTCATTCGCGGCAAAGCCGAAACCCATCTGATGCGGCTTCCCGATGCGGTAACCGCGATGCGGGTTGGCGTGTGGACTTCACGCAAGGTGCCCCCCGTGCATCCTGGGCTCGCCGTTCGCGAGCTCGGGCAGATCGAACTCGCCTTGAGGATGCTGTGGCGTAACCGCAGGCGGTTGCCGAACGCGATCCGCCATCTGAAAAATTTCGGCCTGGCCAAAACCCTCGAGAAGGCGAGAGGCATCAGGCAGCAGGTCGTCGATCACTACCCGGAGTGGGTCCGGGCGCATGATACCCTCACCGATGCCGATCGAACGGCGATCAGGAAGCATGTCGGCGAGCTGAGTGCACGCCCGCTGATCTCCGTGGTCGTTCCGGTGTACAACACGCCCGAGCGGTACCTGCGAGGGATGCTGGATTCCGTGATCTGGCAGCTCTATCCGGAGTGGGAACTGTGCATCGCCGACGACGCATCGACAGAGCCGCACGTCCGGACCGTGCTGCAGGAGTACGCGGAGCGCGACAGTCGTATCAAGCTGACCTTCCGAGAGACCAACGGCCACATCTCCGCGGCCAGCAATTCGGCCTTGGAGCTTGCGTCGGGGGGCTATGTCGCGCTCCTCGACCACGACGACATGCTCACAGAGCACGCTCTGTACATGATCGCCGTGGCGATCAACGAGCATCCTGACGCCGATCTATTCTATTCCGACGAGGACAAGATCAACGGCGAGGGAGAGCGGTTCGGCCCGTACTTCAAGCCGGACTTCGGCCTGGAGCTGATCTTGGGCCAGAACTACGTCAGCCACCTTGGCGTCTACCGGCTCGACACGATCAGGGCGGTCGGCGGATTCCGGGTCGGCTACGAGGGAAGCCAGGACTACGACCTCATGCTTCGGGTCGTGGATCAGAGCATGAAGGCGCCAGTCCATCTCCCGTGGATCCTCTATCACTGGCGGATCTTCCCCGGCGCCGGCACGTTCTCGTCGAACCACATCAACAAGGCCGCCGAGTCGGCACGGAAGGCCGTTCTCGATCACATGGCCCGGCGATCGATCGAGGGTAGCCTCAAGCCGTGGGCCTACGCTTGGCACATCGTCGTGCGCGACGACCCGCCCCGCTGGCCCAAGGTGTCGATTGTGGTGCCGACCCGGGATCGGCTGGATGTCCTCAAGACCTGTCTCGACGACGTGCTCGAGCGTACGGACTACCCCGACATCGAGATAATCGTCGCCAACAACGACAGCCGCGAGCCGCGGACGCTGGAATATTTCGAGACCCTTCGCGCCGACGCGCGCGTGCGCATCCTCGACATCCCCGGCCCATTCAACTTCTCTGCGATAAACAACGCCGCGGTCCGCGTCTCCTCGGGCGAGATCATTCTCTTACTCAACAATGACATCGAGGTCATCGACGGCCGTTGGCTCAAGGAGATGGTGAAGCAGGCGATACGGCCGGAAGTCGGCGCCGTCGGCGCCAAACTCCTCTATCCGGACAACACGGTCCAGCATGGCGGCGTGGTCTTGGGGCTAGCCGGCATTGCTGCGCATCTTCACGTCACCGAGCCGGCCTCTTCGTCCGGCTATTACGGCTGGCTCCGGCTCCCTCGAAACGTCTCGGCCACCACCGCCGCCTGCCTCGCGCTCCGGCGCTCGGTCTTCGATGAGGTCGGCGGCTTCGACGAGGTCAACCTCAAGGTGGCCTTCAACGACGTCGATCTCTGCCTCAAGATCACCGAGAAGGGCTACGCCATCATCTGGACGCCGGAAGCGACGCTCTACCATTGGGAGTCGAAGAGCCGCGGCCACGACACGTCGTCGAAGCACTTCTCGCGCTTCCAGACGGAGGCCGACTATATGCGAAGCCGCTGGGGGAAGAGGCTCGAGCGCGATCCCTTCTTCAATCCCAATCTTTCGCTCGAATCGACTCACCCGATAGTTGCCTTCCCGCCACGCGTCGAGCAGCCATGGCGTCGGTATCTGGGGTCGTCGACGGAGGCGTCGTGAGCGGAGCAGCTACTTCGCCTGGCGGCAGGAAGCGGGAGGTCGCGACCAACGAGACGCGAACGCGCATTGAGTTTGGTCCGCTTGCTCCCTTCATCGACCTTCTGCAGCACCGCGCCCTGCTCGTCGCCATGACCCGGCGCGAGATAGAAAGCCGCTATCGCGGCTCGGCGCTCGGCCTTTTCTGGTCGCTGGCGACACCGCTCCTGACGCTCGTCGCCTTCACTTTCGTCTTCAGCGTCATCTTCCAGGTGAAATGGGGCGCCTCCGCCCTCGGCCATGGCGAGTTCGCGCTGATCGCCTTCGCCGGCCTCCTCGTCTTCACCTGCTTCGCCGAGTGCCTGACGCGCGCGCCAGGCCTGGTTCTCTCCCAAGCCAACATGGTCAAGAAGGTGGTATTCCCGGTGCAGATCCTGCCGGCGGTGATCCTGGGCGGAGCGCTGTTCCAGCTGGCTATCGGTACGGCGGTTCTGCTGGCGATGGCAGTCGTTCTGGGATTCACGCCGACCGTGACCGTCGTCGCGCTGCCGCTGGTGCTCCTGCCGCTCGCCCTCGGCATCCTCGGGCTCACCTGGGCGGTGTCGGCCGCGGGCGTCTATTTCCGCGATATCGGCCAGGCGGTCGGGCTCCTGGTGACGCTGCTGATGTTCCTCATCCCGATCTTCTATCCGGCGAGTGCGGTGCCCGAGGGATTTCGCTCGTTCATCGACCTCAACCCGCTGGCGATGCTTATCGAAGAGACGCGGGCCGTGCTGCTCTGGGGCCGCTGGCCTCACCTGGGGCGGCTCCTCTGGGTCGGGCTCGTCGGCTGGACCGCCGCCTGGGGCGGCTACCTCGTCTTCATGAAGCTCCGCCGCGGCTTTTCCGACGTGCTCTAGGCGATGACTGGCGATGTCATCCTCCGTGCCCGGCATCTCTCGAAGAGCTACCGGCTCTATTCCAGCCCGCGCGACCGCATAGTCGAATCTCTGTGGCGGGGCCGCAAAAAGCTACATCACGAGTTCCGCGCGCTCGACGACGTCTCGGTCGAGATCGACCGTGGCGAGACCGTCGGCGTCATCGGCCGCAATGGTGCCGGCAAGTCGACATTCCTCCAGCTCGTCACCGGCACCGTGCAGCCGACTTCCGGCACGATCGAGGTGCATGGCCGGATCGCCGCACTGCTCGAGCTCGGCGCCGGATTCAATCCGGACTTCACCGGACGCGAGAACATACATCTGAACGCGGCCCTTCTCGGGCTCGCGCCGAAGGAGATCGCTGAGCGCTACGACTCGATCGTCGCCTTTGCCGAGCTCGGCGAGCACATCGAGAGGCCGGTGAGGACCTATTCGAGCGGCATGTACATGCGTCTCGCCTTCGCGGTCGCCGCCCATGTCGACGCCGATCTCCTGATAATCGACGAGGCGCTGTCGGTGGGAGACGTCTTCTTCGCCCAGAAGTGTATGCGCTTCCTCCGCCGCTTCCAGGAGACCGGATCGATCCTGTTCGTCAGCCACGACACCGCATCGGTCCTGGCGTTCTGCGACCGCGCGGTCTGGCTCGACCAGGGTCGCGTGCGCGCGATTGGGCCGGCCAAGCCCGTGGTCGAGGACTACCTCGCGGACGTCCAGCGGCAGACCCAGGGCGACGATCGCGACGAGAGCCGGGCCCGGCCTGCCGCGTCCGACGAGTCAGCGCTGCCGGCGTCCGCGATCGACGGCCGGCTCAAGTTCATCAACGCGAGTCCGCACCGCAACGACCTTGAGATCTTCGCATTCCAGCCGGAAGCGGCCGCTTTCGGGCGCGGCGGCGCGCAGATCGTCGACGTGCGCCTCCTGACCGAGGAAGGCCAGCCCTTCTCATGGTGCGTCGGCGGCGAGATGGCGACGCTGGCGATCGACGTCGTCACCCACGCGGCGATCGCGCGGCCCATCGTCGGCTTCCTCGTCAAGGATCGGCTCGGCCAGCACCTGTTCGGCGACAATACCTACCTCAGCCATTCGGGCGACGCCGTGCCGATGGCCGCAGGCGAGCGGCTGCGGGCGCGCTTCCGCTTCCGCATGCCGATCCTCAGCGTCGGGAACTATACGATCGCCGTCGCGGTGGCCGATGGGGACGTGGCCGACCACATCCAGCACCACTGGATCCACGACGCGCTCGCCTTCACCTCGCATGCTTCGAGCGCCGCCACCGGGCTCGTCGGCGTTCCGATGCACGAGATCTCGATCGAGAGGACATCCGGCTGATGCATCTCAGTTCCTACCAGCACATGCAGGATCTGATCGGCCGGTATCTCGATCGCAGCAAGCGGATGGAGATCCTCGACATCGGCTCCTCCGACGTGGTGACTCCCGACCCCGAGCAGCCCGGCAGCTATCGCCCGCTGTTCGAGAATCCCGGCTGGCGCTATCGCGGCATCGACCTCGAGCCCGGCAAGAACGTCGACATCGTGATGGCGAATCCCAATCGCCTGCCGCTCCCGTCGGCGACGGCGGACGTGATCGTCTCCGGCCAGGCCTTCGAGCATGTCGAGTACTTCTGGATCCTCTTCCTCGAGATGGCGCGGGTGACGAAGCCCGGCGGCCACATCTTCCTCATCGCGCCGTCGCGAGGCCCCGAGCATCGCTACCCGAACGACTGCTGGCGTTTCTATCCGGACGGCTATCGCGCGCTCGCCAAATATGCCGGGCTGGAGCTGCGTGAGGTCACGACCGACTGGGCACCCCATCCCGTCGCCGACAGCGCGCAATGGGGGGACACGGTCGGCGTATTCCGTCGACCTCCCGGCGGATCCTGGCGGGTCGCGCTCCGGGGCGCGCTGATCGGGCTGGCGAGCCGGATCGTCTGAACAGCGGCTTTCGCCAAGATTTCGCCGTACCTATATGATCTGCTCGGACCGAATCTTCGGCGAGCAGTCATGACCCGCTTTCGGACCCTTTGCGCCAGCGCCGCGATCGCCGTGGCGACAGCTGTTCCTGCGGCGGCCGACCTGTCGAGCTCGGCCCGCGTCCTCGATGACGGCAGCCTCTCGATACTCGGCCGTCTGGTGCGGATCCAAGGCATCTCGATCCCGCCGACCGACCGGCTCTGCAATGCACCGGACATGCCGGGAGCGTGTGGCCCGAGGGCGGTTCTCCAGCTCTCGCGCAAGATCGGCGCCGAGTTCGTGCATTGCCAGGATCTCGGTCGCGACGAGGCCGGCGCCATGCTCGGGCGATGCACGGTGCGCGGCGAAGACCTAGGCGGATGGATGGTCCTGAACGGCTGGGCGATGGCCGGACCGGGCGCGCCGTTCGAATATGTCCAGTGGGAACGCCTGGCCGAGTCGCGCGGCGCCGGCATCTGGGGCCGTCCCGTGGACGTGATCGTGCGTCCGCCGCGACGACCGCCGCCGCACCAACCCAACCCGAAGCCGGGATCGTGAACGAGGCCGAAAGTACGGCACCCGCGGCGGCCAGCCTCGTTCGCTGGCTGCTGGCCGAAGGCGCTCGCTTCGATTCATCGCGGACTTTCGTCGAGAAAATCGCCGGTCGGCTGATCGACGCAGGCGTGCCGCTATATCGGCTGGGCCTGACCCTGACGCATCTTCATCCGATCCTCCGTGCCTCGACCTCGGAATGGGTTCGCGGCGCCGAAGTGCGCGACATCGCTCGCCCGCGAAACCAGATGGGCTCGCGCGTCTTTTCCCACAGCCCGATCGCGCAGGTGATGCGCACGCGCGAGCCGCTGCGCCGCCGCCTCGTCGGGCCCGAGGCGGAGTTCGACTTTCCGGTCCTCGAAGAGCTGCGCGACAAGGGCCTCACCGACTACTACGTCATGCCGCTCGACATGGGTCCGGGGCTCCAGGGCGGCATCGTCACCTATGGCAGCGATCATCCGGAGGGCTTCCAGGCGCATCACCTTCAGCTGCTCGGCGCCATCGCCCCGGCGCTCGCGGCGATCGGGCAGATCCATTCCAGCCACCGGTCGATCGAAGGCTTGCTCAACGCCTATGTCGGTGCCGAGCCGACGCGCCGGATACTCACCGGCGAGGTGGTGCAGGGTGTCGGGCACACCGTCCGCGCCGTGGTCTGGTGGTGCGACCTGCGGAACTTCACCTCGCTGTCCGAAAGCCTTCCACGCGACGAGGTGCTGGGTCTTCTCAACGCCTATTTCTCCGCCGCGGTCGAGTCGGTGACAGGGTCCAGCGGCGAGGTACTGAAGTTCATGGGAGATGCGGTCCTCGCGATCTTCCGCTGCGAGGACGACGACAATGACGCCGTGACTCGTGCCCTTACGGCGGCAAGGACACTGATCGACCGTCTCGCCGCGCTCAACGGCAAGAAGGACGGCGCCAACTATCCGGAGATCCGCTGCGGCATCGCGCTGCATCTCGGCCCGGTCATGTACGGCAATGTCGGCTCGCCCGAACGTCTGGACTTCACCGTGATCGGCCCGACCGTCAACCTGGTGAGCCGTCTCGCCCAGCTCTGCAAGCCACTCGGCGAGTCCATCGTGCTGTCGGACGAGGTGGCAAAGGCCGCTGCCGGAGAGGTGCGGCCGCTCGGCAGGCACAGCTTCAAGGGCGTCGCCGGCGAGCGCGCGGCTTTCGCCCCGGCCGACCCGATCCTCGCCCAGGCCTAGGCCGAGGCGACCGTCCGGGCCGGCGGAAAGTGCAGGGTCGCGACCGAGCCGCGGCCCGGCGCAGGCCCGACGGTCATCCGGCCGCCATGGCGTTCGGCCAGGGCCTTCACCAGCGGCAGCGTGAGCGCCGAGGCGCCGTTCGGCCCTTCGATCCGCGACAGCGCGACCTCGGCGTCAGGGTGGCCGAAGCCTTGGCTCGGGCTCTCGACCGAGAGCGCGAGACCTCCGGTCGGCTCGCGGGCGACCCGGACATGGACCTGACCACCGCTCTCGCCGGCGCGGATCGCGAGATCGAGCAGGCGGCGGACCATCTGGCGCAGCCGGCTCGGATCGGCCGAGAGGCGTGGCATGTCGACCGGAAGGCTGTGCATCAGCGCGATCCGGCTGCGATCGGCTTGGCCGCGCATCTGGTCGAGCGTCTGAGCGATGAAGGGACCTAGATCGATCGTGCGCTCGTCCAGCTTGAGCTGGCCGGCATCGATCAGCGCCAGGTCGTGCACGTCCTCGAGCAACTGGGCCAGGCGCTGACCGTCACCCCGGATGCGCTGGGCGTATTCGCGCTGCTTGTCGTTGAGCGGCCCGGCGGCCCCCAAGGCCAGCACGTCGGAGAGTCCGACCACGGTCTTGACCGCCGCCGCCAGGGTCTGCTCGAGCCGGAGCAGGAACTGGGAAAGATCGCGGCGGCTCGCATCCGCCGCGGCCGAACCGACCGTGAGCCGCGCCGCCTCCTCCTCGAGGGACCGCACCTCGTCTCGCACACGCCGGATCGCCGGGGCGATCGCCAGCGCCGACACCAGCAGCACGAGCAAGGCCGCGCCCGCCGTCGCGTACTGGATCTGCGTCACGAGCTCGGATCGGGCACGCCCATCGGCCTCGTTGCGCGCGGCGAGGCGATCGAGGAGCGCCGGCAGGCGTTCCGGCCCGAGATCCATGATCGTGCGATAGAGCGGCCGGTCGACGACGTCGGCGCCCTCGGCGTCGACCAGCGCGCGCCCTGCCGTCAGGAAGTTGTCGAGGGTGCCCTGCAGGTCGGCCGGCAACGGAGATCGCCTCGCCAGGCGTTGGCGCTGCTGCTGGATCTCGTCGAGCACGACGGCGAGGCGGATACGCGCCTCGCTGCGGACGCCCTCGTCGGGCGAGGCGAGATCGCGCGCCGCGAGGGTCGCCTTCACCGCCAGGGTGCCAAGCCAGCCCGAAAGGCTGACGACGACCGTGGGCTCTCCCAGATTCTCGACCGCCTTGCGCTCGGCGATGGCACCGCCGGCGATGATCGCGATCAACGCGATGAACGCGACAACGCCCCTGACGGCGACGGATCGCACGCCGCGGCGGGTCTTCTGGCTCGCGTCGGTGGCGGTCATAGGAGCCTACAATGCCAAGGCTTTCGCCGAGGCGAAACCCGATTCGGGAATATCTCGACGGACGAACATGGTTAACGGCTAGACGCGGAACAGACGTCCGCGGCCAGCGAGCGGCTCCACGACACGGGCAAGCCGCAAGGCATGCCACGCCATCGCGTGGTTGGACGAGGTGACGGGCTTGCCGAGCTCGGCCTCCAGGTCCTCGACCAAGGCCGCGACCCGCAGGCTGGTGCAGGCGACGAAGACGCCGTCGACGTCGCGGTGACGGCCAATCTCGAGCGCCGCCGCCTTGAGCGAGGCGCCGTCGATGCGCGCGACCTCGTTGTCCTCCTCGTGATTGAAGGACCCCATGACCGGCACCGCCAGATCGCGCGCCTGGATGTAGTCGCGCATCATCCGGTTGATGCGATCGATATAAGGCGTCAGCAGCGCGATGCGGCGGCAGCCAAGCGCCTTCATGCCGGCGATCGCCGCCCCGATCGGGTTGGTGACCGGAATGCCGGGCCGAGCTTCGCGAATCCGGGCTGCCACCTTGTCCTCGCCGATCACCATCGCGCCCGAGGTGCAGCCATAGGCGATCACGTCCATCGGCTGTCCCGGGCGGATCACCGCAGTCGCCTGGGTCAGGTCGCGCTCCATCGTTGCCAGCGTCTCTGGCGTGATCGCGCTCGAGTTGAAGATCCGGCTCTCGTAGTAGGCGACCCCGGGGATCGCCATGATCTGGCGCCACTCGTGCTCGATCGTGTGGTCGGTCGCGAGCACGATGAGGCCGATGCGGGCGCGGGCACCGATACCTTCGTCTAGCGTGAACGGGAGGTTCTGCCGGTTGAGGACCAGGTCGTCCGCGGCGAGCGTCATGTCGGAACCTCCATGCCGGCGAGGTCGAGCTCGGGCTTCCGGCCGGCGACGAGGTCGGAGAGCGCCTGCGCGGTGCCGCAGGACATGGTCCAGCCCATGTGGCCGTGGCCGGTGTTTATCCACAGGTTCGCGTAGCGCGAGCGGCCAACGATCGGCGTGCCTTCCGGCGTCATCGGACGAAGACAGGCCCAATAGCTCGGATTGTCGAAGTCGGCGCCGTTCGGGAACAGGTCCTTGGCGAGCCGGATCATGCCGTCGAAGTCCCGCGGCTCGTGCTGGGTATTGAAGCCCGAAAACTCCGCGGTCGCGGTGAGGCGCAGCTGGTTGCCGAGGCGGCAGAAGGCAACGAGGTAGCCCTCGTCGACGCCGCAGATCGTCGGCGGCTGGTGCTCTGGCCGGATCGGCAGCGTCAGCGAATAGCCCTTCACCGGATAGACCGGGAGGTCGATGCCCATCTTCCTGACCAGCTTCGGCGACTCGCTCGCAAGCGCCAGCACATAGGCATCGGCCGTCAGCAGGCCCGCCGAGGTCTCGACGCCGACGACGCGCCCCTGCTCGGCACGGAAGCGGATGACGTCGGTGCCGTAGCGGAAAGTGTGACCCTGGCTCGCGAGGCGCTCGGCGAGCTTGCGCGTGAACAGGCAGGAGTCGCCACTCTCGTCGTTGGGCGCGAAGATCGCGCCGGCGATCTTGTCCTTGGCGCCGGCAAGGGCGGGCTCGACCGCGGCGACGCCGGCGGCGTCGAGGGTCTTCAGCGCGATCCCCATGTCCTGAAGGATCTTCATCCGGATCGCGCCGCGCTCGAAGGCCTCCTGCTCGCGATAGATGAACAAGGCGCCCTTGCGGGTCGCGTTGTAGTCGATGCCGGTTTCGTCGGCGACCTCGCGCAGCTTCTTCTGCGAATAGACGCAGAGCCGTGCCTTCCGCTCGGTGTTTATCTGCGTGCGCTCACTAGTGCACTCGGCCAGGAACCTGAGGCCCCAGCGCCACATCTGGGGGTCGGGCACGAGCTTGAGCCGAAGCGCCTGGTCGCCCTTGAACAGCGAGCGCAGCAGGGTCTTCGGCGCGTTCGGATTGCCCCAGGGGAAGGCATGGCCCGGCGTGATCATGCCGGCATTGGCGAAGCTGGTTTCCGATGCGGCCTGCGGCTGGCGGTCGACGACCTCGACCTGATGCCCGTCGCGGGCGAGAAAGTGGGCGGCGGTGACGCCGGCAAGCCCCGCGCCGAGAACCAGGATCCGCATCAGATCACCGCCTTCAGGGCTTCGAGCACCGCATCCGTGTCCTCGGCCGAGCCAATGGTGATGCGAATGTGGTTCTCGTAGGGAGGCCCGCCGACCGGCACGATCATGATGCCGCGCTTGGCGAGCGCGCTGACGACTTCGGCCGCCGGCTTCGGCGTCTTCACCGCGACGAAGTTGGCGGCCGAGGGCAGCGGCGACAGGCCCATGGCCTTGAGGCCGACCGCGAGCCTGTCGCGCTCGGCCGCGGTCTTCTTCTGCGAGGCCCGCGCATAGGGTTCGTCGGAGAGCGCGGCAAGCGCCGCCGCCTGCGAGACACGGTTGACGTTGAAGGAACCGCGGACGCGGTTGAAGCCCTCGGCGATCTCGTCATGGCTCGCCAGCGAATAGCCGACGCGGAGGCCGGCGAGGTTGTAGGCCTTGGAGAAGGTGCGGAGCACGAGCCACGGCCCCTTCCGCGCCTTCAATGCCTTCAGCACGTCGGGACCGCCGGCGAGTCGGCCGAACTCATAATAGGCCTCGTCCATCACCAGCAGCGTCGACTCCGGCACGCCTGATATCAGCTTCTGAAGTGCGCCCTCGGAGAGCAGCGCCCCGGTCGGGTTGTTCGGGGTCGCCGCGATCACGATGCGCGGCGCCGGATTGCAGGCGGCCAGCATCGCATCCACGTCGTTGGCGCCGTCCGCGGCGACCGGGACGATCGTGAGCTCGGCACCCGCGATCTTCGCCGCCGACTGATACGGCCCGAAGGACGGGTTCGGCACCACGACGCGCGAGCCGGCCTCCATGAAGGCCGAGCCCATCAGCATGATCAGCTCGTGGCTGCCGTTGCCGAAGACGATGCGCGAGACCGGGACTTCGGTGCGATCGGAGATCGCCGCGGCCAGCGTCCGCGCGCGGGGATCGGGGTAGCGGTTGGCGCCGGCGACCGCCGCCTGGACCGCCGCGATCACCTTCGGCGACGGCGGATCGGCGGACTCGTTCAGGCTCATGCGCCGGAACGGACCGTTGACGCCGGCCAGATCCTCCTCGATCTGCGGTCCGCGATGCGGCGGCATCGCGGCAACGGTGCGACGGAGAATGCCGGCGGCGGCCGAATCCTGAGACATTTTTGACAATCCCTGACCTTGTGGGCCGGGAGACTAGCCTACCGTCGGGAGGCCCGGTAGAGGTGGGCCGCGCTAGTGCTTGCCGTGCCCGCCCGCATAGCCGCGCAAGCGATCGTAAGTCCCGCGCTGATCGAGCGTCAGGGCGTCACGCATCGCGAGATGAGCGACGAGATGGACCGAGCGCAGATCGCCGCGAAGCCTGCCGACGCGATCGGTCGCCGCCGCCACGGTTTCCCTAGATGCAACTCCACCGCCGAAGAGACGACCGAGCTCGGCTTCCGCAGCGATCACCTCCTCGCCGAGCGGGATCGCCTTCGCCTTCATCTCGGCCATCAGCCGTTCGGCTAAAAGACGCTGTTCCGGCGTCAACCCAAGAGGACCGGCAAGGTCGAGCACGTGCCGGGGACCGGGATAGCCGTTCAACTCGGCCGGCAACGCCATCGCCATACCGGCACCGCCCCGCAGGTCCGCAATCTCCTGCTCGGACAGAGCAGCGACGACCCGCTGCTGATGACCGGCATAAGGCGACGGCGCATGCAGATGGGGGGCCGCCCAGGCCGTGCCGCCGAGCACGAGAAGCAGTGCGTACCGAAAGAACATGCAAGCTCTCCAAGATCAGGACTGGACCAGCCGGTCGGGGCGTTCCTAGATACTCCCATGGACCCTCGTCGCGGAGACGGTAGCTCGGGCAGGCCGCCGCCGAAAGGCGAAGGATTCCGCCTGAGCGCCGCCGAGTTGAGCGGCAGCTTCGCCGATCTCGGCACCCTCCTCCCGCTGATGCTCGGTGCGATCGCGGTCGCGGGCTTGGCCCCGGGCCCGGTTCTCGGCGGGTTCGCGATCTTCTATCTGGGAACCGCCTGGCACTACCGGCTTCCGATCCCGGTCCAGCCGATGAAGGCGATGGCCGCTGTGCTTCTGACCGCGCAGGTCAGTCCCGCTGCTCTTGCCGCGAGCGGCGTCATCGTCGGCGCCATCCTGTTGATCCTTGGCCTCACCGGCTGGATCTCCCGCCTCGCCAGGCTGGTTCCGCAGTCCGTTCTTGCCGGGCTTCAGCTCGGCCTCGGCTTCGCGCTCCTCAGGGTAAGCGTCGGGCTCATGCTTTCGGCCCCGGTCGTCGCTGGGGTGACCCTGGTCGTGCTCGTCGCGATGCTCGCGCTGCGCGGCGCTCCCGCGACGGTGGTCGCACTCGCGGCGGCGAGCGCGACAGCATGGGCACTCGGGATGCCGGTGCCCGATGCGGAGGTGCCGACGGCCATGTTGCCGATGCCGCCGCTGCCGCTCCCGGCTGAGATCGAACAGGCATTCATGGTCCTCACCCTGCCGCAGCTGTCCCTCACCTTCGCCAACGCCATCGTGCTCACCTCGCTCCTCGCGGACGAGTATTTCGGGGATCGCGCCGCACATGTGACGCCGGCGCGGCTGTCGATCACCACCGGCCTCGCGAATCTGATCTTCGCGCCGTTCGGTGCGCTCCCGATGTGCCACGGCGCCGGGGGGCTGGCGGCGCACCACCGCTTCGGCGCTCGGAGCGGTACGGCTCCGCTCGTGCTCGGCGGGCTCCTCCTGCTGCTTGCGCTGCTGCCAGGCCCATGGAGCCTTTCGGCGCTCGGCGCCATTCCTGCCGCAGGCTTGGGCGTGCTCCTGCTTGCGGCATCGACGGAACTGGCCCTCACGCGCCGGATGTTCGATTCCAAGCCATCCTGCTGGCCGGTGATCGCCATCGCCGCAGCCGTGACGCTGTGGAAGGACCCCTTCTGGGGAATGGTCGCGGGCGGTGTCTCGGAAGCAATCCGCGTCGTGGTCGTACGCCTGATCATGGGACGCGCCAGGATCTAGAGCGGCTTCACCGTCGGCGGGATCTGCATGGCGATCGCATCGTCGATCGAAGACTCGTGGGGCAGGAGCGCGTTCTGGACACCCTGCATCGACCCGATGCGGATCGCCGCCTTGCAGGCGTCCGTCCAGGCGACGCGCATCGCGAACATGTCCTCGACCGCCTGCTTGTTCTCGTGCACGTAGATGATCAGCAGCAGGCTGTCGACGTAGAACTGCTTACCGTTGACGACCGTCGCCTTCAGCCGGTCGAGGTTGCGCAGGTGCTGCTGCATGACGAGGATCTGGCGTTTGAGGGCCTGGATCAGCTTGTCGACCAGCGCGATGTTCGCCGGCAGCGCCTTAACGCCCTCGCTGCTGCGGAGCTCGTTCGCGGGCTCCACCGCCTCGTTGAATGATCGCCAGACGCGATGCCAGACGTCGATGCGGACGCAGGCGCGCACCGCCTCCTGCTGGATCGTCGTGAGGATGCGATCGGCGGTGAGCCGGTACTTGGGGATGCCGCAACCGGCGAGCCGGATCGCGATCGAGCGGTACTTCTCGGCGAAGTCCTGAAGCTCGGCCGCCGACAACGTCTTGAAACGCGACATCGCGCCCATGACGACGTCCACACTCGACTTGACAGCCTCCTCCTCGCTCTGGGGTGGCTGCAGGAAGATCAGCACGCTCTCGGGCAGGGCCACGCCCATCTCGATGGTGTCCGTGATGCCCATCGACAGCAGCTTGGCGATCACCGTCAGCACGCAGGCGTTATAGGGATCGTCGAGGCCGTACTCCTTGAGCAGGCCCGCGGTCTTGCCGTGACGGATGTACTCGATGCCCTTGACGCCGAGCGGATCGATGACGTTGACCTGACCCTCGACGATGCCGAAGTTGAGCTTGGCCCCGACCAGCGTCGTCTGGCGCTCGCGCAGGCGAAACGCCTTGCCCTTCTGGAGGTCGGTCAGGACCTCCTTCTCGACCTCGCTGTAGTCGACCTTCACGCGGCTGAAGTTGAGGCCTTCGAGCTCGTTGGCGCAGTCGCGCAGGAAGCCCGACAGGACGGCTCCTTGAGTCCTGCCGACCTCCGCGGGCGCGCTCAACGTGCTTTCAACGGCCATTCGGATCCTGACGGCCTCGGCCAAAGACCCCTAAAGGTAAGATGAAAAGCCCATCCCGCTCAATGAGGTCGGTGCAACGGCTCAGCCGAGCCGATTGAGCCCGTCGAAAGCCGCGGTTTTGTAGCACTCGGCCAGCGTCGGATAGTTGAACACCGTGTTGACGAAGTAGTCGACGGTGCCGCCGAGGGCGAGCACCGCCTGGCCGATATGGATCAGCTCGCTCGCCCCTTCGCCGATGATGTGGACGCCGAGCAGCTCACGCGTGTCGTAGTGGAACAGCAGCTTCAGGAGGCCGCCGGTGTCGCCGATGATCTGGCCGCGGGCGATCTCGTTGTATCGCGCCTTGCCGACCTCGTAAGGGACGCCCGCTTCGGTCAGCTCAGCCTCGGTCTTGCCGACGGTCGAGATCTCCGGGATCGTGTAGATGCCGTAGGGAAAGAGGCCGGGCATCGACTTCGCCTGGATTCCGAAGGAGTGCGAGGCCGCAAGGCGCCCCTGCTCCATCGAGGTCGAGGCGAGCGACGGGAACCCGATCACGTCGCCGACCGCGTAGATGTGCGGAATCGATGTCTGGTAGTTCTCGTTGACCTGGACCCGGCCGCGGCTGTCCGACTTCACGCCGGCAGCATCGAGATTGAGCTTCTCCGTCGCACCGGTACGGCCGATCGAGTAGAGCGCCGAATCCGTCACCACCTGCTTTCCCGAATCCAGCTTGATGCGGACGTGCTGTCCGCGCTCGTCGGAGAAGATCTCGACGCCGCTCACGCCTTCGCCGAGGCGCAGCGTCACGCGGTTCTGGTGCATGTGGTAGGCGAGCGCCTGGGTGATCTCGGCGTCGATGAAGGGCAACAGCTGCGTGCGCTTGTCGATCAAGGTGACGCGGATGCCGAGGGCGGCGAAGATCGTCGCGTACTCGGCGCCGATCACGCCGGCGCCGATCACCGCCAGCGAACGCGGGAGCTTCTCGAGCGTCAGTACGTCGTCCGAGATGAAGACGCGCTGGCCGTCGAAGGGGATATGGGCGTCCTTGGTCGCATGCGTACCGCAGGCGATGACGACCGAGCCCGCCGTAACGTCGCGGTGGCCCTTGCCGTTGAGATTGGTCATGCGGACGGTGTTGGCGTCGACGAAGCCGGCCGACGCCTCGAACATCTCGATCCGGTTGCGCATCAGCTGATGGCGCGTCACGTCGATCTCGTGGCGGATCACGTGGCTGGTGCGGAACAGCAGGTCCTGCATGCTGATGTTCTGCTTCACCGTGTAGGACGCGCCGTAGATGCCGCGCTCGCGGTACCCGGAGAGGTGCAGCACCGCCTCGCGGAGCGTCTTCGACGGGATCGTCCCGGTATTGATGCAGACGCCACCGACCACCTGGCGGTGCTCGACCATCGCGACCTTTTTGTCGAGCTTGGCGGCGGCGATCGCCGCGCGCTGGCCCGCCGGGCCCGAACCGATCACCACCAGATCGTAGTCATGCGCCATGGCGCGCTCCCCCCCAGGTCGGCCAGCACCAACTCGCCGAGCGGAGGTGAGACTAGCCGATTTCCGTGGCGAGTTCCCTACGCCGTGAGTGGCTTACGACTGAGCCGCTCGAACCGCCCGACCATCAGGACGGCGGTGACCGCGAGCCCCAGGGCGAGCCCGATCCAGATCCCGAAGCCGCGCCAGCCGACCCAGAATCCCAGGAAGGCCGCGATCGGGAAGCCGACCGCCCAGTAGCCAATGCCGGCGATGATCATCGGCCAGCGTGTATCCTTGAAGCCGCGCAGGCTGCCGGCCCCGACCGCCTGGGTCGAATCCACGAGCTGGAAGACCGCGGCCACGGCGAGGTAGGTCGCCGCCAGGCTCGCGACCGCAGGCGCAGCCTTGGCGTCGACGAAGACGCCGACCAGCGGGCCAGGGACGAACCAGAAGATCAGAGCGGCACAGGCCATGAAGCCGCCCGCGAGCAGGAGGGCGACATGCGCCGCGCGGCGCGCCCCGGCGAGGTCGCCGGCGCCGACGCAGTACCCGACGCGAACCGTGGCGGCCTGGCCAAGGCCCATCGGCACCATGAAGGTCATCGACGCCCACTGGATCGCGATCTGGTGCGCAGCCAGCTCGGCATTGCCGAGAATGCCCATCAGCATGACCGCGCCCGAGAACAGGGCAACCTCGAGGGTGAGCGTGGTCCCGATCGGCAGGCCCAGCTTCAGCAGCATCCAGAGGCGCGCCCAGTCGGGCGACCAGGGAAAGCGCAGATGACGGCGGAGCCTCGGCACGACGAGAATGTAGACGATCAGAGCCAAGGTCGAGATCAGGCTGACCAGGCTGGTGCCGATTCCGGCACCGGTGAGTCCCAGTTCCGGCGCGCCGAAATGCCCGAACATCAGCGCATAGACCAGCACGGCGTTCAGCGCGACGCCTAGAACCGCGACCACCAGGAAGATCTTCGTATGCCCGTAAGTGGCCATGAAGCCGCGCAGCGTGATGTAGATGTTCGCGAACACGAAGCTGGGCGCCATCGCGACCGCATAGGCGCCGGCAGCGGCGGCGTTCTCCGGCGTCTGACCGAACAGCAGCAGCAGCCGTTCGCTCAAGATCAGCACCAGCGCCAGCGGCAACGACACGGCCGTGGTCAGGATCAGGCTCTGCGGCAGCAGATAGCCCACCTCGCCCGGTCGGCCGGCGCCCCGTGCCTGCGCCATCGGTCCGCCAGCGGCATAGGCCACGCCCATCGCGAAAACGAAAAGCGTCACATAGAGATTGAAGCCGAGCGAACCCGCGGCAAGCGTCTCCGGCCCGACCCAGCCCATCATCAGGACGTCGGTGGAGGTCTGCGCGATATGCGCGACCTGGGATCCGATCAGAGGCAATCCCAGCGCGAGAGTGGCTTTGGCCTCGGTGCGCCAGGCGCCCAAGGGGTTCTTAGCTTCGGTCATCGTCAGGGCCGGCGAACGGGGCCGCCACCATAGCGGCGCGAGACGTCAGGTCAAGGCGGGCCGGCGCCTGCCTGGCGCCGCTCTACCGCCTGGCGCGGCGCTCGGCCGAGGTCAGCGTATTCTTGAGCAAGCAGGCGATGGTCATCGGGCCGACGCCGCCCGGTACCGGCGTGATCGCGCCCGCGACCTTCGCCGCGGCATCGTAGTCGACATCGCCGACCAGGCGGTTCTTGCCGCCTTCCTCGATCCGGTTGATGCCGACGTCGATCACCGTGGCGCCCGGCTTGATCCAGTCCGCCTGCACCATGCGCGGGCGACCGACCGCGGCGATGACGATGTCGGCCCGGCGGCAGACGGCGGCGAGATCCCTGGTCCGCGAATGCGCCATCGTTACGGTCGCATTGCGGCGAAGCAGGAGCTGCGAGACCGGCTTGCCGACGAGGTTGGAGCGGCCGATCACCACCGCCTCGGCTCCTTCCAGCTTCACGCCGGCGTCGTCGAGGAGATGCATGCAGCCGAGCGGCGTGCAGGGCACGAAGCCGTCGAAGCCAACCGCGAGCCTGCCGGCGTTGATGACATGGAAGCCGTCCACGTCCTTGTCGGGGTCGATCGTGTCGATCACCCGGTCGGCGTTGATGTGCTTCGGCACGGGCAGTTGGAACAGGATGCCGTCGACCTTCGGATCGTCATTGAGCCGGCGGACCAGCGCCAGGATTTCGGCCTCGGAGGTGCCGGCCGGAAGCTTGTGCTCGATCGACAGCATGCCCGCCGCGATCGTCGACCGGCCCTTGTTGCGGACATAGACTTGGCTCGCCGGATCCTCGCCCACCAGGACGACGGCGAGACCCGGCGGGCGGCCATGAGCCTTGGCGTAGGCCGCGACCTTGGCGGCGGTGTCGGCATTCAGGCGATCCGCCACCGCCTTGCCGTCGATGATCCGCGCCGTCATTCGAGCACCTTCTTCAGCCGTTGGGCGATAGCGTCGGCGTCGCCCTCAATAAACAGGGTCTTGGTGCGGTCGGTGAGACCACGGCGAATCTCGATGTCGCATTTGGGCAGGTCGAGCGCGTCCGAGATCAGCTCGATCAGGGCCCGGTTGGCGGCGCCGTCGGCGGGCGGCGCGTTGACCCAGGCCTTCAGGCGTGGCGCGCCGGCGGCATCAGCCTCGGCCTTGCCGAGGCGCGAGCGGCTGGCGCGCGGCGTCAGGTGGACGGTGAGATAAGCGCCGCCCTGGGCCGGCTTCAGAAGATGTACCAATTGACGAAGTCGCGGATGAAGTAGATCAGCAGGATGAGCAGGATCGGCGAGATGTCGATGCCGCCGAGATTGGGCAGAACCCGCCGGATCGGACGCAGCGCCGGCTCGGTGATGCGGTCGAGGAAGTCGCCGACCACCGCGACGAAGCGGTTACGCGTGTTCACCACGTTGAACGCGACGAGCCAGCTCAAGATGACCCAGACGATCAAGCACCAGATGTAGAGCTCGATCACCGCGTTGAAGATGTTCTGAAACGGGTTGCCCATATTCGGCCGGATTCCATTAAAGGGCGCTTGAGCGACGACCCTACCGGGCGACAGAAAGTCGCGCAAGCCGATGGCGGGAACGGTCGTAGGTTCGGGGTGTTCCCTCCCTACCCCTCTCACGTTCATCCGAGGAGATCCCCATGACCGCCGCCAAGGCGAAGACGTCCGGCCACGCGCCTTTCGAGCTGATGAAGCTGCCCTACGACGATACGGCGCTGCAGCCCGTGATCTCGGCGAACACCATCAGCTTCCATCACGGCAAGCACCACAAGACCTATGTCGACACGCTGAACAAGCTGGTCGAGGGCACCGAGTTCGCCGACAAGTCGCTCGAGGAAATCATCAAGGCGACGGCGAAGGCCCAGGACGCCGAGAAGAAGAAGATCTTCAACAACGCCGGCCAGGTCTGGAACCACGACTTCTTCTGGAACAGCCTCGATCCCAAGGGCGGCGGCAAGCCCACGGGCAAGCTCGCCCAGCTGATCGATTCAAGCTTCGGCAGCTACGAAGAGTTCAAGAAGAAGCTGACCGAGATCGGCGTCACCCAGTTCGGCTCCGGCTGGGCCTGGCTCGTCCTCGACGGCGGCAAGCTCAGCCTCGAGAAGACCCCGAATGCCGAGAACATGCTGTCGAACAAGCCCGGCGCCAAGGCGCTCCTGACCATCGACGTTTGGGAGCATGCCTATTACCTTGATTGGCAGAACAAGCGGCCGGACTTCATCGGGGCCGTGATCGACAAGCTTCTGAACTGGCGCTTCGCCGAGAAGAACCTCGGCTGATCGCCGAGGAGGTCTCATGCGACGTACCATCGCGGCGGCCCTCGTGGCCGCCGCTTTCGTGTCGACGCCCGCGCTTGCGGGATTCCTCGGCGGCGTGGACCTCCACGGCCACTGCACTTCGGCGTCGATCGACGAGCGCTACATCTGCGCGAGCTACATCATGGGCGTGATCGACACGACCCAGCACCTGCTGCCGAAGACGGATCCGGGCCGTGCCTGCATACCGAACGGTGCATCGGCCCAGGAGACGGTCGAGGCCATCATCGAGTACATCCGGAACGACAAGGATCGGCGGGACTCACCCGCCGAGATCCTGGTCGGGCACGCGCTCAAGACCGTCTACGCCTGCAAGAACTGACATGGGTGATCTCGGCCAGGCGGCATCCGCCGCTCTCCAGCTGATCCTCGATGCGGACGTCCGGCTCTGGTCGGTCGTGGCGTTGAGCCTCAAGGTCAGCCTCGCCGCGACCGCGATCGCCGCCGCGATCGGCCTGCCGCTCGGCGCCCTGGTCGCGCTCAAGGACTTCCCCGGCCGGTCCGTCGCGATCGTCGTGCTGAACGCCTGCATGGGCCTGCCGCCGGTCGTGGTCGGCCTCGTGGTCTACCTGCTGCTGTCGCGCGCCGGTCCGCTCGGCCCCCTGGGCCTCCTGTTCACGCCGGGCGCGATGATCGTCGCCCAGACCCTGCTGATCCTCCCGATCGTCGCCGCGGTCTCCCGCCAGATCGTGGCGGATGCCTGGGGCGAATATCGCGAGCAGCTGACCTCCCTCGGCGCCGGCCCGGTGCAGGCCGCGATCACGCTCATCTATGATTGCCGCTTCTCCCTGACGACTGCGGTGATCGCGGGATTTGGGCGCGCCGCTGCCGAGGTCGGCGCGGTGCTGGTGGTCGGCGGCAACATCGACGGCGTGACGCGCGTGATGACCACCTCGATCGCGCTCGAGACCAGCAAGGGCGACCTGCCGCAGGCCCTAGGCCTCGGTTTCGTGCTGATGGCGGTCGTGCTGGCCGTCAACACCGTCGCGCTGGCGCTTCGCAACGTCGCGGCGAAGCAGGGCGCATGAGCGCGGAAAGCATCCTGCCGCTCGAGCTGGCCCAAGTCGGATTCTCCGCCGGCGGAACCCGCATCCTCGACGGCATCACCGCGCGCTTCGAAAAGGGGCCGGTCAGCGTGATCCTCGGCGCCAACGGCGCCGGTAAGAGCGTGCTGCTCCGGCTCTGCCACGGGCTGCTGGCGCCGACCCAGGGTCGCATCGCCTGGGACAGCGGCTTCCGCGGCGATCCCCGCCGGCGCCAGGCGATGGTGTTCCAGCGTCCGGTGATGCTGCGCCGTTCCGCACTTGCCAACGTCGCCTACGGTCTTGCGCTCGCCGGCGTCGACCATGTCGAGCGGTCCGCGCGCGCACGGACGATGCTGGAGCGGGTCGGCCTGGCAATGCTGGCCGAGCGCCCCGCCCGCCTGCTCTCCGGCGGCGAGCAGCAGCGCCTGGCGCTCGCGCGCGCCTGGGTGCTGAAACCTGAAGTGCTGTTCCTCGACGAGCCGACCGCGAACCTCGATCCCTCGGCGACCCGCTCCGTCGAGGCGATCGTCGCCGCGATCGCGGCCGAGGGCACCAAAGTGATCATGACCACGCACGACCTGGGACAGGCGCGCCGGCTCGCCGACGAGATCCTGTTCCTGCATCGCGGCCGCTTGATCGAACGCGCGTCGAAGGCGGACTTCTTCGCCCAACCGGCGACGCACGAAGCCGCCGCCTTCCTCCGCGGTGATCTTCCCTGGGACTAGGCCCCTTGGACGGCGGCCACGCGGCCGCCTTCCGGATGCTGCTGGCGCCAGACCAGCCAGCCGATGATCGCGACATTCGCGACGTTGAACAGCACGCCGGCCAGGAACGCCGGCCGGTAGTCGAGCACGGCATCGAAGATGAAGCCGCCGAGCCACGCGCCCGCGGCCATGCCGAGCGTGCCGAACAGGTAGATGGCGCCCATCCGCCAGCCGATCTCGGAAAGCGGGAAGACCTCGCGGATCACCAGGGAATAGGCCGGCACGATACCGCCGAAGGCGAGGCCGAACGCGATCGAGAGGAAGTAGAGCGGGATCATCCCGTCGACGAAGATGTAGAAGGCAAGCGCTACCGCCTGCGCCGCACCGCCGTAGAGGATGGTCTTCAAGCCGCCGATGCGGTCGGAGAGCCGGCCCCAGTAGAGGCGGCTCAGAAACGCCGAGCCCAGCAGCAGCGACAGCATCTCCGCACCGCGCGCAGCCGAGATGCCGAGATCGGTGCAGTAGGCGACGATATGGGTCATCGGCATCGCCATCGCCACGCAGCAGCCGACGATGGCGAAGCACAGCAGCAGCAGGACAAGGTTGCCGTTGAGGCCGAGCACGAGGTCGCCCTTCGCCGGCTCCCTGACGCCGGGACGGGGCGCCGCGGCCGGCGGGCGATGGCGCAGGAGGAAACACAGCGGCACCATCAGCGCGATCGCGAGCAGGCCCCACCAGAACATCGTCTGGCGCCAGCCGAAGGTATCGACCGAGTAACGAAGGACCGGCGGCCACACCATGCCGCCGATGCTCTGCCCCGATCCGACGATGGCGACGGCGACGCCGCGCCGCTGGTCGAACCAGCGCGTGATGTTGGCCATCAACGGCGCAAAAGTGGTGGCATTGCCGAGGAAGCCGAACAGCAGGCCGTGGGCGAGATAGAGCTGACCCATGCCTTCGGAGTAGCTGGCGACGATCGCACCGGTGCCGATCATGGTCGAGCCGATCAGCACGATCCTGGCGACTCCGATCCGGTCCGCGTACCACCCCATCAGGATGCCGCCGAGGCCGGCGCCGATATAGGTCATGGCGCTGGCGAACGAGGGGATCGAGCGCGGCCAGTCGAACTCGGCGGCGATCGGCTTGAGCGCGACCACCGTGATATAGGGGCCGCCGAAGCCGATGCCCATCACGAGCATGGAAACGACCGCGATCCGCCAGCCGAGAGGCGTCTCGATCGAAGGCGCGGGATTGGTCACTTAGAGAATCCGGGAGAGCTGGGCGTGAACGGGGACCGCCATGGTGCCACAGCGGCCTCTTCCGGTCACCGCCTTCGGCCGGCCAGCAGCTCCCCCGCTGCAAGCACCTGCAGCGGCTTCGCCAGCCTGCGCAGCTTCAACGACGCGTTCCGCTAGGTCTATCGGCGCCTGCCGACGGAGATCTGCCGGCGCGTTGCCGTCACGTCGGCGACCAGGTCGTGTTCTGGTCCTGCGGATAGATCGGCCGCGGTGCGCGCTTGAGCACCAAGCCCTTCATGCTGCCCTGCGTCGGGCCGGGGGTGTCGGCCATCACGATGCGGTCGGCGATCGGTCCGTAGGCGACGCGGAAATGCGACGGCGACTTGACGAAGACGAGGCAGGCCTCGGCCGGGTCGAGTCCGACCGACTGGTACATGCCGGTATCCCACTCCATCGCCGGATGCGAGCGAACCGCGACTCGGATCGCACCGATCGCGAGCACGGCCGAGAGACCGTTGTCGAGGCGCATTCCCTTGGCGCCCTTGTCGCGCATGCGATAGACGCCTTCGGACAGCGCCACCACACGCGCCGTCACCTCGATCGGCTTGCCGTCCGCGGTCGAGACCTTGTGGCCGAGTCGGAACGTCGCCGTGGCGCCGATGCCGGCGGCGGCCGCCGCCTTGGCCGCCTCGCCGTCGCAGAGCGAGAGGTAGATCGGCCGCTCGGACTTCTTGTCCGCGCCGTATTCGAGCAGCCCCTTCAGCACCGAGGCAGAGTCCGCCGCCGAGCCGCCAGTCGGCGCGTCGCCGGCATCGCCGACGACCGTAAGGCCTGGCGAACGAACGCCGAGATCGATCGCTTCCTTGAGCGGCACCAGGTCGGAGTCGAACTGGTCTCGACGGTCCCACACCATCTGCGCCAGTTCGTTGGCGGCAGCATCGGCCGCCTTCTGGTCGCCATCGCCGCAGACGAGGACCGAGAAGCCGAGATCTGGGAGGTCGAGCCAGGGCTGCACCGGGAACAGAGAGGCGTGCAGCACGCGGCCCTCGGCCTCCATCTGGCGCGCGCGCTCTACCACGGGCCTCAGCGGCCCGTCGGTGGTGCGCGTAACCATCGGGCTCGCGATCAGCGGCAGCTTGACCAGCGACATGACCGGTTTCCGCTTGCCGGCAAGCTTGTCGAGCATCAGGTTGGCCAGCCGCTCGCCGGTCTCGAACATGTCGATATGCGGGTACTCCTTGTACCCGATGACGAAGGTGTTGGGCTGCAGGTTGCGCTTGGTGACGAGCGCGTGCAGGTCGAAGCTGACGCCGATCGGAACGTCCGGCCCCACCAGCTTCCGCACGCGCTCGATGATCGCGCCGTCGGCGTCGTCCTCGTGCTCGGCGGCCATGGCGCCGTGCAGCGCCAGCAGCACCGCATCGACCTTGCCGGCGGCCTTGAGCCGGTCCAGCAGCTCGCTGACCAGCGTCTCGAACGCCTCCTTGGTCACGGTGCCGGAGGCCAGCGCGCTGGCGGCGATCAGCGGCACCACCTGCACGTTGGAACTCCTCAGCACCGACAGGATTCCGGGGATTTCCATGCGCTCGCTGCCGAACCCGGTCAGCACCTCCTCGCCCTTGTGGACGTAGTAGCGCTGGAAGGTCTCGAGCGTGGTCGGGATCGGCGAGAAGGTGTTGGTTTCCTGCAGGATCTGGCCGACGGCGATGCGCATGGGACGAACTTTCGTTGGGTGGGATCTCATGGTGGCCAGGAGGGCGCTCTTGCGGCAAGCTCCTTCGCCTTCTGGAGGAAGCTTAGAGAATGAACGCGATCGAGGCGATTGACGACCTGGCCCTGGACGGAACCACCAAGGGCGTGCCCTTCGCCGAAGGGACCATCCGGCTCGGCGACATCGGCACCAAGGGCTGGAACGTCGTTAGGGGCGACATCGCACTCCCGGCGATGACGTTGCG
This sequence comes from Alphaproteobacteria bacterium, assembly GCA_044223515.1. Taxonomy (GTDB): domain Bacteria; phylum Pseudomonadota; class Alphaproteobacteria; order SHVZ01; family SHVZ01; genus SHVZ01. The sequence goes on from JBGALV010000019.1 coordinate 37,868, forward strand.
CGACTCGGCCGTCGCCAACAACCTGGCGCTCATGCGCGACATCGCCGCGAACAACGGCGTCTCCCTCGCCCCGCATGCCAAGACCACCGGCGCGCCGCAGCTCTACGCCAAGATGCTGAAGGACGGAGGCGTCTGGGGCTTCACCGCCGCGACCGTGCAGCAGGCGCTCCTGGCGGCCCGCACGGGTGCCAGGAACGTGCTGCTGGCGAACCAGCTCGCCGCCCCCGCCAACGTCGCCCACTTCGTCGGGCTCATGAAGGCGTTTCCCCAGACGAAATTCATGTGCCTGGTCGATTCGGCCGACGGTGCCGCGCTTCTCGCCAAATGGGCGAAGCCGCACCTCGCCGGCCAGAATCTCTCGGTCCTGATCGAGATGGGACCGGTCGGCGGCCGCGCCGGCGCCCGTACGCTCGACCAGGCGAAGGCGGTGATCTCTGCGATCGGATCGGTGCCGGAGCTGCAGCTCGTCGGCGTCGAGGCCTACGAAGGCGGCGTCAAGGCGCCGACGCCCGAGGAAGTCTGGGCCGGCATCGACAAGCTGCTCGACCTGATGCTCGCGGTCTTCGACCACGGCCGCCAGGCGGGTGCCTTCGCCAAGGGCGAAGAGGTGATCCTCTCGGCCGGCAGCTCGACCTCGTTCGACCAGGTGATCCGCCGCTTCGGACATCTCTCGAAGGACAAGGGCGTGCGCATCGTCACGCGCGGCGGCGCCTTCCTCGCCCTCGACCACGGCTTCTACAAGCGCCGTGCCCTCGACATGGACAAGCGCGGCGCGCTCGACCTGCCGGGCGGCAAGAAAGGCTCGGCCAGCGGCTTCAAGCCGGGCCTCGAGCTCTGGGCCGCGGTGCAGTCCCTGCCCGATCCGCAGGTGGCGATCATGGGCATGGGCATGCGCGACCTGCCCTACGACATCGAGCTTCCGATCCCGCTGCAGCGTTTCCGCGACGGCAAGCTGCTGGGCGACCTGGGCGCGGACTGGAAAATGACCAAGTCCAACGACCAGCACTGCTACGTCGAGTATCCGAAGGGCGCGGACATCCGGATCGGCGACATCCTCTCCTTCGGCATCTCGCACACCTCGACCGCTTTCGACAAATGGGACGTGGTGTGGCGCATCGCCGACGACTTCAAGGTCACCGGCGCTTTGAAGACGTTCTTCTAGGAGGCGATCGATGGGGGAGCATGCCTTCGGCCAGCCGCTGACGCGGCTCGAGGACGATGCGCTGCTCCGCGGCGCCGGACGCTTCTCCGACGACGTGAAGCTTCCCAACGAAACGCGTGCAGTCGTGCTGCGCTCGCCGCATGCCTATGCGCGGATCCGTTCGATCGATGCCGGAGCTGCCCGCAAGCTGCCGGGCGTGCTGGCGATCCTGACCGGCGACGACATCGGGATCGACGGACCGGGCCCGGTCCTGTCCGAACTCGCCCTGCCCTCCTTCCCGAAGACCCGGCCGGCACCTGGTCCGGCGGTGAAGCCGGAGCTGCCGGTGCTGGCGCAAGGCACTGTCCGCTTCGTCGGCGAGCCGGTGGCCTTCATCGTCGCCGAGGACGAGAACGCGGCGCGCGACGCCGCCGAAGCGATCGAGATCGACTACGAGATCCTGCCCGCCGTCATCGACATGACCAAGGCGGTCTCCGGCGACAAGCCGATCTGGCCGGAGGCACCCGACAACGTCGCCTTCATCTGGGACGGCGGCGATCCCGAACGAACCACGGCGGCCTTCGCTAAGGCCGCTCACATCTCGCGCATCACCGTGGTCAACAACCGCGTCTCCGGCGCCGCGGTCGAGGCCCGCATCGCGATCGGCGTCTATGACGGGCGCTACACGCTGACCACCGGCACGCAGATGCCGCACGGCATCAAGGCGACGCTGGCGCGGATGCTGAAGGTCGAGCCGGCCCAGATTCGCGTGATCTCCGAGGACGTCGGCGGCAGCTTCGGCCTCAAGAACGCGCTTTATGCCGAGCACGCGCTGGTGCTGTGGGCGGCAAAGCGTGTCGGCCGCCCGGTGCGCTGGGTCTCGGACCGCGCCGAAGCGTTCTCCTCCGACTACGCCGCCCGCGACAACCTGACCACGGTCGAGCTGGCGATGGACACCGAGGGCCGCTTCCTCGGCATGCGCGTCGACACGCTGGCAGCCCTCGGCGCCTACATCTCGCCGAAAGGGCTCAACTCGCCGGTCAACAATTCGCCGGCCTACGCGGGCGTCTATCGCACGCCGGCGATCCATGTTCGCGTACGCGGCGTCTTCACCAACACGGCGTCGACCGATGTCTACCGCGGCGCCGGTCGGCCGGAGGCGCTCTACGCGCTGGAGCGCGCGGTCGACGCCGCGGCGCGCGAGACCGGCCGCGATCCGGTCGCGCTCCGGAAGCTCAACCTGATCCAGCCGGCCGACCTGCCGCTGCCGACGCCACTAGGTCTCCTCTACGACTCCGGCAACTTCGAGCAGATCCTCGACCGTGCGCTCGCCGAGGCGCGGCACAAGCAGTACCCCGCCCGCCGCGACGACAGCGCGATCCGCGGCAAGCTGCGTGGCTTCGGCTTCGCGCATCTCTGCGAGCGCGTCGCCGGCGGCTGGAGCGAGGGCACCGAGCTTCGCATCGAGAACGGCAAGGCGACCGTCTATGCCGGCACCATGGCCAACGGCCAGGGCCACCACACCTTCTATGCGCACTTGGTCGCGGTCCGGCTCGGCCTCAAGCCCGAAGACATCGGCTTCGTCCAGGGCGATACAGACAAGATCGCCGACGGGCACGGCACCGGCGGCTCGGCATCCCTCGTGCTCGGCGGTTCGGCGCTGCACGGCGCTATGGAAGAAGTAATCAGGAAGGTGAAGCCGACAGCCGCCGAGCGGCTCGAGGCGGCCGAGGTCGACATCGAGTTCGACGACGGCGCCTTCGTCGTCGCCGGCACCGACCGTCGACTACCCTTCGCCGATCTGGTCAAGGATGTGAATGTCAGCGGCTATCACCACTTCAAGCCGACCAACCACACCTATCCGAACGGCTGCCACGTCGCCGAGGTCGAGGTCGATCCGGAGACCGGCGAGATCGAGATCCAGCGCTACCTCGTCGTCCACGATTTCGGGGTGATCCTGAACCCGCTGCTGCTGAAAGGTCAGATCGACGGCGGCATCGCCCAGGGCCTAGGACAGGCGCTGATGGAAGAGATCGTCTACGACAAGGACGGGCAGCTGCTGACCGGCAGCCTGATGGATTACCAGCTTCCGCGTGCCGCCGACTTTCCGCCGATCGACTTCGTCTCCTGTCCGACTCCGGCGCCCAGCAATCCCTGGGGCGTGAAGGGCTGCGGCGAAGCCGGCTGCGCCGCCGCCCCGCCGGCCGTGGTCAACGCGGTGATCGACGCGCTCCAGCCCTACGGCGTCCGGCATATCGACATGCCGCTGACGCCGGAGAAGGTCTGGCGCGCGATGCAGGTTGGACGTTAGCCGACGATATTCCGCGGCTTGCCGGCGACGAAGGCCTCGACGTTGTCGATCAGCTGATTGCAGAGCGAGGTGATCGCCTCGTGGCTGGCCCAGGCTGTGTGCGGGGTCAGGATGAAGTTCGGCAAGTCCAGCAGCTTCATCAGCGTCGAGTCTTTGGCCGGCGGCTCGGGCGAGGTCACGTCGACGCCGGCGCCGGCGATCAGCTTCTCGCGGAGCGCGGTCGCCAGGTCCTCCTCGTTGATCAGGCCGCCCCGGGCGGTGTTCACGATCACCATGTTGCGCTTCATCCGCTTGAATTCAGGGAGAGCGATCATGTTCCGTGTCTGCGGCGTCAGCGGCGAGTGCAGCGTGATGACGTCCGAGGTCTCGATCACCTCGTCCCAGGGCGTGTAGAGCGGCCCAAGGCCCTGGACGCCCTTGTGGGCGGCGAACATCACCTGCATGCCGAATGCGCGCGCGATGTTGGCGACGCCCTGGCCGATCACGCCTTCGCCGATGATGCCGAGGCGCTGGCCGTGCAGGTCATTGATCGGGTGGTTGAAGAAGCAGAACTGCGCCGCCTTCTGCCACTCGCCGTTGACCACGTCCTGCCGATAGCCGATCAGGCCGCGGCGGAGCGCCAGGATCAGCGTGAACGCGTGCTCCGGCACCGTGTGCAGCGCGTATCCCCGGATATTGGAGACGATGATGCCGCGCTCCTTGCAGGCCGCGATATCGATGTTGTCGGTGCCGGTGGCCGCGACCGCGATCAGCTTCAGCTTCGGCAGTGCCTCGATCGCGGGGCGCTGGAACTTGACCTTGTTGACGAGCGCGATGTCCGCGTCCTTGAGCCGCTCGACCAGCTGTTCCGGCGTGGTGCGGTCGTAGTCCTTCCAGGTGTGCGGGAACGACGGCTTGCGGATGACCACGTCGGGCGCGACGGTATCGCGCTCGAGAAAGACGATGTTCTTCGACACGTTTCCCCCGAAGGTTCGTTGGTTCTTTAAGCGAAGCCGGCGATGCGATTGAAGCGCGACCAGGCGCGGCGATAGGGCGCCGCGGTCGCCTTGCCCGAGCATTCCATCGCCGGCACGCTCTCGGCCCAGCGGGCTTCGGCGGCATCCGCCTCGGCCCAGCAGGTCTCGACTGCCTCGCGACGGGCCTCGGCGTCGGCACCGGTCACCTTGGCGATGCGCCTGACGAAGACCTTCTCCAGCGCGTCGCGCTCGTCGGCGATCGCGGCCGAGCGCGCCTCGAAGTCGTCGATGATGCTGCGGTGGAGCTGCTCGTGCTTCCACCAGCGGGTCTTCGCGTCGAACTTGCCGGTCGGCTGCTTCTCCTTCACCGGGAGGCCCAGATCGACGAAGATCGGCTTGAAGATCGAGAGGCAGGGCGCGGCGGAGCCGGTCACCCAATGCACCGACTGGCGGCCCTTCTTGAGCCAGCTCGCCATGGCGCCGGTGGTCTGGCCGCCGTTGTTGCCCCAGGCCGCGTGCATGCAGATCGCCTTCATCGTCGTCTGGTCGGGATGCCAGCCGCGCTCCTCCGGCCCGTGATCACGGAGCGCCGCCATCACCGAATGCACGTCGAGGCGACCGCGGCGGTTGCCGAGCACGGAGGTTGAGCGCGCACAGCGCTCCTTGCCCTGGGAGATCTTGTCGCGGCGCGGATTGGTCATCGTGCTGGCGACGCCCTTGTTCCCGACCTTGGCTTTGAAGCCGTCGCTGATCTTGTCATAGTCCTTCTCGATCGAGAGCGCGTTCGAGATCGTGCGCACGCCGTCGACGTGCTCGGCGACCCAGTCCTTGCCGATCGTCTCCAGCACCCAGGCGCCGGTCTGATCGGCGATGATGAAGGAGTTGTGGTAGGTGCGCTGCTTCAGGTGCCCGCAATTGCCGCTCTGGCCGTGCTTGGCGAGCAGCCGCGTGATCACGTCGAGCGCTTCCTCGGCAGTGGCGCCCCGCTCGAGGCCGAGGCGGAGATAGTCCATGCCGATCACGCCCGGCTTCGGCGACGGCATCCGCTTGCCGTAGACGGCCTCGTTGCCGATCACCACGCCGTGCTCGTTGGCCCCGATCTCCGCACCCCAGATCCAGAACGGCTTGGAGAGCAGCACCGCATGCGTCTGATGCGCCTGGTCGATCTCGACATGGGTCAGCTTGACCTTTGCGCCCTTGCGATGGGTCTTCGCCGGCAGCGCGTCGAGGAATTGCGCCTCGTTCCGCTCGCGGTCGCTGTTCTTGCCGAAAAGCACCGCGCCGTCGTTCGACTGGCCGCCCGCGGCCACCATGGTGTCGCACATTGTCGGGACCTCCTCCTGCGAAGCGAGGTGGGAGCCTAGCGAGAGGCGGAGGCCGAAGGCAACCGGCTCCTGCCAACAAACGAATGGCCGCCCGCCTCGCGCGTCCGTCCGTTCTCGTCGATCGCCTCGAAAGCGAACCGTTCGGGCGACACCATGCAGTTGACGAAGTGGCGGAATTCGCCGTTGCCCATCACGCCGTCAGGGCCGTACTCGGTGCCGGCACCGCCGCTGCAGAGCTGCACGACGTCGTCATGCACCTGGAAATCGAAGGCAATGATGTGGCTGCACAGATAGGCGTGCACGCCCGTGTCACGGAACAGCCGCCACGCCTTTGCACGCTGGTCGGCGGAGAAGACCCATTTGGGCACCTCCTCGTAGCCGTTCACCGGATGGAACGGATAGTGGCCGGCGACGAGCCTGATCGGCGCCGAGAGGCTCAGCAGTGCCTCCTCGAGCCACGGCATGTCGACGGCGGCGAAGCCCCGGTTGCCCAAGTCGCAGGTCGAGATCACGACGATCTCGGCATCCTCGACATCGGCTACGTAGTTGAGGCCCTTCCGGTGGCGTGCCGTCGCCGGGACCGGCATCCGCGCCTCGCAGACCGCCGCACTGACGGGGGTATTGGCGTCGTGATTGCCGGCGAGGTGGAGCACGCGGGCAAAACGTTCGTCGATCGGCCGGAATTCCTTGTCCAGGAAATAGCTCCACTGACGATGAAGTCTGACCGCGTCATCCGTGTAGCCTTCGACATGGTCGCCGAGATAGAGGAGCGCATCCGCCGGGGCGTTCCGCTCGAGAAGACGAGAGACGATCCGTGCCAGGTTGGCTTCGAACTTCTGGCCAGGGACGCCCGAGCAGGAATCGCCGAGAAGGGTCAGCGCCAGCGGCACGGGAGCGCCTAGCGCTTCGCCTTCGCCTGGTTGCGGATGTCGCTCAACGAAGCCCGGATGGTCAGAGCCTCCGGGTGCAGCTTGAGTTCGATCACCGAGAGCTTGCCGGACGCCCGCGCGCGCTCGAAAGCAGGCTTGAACTCCTCGGTCTTCGTCACCGTCTCGCCGATGCCGCCATAGGCGCGGCCGATCGCGGCGAAGTCCGGGTTGATCAGGTCGGTGCCCGAAACACGCTCCGGATACTCGCGCTCCTGATGCATGCGGATGGTGCCGTACATGCCGTTGTTGACGACGATGACGATCGGCGCGGCACCAGCCTGCTGGGCGGTGCCCAGCTCCTGCAGGGTCATCTGGATGTCGCCGTCGCCGGCGATGCAGATCACGTCGCGGCTCGGGTAGCGGATCTTGGCGGCGACAGCGGCCGGAAGCCCGTAGCCCATCGAGCCCGAGGTCGGCGCCAGCTCGGTGCCGAGCTTCCGGTAGCGATGGAAGCGATGAAGCCAGGTCGCGAAGTTCCCGGCGCCGTTCGTATAGATCGTGTCGTCGGGCAGCGTCTCGTCGAGATAGGCGATTATCTCGGCCATCTGCACGTCGCCGGGGCACTTCACCGGCTTGGTATAGGCGAGGTAGTCGGCATGGGCCTGGTCGGCGGCGCCGGCCCAGGCCGACGCGTCGACCGGCTCCATCCGCGCCAGTGCCGCCGCGAAGGCCTTCACGCCGGCATTGATCGCCAGCTTCGGCGTATAGACGCGGCCCAGCTCCTCGGGATCCGGATGGACATGGATCATCGGCTGGCTCGGCGTCGGAATCCCGAACAGCGTGTAGCCACCCGTGGTCATCTCGCCGAGCCGCGCGCCCACGACGATCAGCAGGTCGGCCGCCTTCACCCGCTCGGCCAGCTTCGGGTTCGGGCCGATGCCGACATCGCCGGCGTAGTTCGGATGCAGGTTGTCGAAGCGGTCGGCGCGGCGGAACGAGGTGCCGATCGGCAGCTTGTTCTTCTCGGTAAAGGCCTTGATGTTCGCGCAGGCGGCCTCGTCCCAGACCGAGCCGCCGAGGATGACGAAGGGCTTCTTCGCCTTCGCCAGCATCGCGCGGACCTCGGCCATCGCCTCAGGTCCCGGATGCGGCTCGGTCGCGCGATAGGGCTCGGCGTCCGGAACCGTCGCGGTCGCCGTCAGCATGTCCTCAGGCAACGCCAGCACCACCGGGCCGGGGCGACCCGAGGTTGCGGTATGGAAGGCGCGGCTCAGGTATTCGGGGATGCGGGCGGGATCGTCGATCTGCGCCACCCACTTCGCCATCTGGCCGTACATGCGGCGATAGTCGATCTCCTGGAACGCTTCGCGCTCGATCGCGTCCAGGCCGACCTGCCCGATGAACAGGATCATCGGCGTCGAGTCCTGGAACCCGACATGCACGCCCGACGAGGCGTTGGTGGCGCCGGGACCGCGCGTGACCATGCAGATGCCGGGCTTGCCCGTCATCTTGCCGTAGGCCTCGGCCATCATCGCCGCCCCGCCTTCCTGGCGGCAGATCACGAACTTGATCGAGTTCGCGTCGTGCAACGCGTCCAGCACCGAGAGATAACTCTCGCCCGGCACGCCGAAGGCCGTGTCCACGCCTTGGATCTTCAGCTGATCGACCAGGATCTGGCCGCCGGTCCGTTCCTTCGAAGCGCTCATGTAAGCCAAGTCCGTCCGAGAAGGGGTTGTCGGATATACCAGCCCGTCAGACCGGTTGCGAGCGGGCGCGGATCCGCTCGCGGTGCCAGATGTAGATGCCGCTGGCGACCACGATGCCGCCGCCGACATAGGTCCAGAGATCGGGGATGTGGTGGAAGACCAGCCACCCGAGGATCGTCGACCAGATCATCTGGCTGTAGCTGAAGGGCGCCAGCGTGGATGCCGGCGCATAAGAGAAGGCGCGGATCATCACGGTCAGCGCGATCAGGTTCCATCCGGCGATCGCCGCCATCATCGCCCAGGCGGTCCAGGAGGCCTCGCTCCAGAAGGGGATCACCATAAGCGACGAGGCGGTCAGGCCGACGATGGACGTGTAGACCAGGGTGGTCAGCGGATGGTCGTGGCCGGTGCGGCGGGTCAGGATCAGGCTGATCGCCCAGAGGAAGGCCGAGAGCATCGGCAGCAGCGACCAGGGCGAGAAATGCGCGCCCGGCCGGATCACGATCAGCACGCCGAGGAATCCCACCAGCACCGCCGACCAGCGCCGGACGCCGACCTTCTCGCCAAGGAAGAACATCGAGAGCGCCGTCACGAACAGCGGCGAGGCGAAGCCGATGGTGATCGCGAAGGCGAGGTCCAGGTGGGCGAGCGAGATGGTGAAGCAGGTGCCGGACATCAGCATCGCCGCCGAACGGCCGACATGGGCGACCTTGTGGCTGGTCCTGAACGCCCGGCCGACGCCGTGCCAGATCACGACCGGCGTCAGGTAGATGAAGTAGAAGATGTAGCGCGACCAGACGATCTGGACCGGGTGGACCTCGTCGGTCAGGTACTTCGCCGTGGTGTCGGTGATCATGTACATCGCCATCGCCGTCAGCATCAGGGCGATGCCGGTCAGCGGGCGGTCGGGCCGGGTATCCGGGGGCATGGTCATTGCAGCGGGGCTTTCTAGCACCACCAGCGGGAAATGGCCGCCGGAACGAGGATTTCCGGGCCAACTGCGGCATTTCCGGCGTTGACAGCCCATGCTGCGGCGCCGCAAATGTGCGTCCCGCCGCCGGGGTCCCCGTCGGCTAACTCGGTCTCATTGAAAGGAATTTCCGATGTCGTCGCCCAATGTCGCGGTGGTTGGAGCCACCGGCGCCGTGGGGGTCGAGTTCCTCCAGTGCCTGGAGGAGCGCAACTTCCCCATGTCTGAACTCCGTCTGCTTGCCTCGGCCCGGTCCAAAGGCAAAAAGATGAAGTTCAAGGGCACCGACATCACCATCCAGGAGCTGACCCCGGAGAGCTTCAAGGGCATCGACATCGCGCTCTTCTCGGCCGGCGGTTCGATCAGCCGCGAGCTGTGCCCGGTCGCCGCCAAGGCCGGCGCGATCGCGGTCGACAACTCCTCGGCCTTCCGGATGGACCCGAACGTGCCGCTGGTGATCCCGGAGATCAACCCGGACGCGATCGCCAAGCACAAGGGCATCATCGCCAACCCGAACTGCTCGACCATCATCGCCATCACGCCGCTCTGGCCGATCCACAAGAAGAACCGGATCAAGCGCCTGATCGCGTCGACCTACCAGGCCGCGTCGGGCGCCGGCGCTGCGGCGATGGAAGAGCTCCGCGCCTCGACCGAGGCCTATATCAAGGGGCAGGAGTACAAGAACACCGTCCTCCCGCATCCCTACGCCTTCAACCTCTTCAGCCATAACTCCAAGATCGACCCGGCCAACGGGTACAACGAGGAGGAGATGAAGATGGTGAAGGAGACGCGGAAGATCTTCGGCGACGACGACATCCGCATCTCGGCCACCTGCGTGCGCGTGCCGGTGCTTCGTGCCCATTGCGAGGCGCTGACCATCGAGTGCGAGCGGCCGATCACGCCCAAGGACATCCACGAGATCCTCAGCGATGCCCCGGGCGTGAGGATCGTCGACGATCCGGTGAAGAACTATTTCCCGATGCCGAAGGACGCGTCGGGCCAGGGCGACATCCTGGTCGGCCGCATCCGACAGGACATCAGCGACCCGACCGGCCACTCGATCAACCTGTTCGTGGCCGGCGACCAGCTCCTCAAAGGGGCTGCGCTGAACGCCGTCCAGATCGCCGAGAAGCTGATCTGATTTGCCACGGCCGGCCGGTCACGCTCAGGCGTGGCCGGCCTCGCCGGACAGAAGCGCGAGATCGATGCCGATCTTGCTGATCGCCCGAGTCCACTTGGTGTCGAGTTCGTCGTCGAAGACGATCGAGAGATCGGCCGGCGCATGCAGCCAGCCGTTCGCCTGGATCTCGCCGTCGAGCTGCCCCGGCGCCCAGCCCGCGTAGCCCAGCGCCAGCAGCGCCTGCTTCGGACCGCCGCCTTCGGCGATCGACTTCAGGATGTCGATCGTTGCGGTGACCGCATAGCCTGGCTTCACCTTGACCGTGCTCTCCTGCTCGTACTCGTCGGTGTGCAGCACGAAACCGCGGCCCATCTCGACCGGGCCGCCGAAATGCACGCGGCGGTCGATGGCGCCTTCCTTGGGAATGCCGAGCTGGCGGAGAAGCTGGGGGAAAGTCAGCGAGCCGACGGACTTGTTGATGACCAGTCCCATCGCGCCTTCGGCATTGTGCACGCACATGTAGATGACGGTGCGCTCGAAGCGCGGATCGCGCATGTTCGGCATGGCGACGAGAAGCTGGCCGGCGAGATAGCCTTCCTGCTTGGCACTCTTAAGAGGGGTCGCATCGGAAATGAATTCGGCGTCGCTCAGCAGCTCCTTCTCGGCGGGGCGCGATTGGGACGGCGACTTCTTCGCCGGCTTCGACCGCTCCGGTTTTTCGCCCCCTTCCTTGCTGCGCGCCATTTTGCTCACCTCGATCGCTGGCCCGGGCACGTGAATGTGACGCTTTGCGTCGCAATAGGACTGATTATATAGGACTTATGCTCCCAGGCAAAATCGCTCGACTGCTTGTGATCGCGTTGGGGTTGCTCGCTTTTCCGCAACCTCAGCACGCGTCCGAGTCGAATCCGCTGCCGGGAGATCTGGGCACCGCGGAGCTCCTGAGCGCCGTCGAGGCGACGGGCACGCTCGCACGCATACCGCTCGGTTTACGCATCACGCTGCCGGAAGGATGGAAGACTTACTGGCGCGCACCCGGCGATGCCGGACTTCCCGCCCGCATCGACTGGAGCGGCTCGACCAATCTCGCCGATGCCGAGATCCGCTGGCCTATCCCCGAACGCTTCAGCCTGTTCGGCCTGGAGACCTTCGGCTACGAGCGCGAAGTGGTGCTGCCCATCTCGGCACAGCCGCTTAGACCCGGCGAGGCGTTGAAGCTCGAAGCCAGCGTCGACTATCTCGTCTGCAAGGAGATCTGCGTTCCGATCACCACGCAGCTCGCGCTCGACCTGCCGGCGGGTCCGGCGCGGCCGAGCGAAGCGGCACACCTGATCGACCGCTTCAACGTCCGTGTGCCTTCGGCCGCGACCGCGGCCGGACTCGCGGTCGAGGAAGCCGTTGCGGCCGGCACGACGAAATCGCCACGCCTGATCCTCACGGCGCGATCCGATACGCCATTCGTCCGTCCCGACCTGCTGGTCGAAGGACCTGCCGGGCTCGCCTTCGGCAAGCCGCGGATCGAGCCGCGCGAGGGTGGGCGCGTTCTCCGTTTCATCTTACCGGCGATACCCGGGCCGGAAACCTCTCTCGCCGGATCGCCGCTCACGCTCACCGTCACCGACGGCGACCGCGCGATCGAAGTGCCGGTCACACCGCTCCAGGGAACCGACGGCTTCGGCGACGGACTCATGATTGCGCTGCTGGCCGCGCTGCTCGGCGGCTTCATCCTCAACCTGATGCCCTGCGTGCTGCCGGTGCTCTCGATCAAGCTCCTCGGCATCGTGGGTCATGGTGGCGCCGACCGCTCGGCCACGCGCCGCGCTTTCCTTGCGTCCTCCGCCGGCATCCTTGCCTCCTTCGCCGTGCTCGCCTCGGGCGCGGTTGCGCTCAGGACGGCCGGCACGACCGTCGGCTGGGGCATGCAGTTCCAGGAGCCGCTTTTCCTCGTCTTCATGATCGTCGTGGTGACGCTGTTCGCCGCCAATCTCTGGGGACTGTTCGAGGTACTTCTCCCGCCGAGGCTCGCCGGAGCGATCGGCGGCGCCGACTCGCCGGGACTCGCCGGGCATTTCCTCGCCGGCGCCCTCGCGACCCTGCTGGCGACGCCCTGCTCGGCCCCGTTCCTCGGCACCGCCATCGCCTATGCGCTCTCGCGCGGCGCGGGCGAGATCTACGCGATCTTCGCTGCGCTCGGCGTCGGCCTGGCGCTTCCCTACCTCGCGGTCGCAGCCCTCCCCGGCCTCGCCACGCGGCTGCCGCGCCCCGGCGCCTGGATGGCGACCTTGCGGCGCGCGCTGGCTCTGGTGCTGGCGGGAACCGCGCTCTGGCTCATCTGGGTGCTCGCCTCGTCGAGCGGCCGTCCCGTCGCGGTCGGCGTCGGCGCTCTGATGATCGCATCCGTCGCCGCGCTCGCGCTGCTGCCGCGGGCGCGCATCGCGGTCGCGGGGCTAGTCGTCTTCGCCTTCCTGCTGCCGTCCATGCTCGGCACCGTCGTCGAGACGCCTGCCGATACGACGCTATGGCAGCCCTTTGACCGCCAGGCGATCCCGCGACTGGTCGCCGAGGGCAAGACCGTCGTCGTCGACGTCACCGCCGACTGGTGCATCACCTGCCAGGTCAACAAGCGCGTGGTGATCGCCGACGACACGGTCGCCGCCAGGCTCAAGGCACCCGAGGTCGTCGCGCTCAAGGCAGACTGGACCCGGCCCGACCCCGGCATCGCCGAGTATCTGGCGAGCCACGGCCGCTATGGCATCCCCTTCAACGTCGTCTACGGGCCGGGCAGGCCGGACGGCATCGTGCTGCCCGAGCTGCTGACGACGACGGCGATGCTGGACGCGCTGGAGACGGCGAAGCGACGCTAGGCGCCGGTTTCGACGTGCGCCGAGCGGCGGCGAGCTTCGGAGCGGTCGGCGGGCTGCAGTAGGAATGATAAGAGCGCGCGTATCGCGCGCTACGCGTCGACCTTGAGCTGGTCGTCTTCGCGGAGATAACCGAACAGCAGGTGGTCCTGCCATTCGCCATTGATGCGGAGATAGCGCCTAGCGACGCCCTCTTCCTTGAAGCCGCAACGAAGCAGCACCGTCCGGCTCGCCGCATTGTGCGGCAGGCACGCCGCTTCCAGCCGGTGCAGCCCCACATGCTCGAAGCCGAAGGCGATGGCGCAGCGCACCGCCTCGGTCATGTAACCGTGCCGCGCATAGGGCTTGCCGATCCAGTAGCCGAGGCTCGCCATCTGCGCCACGCCGCGGCGGACGTTGTTCAGGTTGATGCCGCCGATCAGCGCGTCGTCGGAACGACGGAAGATGAAGAAGCAGTAGGCCGTGTCGCGCTCCCACTCGTCCGATTGGCGGTCGAGGCGGCGGCGGAAGGCGCTTCGGCCCAGCGCGTCCGAGGGCCAGGTCGGCTCCCACGGCACCAGGAACTCGCGGCTCGCGGTGCGGACCTCGGCCCAGGGCCGCCAGTCGCGGCGGATCGGCGGACGCAGATAGACTCGCGGACCTTCGACCCTCGGCTCGTCGCGCTCGAGAAGGAAGAAGGCCATCGGCTCTCCTAGGCCGCGAACCGGCCGGTGAGACGATCGTAGGATTCGAGCGCGTCCAGCGGCCCGACGGCGGCGACGGTCGGCTTGCCGGAACGCAGAAGGCCGGCGACCCGGCGGATCGCCGCCGCATCGACCGCGTCGATCTTGGCAACCGTCTCGGCGATCGGCACCGGCCGGCCGTGGATCAGCATCTGGTTGGCGAGCGATTCCGCGCGGTTGCCGGTCGACTCCCGCGACATCAGCATGCCGGCCTTGAGCTGGGTGCGGGCACGCTTCAGCTCCGCCTCGGTCAGCGTGTCGGCGACGGTCGCCAGTTCCTCGGCCAGCACCGGCACAAGCTCGCTCACCTGCTCGGGCGAAGTACCGGCGTAGATGCCGAAGACGCCGCCGTCGAGGAAAGCCGAGGCAAAGGAGTAGATCGAGTAGGCGAGTCCGCGCTTCTCGCGCACTTCCTGGAACAGCCGCGACGCCGAACCGCCGCCGAACAGGGTCGAAAAGACCTGCATCGCGTGATGGTCGGCATGGTGATAGCCGACGCTCGGGAAGCCGACGACGACATGCGCCTGTTCAAGATCGCGTTCGTCGCGCCGCTCGCCGCCGGCATACGAGGCCGGTTCCGGCTTCGCCCGTTCCGAGGGACCCAGCGCATCGAAGTGGCGGCCGACCAGGTCGACGAGGTGATCGTGCTCGATCTTGCCGGCGGCCGAGATCAGCATCGTGCCTAGCCCGTAGTGGCTCTGCATGTAGCCCTGGATCTCGTCGCGCTTGAGCCCGCCCACGATCTCGGCCGAACCGAGCACGGGGCGTCCGAGCGCCTGGCTGGGGAAGGCCGCGGACTGAAAGTGATCGAAGATGATGTCGTCGGGCGTATCCTCGGCTTGGCCGATCTCCTGCAGGATCACCTGGCGCTCGCGTTCGAGCTCCTGCGGATCGAAGACCGAGTGCTGGAGGATGTCGGCGAGGATGTCGACCGCGAGCGGCACGTCGGCGGCGAGCACCTTGCCGTAGTAGGCGGTCTGCTCGCGGCCCGTATAGGCGTTGAGATAGCCGCCCACCGCCTCGATCTCCTCGGCGATGGCGAGAGCCGAGCGGCGCTCGGTGCCCTTGAATGCCATGTGCTCGAGCATGTGGGCGACGCCGTTGATCCGCGCGGGCTCGTGCCGTGCGCCGACGCCGATCCAGGCACCGACCGAGACCGACTCGACCTGGCTCATCGTGTCGGTGGCGACCCGGAGGCCGTTCGGGAGGGTCGTGACGCGGACGCTACTCATCGGCCGATCTTAGCCTCGGACCCGGCCGGCGATGAAGGCCTGTACCGCCTTCACGTCGTTGGGGAGGTCCTGGACGCGCTCCTTGGCCGTCATCATCGCGGCCAGCCGTTCCGGCAGCCTAGGGCGGAAGCCGACGGCCTTCTCGACGGCGTCGGGGAACTTGGCGGGATGCGCGGTCGCCAGCGAGACGACGGGCATGCCGGGGTCGAGCCGGCTCCTCTCGGCGGCGGCGATACCGATCGCGGTATGGGTGTCCACCAGCTCGCCGGTCTCACGGTAGATCCGGCGGATGACCTCGAGCGTTCCGGCATCGTCGAGACGGTGCGCCTCGAAGAGGCCGCGGATCTGTCCCATCGCCTCGCCGTCGAGGGTGAAGCGTCCGTCCTTCCGAAACCTGGTCAGCAAGTCGGCGACGCGCGCGCCGTCGCGGCCCAGCGCCTCGAACAGCATGCGCTCGAAGTTGCTTGAGACCTGGATGTCCATGCTCGGCGAGTACGTAGGGACGACCGGCGCCATCGTCATCTCGGCCGTACCAAGGAATCGGGTCAGGATGTCGTTCGAGTTCGATCCCAGGATCAACCGCTCGATCGGGAAGCCCATGCGCTTCGCCGCGTACGCGGCGAAGACATTGCCGAAATTCCCGGTCGGCACCGCGAAGGCGATGCGGCGGTCGGGCGCGCCGAGCGCTACCGAAGCGGCGGCGTAGTAGGCGATCTGGACCGCGATGCGGACCCAGTTGATCGAGTTGACGGCGGACAGCGTGTGGCGATCCCGGAACGCCTGGTCGTTGAACATGGCCTTCACCATGTCCTGGCAGTCGTCGAAGGTGCCGTCGAGCGCGATACAGTGGACGTTGTCGGCGGCGACCGTCGTCATCTGCCGGCGCTGAACTTCCGAGACGCGGCCTCTGGGGAAGAGGATGAAGACATCGACCGATGTCCGGTCGCGGAGCGCCTCGATGGCAGCCGATCCGGTATCGCCCGAGGTCGCGCCGACGATGGTGACGCGCTGGTTGCGGGTCGCGAGCACGCGATCGAACAGCCGGCCGACCGCCTGCAGCGCGTAGTCCTTGAAGGCGAGCGTCGGGCCGTGGAACAGCTCGAGCAGCCAATGGCGCGGGCCGATCTGCTTGAGCGGCGCGACCGCGGGATGCCCGAAGCCGCGATAGGCGTCGGCGAAGAGCTTGGTAAGGTCGGCCTCGGCGATCGCGCCGCCCGCAAAGGGCGCCACGACCCTGGCAGCCGCGTCCGCATAGGCCTTTCCGGAAAGCCCGCGGATCTCGACCGCCGACAGCATCGGCCAGGCCTCCGGGACGTAGAGGCCGCCATCACGGGCGAGACCGGCCAGCAGCACGTCCTCGAATCCTAGGACCGGCGCCTGGCCGCGGGTCGAGACATAGCGCACGTTGGAACTTCCGTCGGATGATCTGGGGCGGGCGACGCTACATTCCCTCCCCCGCCCGGGCAAGGTCTGTCCGAGTTGAAGCAAGCCTTCTACAATCTGCGTGCCGATGTCAGACCTCCCCGTCATCCAGCCGCCCAACGATCCGGCCGAGGCGGTCTTCGCGACCGCGATCGCCGGCCGCTGCCACCCTCTCATCGTCGAGATGATCGACTACTGGCGCCGGATAAGGCCAGGCCCGGGCCGTTTGCCCGGCCGTCAGCACTTCGATCCGGTCGGCATCCCGAAGCTGCTGCCCTTCACCGGGCTGATCGACATCCTGCGCGAGCCGGAGCTGCGCCTGAAGGTCCGGCTCGCAGGCTCGAAGATCGCCGAGACTCTCGGCCCCGGCCTGGTCGGGCAGTATCTGGACGAGCTGGTGCCGAATTTCGCGGCGACCCTGGTTGCCCAGGACTATTTCCGGGTCGCCACCGACGGCATCCCGGTCTGGTACCGGGGCCGGCAGACCAGCGCCATCGGCAAGGCCTTTCTGCCGGTCGAGCGTCTGTTCCTGCCCCTGGCGACGGACGGCACCACGCCGGACGGGATCGTCGGCATGATGATCTTCGGCGCCCAGATCCGCTGATGACCCCGGCCATCGACGCGGCTCTCTCGGCGGCCCTCGCGGCGCCGTGCGACCCGCACGTGGCCGCGGCCATCGACTACTGGCGACGCATAAGGCCGAGCGACGAACTCCTCCCCGGGCGCCGGCATTTCGATCCGGTCGACGTCCCGCGCCTGCTCCCTCATCTCGGCCTGCTGGACGTCGTTCGCGAGCCGCGCATGCGCCTGAGGATCCGCATGGCCGGGACGAGGGTCACGGATCTTTTCGGACCCGGTCTCACCGGAAGGTTCGTCGACGAAGTGGTGCCGGACTTCGAGGGAAGCCCTGTCGAGAGAGACTACCGGCGCGTGGCCGACGAGGGCGTTCCGGTCTGGTATCGCGGCAAGCAGTCGACGACGCGCGGCAAGACCTTTCTCAGCATCGAGCGGCTGTTCTTGCCATTCGCCGAGGACGGCCGGGTCGTCGACAAGATTCTTGCCGTCTACCTGGCGCAGACCTCGGACGGCCGCAGGCTCTGAGCCGCTAGGCGAGATATCGCGCCTTGAGGTGCGCCTTGAACACCGCCGGGTCGAGCGGCCGGCCGGTCGCCCTGGTCAGGAGCTCGTCGGTCGAGAGCTTCGATCCAAGCCCGTGGACGTTGGCCTTGAGCCAGCCCATCAGGGGCGCGAAGTCGCCCTTGGCGATGCCGGGAAGGATCGCCGCGTCGGCGCGCTTGGCCGCATCGAAAAGCTGCGCCGCCGTCATCGCGCCCAGCGAGTATGTCGGGAAGTAGCCGAAAATCCCCTCGGGCCAATGGATGTCCTGCAGGCAGCCGCGACGGTCGTCCGGCGGCATGATGCCGAGGACGTTCTTGAGCTCCGCCGCCCAGGCCGCCGGCACGTCCTCGATCTTGAGGTCGCCCGCGATCAGCCGCTTCTCCAGCCGATAGCGGAGGATCACGTGCGCCGGATACGTGACCTCGTCGGCCTCGACGCGGATGAAGCTGCGAGCGACGCCCGAGTAGATCTTCCTCAGGTTCTCGGGTTCCCACGCAGGGCCTGAGCCGCCGAAGGCCTCCCGCATCAGCGGCGCGGCGAAGCCCATGAACTCCGGTCCCCGGCAGACCTGCATCTCGATCAGCAGCGACTGGCTCTCGTGCACACTCATGCCGCGCGCCTCGCCGATCGGCTGCCAGCGCCACTTCGGTGGCAGCTGACGCTCGTACATCGCGTGCCCGGTTTCGTGCAGCACGCCCATCAGGCTCTGGGTGAAGTCGCCGTCGGTGTAGCGCGTGGTGATGCGGACGTCGTCGGGCACGCCGCCGCAGAACGGATGCGCGCTGACGTCGAGCCGTCCGTGGTTGAAGTCGAAGCCGATGATCTCCATCAGGCTCTGGCCAAGCGCCTTCTGCTTCTCGATCGGGAACGGCCCTTCCGGACGGATCGCCGGCGGCAGGCTCGCCTGGCGCGTCAGCACGCGCTCGAGGAAGTCGGGAAGGAACGCCGCGTAGTCGTCGAAGATCGCGTCGATCCGGTCGGTGCGGCCGCCCGGCTCGTATTCGTCCATCAGCGCTTCGTAGAGCGGCACGCCGAGCGCCGCCGACTTGATCCGCGCCTTCTCCTTGGTCAGGTCCAGCACCTTCTTCAGGTACGGCATCAGCATCGCGAGATCGGAAGCCGGCCGCGCCTTACGCCACACCATCTCGGATTCCAGCGCCGCCTTCGACAGCGCCGCGACCAGGTCCGCGGGCACGGCGGTCGCGTGCAGGCGAACGCGGTTCATTTCCCGCAGGTTGGCGCGCTGCCAGTCGTCGAGCGTGTTGTCGCCGCCGGCCTCCTCGAGAAGGTCGCCGACGCGAGCGTCGGTCAGCATCTCGTGGCGCATGACCTGCAGCGTGGCGACGACCTCGGAGCGGCCGGCATTGCCCCCTTCCGGCATCATCGCGGCGCGATCCCATCCGAGGACCGCGCCGGCATCGCCGACGACGCCCATCCGCTTGAAGCGGCCTTCGAGCTCGAGATAGGCGCTCATCGACCCTCTTTTTCGCGTTCCAGCTTGAGATGGAAGAGGACGTAGATCACGACCAGCGCGATCGCCAGCGAGTACCAGGTGATCGCGTATTGCAGATGGTCGCTGCGCAGCGCCACCTGGATCTCGCCCCCGACCGGGAAGCCGCCGGGGATCGCCTGGCGCAGGCCCTCGACC
>JBGALV010000020.1:0-56384 GCA_044223515.1 Alphaproteobacteria bacterium
GCCAACCTTCCGGCGAGATCAAGTAACCTGGGCGGACACCGCTCGATGGACGCCGTCTTGCGTCGTTGGCTCATGGGCTCGTTCTCAGGGCTGGTTCAAGCAGGATCGAGACGAAGGGATGCGTTGCCGCCGCGCAGAAGGTCGAGTCCGGCGACGGGCAGCGAGAGGCGCCGATGGCGCAGGACCTTGGTGGGGCGGCCGGTCCAGACCGCACGCCCGTCTTCGGTCAGGGAAAGCCGCGCACGGCCGACATCCGACAAGGCCCGCAGGCTGACGGGCAATGAGCAGACCGCGTAGGCGCCATTCGCCTTCGTCCATCGCTGCGGCACTATATAGGCTAGCCCTTCTCCGAGATGGATGCGCGCGGCGTCGCAGGGCCAAGCGCGCAATCCTTCGAGATAGGCTGCTGCATTCGCGCCGACGCGCGCGCCTTCAATGGCGGCAAGGCCGCTGCTTTCCACCGCACGCAGCACGTTGCCGGCCGCGAATATCCCGGGCGCGCTGGTGCAGCCGTATTGATCCACCGAGGGGCCCAAGGTCGTCCGGGAGAGCTCGATGCCGCTGCCGGGCATCAGCGTGGCATCGGGGATGAAGTCGCCGCTGAAGATCACCGTATCGCAGGCGACCGATCGCTGACCCGAAGGCCCGCGCAAAGTCAACGCCTCGACCCGCTCGGTACCGCTGATGTCCTCGACCACGGTCGAGAGATGGATCGGCACGCCCATCATGCGCGCGATCCAGGCTGCCCCCGCATACGACATGACACGATCCTCGCCGCCGACCATGGCGACTATCTCCAGGCCGGCGTGACGAGCGGTCAGGAGGATCGAGAACGAGACATGCTCGGTGCCGACGACAATAGCGCGCCGACCGCCGACGGGGACGCCGCGTGCCACCATCTGCTGAAGCTGGCCGGTCGTGAGTATCCCGTGGGCGGGACGCTTTCCCGGTACCAGGCGCGCGCTCCGTGGGCGCTCCCGGATACCGGTCGCCAGCACGACCGCACGCGGCTCTATATGCAAGTGACCGTGCTTGCCGCTGACGATCTCGACCTTGGGGCCGGCCTTGAGCGAAAGAACCGAGGTGCCCGTCAGGAGCGTGACCGCCTTCGAGTCGAGCCGGCGTAGGAGCCGTCTCACCAGGGCCGGCCCGGTTTCGAGCCGATGCGTGTACTCCCAGCCGAACCCGAGATGAGAGCAGAAGCGCGGCAGGCCCCCCGGCTCGTCGTCGCGATCGACGACCACGATGCGCTCGCCGCCTCGCTCGGCGAGCGCCGCAGCCGCCGCAAGGCCTGCCGGGCCCGCGCCGATGACGACGACCTCGGCATCCTTCGGCGTCATGCCCGATCTTCCTCGGAAAGACGCTCGAACAGCGCCTGCACGCGGGCACCGCAGAAGAAGCCCTGGCAACGCCCGAACATTGCGCGCGTCCGGCGCTTCAACGCCTTCAGAGATCGCGGCGCCAGTGGCGAGGCCATCGCATCCCTGACCTCGCCGAGCGTGATGCCTTCGCAATGGCAGACGATCTCGCGATACTCGGGGGCTGCGGCGTGACCGTTGAGCCAGGGCCGGTCGCCGGCGGCGAGGCTCGGAACCGAGATCGTGGCGCAGCTCGGCTTCCGCTGCGCGACGATCATCTCGCCGACCACCAGGCCGACGACATGTTCGGCGATGCCGAGCGACCCGGAAAGCCCCGTCGAACGGATGCCGCCGACCGTCAGCCACCTGTCCTCAGGACGCGGGATGATCCGGTACTCGGGCCGCTCGGTGCCGGGCCGGATACCGCAATAGGTCGCGGTGACCTCGTGGTCGAGCAGCTGCGGCAGCAGCTTGCGCGCGGCCGCCCGCAGCATATCGATGCCGGATTGGGTCACCCGCCAGTCGTCGGGGTCGTCGATCTCCTCGCTGGTCGGCCCGACCAGGATGTTCCCGAAGATCGTCGGCGTCATCAGGATGCCGCGATAGAGCGGCGTCGGAACCGGCTTGAGGACGACATCGAGAAGCGGCCGCGCGCTCTTGTCGAAGACGAGGAACTGTCCGCGCCGGGGCTTCATAGCGAAGTCGGAGAAGCCTCCCAGCGCCTCGATCTTCGCGGCACCGAGGCCACCGCAATTGATGACGATCCCCGCTTCGATCACGCCGCGCGGCGTATGCAGGTGCCAGCATCCGCCATTGCGTTCGGCCTTCTCGACGGGCGAGCGATCCTGGAAGGCGACGCCGTTGCTGACCGCATCGAGCGCATAGGCATAGGGCGTCGAGAAGGGATCGACGATGCCCTCCTCCGGGTCCCACATCGCGGCGACGGCACCGGGCGACAGATGCGGCACGCGCCGATAGATCTCGTCCGCACCGACCATGACGACGTCATGGAACCCTGCGGCCACGGTCTCGGCCTGCAGCTGCTCCACGATCCGGCGCTCTTCGTCGTTCCAGGCGACGGTGAGGCTGCCGATCGCCTGGATCGGCAGCCCCATGGCCGGTGCTTCAGCGAGATATCGCTGGTGGCCGCGCGCTACCAGTTTGCATTCGAGGCTGCCGAAGGGCGTGTCGGCGCCGGTCGACAGCACGGCGGAGTTGCCCTTGCTGACTCCGTCGCCGAGATCGCTGCGCGCCTCGATCAGGATCGTCTTGAGCTCGTAGCGCGACAGCTCGCGCGCGATGGCGCAGCCGACGACGCCGGCGCCGACGATCGCGACATCGAAGCGCCCGCTCATGCTGCGAACCGCTCCAGCCGGCCCCAGCACAGCTCGGTGTACTCGGCGAGATCGCCGCGAAGACCGGCGAAGCGCTTCTGCACCTCGCACCAGAGCGCCTCGCGGAGAGCGAGGACCGGCTGCAGCGCGTCGACCGTCGCGGCGGAGACGCCGCCATGCGCCCCGACGAGGAGCGCCTGCTGCCGCTCGTCCAGGCCGAAGTGGATCGTCACGGCGGCGACGTCGACCGCCGGATCGCCGCGTCCGGCATACTCCCAGTCGACCAGCATCACCCGGTCGCCGGCGACGATGACGTTCTCCGGAATGAGGTCGGCATGGATGAGAGCGTGGCTGGAGAGCTTGGGCGCGGCAGCAATGATGCCGGACGCCACCCGCCGGCGCACATCGGACAGCGCGTCGACGGGAAGCGCGGCATAGTCCCGCCGGCAGACGGCGACCGGATCGAAGACGGAAAGTGCGGACGCATCCGCTTCGTCGCCGAGCCGGCGCAACGTCCTCCCAAGCCGGGTCAGCGTCTCGTCGTCGATCGGTTCTCCCTGGATCAGCGTCCGCCCGTCGATGAACGCCGTCACCATGACGCCGTCGGCGCCGTGGATCACCTCTGGCGCGATGCCGACCGCGGCGGCGCGGCGGTGGCAGGCGATCTCGTTGGTGCGGGTGATGCCGTGATGAGGCAGGTCGACGCCGACGCGAGCGAAATAGATCCGGCCACCGGCCTCGACCCGGAAGTTCTCGTTGGTGCGGCCGCCGTCGATCGGACGGATCGTTGGCTCTGCCCCCAGCAGCGGCAACGCCCGGATGCGATCGATCGCCGTCCCAGTCGAGGCCATCGCAGGCCCTAGGCAGCCTGGCCGGCACGCATCGCCGGCGTCTCGATCACGGAGATCGCTGCCTCGGCCAGGTCCTCGTGCAGGCCGGCCGGCACGGCATCGGTGACCAAGTCGTCGATGTCTCCGATCGGCACGCCGGTAACGCGCGCATTCCAGTCGAACTTCGGGCTGGTCACCAGTGCCACGCAGCGCTTCGCCCGGAGCGCCATCTTGCGCGACACCGATGCATCGTCGGCGTTGGCGTAGCTGAGTCCCTCGCTCAGGCTGAAGCCGTCGGAGGAGAGCAGCGCGATGTCGGCGTTGAACTGCTCGACCATCGCCTCGGCGAAGGAGCCGCTGGTGGCGAGCGAGGAACGGCGGACGAAGCCGCCGAGCAGGCAGACGGTGAGCCTCGGATTCTCGGCCAGCAGGTGAGCGACGTTCACCGCCGAGGTGACGACGAACAGCTCGATCTCCATGACCGCAAGCTCGCGCGCCACGGACATGATCGTCGAGCCGTCGTTCATGAAGACGGTGTCGCCGGACTTGAGAAGGCCGGCGGCGGCATGCGCTATCGCCTGCTTCTCCTCGATGTCCTTACGCTCGCGCACCGCCAGCGCCTCTTCGGCGGGCCTGAGGTTGCGCGCCGCGGCGCCGCCATGAGCGCGTTCGAGCACGCCTTCGCGCGCCAGCGCGTCCAGATCGCGCCGGATCGTCGCGGCGGAAGCCCCCAGGATGTCGCTGAGCTCGGCGACGGAGACCGCGCCGCGGACCGCGAGTTCGCGGCGAAGGATGCGACGGCGGGCGATCGGGTTACGGCGATTGGCGGAGGAACTGTCCACGCGATCTCCAAAGGCAACACGAGAGCGGCTCAGCCTTTATTGAGCAGAAAAAGATCAAAATCAATCACTGTCGATCAAGATAGTGATTGATATCTGCAAAACCGCAAGGCTAGGCTCAAGGTCCCCGGTACAGGGACCGGGCCAACGAATGGGAGAGGCAACGTGGGACCGACTGGGGATCGCCGCATTCCGACCACCCGCTTCGGCTTGTTTCTGACGGCGGCCGTCCTGCTTGGCGCCATGTCGCCGGCAGAGGTCCGGGCCAGCGCCTGCGCCAGCGTCGCCGACGCCAAAGGTCTCAAGACCGCAATGCCGCAGCAGGGCGAGGTCTCCGAGATCGAACCGCAGATCGGCAAGCTCGCCTTCCGTGACAATCCCCTCTTCGCCGACCGCGTGAAGGCGGGTCAGCTCCCCACCGTCGACAAGCGCCTGCCCCAGGAGCCGCTGGTCGTCGTTCCATATGAGGAGTGCGGCAAGTACGGGGGCACGCTGCGCGGGCTGTCGCGCGCGCTCGAATCCGGCTCGGCCGAGGTCCTGAGCTGGCGCCAAGTGAACCTGGTCCGCATGAGCGACGACCTGAAGACCATCGTTCCGAACGTCGCCAAGTCCTGGACCTGGAGCGACGACCGCAAGCAGATCACGTTCGTGCTGCGCAAGGGCCACAAGTGGTCCGACGGGGCACCGTTCACGGCCGACGACGTGGTCTTCTATTTCGATGACATCATCAAGAACAAGGATCTGTTCCCGACCACGCGCGCCGAGTGGATGTCAGGCGGCAAGCCGGTCGATGCCGAGAAGATCGATGAAGTCACGTTCAAGCTGACCTTCGCCGCACCGAACCCCGGCCTGCTGCACTTCCTCGCGACCGGCGGCTCATACTTCGCGCCCTACGCGCCGAAGCACCACTATGTGAAGTATCACCTCAAATACAACCCGAAGGCCGAGGACGAGGCGAAGGCCGCGAACACCGAGAACTGGGTGAAGAACTTCCACCGCATCTGGAGCCGCTGGAAGGACGCCGAGACGATCCCGGCGCATGCGCTGACCCGCCCGACACTCGAGAGCCACATCATCGAGGTCGAGACCAACACGCAGCGGCGCATCTTCATCGCCAACCCCTACTACTTCAAGGTCGACACCGCCGGACAGCAACTCCCCTATATCGACCGCCATCACGAGCGCTTCCTCAACAAGGATCTGTCGACGCTGGCGATCCTCAACGGCGAGGTCGACCAGAAGGCGCAGGGCATCGATCTCGAGGACTATCCGGTCCTCAAGGAGAACACGGCGAAGGGCGGCTACAACCTGGCGCTCCCGCCGGGACAGACCGCATATCCGGTCGCCTTCAACATCACGCACCGCGATCCGGCGCTGAAGGCGATCTTCGCCGACGTCCGCTTCCGCCAGGCGATGTCGCTCGCCATCAACCGTCAGGAGATGAACGAGACGCTGTGGTTCGGCCTCGGCAAGCCGGCCGCGGCGCTGCCGCTCAACGTGCCGTTCGCGACCGACGCCGATCGAAACCACATGATCAAGTACGACCCGGCGGCAGCGAACAAGCTGCTCGACGACATGGGGCTGAAGCGCGGCGCCAACGGCATCCGGGTCCGCGCCGACGGGAAGCCGCTCCAGCTCCTCTGGGAATACAGCTCGCAGTTCGCCTCCAGCAACGGCATCCAGCTGATCCAGGGCTATTGGCGTGCCGTCGGCGTCGATACGAACCTGAAGGAGATCACCACCCAGCTCACGCGCCAGAAGGCGCTCGAAGGCGGCGCCGACATCCTGATGGAATGGGACGTGCCGTTCGAGCCCAACCTGATCAGCGACGTGCAGACCTACATGCCGCCGTACCGCGCCGCCTCGCCGCTGTTCGGCGCCGCCTGGCGCGAATGGGCCGACAGCAAGGGGGCCAAGGGCGAAGAGCCGCCGGCCTGGGCCAAGCGCCTGTTCGAGATCGAGGGCGAATGGCGCACGCTGGTGCCCGGCAGCCCGCGCTATCTCGAGCTCGGCAAGGAAATGGTGAAGCTCAACCTCGACAACATGACGATCATCGGCACGGTCACCGACCTGCCGGGACCGACCGTGGTCTCGACGAAGCTCGCCAATGTCCGAGAATGGACGGTGCAGCACTACAACTACGCCCGCACCTACCCGTTCCGCACGGACCAGTGGTACTTCGCGCGCTGAAAGCGGACAGAGGGACGGCGCCGGACGATGCTTCGCTTCGTGTCCCAGCGCCTGCTCGGCATGGCGCTGACCCTCTGGCTGGTCTCGATCGTCGCCTTCGTCGTCATCCAGCTGCCGCCGGGTGACTTCGCCGAGGCGTACCTGACCGAGAAGCAGCAGTCGGGCGCCGTCATCACGCAAGAGGAGCTGGCGCAGATGCGCCGGTTCCTCGGTACCGACCGGCCCTGGCACGAGCAGTACGGCGCCTGGTTCTCCGACATCGTGCTGCGCGGAAACTTCGGCTACTCGTTCGAATGGAAGCGCCCGGTGACCGACGTCATCGCCGAGCGCCTGCCGTTCACGCTGGCACTGGCCTTCGCGACACTGGGATTCATGTATGCGGTGGCGCTGCCGATCGGCATCTATTCGGCCGTCCGGCAATACTCCCTCGCCGACCACACCTTCTCGTTCCTGGGCTATGTCGGCTTGGCGACGCCCAACTTTCTTCTGGCGCTGGTGCTGATGTTCCTGGGCCAGCAATGGTTCGGCCAGAGCGTCGGCGGCCTCTTCTCACCCCAGTACGAGGAAGCGCCGTGGAGCTGGGCGAAGCTCGTCGACTTCCTCCAGCATCTGTGGGTCCCGGTGATCGTGCTCGGCACCTCCGGCACCGCCTTCCTGGTGCGATCCATGCGGGCGCTCGTGCTCGACGAGCTCGGCAAGATGTACGTGGTCGCGGCCCGCGCCGCCGGCCTCTCGCCGCTCCGTCTCCTGGTCAAATATCCCGTCCGGATGGCACTCAACCCGATCGTCGCCACGCTCGGATGGCGGCTGACGTTCGTGATCTCGGGCGCACCGATCGTCGGCGTCGTGATGTCGCTTCCCGATACCGGACCGCTGTTCCTTCACTCGCTTCTGAACCAGGACATGCCGCTCGCCGGTGCCATGGTCTTCATCTACTGTGCGCTGACCATCATCGGCACAGTGATCTCGGACGTGCTGCTGGCGCTCCTCGATCCCCGGATCAAGATGGCATGAGGCACGAGCGATGACCGCCGCCACGCCGATGCCGGCCCGCAGCAGCGGTGCCTATCTCAGGCCCGACGTCGCGACCCAGTGGCAGCTGATGTGGCGCCGCTTCCGGCGCCATCACATGGCGATGGTCGGTCTCGTCATCCTCGGGCTCCTGTTCCTGATCGCGATCTTCGCGGAGGTCATAGCCCCCTACCAGCCGGCCCAGCGCAACACGCGCTACCTCGCCAGCGCGCCGATGGCGATCCAAGTCGTCGACGACCAAGGCAACTTCCATCGGCCGTTCGTCTACGCTCGCATCAACAAGCGCGATCCATCGACGCTCCGCATGACCTCGGTGGAAGACCGTACGCAGATCTGGCCGATCGCCCTCTTCTTCCGTGGCGAGCCTTACCATCTCTGGGGCTTCATCCCGGCGAACATCCATCTCTTCGGCGTCGAAGGCGGGTTCGTGCACCTCTTCGGCACCGACACGCTCGGCCGCGACCTGTTCAGCCGCGCGATGTACGCGACGCGCATCTCGCTCTCGATCGGCCTGGTCGGCGTCCTGGTCTCGTTCGTCGTCGGCACCATCATCGGCGGGATCGCCGGCTTCTTCGGCGGCACCGTCGACTTCGTGATCATGCGGATCATCGAGTTCAAGCGCTCGATCCCGACCCTCCCGCTTTGGCTGGCGCTCAGCGCGGCCCTTCCGCGCGACTGGTCGTCGCTGCAGATCTACATCGCGATCACCTTCCTGCTGGCACTGATCAGCTGGACCCATCTCGCACGCACGGTCCGCAGCAAGCTGCTGGCGCTGCGCGAGGAGGAGTTCGTGATCGCGGCCAGACTGGCCGGATGCTCGGATGCACGCCTGATCTGGCGCCACCTGCTGCCTTCGTTCATGAGCTTCCTGATCGTCGACGTCACCATCGCCTTCCCCGAGGTGCTGCTGGCCGAGACCTCGCTCAGCTTCCTCGGCCTGGGCTTGCGCGAGCCCGTCGAAAGCTGGGGTGTCCTGCTCTACGCCGCCCAGAACATCCGTTCGATCGCGCATCTGCCTTGGCTGCTGATCCCCGGCGCTTTCGTCATCTTCGCGGCACTCGCCTTCAACTTCCTCGGCGACGGCCTTCGCGACGCGGCAGACCCCTACACCAAATGACCATGGCTGCCGACCTGCTGCTGGAGGCGCGCGGCCTTCGGATCGACCTGATGCTGAAGGGCGGCCAGATCACGGTGATCGACGGCATCGACTTCGCGATCCGGCGCGGCGAGGTCCTCGCCCTCGTCGGCGAAAGCGGATCGGGAAAGAGCGTCACCGCCCAGTCCATCCTGCGGCTACTGCCACGCGAGCTTCAGATCGTTTCCGGACAGGTCCTGTTCCGCGAGACGCAAGGCGCATCGCCGGTCGATCTCACCAAGCTCGAGCCCGACGGCCCGGAGATCCGGCGGATCCGGGGAAATCGCATCGCCATGGTGTTCCAGGAGCCGATGAGCTCCCTTTCCCCGCTTCACACCATCGGCAGCCAGATCGGCGACGTGCTCCGTCTCCATCGCGGCCTCAGGGGCGACGCCTTGAACAAGGCTGCGGCCGAGCTGCTTGACCGTGTCGGCATCTCCAGCCCCGGGGCAGCCATCCACCGCTACCCGCACGAATTCTCGGGCGGCATGCGTCAGCGCGTGATGATCGCCAAGGCGCTCGCCTGCGATCCGGCGCTGCTGATCGCCGACGAGCCGACAACCGCGCTCGACGTCACGATCCAGGCCCAGGTCCTGGAGCTGATGCGCCGCCTGCAGCGCGAGCTCGGCATGGCGATCATCTTCATCACCCACGACCTCGGAGTCGTCGCGCAGATGGCCGACCGGGTGGCCATCATGTACACGGGCAAGATCGTCGAGACCGGGCCGGTGCGCGATATCTTCAGGCACCCGACCCACCCCTATACCGGCAACCTGCTGCGCGCGGTGCCGAAGCTCGGCCGCCTCCGCCACTGGCGCGACCTCCAGCCGATCCGCGGCGCGGTGCCTAGCCTCTACAACCTGCCGGAGGGCTGCACCTTCCATCCGCGCTGCGACGCCTTCCTCGCCGGCACCTGCGAGCGCTCCTTCCCCGAGGCACGCGAGGTCTCGAACGGCCACTTCGTCAGCTGCCATCTGGTCGAGGAGCGGGCGCCGGCATGAGCACGCTCCTCAGCATCGAGGACCTCGAGGTTCACTTCCCGATCCGGCGCGGTGCCACCTTCGGGCGCACCACCGGCCATGTCCGCGCGGTCGATGGCGCCAGCCTGGAGATCAGGCGCGGCGAGACGCTGGGCCTGGTCGGGGAGAGCGGCTCGGGCAAGACCACGCTCGGGCGCGCGGTGCTGCGGGTGGTCGAGC
Organism: Alphaproteobacteria bacterium; assembly: GCA_044223515.1. GTDB lineage: Bacteria > Pseudomonadota > Alphaproteobacteria > SHVZ01 > SHVZ01 > SHVZ01. The sequence continues at coordinate 9,918 of JBGALV010000020.1, forward strand.
CGACCGGCGGGCGGCTCACTCTCCACCTCGAGGATCGCGAGGTCGATCTCAGGACGGTGGGCAAGACCGAGCTGCGAAGCCTCTGGCGTCACATGCAGCTGATCTTCCAGGACCCCTACGCGTCCCTCAATCCGCGCATGACCGTGCGCGACATCATCGGCGAGTCGCTCCTCGTCCATGGTCTCGCCAGGGGATCGGCTCTGGAAGACAAGGTGGTCGAGGTGATCCGCCGCTGCGGCCTGGATTCCGAGCATCTCGGCCGATACCCGCATGCCTTCAGCGGCGGCCAGCGTCAGCGCATCTCGATCGCGCGCGCCCTGATCCTGCAGCCCGAGTTCATCGTCTGCGACGAACCGATCTCCGCCCTCGACGTCTCCATCCAGGCGCAGATCCTCAACCTGCTCAAGTCGCTGCAGCAGGATCTCGGCCTCACCTACCTGTTCATCGCCCACGACCTCGCCGCCGTCGCCTATGCCTGCGACCGGGTGGCGGTCATGTATCTCGGGCAGATCGTCGAGCTGGCCGATACCCAGAAGCTCTACTACACGCCGAAGCATCCTTATACCGAAGCGCTGATGTCGGCGATCCCCGTCCCGGATCCGGACTCGCGCCTGCGACCGGTGCTGCTGTCCGGCGAGCGCCCCGATCCCGCCAACCCGCCGCCGGGCTGCCGCTTCCACACCCGCTGCCCGCATGCCGATGCGCGGTGCCGCACCGAGATGCCGGTCCTGGCGCCGATCGGCGACGGACATCTCGTCGCCTGCCATCACGCCGCCTCGCTGTCCCTCCAGGGGGCACGCGAGCAGACGGACTCCATCACAGCGACCGCCTGATCCTCTCGGAGCTTCCATGAACGCGCGACCTAACGTCCTTCTGATCACCGCCGACCAGTGGCGGGGCGAGTGCCTGTCGGCACTGAAGCATCCGATGGTGAAGACGCCGGTTCTCGACCAGCTGATCTCGGAAGGCGTTCTGTTCAGGAACCACTTCACGCAATGCGCGCCCTGCGGTCCGAGCCGGACGTCCCTGCTGACCGGCATGTATGCGATGAACCATCGCTCGCTTCGCAACGGCACGCCGCTCGACTCGCGCTTCACCAACATCGCGTTCGAGATGCGCAACCTCGGCTACGACCCGATGTTGATCGGCTACACCGACATCAGCCTCGATCCGCGCGGCCGCAATCCCAAGGATCCCGCGACGCGCACCTATGCCGGCACCCTTCCGGGCTTCACGCAGCTGGTGCCGGGCAGCGAGGGTGACGACGCGTGGCTCGTCGACCTCAAGGAGAAGGGCTATCCCGCCTGGCCGAACCGTGACGCCGCGTGCGCGCCGGTCGCGAACTATCCGGGTGCGGAGTCCAAGGGCTACACCTACCCGCCGGCCGGCTTCCGGAAGGAAGACAGCGAGACCGCCTTCGTCGTCAACCACGCCATCCGCTACGTCTCGAGCCAGAAGGCGCCCTGGTTCCTGCACATCAGCGTGCTGCAGCCGCACCCCCCCTTCGCCGCGACCGAGCCCTACAACAAGATGTACGACGCCGAGAAGGTGCCGCCCTTCCGCGGGTTCAAGGACCCGAAGGAAGAGGAGAGGCTGCAGCCCTATGCCGGCTACTATCGCCGCTGGTTCCGCGAGCGCGAGGGCCACAACCTGCAGAACGCGGCCGAGGACGAGCGCGCGCGCCGGCAGCTCCGCGCCACCTATTACGGCATGATGAGCGAGGTCGACGACAATCTCGGCCGCCTCTTCGCCGCGATGAAGGCGGCGGGCTGCTACGAGAACACGCTGATCGTCTTCACCAGCGACCACGCCGAGATGCTGTGGGACCACTGGGTCCTCGGCAAGGAGACCTTCTTCGACCAGGCCTTCCACATCCCCCTCATCATCAAGACGCCCGGAAAGGATGGAAGCCGCGGCCGCATCGTCGAGAACTTCACCGGCAGCATCGACATCATGCCGACGATCCTCGAGCATCTGGGCGGCGTGCCGCCGCTGCAATGCGACGGACGTTCGCTAGAGCCTTTCCTCGAGGGTGCGACGCCGGCCGATTGGCCGCAGGAAGTCTTCTGGGAGCTCGACTACCGCGATGCCGGCAGCGACCGCCCGGAACGCGAGCTCGGCGTGAAGCTCGACGAATGCTCGATCGCCGTCGTCCGGGAAAAGCGCTTCAAGTACGTCCATTGTGGCGGCCTGCCACCGGTCCTCTTCGATCTCGCCGACGATCCGGACGAAACCAAGAACCGGGCGGCCGATCCCACTTACGCGGCCCAGGCCCTCGACATGGCCCAGCGCATGCTGAGCTGGCGTCTCAACAAGGCGGAGCGCACGCTGACCGGCATCCGGCTCAGCCGGAACGGACCGATCGAGTGTCCGCGCAAACGCCGCTTCGGCAAGGCAGACTGACATGAACCACAAGAGCCTCCGCGAGGAGATCGTCGCCGCCTGCCGCGATATGAACCGGCGCGGCCTCAACCAGGGCGTCACCGGCAACATCAGCGTCCGGATACCCGAAGGCTTCCTGATAACGCCATCGGGCATGAACTATGACGATATGGAAGCAGATGACCTGGTGATCATGCGCCTCGACGGCAGCCACGAGGGCAAGCGCCGCCCGTCGAGCGAATGGCGGTTCCATCGGGACCTCATGGCGAAGCGGCCGGAGGTCGGCTCGGTCGCGCACATGCATTCGATGTTCGCCTCGACACTGTCGTGCCTGCGGATGGACATCCCGGCGGTCCACTACATGATCGTGGTCGGCGGCGGCAATTCGATCCGCTGCGCGCCCTATCACACCTACGGAACCCAGGCGCTTGCCGACTCGGCGCTGAAGGCGCTGGAGGACCGGAACGCCTGCCTGCTCGCCAACCACGGGATGATCTGCACCGGGCCCGACCTCAAGAAGGCGATGTGGCTCGCCGTCGAGGTCGAGAACCTGGCGGCCCAGTACTGGCGCGCGCTCCAGGTCGGCAAGCCCTACCTGCTCACCGACGACGAGATCGCCGCCGTCGTCCAGCAGTTCAAGGGCTATGGCCAGGGCGATCCGGCAGCGATGCCGCGATGCTGCTGAGCCCCTGAGCGGCGCGATGTTCGTCGGGGTCGATATCGGCACGCAGAGCCTCAAGGTCGTGGTGACCGACGATCGCTTCCTTTCGAGAGGTACCGCGCGTCGATCCTACCGCCCCGACTTTCCTCAGCCGGGTTGGGCCGAGCAGATTCCCGCAGTTTGGGAACAGGCGCTCCGGACGGCCATCGGCGAAGCCCTCGCCACGGCGGGCATCCGATCCGGCGATGTGCGCGGCCTCGGGATCTGCAGCCAGCTCGACGGCTGCATCGCCGTGGACGACACGGGTCTCGCGATAGGCCCCTCCCTTCTCTGGATGGACCGCCGCGCGACCGACGAGGTCGCCGACGTGCCGCAGGATCTCATCCGTCGCCGGGCCGGCATCATGGCCGATGCCGGCCACATGGCCGCCAAGATCCGGTGGCTCAAGCGCCATCGCCTGAACGGCCGCCCTGCCCGATTTCACCAGCCGGTCAGCTACATGGTCGAGCGACTGACGGGCGCCTTCGCGATCGATCACGCGCTGGCGTCGACGACGATGGTCTCGGCGCTCGACCAGCCGCACTACGATCCAGAGCTGCTCGGCCTGTTCGAGATCGACGCTGCCGAACTGCCGCGGATCGACCATGCCGGCGCCCTCGCCGGCCGCCTGCACGATGCAGGCGCCGAGCTGACAGGACTTCCGAGAGCGCTGCCGGTGGCGGTCGGCACCGGCGACGACTTCTCCACGGTCATCGGCGCCGGCCTGGTCACGCCCGGCCGCGTCGCGGTGGGACTGGGCACCGGCGAGGTCGTCGGCGCCCTCCATCCGGATCCGCTGATCGACGAAAAAGGCCTGGTCGAGACGCACCCCTATCCTGCCGGCGGATACTTCATCGAGAATCCGGGCTGGCTCGGTGGCGGCTCGGTGGTCTGGCTGATGTCGATCCTCGGCCTGACGGAACCGTCCGAGCTCGACGACCTCGCCGCGTCGGCGCCGCCGGGATCGGACGGCCTCGTCTTCCTGCCTTGCCTCAGCGGTGCCATGGCGCCGCGCTGGCACGCCGGGGCGCGCGGCTGCTTCTACGGTCTCACCTCGGCCCATGGCCGCGCGCATATGGCGCGCGCCGTGCTGGAGGGCACCGCCTTCGCGATGCGCGACGTCGTCGAGCGCCTCGAGTCGATGGGCGTCGCCGCCGAGACCATCCTGTTGCTGGGCGGCGGGGCACGCAGCCGCCTTTGGGCCGAGATAAGAGCCGACGTCGCCGGCCGCACGGTCCACGTGCCCCGTCATGTAGACACCTGCCCGATCGGTGCGGCGATGCTCGCCGGCATGGCCGCCGGCGCCGTCTCCAGTCTCGCCGAGGCATCCGCCTCGATCGGTGACGAGCACGCGACCTTCATCGCCGATCCGCGCCGGAAGGCCGTCTACGACGTCGCCTACTCGGCCTATGGACGCCTCTTCGATACACTGGAGCCGATCTTCACATGACGCGCCCCGACCCGATCGACCGGCTGCTCTCGGGAAACTATCCCGATCCGGATGGCGGACCTGCCCTCAAGGTCTCGACCAGGAAGGTCGTCATCGCTCCCACCCTCGCCGGGGCGGAAGACGCCTGCCTCGACGGATTGGCGCTCGGCTCCCATCTTGCCGTGGTCAGCGATCCGATCACGCACGCGGTCATGGGCGCGCGCGTCGAGCGGGCCCTCGCCGGCCGCGCCAAGGTCACGAGCCTCGTGCTGCCCGATCATCCCCACGCAGACGAAGAGACGTCGAAGCGCATCGCCGACGCCACGAGCTCCGCCGACGCCCTGGTCGCGGTGGGGTCGGGGACGATCAACGACCTCTGCAAGTTCGCTTCGGCCGGCGCGGGAAAACCCTACGTGGCCTACGGCACCGCGCCGTCGATGAACGGCTACGTGTCGACGACGGCCGCGATCACTGTCCACGGTCACAAGAAGTCGCTGGCGGCCCAGGCCCCCCTCGGCGTCTTCCTCGATCTCGGCGTGCTCGCCGCAGCACCGCCGCGCATGATCCGCTCGGGTCTCGGCGACAGCCTCTGCCGCACCACGTCGCAGGCCGACTGGCTGCTTGCCCATCTCCTCTTCGACCAGCCCTACCGCCTGGCGCCTTTCACGCTTCTCGCCGACGACGAGGAACCCCTGTTCGCGCAATCCGACGCGCTCATGCGGGGAGACCTTCCGGCCATGGAGCGTCTGGTCCGCACGCTCCTGCTCTCGGGCTTCGGCACCGCCATCTGCGGCAGCAGCCACCCGGCGAGCCAGGGCGAGCATCTGATCAGCCATTTCGCCGACATGCTGGGCGATCCGTCCTGGCCGCCGGCGTTCCATGGCGAGCAGATCGCCGTGACCACGCTCACCATGGCGCGGCTGCAGGAACAACTGCTGGAAGAGCGCGCTCCGCGCGTGACGGCCGATGCCGCCGACGAGGCGAAGTTGCTGGCCGTCTTCGGCGAGGACCTGGGGCGCTCATGCTGGAAGGACTTCTCGCAGAAGCGGCTGGACGCGCGGCGCGCCGAGGCGGTGAATGCCAGGCTCGCGGATGGCTGGGATCGCATGCGCACCGAGATCGCGCGCATCATGCGCCCGGCCGCAGAGCTCGACCGGACCTTGCAACGCGCCGGAGCGCCGCGGACGGCGGCTGACCTCGGTTGGCCATCCGGCTTCTATGCGAAGGCGGCAACCGAAGCCCGCCTGATCCGGAACCGCTATACCTTCCTCGACTTCGCCGCGAATGCCGGGATGGCGATAACGCCGTGATTGCCAGGCGCGACTATAGCCTCGTCGGCCTTGACGCCGAACGCGCCAAGGAGGCCGGTCTCGCCGGCGCGCAATGGTACGCCTGCGCAATCCATCGCAAGGTGCTGAAGGAGTTGATGCAGCGGAAGGACGGCCCCGCGATCCGCGACACGCTTCTCTGGATCGCGCTTCTCGGCCTGTCGGGAACGCTCGGCTGGCTTTCCTGGGGAACTTGGCTCGCGGTGCCGTGCTTCCTCGTCTACGGCGCTCTGTACGGCTCGGCGTCGGACAGCCGTTGGCATGAATGCGGCCACGGAACGGCGTTCAGGTCGCGCTGGATGAACGAGGCGGTCTATCAGGTCGCCTGCTTCATGATCCTCCGCGAGCCGACGGTCTGGCGGTGGAGCCATGCGCGCCACCACACCGACACGCTCGTCGTCGGGCGCGACCCGGAGATCAACGCCCAGCGGCCGCCGAGCGTGGTCAAGCTCCTCGCCAACTTCTTCGCGCTGAAATCGGGCGCCGAGACCATCGGCAAGCTGTTCCTTCACGCGGCCGGCCACATGACGGCGGAGGAACTCACCTTCATTCCCGAAACCGAGCACTGGAGGATCAGGATCGTCGCCCGCCTCTACCTCGCGATCTTCGCAGGTGTGATCGCGTGGTGCGTATGGGCGGAGTCGATCCTGCCGGCGATGCTGGTGGGACTTCCCACCTTCTACGGCGCGTTCCTCGCCGTGTTCTTTTCGCTGACCCAGCATGCGGGCCTCGCCGAGGACGTGCTCGACCACCGCCTCAACAGCCGAACCGTCTACATGAATCCGGTCTTCCGCTTCGTCTACTGGAACATGAACTACCACATCGAGCATCACATGTTCCCGCTCGTGCCCTATCACGCGCTGCCGCGGTTGCATGAAGCGATCAAGGCGGACTGTCCGCCGCCCTACAGCGGGTGCCGCGAAGCCTATCGCGAGATCCTCCCGGCGCTTGCCCGCCAGATCCGCGACCCGAGCCATTTCGTGCGGCGCCCCCTGCCGTCTCCGACATGACCGCCGTCTGGGTCGACGTCTGCGACGTGGACGACATCGAGGCCGAAGACGTCCGCCGCTTCAACCATGACGGGCGCACGTTCGCGATCTACCGCACCGCCGAAGGCGAGGTCTTCGCCACGGACGGGCTCTGCACGCATGAGCAGGCCCACCTCGCCGGAGGCTTGGTGATGGACGGGATCATCGAGTGCCCGAAGCACAATGGCCGCTTCGACTTTCGTACCGGCCAGGCCAAAGGGGCGCCTGCCTGCGTCGATCTCAATATCTACCCGGCCAGGATCGAGAACGGGCGCATCCTCGTCGCGATCGCGTGAAGGAGATCCGGGAAGCCGGGACGCACGCGGCCCTTTATCTGAGGAAGCGCTTCTCGGCTTCCTTCACCTGGTCCATGCGCTGCAGGCGAAAGATCTCCTCGACCGAGACGATGTCCTTGCTGACCTTGTGGATGCCGCCATCGGCGAGGATCCGTGCGAAGACGTCCTTCATCGCGGTCACCGCCGCGCGGATCGCGTGGTTGCCGTAGATGACCATCCCGATCTTGCCCAATGCCCGGATCCGTTCCGCGTTCAGCTCCGGATAGGCGGTCGGCACCAGCACGATCGGTGCCTTGCCGGTCCAGGCGCGAACGAAGCTCTCGACCTCGTCGGGGGTCTTCTGCTTGGAGTGGACGAGGATCATGTCGGCGCCCGCTGCCTCGTAGGCTGCGGCACGCTTCAGCGCCTCGTCCTGGCCGAGACCGGCGATCAGGGCCTCGGTCCGCGCGATCACCAGGAAGTCCGGATCCTGCCGCGTCGCGAGGGCCGCGGCAATCTTGCCCTGGAACTCCTCGATGCGGATGAGGTCCTGGCGTCCGTCGGCGACGAGGCTCGTGACCTTGGGGAAGCTCTTGTCCTCGATCACCACCGCGGCGGCACCGGCGCGCTCGTACTGCCGGATCGCGTGGACGACGTTGACCGCGTTGCCGAAGCCGGTGTCGATGTCGGCGACGATCGGCAGCGACGACTGCTCGGCGATCGCGCGCATCATCTCGAGGTGCTGGGTCATCGAGATCAGGCTGACGTCGGCCAGGCCATAGAGCGCCGAGAGCTCGAAGCCCGACGCCCAGAGCCCGTCGAACCCCGCCTCCCCCGCCAGCCTGGCCGACAGCGGCGAATGCGCCGCCATCACATGGACAAGACCGGTCGCCGCCATGCGTTCGCGAAGCTGTTTGCCTTTGCTCACTCTTCAATCTCCCGGTTGCGGCAATAGAGATCTTATCGGAAGTACATGCGATCGAGCGACACATCGGCACTAAATGGGATCTGGAAGCTCCGGATAGGCGAACTTGAGGAAATGCGACATCGTGAATCTCTCGATCTCAGTTCCCTGGACCCACGGCTGCCAAGTCGGTTGAACACGCAGGAATGACTTCGTGTCGTACCAGAGCAGCCCAACGAAGACCTCGGCAAGCATCTTCCGGCCAACGGGACCCAGGCGCCTCCCTCCCTCGCGCACATCGGCTTCTCGCAGGATGTAGAAGAAGAGAGGTGTCTTCTTGAGGATGGCGGACGGCACCTGGCGCTCCGGCGTTGCATCAGGGATTTGAACTTCCTCGGGCGAGAGCTTGCATACGCCAAGTCGCTCAGCCACGAACTGTCCGGAGGGCAGCCCCAGCGCGCGACCGCGCATGAGATCGAGAAATGCCAGCGAGGTCCAAGGCAGATTCTTGATCACTTCCAGAGACGCATTTGCGAGATCGGTTTTGAGAAGTAGTCGATTGATGCGCCTCGTAAGATTGGCCGGTATCGCGTCCTTCGCATCGCACGTCTGCTTAACGGTGCTATGGCCCTTAGGAGGAGGATCAGGAATATGGCTGAGCGGCGGAGATAGTTCGTGGTCGATCAGATAGCTGAGTTGCGGCCCGGGAAGGGTCATCGTAAATCGAGTTGAACGGTCTCCAAGAACGCCTGGCATCCCTCTTACTGGCGAACCAGAAAATGGAAAAAAATAGTTCCATTCCACAGACCATTGCGAAAAGGGGGGGCGATTCCCCTCTAAAGTCTCGAGGGTTCGTGGCTGGAAGACAGGAATTCGGCCAAAACCCGGATTTCCTCGAACGATACGAGGTCCGGGAACCTGGCGATTCAGCAGATAGGCGGGCCTGATCATCGAATGCGCGAAACGGAACGCGGCCGCCGAAAACTCCACAGGCATATACGCCTTCTTTGCACCGCCAAAGTTCGGCAGTGACGGCGTCGCCCCGTCCTCTCCGAGATGAGATTCGATCTCGATGGTCCCGCCGCAAATGCGCGCGAGATAGTCCCACAAGACCACCCATTGGTAGTGCCAGCTGGTTTCACGCTTCGCGCGTTCGTAAAGAGCGGCTCCGGTCAGATCGGAGTGACGCTTGGAAAGCTCCTCGATCATTCGGTTATGAAAGGCTATGACGGCTCCGTGAATCTGGCCGACAATCCGGTTTTCGTCATTTCGCAGATCGGGAATTAATGCTTTTCCCTGATTGCGTGCGAAATCCAGGATCGCAGGCTCCGCACCGCCGCCGATAAGAGTGCCGGCTCTCAGCAGAACCCATCCATGTTCAGGGTGTTTGCTAAAGCAGTCCTTGTCTATCTCGTCGTCGGGCCCTGCGCCATATACAGAGTCCAGGTCGAACGCCGGAGTGCGCATATTCGGCAGCTTCGCGGCGTCGTTGAGGCGATCTATGTATGATGTCGCCTCGAAGGTGACGTCGTGATCGATGAATTGCCCAAGGAATGTATACCCCGCCGGTATGTTCGGATTCTCTTGGGCATCTTCAGCAGCGATGGGGAGTTCGGGGACGTCCCTTCCGGTCATGACCGTCGACAGCTTGACAGCCTCATCCAGCGTCAGCTCACACATCTCCTGCTTCTTGAACATGTAGCCGAAGAATCCCCCGTCACTCGGATTGTTCGACAGGACATGTGATCCAGGACGAGGGTAGACCTCACTCAGGCCTTCGCCATGGTCTCTCGTGGCTCTCCCCCTCAATTGCCCCTCCTGATTTTTCTATGTCGGCAAGTTTCTCGGATTGAGTTCGTCTTCCCGGCAGCGCTTACAATGCCACCCCATCGACACGGGCACGTCGTAGAGTCGTCCTGGTCCGAAGAACCTCTTCAGCGAGCGCAGGCCCGGGACAATGACTTTGACCGCTGGAATTCCAATCCACGGACGACTCAGATCAACCACGAGTGGGCGAAAGCCATGACGACCGAGGGCCGCTACGCAGGATTCGAGCGCAAGAGAGGGCTCGGTTGAAGCAATCGTGAGTGGCGAATACGAGGCTTCTGCGTCAGGAAGCAGGTAGGGTTCGTCTACGATCCGTGCGGAGAGAAACCAGTTCCTAGCCGTCTCCGTATGCTGCTCCAGTTCGCCGTCATCGGACGATGGATGCCGCATAAGGCTGAGATTCACCATGGCATGGAACTGCATCATCTCGAGCATCGCGCGTATTGCTGCGCGTTCGCGATCGAGATCTGCAGCGAAGCCAAGCGCGATCCCACTACCCGACTCGTGGAAGGAGACGGCCGCGACCACCGGAATCCCGAGATCTGAGGTGATATCGAGGAAGTGCATTCTTCGTCGGTTGGTGCGGAGCCAACGTGCGACTGGCGCGATCGTCGGCATGTCCATCATCGAAATGCGCAATGGCGGACGTCGAACTCGGTTGAACCACCAGATTGCGACAGCGTCTCGTTCGACGACTTCAAGCAAACCACGGAGGGTTGCATCGCCCAAGCTGATGCCCGTGGCGGCTCCGTTGCTCTCGCCCGGCCAGCTCCATGCACTTTTTCGGGGACTCGAACTCCGAAAGCAATGGTCGGTAGGAATCCAACAAGCCTCGCCATCGAGACGGCGCGCGCTCGTCCAGTCGATCGGCTCCGATCCCAGAATATCGGCGGCTCGTCCTTTGCTTCGACTTAACGGAACCAATTCTCCAGGATCTATGGCCTCCACACCAAGCTCCTTGGCACTGGTGCTAACCACAGGCTCGCTGCCGTCTCGCATTTGAGAACAGCGCTCTGCCACCTCGAATAGGCAACTTACCGCCGCATCTTCAATCGACATCGCCGCCGATGCCGCGCCACCCCATAGGCTCAGGTAGCTAGGCAGATGCTCGCCGCCGTTCGGGACTGCAACTATGGAGACTGGACAATCCTCGGCGAACGGCACCCGGATCAAATCGCGTCCCGCACTATCCCGTAACGCGATCAACCTCGCTCCGAGGTGCGCGGGAACCGCCCTCGTCCATCCAAGACGTCCGCCGGTGTTAGCGACCAGATGGAGATTCTTCAGCGAACGAAGCGCTGCCGCACAATCGCGAGCCGCCATCTCTGCAACGGATCCGGCTCCAGCATGCGCACGATCTATAGCAGCCCCTACGATCGCAAACGGCCCGATCCCTGCGGAGCCGCCGGCCTGAAGCGCTTCGCCCTCCCTCAGATCGATCCTCGCTCCGAACACGCGCCACTTCTATTTAAAGATTAAAGATCGTAGAGAATAACGCCAAAAAATGAGCAGGACGTCCCTCAAATGAAGGAAGCGGCCCTGTGAAAATCGACTGATCGTTCGGAGGCTTACCAACCGCGGGAGGGGAAAAGTGGCGGACTCATCAAGGTATAAAGAGGCGACATACGGAGCCGTCATCATGATGACGCCCGGTGACGTAAGTTATCTTCGGCCGATGCAAACGATCTTGAAACGCCTGTGGGGTAGCACTACCGAACTCAATAAATTCTTGGACAAAACGAACTACTATCAGAATGCAACCCAGGAACTGGTCGCTCAAAACATAATCAAACCGGGCACTGAGCTTGTCGTGCATGCAGACGAGTGGCTGCCGAACAAGAACAAAAGATTCCATCTCTGCATTCCGACGCCACGCCCACCTGAAGACCTGACCGAGAGCGAAGACGAATTACTGATGAAGCTCGCCGCGCACATCCTGCGCAGCTGCGCCGACGGGTGCTAACAACTTCTGGCCGACTGGTGCCCCGGGCCGTGATGTGTTGAAGTAGCTCCCGCCGGGGAGAAGGGTCATGGCGGAAGGCCAAAATGGTCAACGCCATCCGACCTTCTGGTTGAGGGGGGCGATTTGGTACCGCAGACGCGGCGAAGCCGGCTGACGGCCATCCTGATGGCCGACGTGGTCGGCTACAGCCGTCTCATGCGCTAGCGCGAGCGCGAGACGCTGACGGCGCTGGTCGCCGATCGCGACGCCATGCGGCGCGTCGTCGAGGAGCTCGGCGGACGCCTGGTCGGCAAGCAGGGCGACTCCTTCCTGGCCGAGTTCTCGAGCAGCGCCGATGCCGTCGAAGCGGCGGTCCGTCTTTGGCACCTGTCGAACTGCAAGATGCGAAGCGAGACCGAGGAGCCCCTCGCCTACCGCTTCGCCCTGAATCTCGGCGACGTCTACGACGTCGATGACGACATCCACGGCGACGGTGTCAACATCACCGCGCGTCTTCAGACGCTGGCCGAGCCCAACACCATCCTCGTCTCGGGCGCGATCTACGACCTCATCCGCGACAAGGGCCGCTCGGACTTCGTCTTTGCCGGCGACCATGCGCTCAAGAACATCTCGGGCCGGGTGCGCGCCTATCGCTGGGTTCCACCCGTCTCGGTGAGCGGCGAGTCCGCACCGCCTTCACTGAGCGGCGACGCCGTCGCACCGATCGGACGCCCGACTGTCGAGATCTCCCCGTTCCGCGTCTTGAGCGGCGGTCGCAAGGCACGGATCCTCTGCGACACGATCACCGAAGAGCTAACGGTGATGCTGTCGCTGATCTCGGGCCTTCTGGTGGTCCGACCGGACCTCGGCAGCGAGGCACGAGGCGACGGGAAACGGAAGCCGCGGGAGTCGCGTCCCCACACCTACCACCTGGCCGGCACCGGCGCGATCGACGGCGGCACGTTCAAGCTCAGCGTCCAGCTGGTCGATGGGCCGACCGGCCGCATCACCTGGACCGATCGCTACACGGTGACGCTCGGCAGCGAGGCGAGCGTGCTCGACGGCATGGCACGGTCGGTCGCGACGGCCCTGCAGATCAGCCTGACCGAGGGCGAGCATGCGCGGCTGTGGAGCCGCCTCACCTCCGACGGCCGCGCCTGGGAGGCCTATCAGCGCGGCCGTGACCGACGGAAGGACTACACACGAAACGGCAACCAGGGAGCCCAGCAGCACTATCGGCACGCGATAGCGCTCGATCCGGTCTATCCGGCGGCGATCGCCTCCCTCGGTTATGCGCTGATGGACGACATAAGGATGGGGTGGACCTCCGATCCGGATGCCCTGTGGCCGCAGCTGCGCGCCCTGCACAAGCGCGCGCTGCATCTCGAGCCCAACTATCCGGACACGCACGGCCTCGGCGCCTACATCCTCGTGCTGGAGCGGCGTTACGACGAAGCGATCGCGACCATGCGACACGCGATCAAGCTGTCGCAGAACGACGCGGAGCTGACGGCCATCCTCGGCCTCATCTACGCCTATGCCGGGCGCACCGACGAGGCGATCCTCGCCTATGAACAGGCGATCCGGATGAATCCATACGCACCGCTCTGGCTTCGGCACAACCTGGCGATGGCCTATCGGCGATCGCGGCGGCTTCCGGAGGCGCTAGACACCTTCTACACGGTGATCAAGGGCAATCCCGGCTTCGTCCGTTCGCTGATCGGCCTGACCAGCGTGCTGAGCCGTCTCGGACGTACCGAAGAGGCTCGATCCACCGCGGCGGAAGTCGTCCGGCTGGATCCATTGTTCCGCATCGACGACTGGGCCGGCCGCCAGCCGACGCTCGACCGGAGCCTCATCGAAGAGATCAAGGAAGACCTTCGCCGCGCCGGCCTCAACTGAAGCCACCGGCGCGTCCCTCGGCGTGGCGTTGGAGCGCCGCGGCGTCGACGACCGCGATGCGGCCGTCGGTGAGCTGGACGATGCCGTCCTTCTGCCATTGGGCCAGCTGCTTGTTGACGCTCTCGCGGCTGAAGCCGATGACGTTGCCGAGCGTCCGCTGCGACAGGCCGATCTCCGGGCGCCTGCCACCTACCGCATCGACATCTCCCTTGGAAAGATGAAGCAGCGACTTGGCCAGGCGCGACGCCAGGTCGAGGAACATCAGATCCTCCACCTGCTCGGTCGTCCGCCTGAGCTTGTCGCAGAGGATGGTCATCAGGCTCAGCGTCGTGTCCGGATTCTGGCGAAGGAACGGGACGAAGTCGCGGCGCTCGATGACCAGGAGCCGGCAGCGCGTCATCGCCACCGCGTCGGCCGAGCGCTCGCGCCCGTCGAGAAGCGCGATCTCGCCGAAGACGCCTCCCTCCCCGATCATGTTGAGGATGATCTCGCGGCCGTCGGAGCCGGGCGCACTGATCTGCACGCGCCCTTGAAGCACGGCGAGAAGGCCCCGCCCCTCGGATCCCTTGAGGAAGATCGGCTGGCGCGCGCGGTAGACCTCGACGCGCGATAGCGCGAGGACACGATCGAGCTCGGCTGGCGGGAAATTGCGGAAGAGGTCGTGCGCCGCGAGGCTCGACCGGCTCTCGGCCGAACGGGTCGTCCGCTCCGTCCCTGTGCGCCGCTCCGTGCCGGCCATGCCTCGCCCCTCCGCCTTTGAGCGCGAGCATACCCTAGCCGGTCGTTACGGAAAGGAATGTCGGCGGCGGCTCAGCGAAGGTTCGGGATCCGTGACAGCAGCTTGACCAGCTCCGACTGCCGGGTGGTCCCTGTCTTGGCGAAGATCGCCTTCACCTGCGAACGGATGGTCGAAAGGCGCACGCCACGCGCTTCCGCGATCTCCGCCGGCGTCTTGCCGTTAAGAAGGCTCAGGGCGACCTGGACCTCGGCCTCGGTCAGCTCGAAGGCGATGCGCAGGTGGCGCCCGCAATCCGGAACCGGAAGCTCAAGGTCGCTGACGACGACCATCGCCGCCCGATCCTCGGTGCCGTCGGCACCTTCCGCGGCGAAGGGGGCAATCAGAAGCACGTAAGGCGAAAGGCCCGAGGGCCGGGTCGCCCGGGCGATCCCGTAAGGAGGATCGCTCGCGGACATCGGCACGAGCTTCGTCAGGACCTTCGAGATCTCGCCGGCCAGCGCCCGGGTTTCGACCGGCCGGTTGGTGGTCAGGGTATTTACGATCCGCATCAGGCCGTCCCGCTGGGCGAGAATCTGCTCGGCGGCGGCGTTGCAGACCAGGATTCGCCCCCCGGCGTCGACGACCAGGATGGCCATCCACAGGCGGTCGATGATGCCGCCGAGGACGTTGAGCGAGCCCATCGCCGACACCGCCAGGCCTGCCGCCGGGCCCCGAAGGGGGAGCGAGGCCTCCCCGAAGGCCGCCCCAGCGCCCGGAATAACCTTCCCGTCTCGATTTTCGGCCGTCTTCTGCTGATATCTATCGAGCAACTTGCGCCTCCCTCCGACACGATGTCATGAGGGATAGCGCCGATCCGGCCCCGCAACGTGTGAAGCCATTCACAGACATTGATGGAATTCCCATCAATCTATGGGAAATGCATCGCATTCCTTAAATCGGGCTTGCCCACCCGGTATGGGATCGATGTATTCATTCCGCCGCCGGTTCCCTTGACCGCGCAGGCGAAATTAAGAGGACGCATAGCGTGAGCGTAAGCGTTGTCGATGATCAGAAGTTGCTGCTCAACATGCAGCTGCTTTCCGACCTATCCGACGGCATCATCGACGAGCTCACGCGAGACGCCTTCGTCCAGATCCTGCCCCGCGACACCGTCCTGTACGAGCAGGGCGGTCCCGCCAAGTTCCTTCATCTCATCCTGACCGGCCGCGTCGCGGTGACGACCACCCTCGGCAGCAACGAGACGATCGTCATCATCCGCGAACGCGGCGAGGCCATTCTCGATCCGGCGACGCTCCTGGGCGTGCCCTATACGACGGGCGCGCGCGTCGTCGAGGGCGGCCGCATCATGATGATCCCGGTCTCCAAGTTCCGCGAGCTCGTCTTCACCGACCTCGGCACCGGCACGGCAACCCTCCGGGCCGTTGTGAATACCAATCTGGCCCTCGTCCAGCACGTGCGCGACCTGAAGCTGTTGACCACCGTGCAGAGGCTCGCCCGCCATCTCCTCTCGCTCATCGCCGCACCGAGCGGCAGCGTCTCGCTGGTGCTCCGCGAGGACCGCCTGGTGATGGCACGCCTCCTCGGGATGACTCCGGAGAGCCTCTCGCGCGCCTTCAACCAGCTGAGGGACATCGGCATCAAGGCCGACAAGCGCGGAAATGTCGTCGTCGAGAACGTCCGCAAGCTGCGGACTTTCTGCAGCCTCGAGACCGGGCGCCGTAAGAGCTAGACGCGGGCGGCGCGGCCTTGGTCGCGTCCTATCGCCAGCGAACGGAAGTAGGCGATCTGCTCGTCGGACGTGTTCTCGATGCGCGGGAGGCCGCTCAAGTAGTCGCGACGCAGGTCGGCGACCCGCAGAGCCCGATATCGCGCGATCTCGTCAGGGGCAGGACGCCGCCGCGATCCGGCGTTCAAACCGGTCACGATCAACAGCCCCGTCGGCGGCGCCGCGATCAGCCTGAGATCGAGGTCCGGTCTCCGATCCATCAGGAATGGGATCAGCCGCCAGCTGTCTCCGCTCCAGAATGACGTGCGGCGCGGCACCACGCTGGTCCGCTCGTCCAGCGGCAGGCAATCGTGCAGAACCAGCACCGAGTGCGGCCCCATGAACGCCTCAATGTTCACGAAGTCGCGCAGCGTCTGCTCGAAAGTGTGCAGGCCGTCGATGAAACCGAGGTCCAGCATCTCGCCGGAAAGCAGGACGCCCAGATCCACCTGCTCGAAGAAGGTGTCGCTGGAAAGCTGGTACACCCTCGCCGGCACGGGTAGGCGGCGGCGGATCGTCGGCTGCGGATCGATGCCGATCGTCAGGGTCGGCGGCCGCGCCAGAGCCAGCGTGGCCCCCGACGCCACGCCGATCTCGACATAGGAGCGAGGCTCGAGGATCCGGTGGATCCTTGCCAGGACCTCCCGATACGAGGGCCCGGGAAGCGCCAAGTGTGCCAGCCTCAGATGCGCCCTCGGCAGGTCAACCACGCAGGCGACCACGCGCAAAAGCCAGGTCCGCTCCACCCCGCGCGGTGCAAGCACGTGGGCCGTCGCGGTGGCGATCGCCTGGAGGACTTCCGGCGAGCCCGGGTGGAGTGCAAGGGCCATGCGCAGTGCGGCCTCGGCCTTCGATGCCTGGCGGCCCTCTCCCAGGACACCGCTCAGGTCGACCCAGAGGCGTGCGTTCCCCGGACTCTTGCGGATCGCGACGCGAAGCGCAGCCGCGGCCTGGCCGTGACGCCGGCGAGCCCGCAGAATCCGCGCGACCAGTTCGACCGACGCCGCCGGCAGGCTGCCGAGCGACCTGACCACGGCCTCGTAGCGCCGCGCGGCCGGCATCTTCCTGCCTCGCAGATCCAGAAGCACCGCCTCTGCAGCCTGCCGCACCACGCGGGAGGGCTGCCTCAATGCGGCGTCGATCGTCGAACGGAGCTCGTGGCCTTCAGGCATACAGCAGCACCCGAGCGAGCTGCGCACCGAAGATCACGCTGAAGAAGGTGACCAGAAAAACGATGGCCACGTAGATCGTGGCTCGGCGTGAGTCGGCGCCGCTACGCTGCACTGGTCGCCCGTTCGGCGGCGATCCGAGCCTCCCTCCGTGCCGACCGCGCCTTCGGACGTGCCGCGGGCACCTGCGGGACCATCTCCTTCAGCAGTCGATCGAACTGAGGCCAAACGCAGCTTGCGAAATCGTAGCGGCGGACGACGGTTTCTCTCGCTCGCTGCCGGATACGAGCGCAGGCCGCAGGGCGTCCGCTCGCCCAGATCAGCTGCTCGGCCAGGTCTTCCGGGGAAAAAAAATCGACCAGAAGGCCGTTGAGCCCTGGCTCGATCACCTCCGCCACCGGCGGCGTATCCGAGCCGACGACGAGACAACCGGCCGCCATGGCCTCAAGCATCGACCAGGACAGGACGAACGGATAGGTCAGGTAAATATGCGCCGCCGAAACCTGCAGCAGCGACAGATAGTCGGCGTAGGTCACCTGGCCCAGGAACCAGACCCGACTCCAATCGAGGACGGTCTCGCGCATGAGCCGAAGCAGGTGGGACTCGTCCTGCTCCGCCGCCCGGCCGTACGACACCGAGGTTCCGCCGACGATCACGACCTCGGCATCCGGCACCTTGGCGAGAAGCCGGGGAAGCGCCCGCACGAACGTGTGGATTCCGCGATACGGCTCGAGATTGCGCGCGACGAACGTTATCACCTTGGCGTCGCGCGTCAGCTTGCGCCCGTCGGGAAGCACGAAGGACGCCCCAGCCACCGGCGCGACGGCGCGCGTGTCGACACCTTCGTGAAGGACGCTGATCTTCTCCCTCGCCCAGTCCGGGTACAGGGAGTGCTGCCAGCGCGTCGCCGTGATCCCCCGATCAGCCGCCTGCAGGCCCAGAAGATTGACCGAGTTCTTTATGCGGATACGGAACTGGTCGTCGATGCTGGTCGGGAACTCCTTGTCGAAGTTCGTGTCGGCTCCGAAGGCGTGATAGAAAAACTCGAAATAGGATAGAAGCGGCGTCGACGGCAGCACGTCCTTCACGAACAGCGTCTCGCCCCAGCCGTTGTGCCCGATCACGATGTCCGGGCGAAATCCGGACGAAACCATCCTCCGGATTTCCGTGGCGACCGCCTGGCCGTTGATGACCCCACGCTCGAGGTCTCGAACGTAGGCATGCGTCGGCGCCGCAACGCCGCGCGCCGGGGTATAGGTCTCGCGTGTAACGCCGGCAATCTGGTTTGCATTGGGACGCGAGATGAAGCGGACGTCGTTCGCGGGATCCTGCGCCAGCAGACGCGCGACGTTCTTGAACTGGCCTGGGAACGCCTGATGGATGAATAGCACGTTCATGCGCGACCGCCGTCAGTCCCGGAGCGCACGGTCGTAGCCGTCGATCAGCGGTTTCAGCAGATAGGTCAACGCCGTCTTCTCGCGTGTCGGGAACATCGCCAGTGCCGGCATTCCCGGAAGGAGCTGATCGACATACGGCTCGACTTCACCCGGATCGATCAATGCCAGCACCTCGAAATAACCCTCACCTGAGCGCGGGTCCGACAGCCGGTCGGCGGAGATGCTGACGACCTTTCCACCGACGATCGGGGTGACGCGGTGATTGAGGCCGGTCAGCCGGATCTCGGCGCGCATGCCGAGACGAACTTCATCGACG
Source organism: Alphaproteobacteria bacterium (assembly GCA_044223515.1). Classification (GTDB taxonomy): domain Bacteria; phylum Pseudomonadota; class Alphaproteobacteria; order SHVZ01; family SHVZ01; genus SHVZ01. Next base: position 29,021 of record JBGALV010000020.1, read on the forward strand.
TCCTCGGGCCTGATGCGGCTCTCGACGACCAGCGGGCTATCGTCGGGCACGATGTCCAGCACGCGATCGCCGGGACGTATGACGGCTCCAGCGTTGAAAACTGAGAGACCGACGACACGGCCCGTGCGCGGCGCACGAAGATCGACGCGGTTCAGCGCCTCCAGGGTGGCGACGAGCTTCGGCTCGACCTCGCGAAGGACACGCTGCGCATCGGTCAGGTCCTGCATGATCTGGGCGGCGCGGTCACGATTGATCCGCTCGATTTCCGCCATCGCCTCGGCGATCACCTGCAGGGCCCTGGAATTCGAGGCATCCAGGTCTCCCACGCGCCCTTCGAGCGCGGCGATCTCGCGGTCGAGAGCGAGGACCCGGGTTCGCGCAACGAAGCCTTTCTCCAGCAGCTGGGTCAGGCCGGAGCGTTCGTCCGCCGCGATCCCGAGCTGTCGACGCGATGACTCGAGTTGCGAGGTGTTGCCGCGGATCTGTTCCCGCTGCTGCTCGATGCGCTTGCGGTGGACATTGATCTGACCGGCAAGCGCATTCTGACGCGATGCGAACAGGGCCCGCTGGGCGGCCATCAGCGCCTCGACCTCGCGATTGCCGGATCGACCTGAGATCTCGGGCTGGAAGGCGACTGTCTCGGCACCGTCCCTTTCGGCGATCAGGCGCGCGCTCTGTGCCAGCAGCGCGTCCCTCTGGCCTAGGAGCACGTCGGCATTTGCCTTGAGCGCGAGGTCGTCCAGACGAACCAGGATCTGGTTCCCAAGGACCGGCTCACCTTCCCGGACGAGAATCTGGCGGACGGTACCGCCGTCGACGTGCTGGACCGCCTGTCGATGGGCTTCGACGCGGATCGTCGCAGACCCGATCACCGCGCCGGTCAGCGGCGCCAGCGCCAGCCAGCCGCCGAAGACACCGAAGAAGAGCAGCGCGACCAGCAGGCCCTGGATCGCCGGGCCCCGCGCGCTGTCGGGCACGATGGGCTCTCGGAGGATCGACACCGCCGTCACGATCCCTCACCCGCCGTCGGCACGGTCGCGCGGACGGGCGCCAGCTTGGTTATGCGCGGCAATATCTCGGAGCGAACGCCCTGCGCCTCGACCACTCCCTCGTTCAGAACGAGCATGCGATCGACGACGGACATCAGGCTCGGGCGATGCGCGACCAAGATCACCGTCCGGTTCCGGCCCTTGAGCTCCTGCAGCACCTGCATGAGGGCTGCCTCGGCATCGGCATCCAGGTTGGAATTCGGTTCGTCGAGAACGATGACCGCCGGATCCGCATAGAGGGCGCGGGCCAGCGCGACGCGCTGTCGTAGTCCGGCGGACAGGACGACGCCTCCTTCGCCCACCTGCGTGTCGTAGCCTTCAGGCAGTCGCAGGATCTGCTCGTGGATGCGCGCGAGACGGCCCGCGGCGATCACCTTGCCGTCCTCGCCCTGCTGGAAGTGGGCGATATTTTCCTTGATGCTGCCGGCGAGCAGCTGCACGTCCTGGGGCAGGTAGCCGATGAAGCGACTCACATCCTCTCGGTGGAGCTGCGAGGTGTCGGCGCCGTCGATCCTGACGGTACCCATCGACGGCTTCCATACGCCGACGATCAGGCGGGCGAGGCTCGACTTCCCCGATCCATTCGCGCCGACGATGCCGAGCGCTTCGCCGGGCCGGAGCACGAAGCCGACGCCGCGCAGCACCGGGCGCTCGCGCCCCTTGATAACCAGGGACACTTGCTCCGCTTCGACTGTGCCGAGGACCTTGTCCGTCCGCAGCGACGAGACCGGCGCCGGCATGTACTCGACGAGCTTCGAGACGATGTCGAACGACTGCCGTGCGCCGACGAGGGACTTCCAGGCGGAGACGGCCTGCTCGACGGGAGCCAGAGCACGCCCGAGCAGAAGCATCGCCGGGAAGATGACGCCTGGAGAAACCTTCTGGTCGAGGATGAGCCAGACGGCCGTCGCCACCACCAGCGCCTGGAGGCCATAGCGCACGAACTTTATGGCCGCGGCGAAAACGCTGGCGCGGCCGCTGGCGATCGCCTGAAGGTCGAGGTAGCGACGGCGGACGGAACTCCAGCGCCCGAGGAGAGCCGACTCCATTCCCATGCTGCGGACGACTTCGGCGTTGCGGACGATGTCGTCGGATCCCACGTAGTTGTCCCGCGCCGCATTCGCCGCACCGAACATGACACGGCGTATCGCGAATTCGTTCATCAGGGCGAGGATCAGCAGGACGACTGCGCCGAAGATGGCCTCGAGGCCGAGGAGCGGGTGCATGTAGTAGAGAACGATCGAGAAGATCGGTGTCCACGGCGCATCGAAGAATACGGCGATGCCGGGTCCCGTGACGACCTGGCGGAAGTTGTCGAGGTCACGCAGGGCCTGGGCATTGCGATGCCCGCCCGGCGCACTGCCGGCCCGGATCAGGGTCCGCATCAGCGGGACCGCTACCTCGCGGTCGATGCGGATCCCCGCGCGGATCAACAGCCGGGTGCGGGCGTCGTCGAGGAGAGCCAGCGCGATCAAGGCCAGCCCGAGCGCGATCGACAGCATGACCAGCGTGTACCGGCTGCCGCTCGAAAGGACGCGGTCATAGACGTTGATCAGGTAGATCGGGCTGGCGAGGTAGAGCACGTCGACGAACAGCGCGAATGCCGCCCCCAGCAGCAGGTGCGAGCGGCAGCGGGAGACGAGCACCTCCAGCAGCCCCTTCGCCTGCTCCTTGTCCTTGCCGGTCTTCTGCGCGGCGCCGCTCACGCGCTCGCCTCCATGACGGAGAGGTTGACGCCCACTCCCGGCGCTCCCAGCGGTCGCACAAGGTCGAGCACGACCTTCGCGCACTGGCTCGCATCGGGCACGTCGAGCTCGATCCGGTGGCGGTGCTGGCCCAGCATCCCGGTCGGGATCTGCAGCGAAAATCTCGGGCGCGGCGCCATCACGTCGACAGCCTGGCCGCGCCCCAGGTCCGACCTGGCATAGAAGACATGCTGGCCGTCGACGATCACCCGCACATAGACGGCCGAGCCCGGCCGCGTAGGGTTGTACGCCTCGCCGGAGATGGCGCCGCCGTCGAATCCGGTAAACGAGATGACCGCCCTTTCATGGACATGACGGCGCGCATCGCCCTGAGCTGTCTTGGCCAACGCTTCGCGCTGCCTGTCGACACGCGTGCGCAATGCCCAGATCTCGTGGCGCATCGAGCAGGACCTCAGCATCTCTGCCTCGTCGAGCAGTACCCGCGGATCGGGCTCCACGACGAGGGGATGGACATCGAAGATCTCTGGCGCCATCAGCGTGAAGTCGATGCGCTCCCAGATCACGAACGTCTCGGCGTCCAGCACCACGATCGAGGACTTGAATCGCCTGTCGCCGATCCAGGCCTCGTCGAGGGCGAGGTTCGCGTTGGCGACCCCGAGCTTGCGCGAGTGCAGCCTCTGGCTGCTCGAACCGACGATCAGCTTGTCGCCGACGCGCGCCACGCCGCGAAGGAAGCCGCCCAGGACGGCCTCTCGGTCGATCGCCCCGTCAGGCCCGAGGCGCGCGATGCTCCCGCCGGCGGAGTTCAGGAAATGGAGCCGCCCGACGCTCGATATCAGCGTGTGCGGCCGATGCAGATCGGAAAGCAGGACGCCGCCCCCGGAAGGCTCGATGATGCATCCGCAGTCCGAAGGGAATGCCTCCTTGAGTGGATGGTTGTGCGCGGTCGCGAGCAGGCGCCCGTCGTGGAACGCGAGAGAGCTGAGATGCAGGACGTCCCGGTCCGTGCGTTCGCCGAACGCCCAATGCCGCCAGTGCCTGCCGGTATCGGGGTCGAAGGCGAGAATCTCGTTGGTGCCGGTGGAAGCCACGTAGACCACGCCGTCGGCCACCGCCAGGCCGTGCGGATCGCGAAGGCCCGGAACCTCGATCGCCTTCTGATAGACGAGGTGCGGCGACAATCGGACGATGCGCGGCCGTGAGGGGGACTGGATCGCCAGCAGGACGCCGTCGGGGATCGCGGCGATGCCCGTGATGCCGAGATCCGTGCGCGTATCGATGAAAGCGCTCGTGTCGATCCATCGAAAGAACCGTCCATCGAGGTCAAGCACCGACAGGCAGTACCGGCTCGGTACGCCTGGCAGGTTCGGCGAGGACAGAAGGACCTTCATCTGATGGTTCAGGCGGGGCGACGTCGTCCCTTCCGGGCAGCGGTCCCGTCGACCTTCGACCGGGCCGGCTTCGCGCGACCGCCCCCTTTCGAGGACGCCGGATCCCCGACGCGAGGCAAGTCTGCCTGCTTCTGCTGAGCCGACCGGGCCGCGGCGGCAATGTCGTTGATCTCGACCACGTCCGACTGAGCGATCCGGTTCAACGTCGCGCTGGACGGGAACTGGGCCGGGGCGCGGCGCAGCACGATCGCGAACCTGAGCGCGACCAAGAAATCTTGCGGCGAGCCGCCATTGCAGACTTCGCCGTCGCGGAGGACCTTGGTCTCTCCCGACTCCGAGAACCGGGCCTGGTAGATCGTCGAGAAATGCTCGGCCAGGTCGCCCCTGAGCCGGGCGGCGAACTGGGTCAGCCCCTTTGCACGCCCGCGCGTCCCGACGAACTGGCCGGAGACCGTCCACTTGGATTGCTCGCCGGCGCCGTTGACCAGGTACTCGAGGCGGTCAGATGGGGCACCGCTCAGCGCGATGGACAGGCCTTCGAGCCTGAGTCTCGAGTCGCGGAATCCGATCCAGCCGCTGCCGTTGAGGCGCTGGTCGCCGATGTCCTGCAGATGGGCGACGATCCGATAGGCCGGGACCGGCCGCTCCCCGATGGCGTCGGCCGGCAGCTTCTTGACGCCGATGCGGACGCCGGACTGCGTCCCCGGCGCATTGAACACCATCATGAAGATCGTCCGGTCGTGACCGACCAAGTCGACGATCGTCCGGTCTCCGGGCGTGATCAGTCGCGCGAGATTGGGGCCGTCGGACCCGAGAAAGCGAAACTGGCCCGTGTCCGCGACACGGTCCGGCGCGAACAGGATCGCGAACGGATAGACGCGGCCCGCATGCTCGCTCGCTGTGCCGTCGATCCCGAGATGCTGGATCAGGTAGCGACCCGCCTTGAGCGTCAGCGCCTGGGTCGAGCTCGACGGAGCGGTCGGCGGCTTCTGCGTGCCGTTCTCCTTGCCCGCCACGCGCGCGCCTTTTGCGCCCTTTGCCGTCGCCATCTTCCCCTCGCCTCCCCACGTCGCCTGGCCGATCGTCATGCCACCCTCGCTCCCTGTTCCGCGGCGGCGCCCCCTGGAACGCGCCGCCCCTCCCGCTTCGCCGGTTCGATCCGGCCGCGTCTGCCGACGGCTGCGAGCAGCCGATCGTTGATCGCCGCCGGCGGAAGGCCGAGCGGCAGGATTTCTCCTGCCCCGAGCCGGCGAAGCCGCTCCGGCATCGCGCCGACGTCGAAGACGACGGGCGTGATCCCGGCCCGGAGGATCGGCGTCAGGGCGTAGCACCAGGTCTCTGGCCAGACCGACGGCAGGAACGCGGCATCGCAGCGCTCCCGGGCGATCAGCCCGTCCACGTCATCCTCGGTGAACGGCCCGGTCACCCAGACGCGTCCCGTGCGCAGCAGCGCGGCGTCGTCCCTGGTGTATCCGATGACGCGGAACGCGAGCGGCAGCGAACGTCTCGCCGCGTCCCTCGCGCACTCCATCAGCACGTCGTATCCCTTGTGCGGACCGATGGCGCCGACCACGGCGACGCGCACCTCGTCGACCGCGCGGGACGGCAGGCGCCTCGGCTTCAGCGCATCCTTCTCGTGGAACCTGGCGACGAAGCGGATGTCGGGGAAATATCGCGACATCCTGTCTTTCGCGTCGAGCGACGGCACCAGGACCGAGCGCGCCGCGGCGAAGATGCGGGCCGACCTCTCGCGCAAGGCACGCGTGCCGATCGGAGAGCGATCGGTCGCACCGTTGATGCGCACGCAGGTGTCGCACGCATCCACCGCCGGCTCGCCGCAATAGGCCCCGCTCTCGTCGATGAGGTTGATCCGCTTGCAGATCCACGAATAGTCGTGGACCGTCACGTCGAGCGGACACCCGAGCAGCGACGGAAGCTCCGCCACCGCATCCGGCAGGCCGAGCAGATGATGGATGTGGACGGACTCGATCCCGAGCTTCCGCAGGTCCTCGATCATCTCGGTCCATTCGCCCTCGCCGCGATAGACCAGGTTCGGGAACGCTCCTTCGCGATTCGAAGCGACCGTCAGCGCCAGCTCGCGCTCGCCTTCCACCGGCGACGGCCGCGGCTTCAGGACGAGCGTCTCGATGCCGTCCTCGGCGAGCGCGCCGGCGAGATCGTGCAGATGGCGCGCGATGCCGCCGACGACATCGGCGCTGATCATGAGGACCCGCCGCCCGCCCTTCCCCGCCAACCGCACCATGTCGACGGCGCGACGGGCGCGGCGAAGCGGATTCTCCTTGATCCACGCGGCGATGAAGCGGTCGTAACCGGGATAGATCGCGTTGAGGAGCCGGCCTGCCCGTCCGATGGCGTTGTGAGAGTCGTCGCCGAAGGAGGTCCCGCCCTGGTGCGCGACGAAGACATTGCCCACCGCGACGTTGCGCCAGCCGCGATCGCGGGCGCGCAGGCAGAAGTCGTTCTCCTCGCCATAGCCGCGGCCGAACAGCGAGGCATCGAGTTCGCCGACGTCTTTCCAGCAGGCGCGGCGGACGAACATGCAGAAGCCGACGCCGGTCGGCACGTCCACCACGGCGCCGGGACCGAGTGCCGCGCACGCCCCGTCGATCGCGCGCAGCTCGGCCGGGGACGGCATCGGGTTCGAACGGTCGATCGTCGGATAGCTGCAGATCGTCGCGTTGTTCGACAGCGGCGTCGCCGTCCCGATCTCCGGATCGGAAGAGGCCGCGGCGGCCAGGCGGTCGAGCCATCCCGCCGCCACCAGCGTGTCGGCATTTAGGATGACGGCGTCGCGATCCGGGTGGAGCGCCATCGCCCGGTTCACCGAGCCGACGAAGCCCAAGTTGGTGTCGTTCCGGACGAGATGGATCCTGCCCTCGGCGGCGAGCGCATCGAGGGCGGCCGGGAGCCGGGGCTCGGGGCTCGCGTCGTCGACGACGACGAGCTCGAAGCGCTGCCGCCCGCGGCCGTCGAGGACCGAGGCGATGCAGGCAAGCGTCTCTTCCCGGTTGCGGTAGGCCGGAACGATCACGTCGATCACGCGGCTCGTCCCGGCGCGGCCGAGCGCCCGCGCGCGCAGGCCCGGCGCGACGGGATCGGTGCCGAGGCGCGGCGGCTGCGCGGCGAGCCATGGAAGGTGCGCGGCATCGGGATCGGCGAAAGGGCTGCCGGCGAACGGCCGCCCGTCATCCTCGAAGAGGACCTCGATCCGCCGCGGCCGGGCGGAGGCCGGCAGCACGGCGACGAAGGCACGCACCCCGTCATCCGGTGCGTCCCCGGCCCGCGCGGGATCGGACAGGTCGGCGCGGACACGAACCGAGTTCCCCTGGTCGTCCCGGACGAGCACGCGGACCTGCTGGCCGAAGGACGGATGCCGCGCCCATCCCTTGACGACGCCGCGCCTGACCGACCAGACCTCGCCCTCGGGCGCCGTCGCGACGGTATGCGGGATCGCGAGCGGCGATCCGCTCAAGGAGGCCTCGCCCGCCTTTCCGGCGGCGATCACCTGGACCTTCTCCCCGGCAAGCGACGCGCCGTCGAGCGCGAAGTCGTAGCGCTCGAACGGGGCGTCCGGGACCGGCGTCCAGTCGCCGGTGGTGGACGCGACAATGCGCGTGCCATCGGCACGGCGGACCACGAGCTTCGGCCGGCCGCGGCTGACCGCACGCGAGATGAACCATCCGGCGACACGGCCGCGCGCATCGGCGCCGACCGTGCCGTAGGCGGCGACGCCGGCGGCGGCCAGGGTTCGGAGGATCAGCTCGGCCGCGATCGCCGGCGGCTCGCGGCCCAGCGACGGCAGCAGCGCCAGCGCGGCCTTCGCGCGGCCGCCGGCCAGCAGCAACCCGATCAGCAGCCGGAGCTCGATGCAGGCCTCGCCGCCTTCGAGCGTCGCGCGCACCAGCGCCTGCAGCTGCGGGCGCTCGATCTTCTCCGCGAGCTCGACCGCCTTGAGGAACGCCGATGGAGAGGTCGCGGCCGGCGCCAGGCGCCGGATGCGGTCGGCGACGCTCGCCACCTCGTCGAGCTCGCCCGTCAGAAGATGCCAGAACCCGAGCCAGCGGAGCGCCGGCACATGGGATTTCGGCGACGCCAGGAGCTGGTCGATCTGCAGCGGCCGGCTTCCCGGCCGGTCGGCCGCTCCAAGGAGCGACGACGTCATGTCGGTCGGCAACGGCGTCATGCCCCAGGGGCGCCTTTCGCTGCGACGACGGGCAGGCGGCCTTCGGCGAGGATCGCCGAAGGCCGACTGCGATCAGGTCAGGGTGATGTTCGAGACGTTGAAGTTGGTGACGCCGACCAGGGTGACGGTCGAGCCGTCGGGCAGCGTGATCACGGTGTTGCCCGAGACGACGCTGACCGAGTTGGCGATCGACGACGAGGTGAGCCCGGTGCCCTGCAGCGAGATCACCTCGCCCGCCTCATAGTCCATGATCGTGTCCGCGCCGCCGCCGAGGCCGAAGTTGAACTGGTCGGCCGCGTCGCCGCCGTAGAGCACGTCGTTGCCGGCGCCGCCGGCGAGCGTGTCGCGGCCCTGGCCGCCCATCAGCAGGTCGCTGTCCGCGCCGCCGTCGAGGCTGTCCGCACCGGCGCCGCCGAAGAGCGTGTCGGCACCGCTGCCGCCAGTGAGCTCGTCGGATCCGTCGCCGCCGTGGAGCAGGTCGTTGCCGTCGGCGCCGCTCAAGGTGTCGCTGCCAAGCCCGCCCGAGAGCTGGTCGTTGCCGGCGCCGCCATACATCGCGTCGGAGCCGGCGCCGCCGACCAGCGAGTCGTTGCCCTCGCCGCCGACCAGGCTGTCGGACCCGGCCTCGCCGTCGAGGTAGTCGTTGCCGGCACCGCCGGAAAGGGTGTCGTTCGCCTCGCCGCCCATGATCGTGTCGTTGCCGGCGCCGCCGACGATGAGGTCGCGGCCGAGGCCGCCGTCGAGGGAGTCGTTACCGGTGCCGCCGCCGATGGAGTCGTTGCCACCGCCGCCGAAGACGGTGTTGTTCTGCGCGCCGCCGGCGATCAGCGTGTTGTTGCCGGCATTGCCGGCGATGGTGACGCCGGCCCGGAGCGTGACCGTATCCGCCGCGGCGTTGCCGCCGAGCAGCCGGTCGGGCGAGAAGCCTTCGCCGAGCTCGGACAAGTCGATCGTCAGCGTGACGTCGCTCGAGTTGGTCGAGACGTTGACGTCGCTGCGGCCGCCGAGCACGACGACCTCGTAGCCGGAGCCGTCGGACGACGTCGGCACGCTGATCGTGCTGCCGCTCGAGCCTGAGACCACGAGCTGATCGATGCCGCCGTCGCCCTGGTCGCCCGATGGCCCGCTCACCACCGTCTCGCCGCTGCCGACCGTGACCGTTTCGCGTTCGACGTTGAGCGTGGTGTTGTCGCCCGCGTCGGAGTTCAGCGACTCGTTCAGGGTCTGCAGCGCGACGAGGAGCTGGGACTCCTCGTCGGGCGCGAGCACCGCGTCCGAGATCAGCGTTCCGGCGCCGGCCCCCAGTTCCTCGACCAGCGCGCTCTGATCGATGGTTTCCGCACCGATATAATCGCCGCCATCAAGCGTCGCCATCAGTCCCCTCCTCCGAGTTCACGCCCCTGAACGCGTACGGCACGACCGGCGATTGTTCGCCTTGTTCCGACGTGAATGCTCATACGAATACGAATTCTTGTCAATTTTAAATTTGACTTTTCTCAGATTTTGCCTTGAACTTTCAATGGTTAAGCCGATCAATTCTTAAACGGAAAGTTATCGTCACTCGCCTCTCGGTCGTAGCCGGGATCACTCCAGGAAATCGATCCCCCCGCGACCGTCGCCATTTGGCCCGCAACAAAGGCCGGCGTCTTCCCCCGAACGGAGGATGAGCGCAGCGAAAAGTTGAGTGAGGATGGCGAACCGGGGGCGTCTAAAAACAGGGGAGCTCGGGGAACAATGCGACTTCTGGCAATGCGCGTGGCGGCTCTTTTCGTCCTTGGCGTCAGCCTTCTCGGCCTCGCCGGCCCGGCCGCGGCCCAGACGCCGCAGACCGGCTGGTGGTACAGCCCAACCGAAGGTGGCCGCGGCTACGCGATCGAGACGCGCAACGGCCGCGTGTTCCTCGCGGCGCTGATGTTCAACACGGCGACGGCGCCGATCTGGTATCTCGGCCAGGGGCCGCTCTCCAGCGGGTCGCTGGTGAGCGACCTTGAGTTCTACGGCTCCGGCACCAACATCTTCTTCTCGTACTCGGCGGCGCAGCGGCTCGGCGCGACCGCGACGCAGGCGACCTTCACCTCGAGCAGCGCCGGCACGATCCGCTTCCTCGACGTCGCCAGCAACAACACCAGCACGATCCAGCGCTTCGAGTTCGCGAGCGGCGGGCTCACGACCGGTGCCGCCGCCGGCCTGCCGGAGAGCGGCTGGTGGTGGGCGCCGTCGGAGTCGGGCGTCGGCTACTTCATCGAGTTCCAGGGCAACAGCTACTACCTCGGCGTCATGCACTACGCGAACTCGTCCTTCGCCGAGGACGCGGCGACGCCCGGCCAGGCGCTGTGGGACGTGGCCAGCGGCACGATGACGAGCTCGACGCTCATCAGCGGCGCCTCGCTGGTGCGCTATCGCAACGGCCAGACGCTCGGCGGCACCTACCGCGCGCCGTCCGTGAACCGCACGGTGGCGACGCTGAACCTTCAGTTCACGAGCACCACGACCGCGACGCTGACCGTCTCGCCGGGCGGCAAGACGCTGTCGCTGGAGAGGTTCAGGTTTTAGCGCGGGTCCGATTCAGGCAAGCATCGATTGTCTAGAGGTGCACTGCAGCATCAGCGCCGCAGCCGTTCTTAAGTACGCCGATTTTTGTAGCCCGGACGCAGCATCGATCCGGCCTTCACAATAGACCGCCGCACGGCGAGTGGCGCGAGGACGGGGCTGCTGGCAAGCGCATCTCAACATAATTGAACGATCAGGATAGGACGACCATTCCGTGTCCACGAAAGCCAGCCCGCAAACGCAAACAAGAGGCTTCGTCGACGGAATTTTCGGGAATCATCTGTGCGGATGGGCCGTTAATCCATTTGACTTCACGCGACGTCCGAAGGTCGTCATCGTTATTGACGGCGCGGTTGTTGCCGAGAAGACCGCCAACGACATGCGTGAAGATGTTCTGAAGCTGGGTATTGGCGATGGGAATCACGGATTTAAATACCTCATTCCGCCACCGCTTCTAGACGGTGAACAGCATGAGGTCGCCATTTTCGACAGCCTAACCAATAAGGCTATTCCGCCTGGTGCCATCCGTTTGAAGTTCCCCGAGAGGCCCGCGTGGTCGCGAAACGATCTACGCTATTTCGCCCTTTATCCCGACGTTCTTGATGCCTGCCGAAGTGGGCGACTTTTGTCCGCCGTCGACCACTATCGTGTGAACGGCGCAAACGAAGACAGAACCGCCCCAACGAGCATCTCAGTCGCCGGCGCCATCGATCTGGTTGCCGAAACCTCCTCCAATTTTCTCGGGGGAGAAGTTGTCCGATTTCAGCACAATAAAGGCCACGTAACGCTGACGAGTTGGATGTCCTTCAGCCTCGACTGTAAGCCAGAGATCATTTGCCTCGTCGATGGCGATAAGATTCAAGCCCAAGTAACTGCAGAAAGCCTAAGCGACCGGAGGTGCAAGTGGGTATTCGCCACTCACGAATTCCCCATATCTGATCTTGACGACGTAAACACCGTGTCGCTGTTAGTCATCGACCGAAGTGGGCTGGAGCTGGCCAGATGGAGCCCACCAGCATCAATCATTGGCAATGCCACTGTTCATATACTCGACACTCTTGGCTCGCTCCGCCTGAGCGGCTGGATCAAGGGCGAGCTTAGTGCTTTTGCATTTGAGCTCGTTGCTGGAAGACAGCGGATACAACTCTCACCTATCCTGGCATCTCCTCCTCCTCCGGACTTTCCAAGGCTCTCTTCAGATTCGAGGAGCTATTGGATCGAAGATCTGATGGCCGAAGTGCTGCCAGCCGGCGAGCATGAACTGACAATTTCAGTCCACGATCGTCGCAACGGAAACTCCAGAACCTGGGGCCCCGCATCAGCACATATTGACCGCGCGCCGCTTGCGCCTCCTCCTCCTAAGCTCGTTGTCGCGCCGCTACACCTCTTAAAATTCTCCATCGGAATTCTGGATAGGGCCCAAGCACCCGAAGACTGGACCAACCGATTGCCGCCAGAAAACCTCTTAGGAGTTTTCAGCTCGGTACAAGACGCGCTGTCGGCATGGAGCGCCAAAAGGCCTACAGGGTTACTCATTATCGCCGCACTGAATGAGACACTTCCGCCTGACTACGACCTCTTAAGTGACGCCAAGAAATTTATTAGCGATCCGCGTCGACCGGACTTCGCGGTGCCTCTTCCAAGCAACGAGTGGACGAGCACTCCGCCACTGCTTCTTTGCAGAGGCGATGTCGTCAAGCGTCTCCACGAATGCAATGCTCTCGACCGCCAAGAAATGTCCCCGACGAGCCTTGCCCGGCAACTGAATCATATGCCCCTGACGGTGACCCAACGCGATCCGCCTTTGATCCTTAACGTCGAGTCCAAGCAGAAGGGTGTCAGCCCCCAGGCATTTCTCTCAATCGAGGGATGGGTCTCGACCTCAGAGGTCGAGGAGCCGGTATTGCGGCTCGGAAGTACAAATAGGCAAGTCCCCTGCAAAGTGAGCCGCCATCATCGGCCGGATGTAGCGCTCGCTCACCCTGATCATGTCCAGTCTCTGCCTCAAGCTTTCAAGCTCGTCTGCTCTTGGATAGACCTTCCACCTGGATGCCATGAGTTAGACCTAGTCGCAGAGACTTCATCTCATCGCAGTAGCGTAGCGATCGGGATGCTCGATATCCCGTGCATTCAATTTTTCGTCGAAGAGACGCTAGCCGTACGCCAAGAAAATACATTTGAGATTGTCGTTCGTGGGTGGGCCGCTAGTCTCGACTCGTCTCCCATATTGATCGAACTTCAGGAAGGAACGAGTCGCAAAAAGCTATCAGTCGAATGGACCATCCGCGAGGATGTATCGGAGCACATCGGGTTAGCTCCTTCCTCTCTGTTGGCATTCACGGCAACAGGTCTATCGACCTTCGAAGCTCTCGACGACTCTCGGCTGCATCTATCGTGCGCTCTTGGCACAGTCACTACTGAAAAGCTCACGTTCCCTATTCTCGACGACAAGCTCGCATGGAGCGTCTCTCAGGTGCTCTGGGTGGGCGGTCGTCCGCATCTGAGAATCAACGGCTGGGCCACGACTCCGATGCAAGACGCCGACTCCGTCGAACTTACCGTCAACGGAGCGCTAATTTGCAAAGCGAGACCGTGTCGTCCTGTCGTGATTTCAGACTCAAACTCAGCGCATTTTGCTCTACGCGACTATTGTGGATTTGAGCTCGACGTCGATATGTCGGACTCGTCAGGGCGCGATCTAACGGCAGAGATAGCCGCTCGGATAAACGGTGTCGTCACCAAGATGACGACTATTCCACTCAGAGTTCCAGACAGGAGCACCAGTCAGTCCCTCTCTGGAAATCTAGACACGCCCATAGATGGCTTCTTCGTAGCCGCGGAAGATAGCATCACGGTCGTAGGCTGGGCCATCTCCGCGAATAGGCATTCCATCGAGATTGACTGCTATCTCAACGACCAAATTGCAGCGACGGTATCGACGACCTTGCGGCGAAGCGACGTCGTTCAATCCCTTGATCTTCCGATGGACGCCACCCCTGGCTTTCGTTGCCTGATTCCGACCAAACTACCTGCCGGCCAGCAAGCCAGGATTCGCGTCGTCGTCCGCGATCTCGACACCAATGATGAGCTGGATCTTGGTGTGCGGACCATCAACATCGCAACCAGCACACCATTCTCGCGCCAACGATTGGCGCGCTGGCTATCCAGCAATGCCATTACAGCCCGTTCCGCGAAGGATGCGTGGGAAGCCGCAACGGCTTTTCGGCTAAATCCACGCGTCTCCATCTTGATGCCTCACTATCGAGCCAGACCCGAGCACTTAGAACAAGCCGTCGAGAGTGTCGCTAGGCAGTGGTACACAAATTTTGAGCTGTGCATCGCTGACGACCAATCCGGCGACACCAAATACCGCGCTCATCTCGAAGCCTTGACGGCGAAGTACGATTGGATCCGACTGATCTTCTGCAAAGAGAACGGCGGCATCGCGTGGGCAACAAATCGCGCATCGGATTTAGCGACCGGAGATTTCATCCTCCTTCTCGACCAGGATGATCGGCTTTCCGAGAATTGCCTGTTTGAGTTCGCAAAGTACTACAACGACCACCCCACTAGCGATGTCGTCTATTCGGATACCGACAAGATTGACGACTTTGGCCGCCGACGCGATCCGCATTTCAAACCAGATTTCAGCAGCGCGACCCTACTGTCCTACATGTATATGAATCACGCGCTTTTCATCCGCCGATCGCTGTTCGAAAGGGTTGGTCGCTTCCGCTTGGGATTCGACGGGGCTCAGGATCATGATCTCGCATTGCGAGTGGTCGAGTCAGCGAAGCACATTGGTCATATCCCAACCATCTTGTATCACTGGCGCGTTCACGCCGGATCGACTGCACTTTCTGGAAATGAAAAGCCGGCTTCATTCGATGCTGGGGCCCGCGCCGTCGCTGATGCGCTTCGCCGCAGAGGCCAGTCGTTTGCATCAGTCAAGCGACCTGAATTCGCGATAGGCGCGGGGGCAGGATACTACCAGGTCGACTGGAAGGTCATCGGCCAGCCCTTGGTTTCGATCATCATCCCGACGCGTGATCAGCTTCCTATTCTTAAGCGCTGCCTAGCTTCCCTCAACGAAAAAACGGCCTATACAAATTTCGAAATCATAATCGTCGATGACCGTTCCGTAGAGCCAAAGACAAGGCGCTATCTCGCGAAATGTCCGCACCGAGTAATTCGCGTCAAAGATTCCGGGCAGGGTTTCAACTTTTCGAACCTAATTAATCGCGGAGCGGCGGCGAGCAAAGGTCGATACGTCGTCGTCTTGAATAATGACACCGAGATCATCAGCCCGGATTGGTTGGAATCCATGCTTGGCTGGGCTCAGCAAAAATCCGTCGGTGTCGTTGGATGTCGATTGCTGTTTCCGGGCAGCGATTTCATCCAGCATGCGGGCCTCACATTGCGCTTAGACGGCGCCTCGCCGGGCCATCTCTTTCGAGGCGAGGCGTCGTTCAGTGGCGGGTACTATGGCTGGGCGAAAATCGCCCGAAACTGTTCGGCAGTAACTTTTGCCGCGGCAATGATAAGGCGTGATGTATTCGAAAAACTGGGTGGCCTCGATGAGGATGGTTTTCCTCATGCCTACCAAGATCCCGACTTCTGCTTGCGCGCCATTCGAGCTGGCTACCAAGTCATATATTGTCCAGCTGCGGAGCTCATACATCACGAGAGTCTGTCTAAGCCGCGTCATTTCAAGGATGCAGCTGATAGGGCAGAATTCCAACTTCGCTGGCCTCATCCAGATCCTTTTTTCAATCCGAATTTGGTCGGTGCCGGCGACGCACCAGCACTAATCGACCGGCGCACCCTGCTCACAAATCCGCGGTCCAAGGTTCGTGTAGCCGCGCTCGTACACAGTGCATTGTTGCAGGGCGCACCGCAGTCCCAGCTGATCACTTTGCGGGGTCTCGTAGAACGCCACGGCTTCGAATTACATGTGATCTTCTGTGATCGCGCAAAGCCGCAACAGACAGCCTATGCCGAGTTTGCGACTTCGATCGAGGAAATTTCTTACGGTCGTACGCATTCTCGTGAACAGCAGCTTTCCGATCTTCTTGGAAGAATTCAGCCCGACCTCGTCTATTGCAACACATTGGAGACCTATTGGTGCATTGCTGTGGCCGAACACGATGGCTTTGCCACCTTCTGGAATATCAGGGAAAGTGCAGCACCTGCTCGATTCTTCGGTCGAAATCCATCAGCCACGTCAAAGGCGCTGGCATGTCTATCGCGCGCCGGGAGACTTGGGTTCGTCGCCGAAAGCACGGCACGACTGTTTCGGGAGTCAGCTCCTGAACTTGGGCCGAGCGTAGTCATTCCGAACGGTCTAGATCTCGCTGCGTTCTTCCCTGCGGCGCGCCGAACATGGCGTGCGCTCGAGCACGATCAAGCCCAACCGTCGAAGCAATCACTCATTTTCGGAACTGTAGGTACGCTTTGCTCGCGTAAAGCGCAGCATCTGGCGCTTCGAGCTTTCATCGAGTTGCAACGTCGACTACCGACGCTTGATGCTTGGTTTGTCTCCGTAGGAGCCGCGGGCCGTAAGGACTATTTGAAGCTGATTGAATCCGTAAAATCCAGCTCTCCCAAACCCGATCGTATTCTCGTCCTGCCCGAGGACCGAAATATTTGTCGCTGGTATCAAAGCTTCGATATCTTCGTGACAGCGACTTTAGAGGAATCTTTTCCTCGAATAATAATCGAAGCAATGGCGTGCGGTCTCCCCGTAATCGCCACGTCGGTGTTCGGCATCGTCGAGCAAGTGATCGACAAGCGCACCGGAGTCCTTGTTGAGGTCGGCGATGTCGACGCTATGGCCGACGCCATGCAAGAGTTGGCGACAGATCGACCGCGGCGACTGCAAATGGGCAAACTAGGTCGAAGAATTGCCGAGAGCGCATTTTCTCAAGAGGCGATGATCGACGCTTATGCTCGCGAATTCCGGCTACTCCGCGAAGAGTCGGGAGTGAAATAACGCTATGTGCGGGATATTCGGTTGGATCTCTTCGAAGAACCAAAGGCCAGACAGATCCCTGGTTGAGGCAGCCAACGACTCCATGCTTCTGCGCGGTCCCGACAGCGCAGGCTACGAACTGCATGGGCGCGTCGCTCTAGCGGCTCGACGATTAGCAGTCCTCGATCTTGCAACCGGCAACCAGCCAATCGTGACCAAATGCGGGCGCGCTGCCGTCGTCCAGAATGGTGAAATCTACAATTTCGCCGAACTACGAAAGTCACTCCTCGCGCGCGGTCATAAATTTGCGAGCAAAGGTGATACAGAAGTTCTCGGTTGTGGCTTCGTTGAGTGGGGCATTGAGGGCCTACTGAAGCGCATTGATGGCATGTATGCCTTCGCCATTCACGATAGAAAGTCTAGCATAATCCACATAGCTCGCGATCGATTTGGCGAGAAGCCGCTATTTTATTGGCACGCGAAGGGAGAGTTCATATTTGCCTCGCAGTTGCTGACGATCGCCCGTCACCCAAGCATCGACTGGACCCTCAATGGGACCTCGGTTGAGGCCTACCTTGCTCTCGGATTTGTTCCCGGCGAAGAGACGCTTCTCTCGCCAATTCGTAAGCTCAAGCCAGGACATCTGATGAGCTATCGCCTCGAACAGGATTCGCTCGAGGTGAGATCTTACTGGAGCCTTAAGCCAGTCTCGGCGCCCGTCGAGAAGAGTTCAGATTCGCTCGTCAGACATTTGCGCTATCAATTGGATGCTGCCGTCGCCTCTCGCCTTGTCAGTGATGTACCTGTGGGAGCGTTCCTCTCTGGAGGGATCGACTCGTCGGCCCTCGTTGCCTGCATGGCGAGCCGATCGTCCAAGGTTCAGACATTCAGTCTTGGATTTCGAGAGCCAGCTCTCGACGAAGCTCCGTATGCGAAGCTTGTTTCCAGACACTTTGGCACGGAGCATCATGAAATTGTCCTGACTCACCAAGACATAAAAAATCTCCTCGAAGACGTCGTCGTTGCTATGGACGAGCCCATTGCCGACCAAGCCGCCATCCCTACGCTAATGCTATCGCGGCTTGCTCGACGCTCCGTCACAGTGGCCCTAAGTGGCGAAGGCGCTGACGAGATCTTCGGAGGTTACGGCTACTATCATTCTCGGTTGCCACTTCCCGGGCCGCGATCCGTGGTCTACGCAGGACTCCGCCGATATCTTTCGCCCAACCGCTCGCTATGTGAGCCGATTTCCTTACGCGACTGCACTACCCCAAGCGGCTTCCCACTAATTTTTGGGCCGCAGGACCTCAAGGCTGTATTGCGCGGAGGTCTCTCCTTTAACGCCACCCCGTGGGGCTCGGCCTTCGCTGATCAAGTGAGCGCCATTTTTGATCCACTCCAGGCCGCACGTTACTCTGACATTGTGTCGTGGCTGCCAGATAATCTCTTGGTTAAGCTCGACAAAATGGCGATGGCTGCATCTTTGGAATCACGTTGCCCATATTTGACACCCACGCTTGTCGAATGGGCTTTCGGACTGCCTCAGTCTCTTCTTGTCGAGACTCGCAACAACTCGAAGACCCTTTTGCGACAAGCATATGCCGATTTGTTACCTCGTCAGATCACGGCGCGTAAGAAACGTGGCTTCATCATGCCGCTCGATGACTTCTTTAAGGCCGATGGACGAGCGTTACTTCAGGATGCACTCGATATCGTCGTGGATGAGGCGGTTATCAACAACTCCAAGCTCAGGCAAATTATCGAACAAGGGCTTGACCAAAAGAAGCCTCCTGGCCGCTTACTGTTCGCAGTCCTTATTTTTAAGCTTTGGATTTCTCTAGCAACGCGGCTTCCGAAATTTCGCGGTGTCGAAAAGCCTCATGTTCGGTCAAAAGATCAAACCGTTAAAAGGTCAGGGCGACGCACGACGTCTTTGCCTCGCCAACGAGAGTTACCCCGTAACACCGCTTTGACGTGACCTGTTGAAGGTCACTCGGGTCGGAGCGATCAGCCGTCTGGGAATTGCATTCCCGTCGGCTCCCCTCACCCCATCACATACTGCGACGAGAAGATCTCCGTCCCGTCGCGGGCGCGGTCCATCGTGCGGAGCACGACGACGTTGGTGAAGATCATCATGCCGTCCGACCGGCGCACCGGGCCGCGGAACCGGGCCAGCACCGGGTCGGCGGACTGCCGCGTCTCGTCCGCGAACCGCATGATCAGTGCGCCATAGTCGGCGTCCGCCATCGAGGTGACCGGCCTGTCGTGGAGAGGCTCGTCGAGAGTATGAAGGCGGCTGGCCCGTGCGCGGTAGGCGAAGCGGAGAACGTCCCTCTCGCTCCGTCGATTGACGCTGGTGCGGCCGTCGCTGTCGGCCCGGGCCAAGGCCATCGCCTCGCCCAGCTCCAGCCGGCCGCCGCGATCGCGAAACCGCTCCAGCGCCGGGACCAGCGCGGGGTATCGCGCGATCTCCGAGAGCTCCAGGCGCGTCGAGGTCGTCCTGAACTCGTCGCCTGAAGCCGCTGTCCTTGCCGTCCCCGTCCCCGCCCCCGTCCCCGCTGCAGACGCGACCCCGCTCGACCGGCGCACCGCATCCAGAAGAGTCTCGACCCGCGCGAGGGTCGCCATCGTCGCACCGTTCGTCATCTCGCCGACCACCGGCTCGAAAACCTCGGCGACGAAGGCCTGGCCGAAATGCTGAGCCAGCGCCATCAGCTGCGCCGCCGTCGGCGCCTCGCCGGCGATGAGCCTGGCCGCGGTCTGGCGCGACTGGTCCAGGATCTCGGCAAGCCGCTTCGCCGGCGCCTCCGCCGGCAGGGCGCGATGGAGAAACGCCAGGCAGCGCCGCCTCATCGCCTCGGCGTGCGGCTGCCGCGTCACGACGCGTAGGCCGGCGTGACCGTCGAGGTGAAGACCATCGTGCCGTCCGCGGCACGATCGACGGTCTGAAGCGCGACCACGTCGGTGAGCACGGTGACGCCGTCGGAACGGCGGACCAGGCTGCGGTGATGCGACAGCACCGGCTCGCTCGATCGCGCCGTCTCGATGCTGGAGCGCTGGATGGCGTCGGCATAGGCCGGGTCGGCCATCGCCGCGACCGGCATGTTGCGGACGTCGTCGGCCGGCGCGTGGATCCGGATCGCCCGCCCGCGATAGGCGAAGCGCAGCACGTCGCCCTGCCGCCGGCTGGTGATGCTCGTCCTGCCCTCCCCGTCGGCCCGCGCCAGCGCCACCGCCTCGGCGAGCTCGAGGCGGCCGGAGCGTTCGCGATACTGCTCGAGCGCCTGCACCAGCGTCGGCCGGGAGGCGATCTCCGAAAGCGGCAGCCGCTGGGAGATCGGCGCGGCCGCGGCCAGATGCGCCGCGAGCAGCGGAAGCCGCTCGCCCTCCGGATGCAGCGACAGGAGCAGCGCCTCGACGCGGGTCAGCGCCGCGTCGACCGTCAGGTCGCTCATCGGCCCGACCACGGGCTCGAAGACGTGGGCGAGGAAGCTCTTGCCGAAATGCGCCGCCAGCGCCGCAAGCTGCGCCGTGGTCGGCGGGTCTCCGGCGTAGAGCCTGGCCGCGGTCTGCCGCGACTGGTCGAGGATGTCGGCAAGCCGCTTCACCGGCGCATCCGGCGGCAAGTGGCGCCGGATGTACTCGTTGCAGCGGATGCCCAGAATCTTGGCGTACGGCGTCAGAGCCATGGCCCCAGCTCTATGCGACGATTGATTGCCGACAAATCGAGCAGCAACCAATTCACTCTATTTTCACGTACAAAATCAATATCTCCTACCCGAACTGTTAACCATACCGTGCGAAAGATCCCGCTCAGCGAGGCGCAAAACGCGCCCGAGACGCTGGGGCCGATGGCGGCCTTCCGGCATCGCCCGCGGCTGCTCGATCTGTCATGCTCTCAGCCCGAGATCGGCTTCCCTCAGGCGCGCGCGGAAACGGCCCACGACCTTCGGGGCATCGCCGAGTCGCCGGTCAACCTGAAGGCCGCGCTGTCGCGCCTTCCGCTTCCGGTGCTCATCGTCGATGCCGGCGGAGGCGTCTCGACCGTGAACGGGTCGGCCCGGCGCATTCTCGACCAGAGGGACGGGCTGATCCATGCCCGCGGCCTTCTCGAAACGACCTCGCCCGAGGTCACCAAGCGGCTCCGCGCGATCGTGCGAAGCGCCCTGCTGACGCCGGCCGCGCCCTGGCGCATCGCCAGCACGCTGGCGGTCGCCCGCCCCTCCGGGCGCCAGCCGCTCGTGCTCGTCGTGGAGCCCCTCCGCACCTGCACCGCCGACTGCGTCGCGGCTTGCGGGCGCGCGCTCGTCGTCATCCACGAGCTCGAGTGGCGGCGCACGGAAAGCGCGGCCCTGCTTCAGCAGGCCTTCGGGCTGACGCCGGCGGAAACCGAGGTGACCACGAGCCTGCTGAAGGGGAAGAGCCTGGCCGAGATCGCCGGCGGGCGCAGCGTGCGCCTCTCCACGATCCGGAGCCAGATCAAGAGCGTCTTCGCCAAGACGGGAGTCAACCGGCAGATCGATCTGGTGCGGCTGATCGCCCGGCTTCCGGACCTCGGCGCCTAGGCCTTCACTCCGCCCATGTCCACCCGACGCGCTTCAGCCGCGCGATCAGCGCGTCCTGGCCGCGCAGATACTCCTTCGGCTTGTTCGGCGTGTAGGCCGGCACCTGGCCAGAGCGGACGAGCTCGTCGAGATAGCCCAGCGTCGAGGCGTCGCTCATGCGCGTCGGATAGAGGCGGCCGTCGAGATGGTCGTATTCGTGCTGCACCGTCCGCGCCTGCTTGCCGGCGACGACGCGCGTCGTGCGGTTGCCGTCGAGATCGGAGGCGGTCAGGCGGATCCGCTGCCATCGCGTCGCCCGGCCGCGCATGCCCGGCATCGAGAGGCAACCTTCCCAGTTGGTCCACTCGGCGTCGCCGACCGGCTGGATCTCGGGATTGACCAGCACGGTCATGCCAACCGGCCCGTCGTCCGGCCAGTCGGTCACGCCGGCAGGGCCCGTGAAGTAGATGATCACGCGCCTGGAGACGCCGATCTGCGGTGCCGCGAGCCCGCCGCCGCCGACCGCGTGCAGGCTGTCGATCATGTCGGCGACCAGCAGCGCCACGTCGTCGGCGGTGGGATCGTCGACCGGATCGGCGATGCGCGACAGCACCGGATCGCCGGCGCGCACGATGGGAAGAACGGTCATGGCAAGGCTCCGTCTCTGAAGCGCGAAGTATACGCGAAGGGGCGTTGACCGCGCCTGCGCGAGTGTGGTCGGGTCCTCCGTCGGGTCCGATCTGTTTCGGGGGCTGGGTGCAGGAGAAGCGGCCGACCATTCTCGACGTCGCGGAGCGGGCCGGGGTCTCGGTCGGTACGGTCTCGAACGTGCTGAACACGCCGGACTCGGTCAGCGAGGCGCGGCGCGTCCGCGTGCTGAAGGCGATCGACACGCTGGGCTACTCCCAGAACCTGCTCGCCCACAGCCTGCGCAAGCGCCGCTCGAACATGGTCGGGCTCTGCGTGCCGCATACGTCCAACGCCTACTTCTCGGCGCTGGTGAACGCCTTCGAGGAGGTCGGCTCGGACCGCGGCTTCGAGCTGCTGCAGGTCTTGAGCCGGCGCGACTCGAGCCACGAGCTCGATCGCGTCTCGGCGCTGCTCAAGTACAAGATCGGCGGCCTGATCCTGATCCCCGGCCTCCATTCGGAAGAGACCTTCCAGCTGATCCAGCGCTCCGGCACGCCGGTCGTCGTCGTCGACCGCGTCGTCCGCAACGAAGGCGTCGACCTCGTCTCCTTCGACAATCGCGGCGCCATGTCCGAGGCCGCCGGCCGGCTGATCGCGCTCGGCCACCGGCGCATCCTGTTCATCGTCCGCCAGAAGGGATTGCTGGTCGCGCAGCGCCGCATCGCCGGCCTCGACGACGCCGCCGCCGCGTCTCCCGCCGAGGTCGCGGTCGAGATCTTCGAATGCGAGCACGACGAGGCAGCGCTGTCCCGGCACCTGGCCGATCGGTTTCGAAAGCCGAAGGCGCCGACCGCGATCATCGCCAGCAACTCGACGCTGGCGGCAATGACGATCCGTGCTCTCAACGCGCATGGGATCGCGTGCCCGGCTCGGGTCTCGCTGCTTGCCTTCGGCGAGCCCGAATGGGCCGACCTCGTGACCCCGCGGCTGTCGGTCGTCAGGCAGCCCACCGACCTGATGGCGAGGCGCGCCTGGGAATTCCTGATCCGGCGGATGGACGGCAAGGCCGAGGGCACCCAGCGCGAGGAGATGAAGGCCGAAGTGATCTTCCGCGCCTCGGTCTCCGCTCCCGCCACAACCTGAAATTGCTTGGCCTTTACCATCGTCTCTGTTAACGATAACAGCGACTGTTTGCGGGGCTCGAGAGGCGAAATGGCCCGGATCCGGGTTTCGGTGATTGGGGCCGGCTGGTATGCGGCCGAGAGCCATATCCCGGCGCTGAAGGCGCGGAGCGACGTCGAACTCGACGGCGTCTGCCGGCTAGGCCCCGATGCGCTCGAGCGGGTGCGCGGACATTTCGGCTTCGCCTTCGCGTCCGAGGACCATCGCCAGGTGCTGGCGCGAAAGCCCGACGCCGTCATCGTCGCCTCCCCGCACGACCTTCACTACCCCCATGTCCGCGACGCCATCGATGCCGGCTGCCACGTGCTGTGCGAGAAGCCGATGACCCTCGACCCGGCCCAGGCCTGGGACCTGGTGCACCGCGCCAGGATCGCCGGCCGCCACCTGCTGGTCGCCAACGGCTACCACTACCTGCCGAAGCTCGACCGGCTCCGCGAGCTCGTCGCCGACGGCGCGATCGGCAGGATCGAGCACCTCGCCTGCACGTTCGTCTCGGCCACGCGCCGCGTCTTCGACGGCGACGGCCTCGCGCGCTGGAAATCCGCGTTCTTCGCCCCCGACATCACGACATGGCAGGACCCGGCGAAGGGCGGCGGCTTCGCCTACGGTCAGCTTTCGCATTCGGTCGCGCTCGCGCTCTGGCTGACCGGCCTCTCGCCGGCGAGCGCCAGCGCACGTCTCTCTCCCGGGCCCGTCGACCTGGTCGATGCCGCCTCGGTCGCCTTCGAGGGCGGCGCGCTCGGCAACTTCTCCGGTGCCGCGGGCATGCCCGAAGGCCAGCGCGCGATCCTGACGCTTCATCTCAGCGGCACCGAGGGCGCGCTCGAGCTCGCGGTCCATCGCGATCACCTCTCGATCCATCGCCACGACGGCAAGCCTCCGAGCGTCGACTTCGCCCCAGGCGAACTCGTCTATCGCTGCGACGGCCCGGTGAACGCGCTCGTCGATCTCGCCCAGGGCAAGGGACGGAACCTGTCGCCCGGCGAGATCGGGGCCGCGACGATCGACCTGATCGAGGCGATGCTGCGGTCATCGCGCGCCGGCGGCAACACGGTCGAGATCGCGCGCCCCTCCCCGCTGCTGGCCCGCGCGTCATGAGCGCTCCCTCCGGCGCCGCCAGCCTCGAGGACGTGGCGAAGCAGGCCGGCGTCTCGATCATGACCGTCTCGCGCGCCTTCCGGCGGCCCGACGCGCTGTCGGAAGACACATTGAGCCGCGTGCTGCAGGCCGCCGATGCGCTAGGCTACCTGCCGAACCAGATCGCCAGCGGGCTCCGCTCGCGCAAGAGCCAGACCATCGCCTGCGTCATTCCGACGATCTCCTCGTCGGTCTACGCCAACGTCGTGCAGGGTATCGCCGACGCGATCACCGCCGACGGCTATTCGCTGGTGCTCGGTACCTCTAACTACGGCGTCGACGAGGAGCGGAAGGTGATGACCTCGCTGCTCGGATACCGGCCGGAGGCGGTCGTGCTCGCCGGCGGCGATCATCGCCCCGAGCTGACGCAGCTGGTCACCCGCCTCAAGGCGCCGCTGGTCGAGATCTGGGAGCTGGTACCGAAGCCGCTCGACATGAATGTCGGGTTCTCCAACCACGCCGCGGGCGCGGCTATCGTCGACCACCTGGTGCGCATGGGCTCGCGCCGCGTCGCCATGATGACGATCCGATCCGAGCATGCGCGGGCCCGTGCCCGGCGCGCGGCCTACGAGGCGGCCGCGGCCAGGCTCGGGCATGAACCGATCCTCGTCACCACCGATCTCAGCATCGAAGGGGGTCGGCGCGGCATGGCGCTTCTTCGTGCCCGGCATCCCGACGTGGACGGCCTCTTCTGCGTGTCGGACTCGATCGCGCTCGGTGCCATGCTGAAGGCGAACGAGATCGGCTGGAGCGTGCCCGACGAACTCGCGATCGCGGGCTTCGGCGACTTCGACATCGCCCGCCACATCCCGCCCGGACTCACCACCGTCCGCGTGCCCGAGTATCGATGCGGGCAGGTCGCCGGCGAGATGATCATGAACCGGCTGCTCCGCCGTCCCGAAGGCCCCTACAAGGTCGATGTCGGCTTCGAGGTCGTCGCCCGCGGCAGCTCCGCCCGCAATCCATTGAAGAGAGCCCTAAAATGAAACAAGGACAGACGTCGGTGAAGATCAAGTCCGTCCAAGCCTTCGCCATCCGGAACGACATCGTCGGCGGTCCCGCCGCGAGCAAGGAACGCCAGCCTGCCTGGCTCGTCGATGCCGAGGTCGCGGGTCCGATGTCCCGATATCCGCGCTTCAAGAAGCTGCGCTCGTCCTGGCGGCCGGAATGGCCTTCGGTCGGCTGCGTCGTGATCGCCAACGACGGCAGCTACGGCTTCGGCGCGACACGCTACGGCACGCCGGTGATCTCGATCATCAACGAGCACATCGCCCCGCTTCTCGTCGGCGAGCCGGCGATGGCGACCGAGCGTCTCTTCGACATGATGAGCCGCATCGTCTCCCCTTACGGGCCGGGCGGGCTCGGCGCCTACGCGATCAGCGCGATCGACCTCGCGCTCTGGGACCTGAAGGGCAAGACGCTGAAGGCGCCGGTCTACGAGCTGATCGGCGGCCCGGCGCACGACCGCATCAAGGTCTATGCGACCGGCAACGACACCGACTGGCACATGGAGCTTGGCTTCAAGGGCACCAAGCTCGCCTGCCCGTACGGTTCCGCCGACGGGCTGGATGCGCTCAACTGGAACGAGGATCTCGTCGGCGAGGCGCGCGAGCTGATCGGCAAGGATGTCGAGCTGATGCTCGACTGCTGGATGGCCTTCGATGTCGAGTTCGCGGTGCGTCTCGCCGAGAGGCTTCGCCCCTACGGGCTCAAATGGATCGAGGACTGCCTGATCCCGGAGAACATCGACGGCCAGAACGAGCTGCGCCGCCGCCTGCCGTGGATGACGCTCGCGACCGGCGAGCACTGGTACTCGCCGTTCACCTTCGCCTCGTCGGCCGCGACCAAGAGCGCCGACATCTTCCAGCCCGACATCGCCTGGGTCGGCGGCCTGACCGCCTGCATGAAGGTCAACGCGCTCGCGGAGGCCGCAGGCATCGCCGTGATCCCGCATGCCGGCATGAACACGCCCTACGGTCAGCACTTCGGCTATGCGACGCCGAACGCTCCGTGGGGCGAGTACTTCCTGGGATCCGCACCGGGCGTGCCGCTCGACGAGATGGCGGTGTTCCCCGGCGTCGCCTCGCCCAAGGACGGCACCCTCAAGCCGTCCGACGCGCCGGGCTTCGGCATCGAGCTGACGCTCGACGGGATCGAGAGGCTGAAGGTGTGAACGCGCCGAGGCGCGTCACCCAAGCACCGTGATCTCGTCGATCGACCCGATCAGCGCATCCGCATGCGGCGCCAGGTCGTCCGGGCGCCCCGTGCCGCTCAGCACGCCGATGCGGCAGCCCGCGCCGGCAGCGGTCGCGCAAGCGAGGTCGCCGACCGTGTCGCCGACCATCGCCATGCGCTTGAGCGAGACTCCGAAGCGGTCGCCGAGATGGTGGAGCGCGTCGGGCGCCGGCTTCGAGGGGATCGCGTCGTTGCCGCAGACCATGGCCGAGACGTAGCCGCTGAGGCCCAGCAGCGACATCGTCGCCTCGGTCGCGTCGCGATCGTCGGAGGTGACGATGGCGACACGGGCGCCGGCCTCGGTGAGCCGGCTGAACAGCTGCTCGATCCGCCCGAGAGGCTTCACCAGGTCGACGGTCGGGATGGCGCCGAGGCCG
This sequence comes from Alphaproteobacteria bacterium, assembly GCA_044223515.1. GTDB lineage: Bacteria > Pseudomonadota > Alphaproteobacteria > SHVZ01 > SHVZ01 > SHVZ01. The sequence goes on from JBGALV010000020.1 coordinate 55,997, forward strand.
GCCGCGAAGGCGCGGCGGGACACCGCCTCCGACTCGTGCCAGTCGTGCCCGTGCTGATAGAGCACCGTGGCGCAGATGGTGTAGAGCTTCGGCATCGTGCTGATCGAGAGCGGGCCGTCGACCAGCGCCTTGTCGGCCTTCGGGTCGTAGCCGATCGAGCGGTAGAGATCGAGCTCGAGCGTCGCGCTGCCGGCGACCTCCCGTACGACCGCCTCCACGGCCAGGCGGGTCTTTTTCATCCATAGGTGATGAAAGTCGATCAGCGTCCCGTCCTTGTCGAAGGCGACGAGATCGACATCGGCGGTCACCGGCCCGGCGGCGATGCTCGGCATGTCTGAGGCCCCTCCCGGAAACCCCCACTTTATGACAAGCGGTGGTCTTTCCAGCG
>JBGALV010000149.1:0-9087 GCA_044223515.1 Alphaproteobacteria bacterium
GTCGTCGACGAAAGCGCGCGCCCCGCCTTCGATGCCGACTTCGCTCATACCGGCTACGAGCGCGTCTTGACGGGTGACATGAAGACCGTTCGTGACATGGGAGCCTGGCTGGAGATGCGATCCAAGCTCAGGCTCGCCTGGGCGAAGTTCTTCGAATCCTGGGACGTGCTGATCTGCCCGGTCGCGCCGGTGACGGCCTTCTCGCACACCGACGAGAGCGACTGGACCAGGCGGTTCGTCTCGGTCAACGGCAAGCCCGTCCCCGACGGCGCCGATCTCTTCTGGGCGGGCCTCGCAACCGTCTCCCATCTGCCGGCGACCGCCGCGCCGATGGGTCTCGCGCGCGACGGGCTGCCGACGGCGCTTCAGATCGTCGGCGCCTTCGGCCGCGACCGCACCACGATCGCGGTCGCGAAGTGGCTCGAGAAGCTGATCGGCGGCTTCGTGCAGCCGCCGGGCTGGGCTTAAGGCATCACCGCCAGCCAGAAGCCCTGGCCGAGATAGACCGCGGAGATCGTGACGATGATCCGCTGGCTCCAGACCTTGAAGCCGTGGTCGCTCATGCCTTCGAGGATCGTCCGGGACAGCCAGGTGCCGACGATCGCCGTCAGTACGGCAACCAGCATGATGCCTGGGTGCACGTAGCTCTCGTCGCTGACGACGATCGCGCCGAAGTAGATCAGCTTCACGAAATGTCCGAAGGTCTGGGCGACGGCCTTGGTCGAGACCTGCGCCTTCCGGTCCATGCCGGATCGTACGAAGAAGGCATCGAAGATCGGGCCGGAGACGCCGGCGACGAGCTGCAGCACCGTGCAGATGAGGCCGCAGGCCGCCGCATGCGTGGGCTTCAGCAGGTTGAGCATCATGCCCGCCGGCATGGCGAGCGCTGTCAGCGGCGCAAGGCCGATGAAGATCAGCACGACCGCCTTGCTGGGCACGAACTGGATCATCGCGAAGAGGCCGAGGGCGGCCACCGCCCCGACGAAGTATCCGGCGAACACGCGCCAGATGATGTGCGTCCGCCAGAGCCAGGCGCGGGCACCGTTGGAGGCTACCTGGGTGATGCCGTGAAGCACCATCGCCGCCGGCACCGGCAGCAGCAGGAGCAGGATCCCCATCAGCACCATGCCGCCGGCCATGCCGAACAGGCCTGACAGGAACGAGGTCGCGATGATCGAGGCGGCGAGGCCGAAGGCGACGGGTATGCTCAACATTTTAGACGGCTCCCCACGGCGGACGCGCACATCCTCTCCCCGCCGGCCTTGCGCTGCAAACGCGGATAACTCAGTCTGACCCCAAGGAAAGTTGAGGGTAAGGATGCGTCGATTGCCGTCCCTCAATGGCCTTCGGGCGTTCGAGGCAGCCGCACGCCACGGCAGCTTCACTGCGGCCGCGGCCGAACTCGGCGTCAGCCCGGCGGCGGTCAGCCGGCTGGTGCGGCTGCTCGAGGCGCGGCTGAAGGTTCCGCTTTTCGAGCGCCAGCCGAACGGCTTGACGCTCACCCGCCGGGGGCGCGCCTTTCTGCCGGGCCTCACTGGCGTCTTCGACGAAATCGCGCGGCTGACCAAGCAGGTCACGCAGGTGCGCGACGACCGGGTGCTCACCGTCGGCGTCGGTCCGACCTTCGCGATCCGCTGGCTGATCCCGCGGCTCGGCGACTTTCACCGCGCCCATCCCGGCATCGAGGTCAGGCTGACGACGGGCGGTGCCGTGGTGGCGCTCCGCGACGACTGGACCTGCGGCGTGCAGCTCGGCGACGGCGACTGGCCCGGCTACGTCGCCGAACCGTTGTTTTCGGCTGAGATGTTTCCGGTCTGCACGCCGGCAGTGGCGCGGCGCCTGAAGCGGCCGGAGAATCTCGTCGAGGCGATTCTGCTCGACGTCAGCCATTCGGCGGAGGACTGGACGCAGTGGCTCGCCGCTGCGGGCCTGGCCGCGCTGACGGCGCGGGGCCCCAGCTTCGGCACATATGCGATGGCGCTGCAGGCGGCGCTCGACGGCGTCGGCGTCGCGATGGGCCTGCGCCCCTATGTGGTCGACGATCTTTCGGCGAAGCGCTTGGTGCGGCCCTTCAAGCTCGCGGTGCCGAAGCGCCGCGCCTGGTACATCGCCTATCGTCCGGATCGCGCCGAGGAAACCGGCCTCGTCGCCTTTCGCGGCTGGCTGCACGAGGTCGCGCGCGGACACCGAGCGCCCGCGTAACGAGGCTCAGACGCCGGCGGGCGGATTGGGCGTTTCGACGCCGTCGACGAGGAAGAGGCGGCCCGACGACGCGGACAGCCGGATCTTCAGGATCTCCTGGTACTCTGGCGACTGGTAGAAGCGCTTGGCCGTCGCGCGGTCAGGAAACTCGATCACGACGACACGCTTCGGCGCCTCGCCTTCGACCGCCTCGCCATTGCCGCCGCGGACGATGAAGCGGCCGCCATGCTTGCCGATCACGCCCGGCGTCTGCGCGGTGTAGCGCTTGTAGGCTTCGGGATCGGTGATCTCGATCTCGCCGATGATGTAGGCCGGCATCCGCCTATCTCGTCTGCAAGGTCTTGGTCTTGTCTCGCAACGCCGCCAGCAGGCTTCCGACCTTGCCGCCGCCACGCTGGATGACCGAAGCGAATTCCGAGCGCTGGGTCACGCTCATGCTGACCGCCTCGACGATCACGTCGACGATCTTGAAGCCGCCGGCGCCCTCGGCGATGCGCCAATCGAGTCGGATCGGCGGGCTGCCGCCGGTGCGATTGATCTGGCTGGTTACCAGGATGAAGCGATCATCATCGGGGCGCGCATCCAGCACGGTCAGCGTCTCGCCCGAGTATTCGCTGAAGCGGCCGGCATACGTGGCGAGGATGAGGTCCTCGAAGAGCTTCAGGTACTCTCTCTGCTCGGGCTCGGTCGCATCGCGCCAGTAACGGCCGAGGACGAAGCGGCCGATCGCCTCGACATCGAAGCCGCGCGTGAACAGCTCGCGGAACTTCTGGAGGCGCTCGGGCTGTGGCAAGTCCTTGCGGCCCATCAGCTGGATCGCCTCGTTGGCGAGCGAGCGGACGAACGACTTCGCCGCTTCCGGATCGACGGCGGCAATTGCCGGCGGCGCTGCGAGCGCTGCGGCGACCGAAGCCAGGAAGAAACGGCGGTTGATCATCCCTAGTTGGTCAGCGCCGGCCGCGCCAACTCCTCGAAAGTCTCTGCCTTGTCGGCACCGAAGGCCGCGCGCGGCGTCGAACGGTTGCGAATCTCGTCGGCGCGCCGCTGGCGATAGATATCACGGATCGCGGCGTAGTAATCGAGCGAGGTTCGCTCCAGATCATCGGTCACCTTCAGCGTATCGACGCGCGCGGTAATTACGCGCGCAGCGGTCCGCCCGTAGATGAAGCCGTCCCAGTGGTTCGCTTCGGCGACCCAATAGACCGGGTCGATGAACCAGTCGACGACGAGTCCGATGCCGTCGCGCGGGTTGGAAGGTCCGATCAGCGGCAGCACCAGATACGGGCCCTCGCCAATGCCCCAGACCGCGAGCGTCTGGCCGAAGTCCTCGTCATGGAACGGGATCGTCGGCGCGGCGAGATCGACGAGACCGAGCGCGAGCGTGTTATGCGCGAAGCGCTGCACCGTCTGCTTCGCGCGGTCCCATTCGCCCTGCAGAAGGTCGTTGGCGAGGATCACAGGCGACTTGAGGTAATTGAGGAAGTTGTTGACCGAGGTCTTGACGATCTCTGGCGCCCAGTCGCGATAGGTGACCGCGATCGGCCGGACGATGGCGACGTCGACGGCCTGGTTTACCGCGAAGATGTGCCGGTTGAGCGGCTCCAGCGGGTCGCGGGCGTCGTCGCTCATAGACGCGCAGCCGGACAGCAGCACGGCGGCGACCAGGGGAGCGATCAGCGAGGAGGCGAGGGGACGGGCGCGGGACATATTTGGGGATCTCTGACGCGACTTATAGCGCGCTCGTGGTTAAGAAACGGTTAGTCCAGACGGACCGTCCGGGTACCACAGGGCCAGTCAAAACGCCATACGTTAGCCCCTTCAAGGGGCTAGGCGGACGGGCCTGTGGCCGGACGGCGACAGTTGCGCTCATAGACGCTTTCGCATATAAAGATGTCCTTATATGATTGAAGGCGACATGACCTTGGACCGCATTCTGACCATTCTCCGTGCTTCTGCCGAGCCTACCCGGCTTCGGCTGCTGGCGCTGCTGGCGGATGCGGAATTGACCGTCAGCGAGCTCACCCAGGTTCTCGGGCAGAGCCAGCCGCGGATCTCCCGTCACCTGAAATTGATGGGCGAGGCAGGTCTTCTCGAGCGCTACCAGGAAGGTAGCTGGGCTTTCTTCCGGCTGGTCGGGGCGGGCGTGGCCGCCGGGCTTGCCCGCGAACTGGTCGCCGCCCTCCCGGCCGAGGATCCGACCCTGCAGCGCGACCGGGCGCGACTCGCCGAGATTCGTCGGAGCCGCGCGGAGTCGGCGTCTGCCTATTTTCGCGTCAACGCGCCCGAATGGCATCGCATCCGATCGCTCCATGTCGACGAGGCGGAGGTCGAATCGGCGCTGGCCCGCGCCCTCGAGTTGGACGGCCATGGCGCGCTCCTCGACATCGGCACAGGGACCGGCCGGATGCTCGAGCTGCTCGGGCCCAAGGTCGAGCGCGGACTCGGCGTCGATTCGTCCCGCGAGATGCTCGCGGTCGCCCGCACCAATCTCGACAAGGCCGGGCTGCGCCACTGCACGGTCCGGCTCGCCGACATGTACACGCTGCCGATCGCCGACCGCAGCTTCGACCACGTCGTCATCCATCAGGTGCTGCACTACTCGGAGCGTCCGGATCAGGCGACGGCGGAGGCGGCTCGCGCACTGGCGCCCGGCGGCAGGCTCGCGATCGTGGACTTTGCGCCCCACGACCTGGAAGAGCTGCGCCAGGACCACGCCCATCGCCGGCTGGGCTTCTCGGACGCCGAGATCCAGGGGTGGCTGAAGGCATCCGGCCTCGCGCCGGAGCCGCCGATCCATCTGCCGGGCCGCCCGTTGACCGTCGGCCTCTGGGTCGGTCGTCGTCCGGCGGAGAGCCAGCGACGTCCGCGAACCTCCCGAGGCGATGGAACAGTCGCTCTGGCAGGCGATCCAGCGCCTGGCGCCGCTCAACCCGCGTTTCGTCTCCGTCACCTATGGCGCTGGCGGATCGACCCGCGCCCGCACGCATGCGACGGTCGAGCGCATCCTCAAGGAGACCTCGCTGACGCCGGCCGCGCATCTGACCTGCGTCAGCGCCAGCCGCGAGGAGGTCGACGAGATCGCGCGCAGCTACGCACGCATGGGCGTCAAGTATCTGGTGGCGCTTCGCGGCGACATCCCGCCGGACGGCGTCGGCATCCATCCCGAAGGCTACCGGCATGCGAACGAGCTGGTCGCAGGGCTCGCCAAGGTCGCCGACTTCGATCTCAGCGTCGCCGCCTACCCCGAAGTGCATCCGGAGGCGACGTCGCCCGAGGCCGACCTCGATGCGCTGAAGCGCAAGATCGACGCGGGCGCCACGCGCGCGATCACCAACTTCTTCTTCGAGGCCGAGACCTATCTTCGCTTCGTCGAGCGCGCCCGCCGCGCCGGCATCAAGGTGCCGATCGTGCCCGGCATCCTGCCGGTGACGAATTTCGCCCAGGTCGTGAAGTTCGCTGCGGCGAACAAGATCTCCGTGCCCCAGCGCCTGGCCGAGCGCTTTGCCGGCCTCGACGACGATCCGGAGACCCGTCGCCTGGTTGCGCTCGCGACCGCCGCCGAGCTCTGCCAGAAGCTCGAGTTCAACGGCGTGAGCGAATTCCATTTCTACACGCTGAACCGCGCCGAGCTGACCTACGCGATCTGCCATCTGCTCGGCGTCCGCCCGCAGCCGGCCGGCCGGGCCGCCTAAGGACTTTGCCATGAGCCGTTTCCTCAAGGCCCTCGACGAACGCGTGCTGCTTTGCGACGGCGGCCTCGGCAGCCATCTGCAGGCGCTCGACCTCGACGTCGACCGTGACTTCCGCGGTGCCGAGAACTGCTCGGAGGTGCTGAGCGAGTCCCGGCCCGACGTCATCAAGGGCTTTCACAGGGGCTTCCTCGAAGCCGGTGCCGACTGCGTCGAGACCAACACCTTCGGCGGTTCGCCGATCACGCTCGGCGAGTTCGGGCTCCAGGATCACGCCTACGACTACAACAAGCGCGCCGCCGAGCTGGCGCGCGAGGTCGTCACCGAGTTCGCCGACGAGCGCTTCGTGCTCGGATCCATCGGGCCTGGCACCAAGCTTCCGAGCCTGGGTCACATCGACTACCAGACGCTCGAGGACGCGCTGACGGTCCAGTCGCGCGGGCTCGTCGCCGGCGGCATCGACGCTTTCATCGTCGAGACCTGCCAGGATCCGTTGCAGCTGAAGGCGGCGGTCAACGGCGCCAAGCGCGCGATCGCCGAGGCCGGTATCGCTCTGCCGATCATGACCACGGTCACGGTCGAGACGACGGGCACGCTCCTGGTGGGTACCGACATCGCCGCCGCGGCGACGATCGTTCGCGCGCTGGACGTACCGGTCATGGGTCTCAACTGCGCCACCGGCCCGCAGGAGATGGCCGAGCACGTGCGCTGGCTCGCCGAGAACTGGACGGGCCCGATCGCGGTGCAGCCGAATGCCGGTCTGCCCGAGCTCGTCGATGGCAAGACGCACTATCCGCTGACCGCGCAGGAGCTGGCGACCTGGCTCGAGCGTTTCGTCACCGAGGACGGTGTGGCCTTCATCGGCGGCTGCTGCGGCACGACGCCGGTGCATACGCGCGCGGTCGACGCGATGCTCCGGAAGCTAGATGCGAAGCGGCCGGCACCCCGCAAGCGCTCTGTCTTCTGGGTTCCGGCGGTCGCCTCGCTCTATGGCCAGGTGCCTTTGCGCCAGGAGAACGCCTACTTCGCGATCGGCGAACGCTGCAACGCCAACGGATCGAAGAAATTCCGCGAGTTGCAGGAGGCGCAGAACTGGGAAGGCTGCGTCGAGATGGCGAAGGAGCAGATCCGCGAGGGATCGCATGCCCTCGACGTCTGCACCGCGTTCGTCGGCCGTGACGAGATCGCCGACATGACTGAAGTGGTGAGCCGCTTCCGCGGTTCGGCGAATTCGCCGCTGGTGATCGACTCGACCGAGCTGCCGGTGCTCGAGTCGGCGCTCAAGCTCTATGGCGGCAAGGCGATCCTGAACTCGATCAACTTCGAGGACGGCGAGCTTCCGGCCGAGAAGCGCATGGAACTCGCCAAGCGCTTCGGCACGGCGGTGATCGCGCTGACCATCGACGAGGTCGGCATGGCGAAGGATGCCGACGGCAAGGTCCGAATCGCCAAGCGTCTGCACGACTTCGCTTGCACGCGTTTCGGGCTCGAGCCATCCGACCTGATGATTGACCCGCTGACTTTCACGATCTGCACCGGCAACGAGGACGACCGTAAGCTCGGCCTGTCCACGCTGGAGGCGATCGAGCGGATCGCCAAGGAGATGCCGGAGGTCCAGATCGTTCTCGGCCTTTCCAACATCTCGTTCGGGCTCAGCCCGGCAGCGCGCCAGGTGCTGAACTCTGTATTCCTCGACGAGGCGGTGAAGCGCGGCATGACCGGCGCGATCGTCCACTTCTCGAAGATCCAGCCGCTGCACAAGATCGCCGCGAAGGAGGTCGAGACTGCGCTCGACCTGATCTACGACCGCCGCCGCGAGGGCTACGACCCGCTGCAAGCCTTCATCGCCCTGTTCGAGGGCCGCGCCTCGGGCGCCAAGGCCAAGAAGGAGCGCCCGGAGACGGTCGAGGAACGGCTCAAGCAGCGCATCGTCGATGGCGACCGCGTCGGTCTCGAGGAGGATCTGGAACTCGCGCTCGCGAGCTACAGCCCGCTCGACGTCATCAACGTCCACCTGCTCGGCGGCATGAAGGTCGTCGGCGAGCTGTTCGGCGCCGGCAAGATGCAGCTTCCCTTCGTGCTTCAGTCGGCCGAGACGATGAAGAAGTCGGTCGCCTTCCTCGAGCCGCGCATGGAGAAGGTCGAGGGGCAGCACAAGGGCACCGTGGTGCTGGCGACCGTGAAGGGCGATGTCCACGACATCGGCAAGAACCTCGTCGACATCATCCTGACCAACAACGGCTATCGCGTCGTCAACCTCGGCATCAAGCAGCCGATCTCAGACATCCTGAAGGCGGCCGAGGAATACAAGGCCGACGCGATCGGCCTGTCCGGCCTGCTGGTCAAGTCGACCGTGATCATGAAAGACAACCTGGTCGAGATGACCAAACGTGACCTGAAGACACCTGTGCTTCTTGGCGGTGCCGCGCTGACCAAGGCCTATGTCGAGGACGACTGCGCCAAGACCTATGCCTGTGGCCGCGTTGCGTACGCGCGCGACGCCTTCGACGGCCTGGCGCTGATGGACACGGTGATGAGCGGCGGCTTCGACGACCTGGTTGCCGAGCGTTCGGCTGCGCGCGCGGGCAGGGCGACCAACAAGAAGCGGAAGCTCGGCCAGGCGGCGGCCAACGACCAGACCGTCGATCCCGGCTGGATCCTCGAGCGGCGCCGAGAGCTGACCCGCGGCCAGCCGATCGCGACGCCGCCGTTCTTCGGGCCGCGCTTCCTCGAGCAGGTCTCGGCGAAGGCGCTGGTGCCTTATCTCAACGAGATGACGCTCTATCAATTCCAGTGGGGCTTCCGGAAGTCGGGCAAGACCCGCGCCGAGTACCGCCGCTTTGCCGAGACCGAGCTGAAGCCGATCCTCAGGCGCATTCTCGGCATCGCGCAGGAGCGCGAGATTTTGCAGCCGCAGGCGATCTACGGCTACTGGAAGGCCGCCGCCGAGAACAACGACCTGATCCTGTTCGAAGAGGACGGCGTCACCGAGGCGACCCGCTTCACCCTGCCGCGCCAGGCCGACGGCGATCGCACCTGCATCGCCGACTACGTCCGCGACGTTACCGACAACGAGCGCGACGTGATCGGCCTCCAGGTCGTGACAATGGGCGCCAACGCCTCGACCGTCGCACGCGACTGGTTCGGCAAGGACCAGTACCAGGACTATCTCTATCTGCACGGCCTCTCGGTCGAG
>JBGALV010000021.1:0-55895 GCA_044223515.1 Alphaproteobacteria bacterium
GGTCGGTGTGCCGCCGACCCAGCCGTCGCTCGGCACGCTGATCCGCCTCGGCAACAACTTCCTGTTCTCGGGCGAGTGGTGGATGGCGATCTTCCCCGGCCTGTTCCTCGTCATCCTCGTGCTGTCGGTCAACCTCCTGGGCGACTGGCTGCGCGACGCCCTCAACCCGAAGCTCCGCTGATGGCCGCTCTTCTCGAAGTCGAGCACCTGAGGATCGAGTTCCCGACCCGGCGCGGCACGCTGCTCGCCGTCGACGACGTCTCGTTCCAGATCGGCGAGGGCGAGGTGCTGGGCGTGGTCGGCGAGTCCGGCGCCGGCAAGTCGCTGACCGGCACGGCGGTGATCGGTCTTCTCGAGCCGCCGGGGCGTATCGCCGCCGGCGAGATCCGCCTGATGGGACGGCGCATCGACAATCTCCCCTACGAGGAGATGCGGAAGATCCGCGGCAAGCAGATCGGCGCGGTGTTCCAGGATCCGCTGACCAGCCTCAACCCGCTCTACTCGGTCGGCCGCCAGCTGGTCGAGACGATCCAGACCCACACCGACATGACGCCGACGCGGGCCCGCGCGCGTGCGATCGAGCTTCTGCAGGAAGTCGGCATCCCCGCTGCCGAGCGCCGGGTCGACCATTACCCGCACCAGTTCTCCGGTGGCATGCGCCAGCGCGTCGTGATCGCGCTGGCCCTCTGCGTCAGCCCCAAGCTGGTGATCGCCGACGAGCCGACCACCGCGCTCGACGTCTCGATCCAGGCGCAGATCATCGCGCTCCTGAAGCGTCTCTGCCGCGACAACGGCACCGCGATCATGCTGATCACCCACGACATGGGCGTGATCGCCGAGACCGCCGACCGGGTCGCGGTGATGTATGCCGGCCGCATCGCCGAGATCGGCCCGGTGCGCGCCGTGATCAAGGAAGCGAAGCACCCCTACAGCCACGGGCTGATGGGATCGATCCCCAAGATCAACGACGACAAGGAGCGCCTCGAGCAGATCGAGGGCTCGATGCCCAGGCTCACCGAGATCCCGCCGGGCTGCGCCTTCAATCCGCGCTGCCCTCACACCTTCGACCGCTGCCGGGTCGAGCGGCCGGATCTCATGGATACCGGCGTCACCCGCGCCTCCTGCTGGCTGTACGCGAATGCCTGAGACGAAGCCCACCCTGGTGAAGGTCGCCGGGCTTGCCCGGTACTTCGACGTGTCGCTGCCCTGGCTCAACCGCGTGCTCGACGGCACGCCGCGCCAGATCCTGCGTGCGGTCGACGGCATCGACTTCGAGATCAGGAAAGGCGAGACGCTGGCGCTGGTCGGCGAGTCCGGCTGCGGCAAGTCGACGGTCGCGCGCCTCGTCGTCGGTCTCTACAAGCCGTCCAAGGGCTCGATCGTCTTCGACGGCGTCGACATGGCCGGCCTCGGCGGCCGCGCCGAGATGGCGCCGATCCGCCGGCGCCTGCAGATGATCTTCCAGGATCCTTACGCCAGCCTCAATCCGCGCTGGCGCGTCGGGGCGATCGTCTCGGAGCCGATCCGCGCCTTCAAGCTGATCGACGATGAAGCGGCGATCCAGGAGCGGGTCGGCCAGCTGCTGCGCCAGGTCGGCCTCTCGCCGGTCGACGGCGAGAAGTACCCGCACGAATTCTCCGGCGGCCAGCGCCAGCGCATCTCGATCGCGCGCGCGCTGTCGAGCGAGCCCGAGTTCCTGGTCTGCGACGAGCCGACCTCGGCGCTCGACGTCTCGGTGCAGGCGCAGATCCTGAACCTGATGAAGGACCTGCAGCGGAAGCTGGGCCTGACCTACCTCTTCATCAGCCACAACCTTGCGGTCGTCCGCCACATCGCCGACCGCGTCGGCGTCATGTATCTCGGCCGCCTCGCCGAGATCGGACCGAAGCAGACGGTGTTCGCGCTGCCCAGGCATCCCTACACACGGATGCTGCTGGACACGATCCCCGACCTCGACATGACCGGCCGCCAGCGCACGCCGGTCGCCGGCGAGGTGCCGAACCCGATCAATCCGCCGACCGGCTGCGCCTTTCATCCGCGTTGTCCCTTCGCCAACGACCGCTGCAAGCAGGAGCGGCCGGAGCCGAAGCCGAACGACACCGGCTCTATCACCGCCTGCCACGCGGTCGAGGAAGGCCGGCTTCCTGCCGGGCCTTTGACGGCGGCGGCGTAAGTTCGAAGCCCTCTCTCGCGTCGTCGCTCTTATCGAAACCCTCTCCCGCGTCGTACGCGGGGGAGGGTAGGGTGGGGGCGAGCGAAGCGAGAAAGCGTTTGAGATAAGGTCACTCGTCCCCTCGCGGCGCTCGCCCCCACCCCAACCCTCCCCTGGCTTCGCCGGGAGAGGGGGCACGAAAGCGCCGCCAGTGACCGTCCTCGTCTTCGGATCGATCAATGCCGACTTCTTCGTCAATGTGCCCGTGCTGCCGAGGCCGGGCGAGACCGTGCTGTCGCCGACCTACCGCACCGCTGCCGGCGGCAAGGGCGCGAACCAGGCTGTCGCCGCGGCACGCGCCGGGGCCAAGGTCGCGATGGTCGGGCGTGTCGGCACCGATCCCTTCGGCCAGTCGCTGAAGCAGGGTCTCGCGGCCGAGGGCATCGACGTCGCCGGAATCGCCTCGTCGGGTCAGCCGACGGGCGCCGCCTTCATTGCGATCGACGCCAAGGGCGAGAACATGATCCTCGGCGCCGGCGGCGCCAATCTCGAGGCGCGCGCCGCCGACGTGCCCGACGCCAGGCTCGGGCCGGCGACGACCGTCGTTCTGCAGATGGAAGTCTCCCCGACCGAGACCGCGCGCCTCGCCGCGCGCGCGCGCAAGTCCGGGGCGCGCGTGATGCTCAACCTGGCGCCGGCGCTGGCGCCGCCGCACGGCCTGATCGCCGATACCGGCATCCTCGTCGTCAACGAGCACGAGGCGGTCGCGCTCGCGGGCCATCTGGGACTTGCCGAGCGCACGCCGGCGGCGATCGCGAGCGCGATCGTCCGGCGCTATGCGGGCACGGTCGTCGTGACCCTGGGCGCGCAAGGCGCGCTCGCGGTGGCGATCGACGCGGCGCTCAGGATCGATGCGCTGCCGGTAAGCGTGGTCGACACGGTCGGGGCCGGCGACGCCTTCGTCGGCGTGCTCGCCGCCAGCCTCGACGAGGGACGCAACCTGCCGACCGCGCTCAGGCGTGCGTCCGTCGCGGGTGCGCTCGCCTGCAGCACCGCCGGCGCCCAGGCAGGGCTGCCGGCGCGTGCCGCGATCGACACGCGGGAAAAGGAGCTGGCGCCGGCGCGACCGCTGTAGGCTTGCATCGGTACGCGTGATCGGCGATTGAGCGCGCGCGATCTCCGGGGGCGAGCATGCGGATGTGGCCCTCGGGCGGGCTCTGGCGTCATTCCGATTTCCTGAAGCTGTGGGCGGCGCAGGGCTTGAGCGCGCTCGGCAGCCGGATCACGCGCACGGCGCTGCCGATGATCGCGATCCTGACCATCGGTGCGACGCCGGCCGAAATCGCGATCCTCTCGGCGCTCGGCGTCGCGCCCGGCGTGATCGTCGGCCTGGTGGCCGGCGGACCGATCGACCGCAGCGCGAAGCGGCCTCTGCTGGTCGCGACCGATCTCCTGCGCGCAGGGCTGATCCTGACCATTCCGCTCGCGGCGTGGAGCGGCTTTCTCTCGATGCCGCAGCTCTATCTGGTCGCGGCCTGCATCGGTGCCGCGACGGCGCTGTTCCGCATCGCCGACAACGCCTACCTGCCCGTGCTGGTCGGCAAGGACCATCTGGTCGAGGGCAACGCCAAGCTCGAGGCGACCGACTCGATCGCCGAGAGCGTCGGGCCCGGCCTTGCCGGCATCCTGATCCAGGCGATGTCGGCGCCCTTCGCGATGATCGTCGATGCGGTCTCGTATCTGTGGTCGGCGCTGATGCTGAGCCGGATCCGCGCGGTCGAGCCGCGCGCGTCTCCGCCGGACGGGCGCCCGAGCCTCGTCGCCGATGCCAAGGCCGGCTTTAGCGCCTGCTTAGGGGAACCGGTGGTCGCACGCCTGCTGGCGTCCGAGACGCTGATGATGCTGTTCGGCGGCTTCTTCAACACGCTCTACATGATCCTGGCGCTGGAGCGGCTGGCGCTCTCGCCGCTTGCGGTCGGACTCGTGATCAGCGTCGGCGGCGTCGGCTCGTTCGCGGGCGCCCTGATGGCGGGCCCGATGGCGCGGCGGTTCGGCCTGGGGCCGACGCTGCTCGTGGCGATGCTCGTCGGCAGCGCCGCGGCACTGCTCATCCCGCTTTCCGAGATCGCCGGTCCGCTCGCGATCCCCAGCCTCGTCGTGCACCAGCTGATCGGCGACGCGTTCCTCAGCATCTTCCTGATCCATGCGCTGAGCCTTCGTCAGCGCGCGTTGCCGATCGAGATGCTGGGCCGTGCCGGCGCCACCTTCCATGTCGCGACCGGCTTGGCGCTGCCCCTCGGCTCGCTCGTCGCGGGGCCGCTGGCGGAGACGATCGGATTCTCGCAGACGATGTGGGTCGGCGCGCTCGGCGGGCTCGCCGCGGCGCTGGCCCTGGTCTCGCCGGAACTCCTGCGCCGGCGCTAGCGGCAGTCGGCGTAGTACTTGTAGCCCTCTTCCTGGCGCACGGCGTAGAGCTGGATCGGCTGGTCGACCTTCGTGTAGCAGACGAACAGCGGCATCCCGAACACGGTGATTGCCAGCTCGACCTTGTCGTTCGGGTACATCTCGCCCTCGATGCAGGCACGCCGGCTCTGGCCCTTCTGCAGCACGAAGGTGTAGCGCTCGCGCGACTTCATGATGACGCGGCCCGAGAGGCCGAACGGCGCCATGTTGCGCACCAGGAAGCACGCGCCGCGGGTCGCGGGCCCGATCTGCGCCTCGGCCGGGAAGGCCGGAAGGGTCGCCAGCAGCAGGCTTCCGATGAGCAGGAGGGCGCGGGTCACGGCCGGATCATACCCTTGCCGACGCTAGGGCCTAAGCCCTTGAAGCTGGCTGTCGCAATTCGTGATGAGGATTTTTATACGCAAATTTAGTTGACGGAAATCCGCGTTTTTGACAGGCTCAGCGCTACTGAGAGGACCTGCGCCCGGACCGGGCGGCGGGTCCTTTTCTTTTTCCGACATGGAGTTGGCCGATGCACGGGCACACCCGATGGGTGTCGCGCGACCGCCCGGACTTTGTCCGGAGTGCGGCTGAGCGCTGCTGGATCGACGGCGACCTGATCCGTCTCTCGCAATGGCCGATCGGCGGCATCCGCCCCGGCGTCCGCGGCAAGCCGGTGCCGTGGCTGATGGATCTCGCCGTCCTCGAAGAGGCGATGCAGGAGGTCTACGGCCGCGGCTTCTGCCTCGACGACCGCGCGCCGCTGCTGCAACTCGCCGCCGACGCGCTCGCCGACGGTGATCGCACGCGCGCCGCCGAGATCGCCGACGCCGTCGCGTTCCCGCCGCCCGAGTTCAAGTCGCGCTTCCGCGACGCCGGCCTCCGCTACTTGGCATGGGGGCCCGCGCATAACCGCGGCAACTCTCGCATTGACATCGAGGCGTGGCTCGCGCGCTCGGATGTCGAACGTAAGTACGACCCCGACCAACCACGCGTGCCCCGCGGACATCCGGACGGCGGGCAGTGGACCGACGGCAGTGGCGCCGGAAGTGACGGTGCCGCAGGCAATGTTGCTATCCCAGACGACGATGCGGCCGGCGGCTCTGACGGGGTGGAGACAGGCGAGGAGCCGCTCACCGAAGAGCAGCAGCGTCTGGTCGAGATTCTCGACGACGCGCAGAGGGGGCAAACCAGCGGCGGCAGCGAGAGCGCGCCTCTGGTCCTGGCCGGCGGCGACGAAAGGCCACCAAAGTTCCCCAGGACAAAGCGAGAGTTGCTTGCTTGGATCGCGGCTTGGCTGAGCGAAGAGATAAAGCGTCGCGGATCTTTCCCAGGACGCAACTCACCGATTTGGATGGATATCGACGACTTTGCGAGAGAGGCGGTGCGTCGGATCAGTTGGATACTCCCCGAGTTCGAAGGCTATTGGGAGTCGGCCAAGGAGTGGGAGGAGATGGTTGCCGACAAAGACTTCCGAGATTTCAATTCATTCGAAGCGTTCAAAGGAAAATACAAGTCGGCTGGACCTTTCCGCGACTGGCACCATATCGTGGAGCAAGGCTCTGGCTTCTCTAGAAAGATGATCAACAACACAGCGAATATCGTCCGCATACCTCGAGGCAAGCACTGGGACGTCGTCCATGCCATGACGAAACCACGCAATGATCTTGGTGGGTTATCATGGAGAGAATGGCTCGTTGGTCGGCCATTCTCGGAGCACATGCGCGTGGGGCTGGACGTCCTTCGCGAAGTGAAGGCACTCAAATGACAATTGACTTTACTGATTGGTCAATCGAGCAGCTCGGCGAGCGCTTCGTCGAGCTGGCGATCCTGATGGGCGAAGACGGAGAAGCCGGTCTGAGCCGACCGTATAGGCGGAGATTCCGGGAGCTGTTCGCGATTACCAACGAACTTTGGTCGCGCTCCGCTCTGCAGACTCTCCTGCCAAATCTAGAGCACGAGAATCCATGGGTGCGCTACCTGTCTGCCGTCCCATGTTGGGAGATCGACCGCGAGGCGGTCGAAGCGACGCTGGAAGCTCTCGGCAAGATTGAGTTTTGGACGGTCGGCATCGACGCTCGGATCTCGCTTCGAATATTTCGTTCGGGAGATGCCGTTCTAAGAGGGCCATCACCGGCGCGCTCCCGAGGCCGCTCTGAAACCTCCAGAGCTTGAAGTAACAATCGACAGCGGTATGACTACCGCCCCTCGGTCCTCGGATCGAACGCGTCCTGCAGGCCGTCGCCGACGAAGTTGAGCGAGATCACGGTCGTGAAGATCAGCACGCCCGGATAGATCGCCTGCATCGGCTGGGACCAGATGATCTCCTGCGCGTTGGTGAGGATGTTGCCCCAGCTCGCAACCGGCGGTTGGATGCCGAGGCCGAGGAAGCTCAGCGTCGATTCCAGCAGGATGATGTTGCCGCTGGCGAGCGTCGCGGCGACCAGGATCGGCGAGAGCGCGTTCGGCAGGATGTGGACGAACAGGATGCGCGCGGTGGACGCGCCCTGCGCCACGGCGGCCTGGACGAAGTCGCGGGTCTTGAGCGTGAGCGTTACGCCGCGCACGAGGCGGGCCGAGGTGGTCCAGGTGACCAGTGCTATGATCAGCACGATCCGGTAGAGGCTGAGATCCGGCGACTTGGCGATCGAGGCCGGCAATCCAACCTTCGTTGGGTCAACGGCGGCGAGCACGATCAGCACCGGTAGCAGCGGCAGCGCGATCCAGCCGTCGCAGAAGCGCATCAGGAAGGCGTCGACCCGGCCGCCGTACCAGCCCGAGATCAGCCCGATCGTGGTCCCGATCGAGGCGGTCAGGATCGCGGTCACGAGCCCGACGAACAGCGAGATCCGGCCGCCATAGATCAGGCGCAGAAGCAGGTCGCGGCCGAGGTCGTCGGTGCCGAGCGGATGCTCGACCGAGGCCGGCTGGAAGCGGTTGAAGAGGTTGACCTCCTCGGCGTTCTGGCCGCGCCAGTCGGCGATCCACGGCGCGAGGATGGCGAGGGCGGCGAGGAAGATCAGGATCCCGGCGCCGATCAGCGCCCCCTTGTGGCGGCGGAAGCGGCGCCAGATCAGGAGGGCCGGCCGCGTCGGCGGCGGCAGGGCCGTATCCTCGGTGCGGATCTGGGTGGTGACGAGCGAGACCATCTGGCGGCTCACCGGTAGGAGATGCGCGGATCGAGCGCCGCATAGAGCAGGTCGGCGACCAGGTTCAGGATCAGCGTGACGCTGCAGGCGAACAACAGTCCCACCAGCGCCACGTTGAAGTCGTTGGCGAGGATAGAGTCGAAGATCAGCTTGCCCATGCCGAGATAGGCGAACATCGTCTCGGTGATCAAAGCGCCCGACAGCAAGGTGCCGCATTCGAGCGCCATGATCGTCACCGTCGGGATCAGCGCGTTGCGGAGCGCATGCTTCCAGACGACCCGGTTCTCGTCGGCGCCCTTGGCGCGGGCCGTCCGGATGTAGTCCTCGCGCAGGACCTCGATCATGCCCGAGCGCACGTAGCGCGTGACCTGCGCCACGTTGGCGATGGTCAGGGTCAGCACCGGAAGCGCCATGTAGCGGAGCTGGTCGAGGAAGGAGGGCGGTCCGCCGACGGTGCGCATGCCGCTCGCCGGCAGGATGCCGAGCTGGACCGCGAACAGGATGATCAGCAGCAGCGCCAGGAAGAACACAGGCACCGAGATGCCGGCGAAGCAGAAGAGGTTGATCGCCTGGTCGACCCAGGAGCGGGGATTGCGCGCGGCATAGACGCCGGCCGGGATCGCCACCGACACCGAGATCAGGAAGGCGAAGATCATCAGGTAGAGCGTGTTCAGCAGCCTGGGCAGCAGGATGTGCATCACCGGCTGGTTGTGCTGGCGCGAGAAGCCGAAGTCGCCCTGGATCGCGCTCATCAGCCAGGCGAGATAGCGCTCGGTGATCGGCTTGTCGACGCCGTAGAGGGCGCGAAGCCGCGCCGCGTCGGCGGCGGTCATGTTGGGGTCGCCCGCCAGCATGATGTCGATCGGGTCGCCCGGCATCAGGCCGATCAGGCCGTAGACGACGAACGACATGACCAGGACGACGATCATCGCCTGGAGGAAACGGACGGAGAGGAAACGGGTCATGGGGGTGTCGGCAAAGGAGAAGGGGCCGGTGGAGGTTGCTCCACCGGCCCTAGCTCACGTCAGTTGGCGGCCCAGTTCTGCGACCACATCGTGGTGCCGTACTGGTGGCCCGTCGGCACGATGCCCTTCAGCCACTTCGGAACGATGAAGGGCTCGGCACGGAAGAACAGCGGCAGCACCGGCAGGTCCTCGGCGTAGATCGCCTGGAACTTGGTCCACAGCGCGCGGCGCTTGTCCTTGTCGAGCTCGACCTCGATCGCCTCCAGGAGCTTGTCCATCTCCGGGTTCTTGTAGGCGGTGTAGTTCTGCCCGGCCCAGTTGTTCTCCTTGGTCGGGATGTGGTTCGAGTGGAGGATGGTCAGCGGCACGTTCTCCGGCGAGGAGATCCAGGCGAACAGCGCCATGCCGGTGTACTTCCGCTCCTTCGTGGTCTCGCCGAAGAAGACGCGGGCCGGCTCGTTCTTGATCACGATCTCGACGCCGACCGACTTCCACTGGCTCTGCAGCACCTGCTGAACCAGCTCGCGCGAGCGGTTGCCGGCCGTCGTCATCAGCTCGAAGCGGAGCCGATCGCCGGCGGCGTTGTGGCGGTAGCCGTCCTTCATGACGTTGAAGCCGGCGGCGTCCAGCAGCTCGGCCGCCTTCTTCTGGTCGGCGCGATAGGACTTCACGTCCTTGTCGTAGATCCAGTCGAGCGGGTTGACGTTGGTATGGGCGACCGGCTGCTTGCCCTCGAACAGCTGCTGCACGATCTGGTCGCGGTTGATGGCGTAGAGCAGCGCCTGGCGGACGCGCTTGTCCTTGAGCAGCGGGTTCTCGAGGTTGAGGTCGATGTGCTCGTAAACGAGGCCCGGCTTGAAGTCGTAGTTGTACTTGTCGGCCTGGCGCTTCTGGAACGCGATCGCCTGGTCGATGGTGACGCCGAGCTCGCCCATGATGTAGTCGACCGAGCCCGAGAGCAGGTTGGCTTCCATCGCCGCCGTGTTCTCGATCACCTTGAAGGTGATGCGCTTGAACTTGGCGGGCTCGCCGTACCAGGTCGGGTTCGGCTCGAACGAGACGTGGCTGGAGGTCACCAGCTCGGTGATCTTGTAGGGGCCGAAGAACAGGCCCGGGTTGGTCGGCGTGGTGTCGAAGGCGGTCTTCTTCTTGTACTCGGCCGCCTGCTTCGGATCGAAGTTCGCCTTCTCGATGTGTTCCGGGATGAGCCGGAAGTTATTCATCTGGTTGTAGGTGAACTTCAGCTTGTCCTTGGTGACGGTGAAGGTCTTGTCGTCCTTCGCCTCGATGCCGACGATCTCGCGGAACATCTCCATGTCGGAGACGCCGGTCTCGGCGTTCTTGCCGACCTCGTAGGTGAACAGCACGTCCTTGGTGGTGACCGGCGTGCCGTCGCCCCACTTGGCGTTCGGATGGATCGTGTAGGTGACCTTCACGCCCTTCTTGCCGTCGGGCAGGTCGACCGCCACCGCCTTGCCGTTCTCGATCGTCGGCATCTCGGTGCAGAGTAGGCAGATCGCCTGCCACTTCTCGTCGAAGGTGGTGATCGGGCGCTGCGTCATGTGCAGCACGATCGTCTTCGCCAGCATCGAGTCGATATGCGGGTTGAGGGTCGCGGGGAACTGGGTCATGGCGACCGTCAGCTCGCCGGCCTTCTGCTGGGCGAAGGCGGCGCCCGAAAGCGCCAGCGACGCCGCAAGAATTCCTGTTGCCAGATAGCGCATTGAAAACCTCCCGTAGTGCTTCTGCTGCGGGAGATTATGGCAGTCCGGTGGCAGGGGCGGAAGGGTCGCCCTAGGCCTGGATCAACGCATCCACGTGAGGCTGTCGGCGGTCTTTCCGGTCGGAAAATACTCGGCCGAAACCCAGCCGCGGTACCCCAGTCGGTCGATCGCGGCGAACAGGACGGACCAGTTGAGCTCCCCGGTTCCGGGCTCGGTCCGCTTGGGCGGGTCGGCGAACTGGATATGGCCGATGCGCGGCATCAGCTTTTCCAGGTTCCGGAGCAGGTCGCCGACCATGATCTGGGCGTGATAGAGGTCGTGCAGCAGGCCGAGATTGGCGTGGCCGGCGCGGTCGATCAGGTCGAGCGCCTGGTCGGCGCGGGTGACGAAGGTGCCGGGGATGTCGCGGTCGTTGAGCGGCTCGACCAGCGCCTTGATCCCGGCCTTGCCCAGCTCCTCGGCGGCGTAGCGGTAGTTGTGGACGAGCGTGTCCTCGATCCGCGCGCGCTCGACGCCCTTCGGCGGCACGCCGGCCGGCATGTTGACCTGCTTGATGCCGAGCGCCTCGCCGTAGCGGCGACACTCGGCGACGCCGGCGCGGAAATCGGCCTCGCGGCCGGGCAGGCACGCCATGCCGCGCTCGCCCGGCTTGCCGGCCGGCAGGTTTATCATCAGCCACTCGACCTGCGCTTCCTGCTTGGCGCGGACCCAGGCGTCGAGCTCGAACTCGTAGGGCGACTGGATCTCGACCGCCTCGAAGCCGCAGCGCTTGGCCGCCAGTGGGCGCGCGAGCCAGTCGTGCTCGCCGAACATGGTCGAGAGGTTGGCGGCGAAGCGGGGCATTGGCTCGGGTCCTCAGGCGCTCTTGAGCTTGGCGGCCCAGCCGTCGGGATCTGCGAGGAAGGTGCGGACCTGGTCGAGCTGGTCCTTGGTGTAGCCCTTGCGCTCGGCCGCGACCAGCACGTCGGCCCAGGTCGCGAGGTAGTGCAGCTTCACGCCGCGTGCTTCGAGCGCGGCGATGCCTTCGGGGAAGGTGCCGTAGTTGAAGATGACGAAGATGTGCTTGCAGGTGGCGCCCGCGGCGTTGATCGCATCGAGGAAGAGATGCTTGGAGCCGCCCTCCGAGGCCAGGTCCTCGACCAGCAGCATGCGCGCGCCGTCCTTGAAGTCGCCTTCGATCTGCGCGTTGCGGCCGAAGCCCTTCGGCTTCTTCCGGATGTAGGTCATCGGTAGCATCAGGCGCTCGGAGACCCAGGCGGCGAAGGGGATGCCCGCGGTCTCGCCGCCCGCGACCACGTCGAAGGCCTCGTGCCCGGCTTCCTTGCAGACGGTCTGGATCGCGAGGTTCATCAGCGTCGCGCGGGCGCGCGGGAACGAGATGATCTTCCGGCAGTCGACATAGACCGGCGATTTCCGGCCGGAGGTGAAGGTGAAGGGCTCCTCGGGGCGGATATGGACCGCCTGGATCTCCAGCAGGATGTCGGCGGTCAGCTGGGCGGTCGCGGTGTCGGCCATCGGTTCCCCTCCGTCTTTGGCGCCCGTCGTGTAGCAGAGTTTCACGCGTTTCGCCTCCTGGTCGGCTAGTGTCGGCGCATCCGAGGGAGAGGCGCATGGCCGAGGTCGTCCAGGTCGAGAAGAAGGACCGAATCGCCACCGTCCGGCTCAACCGGCCGGAGAAGCTGAATGCCCTCAACAAGGCGATGTGGCTTGGGATCGGTGAGGCGATGGCCGAACTCGACCGCGACGGCGAGGTCGGCTGCGTCGTGCTGACCGGGGCCGGCGACCGCGCCTTCTCCCCCGGCGCCGACATCGCCGAGTTCTCGACGGAGCGCGCCGACGTCGCCCAGGCCACGGCCTACGGGCACGTGATGCACGAAACGATGGCGGCGGTTGCGGCCTGTCGGCATCCGACGCTCGCGGTGATCAAGGGCATCTGCGTCGGCGGCGGGCTCGAGATCGCGCTGATGTGCGACATGCGGATCTGCGGAACCTCGTCGCGCTTCGGCGTGCCGATCAACCGGCTGGGCCTGGTGATGGCCTATCCGGAGATCGAGGCGCTGATCCGCCTTTGCGGGGAGTCGGTCGCGCTCGAGATCCTCTACGAAGCGCGCGTCTTCGGCGCGGAAGAGGCTCTGCAGAAGCGCCTCGTCAATCGCGTGGTCGGCGACGACCGGGTCGAGGAGGAAGTATATGCGGCGGCGCGCCGGATCGCTGACGGAGCCCCTCTGGTCAACCGCTGGCACAAGAAGTTCGCGCGCCGCCTCGCCGAGGATCGACCGCTTTCATCGGAAGAGGTGGCCGAAGGCTTCGCCTGCTTCGGGACGGAAGACTATCGCGCCGGCCGCGACGCCTTCCTCGCGAAGGCGAAGCCCGCTTTCAAGGGACGCTGACGTGGAGGCGACCGGTCCGCTCAAGGGCGTGCGCGTCGTCGAGATGGCGCACATCATGGCCGGGCCTACATGCGGCCTGATGCTGGCCGATCTCGGCGCTGACGTGATCAAGGTCGAGCGATTGCCGGCGGGCGACGACACGCGCCGGATGGTCCCTCCGAAGGTGGGCGAGGAGTCCGCCGCCTTCCTGATGATGAACCGCAACAAGCGCGGCTTCGCCGTCGACAACCGGAACGAGGCCGGCCGCGCCGTGCTGCGGAAGCTCGCGCTGTCGGGCGACGTCTTCATCGAGAACTACCGCAAGGGCGCGATGGAGCATTTCGGCATCGGCTACGCGTCGCTCGCCGCCGAGAAGCCGGCGCTGGTCTATTGCTCGCTCTCGGGCTTCGGCCGTACCGGTCCCTATGCCGATCGCGGCGGCTTCGACCTGATCGCGCAGGGCATGAGCGGGCTCATGAGCATCACCGGCGAGGGACCGGGGCGCCCGCCGGTCAAGGTCGGTGCGCCGGTCACCGACATCACCGCCGGCATCCTTGCGGCGATGGGCATCCTCGCGGCGCTGTTTTACGCGCAGAAGACGGGCCAAGGCCAGCTCGTCGACACCTCGCTCTTCGAGGCCGGCATCGTCCACACCTTCTGGCAGTCGGCGATCGCGCTCGCGACCGGCGTGGCGCCCGGCCCGCTCGGATCGGCGCATCCGCTCAACGGGCCCTACCAGGCGTTCCGGACCTCGGACGGCTACATCAACGTCGGCGCCGCCAACCAGTCGAACTGGCTCCGGACGCTGGAGGCGCTGGGACTTCCCGAGCTCACGACGGATTCACGGTTCAAGGACAATCCCGGCCGCATGGCCAATCTCGCGACGCTGGTCGATCTCATGGAGGCGCGCTTCACGAAGAAGACTTCCGCGGAGTGGCTGGCGATCCTCGACGCCGCCGGCGTGCCGGCCGGACCGGTAATGGATGTGAGCCAGATGCATGCCGATCCGCAGACGCTGGCGCGCGGCATGGTGGCGGAGGTCACGCACAAGACCCTCGGCGCGGTGAAGACGATCGGCCCGCCGGTCAAGCTGTCGGCGACGCCCGCCGGCATTCGTCGCGGCGCGCCGCTGCTCGGCCAGCACACCGAAGAGATTCTGGTCGAGCTCGGCTATGGCCGGGACGAGATCGCCCGGCTGGCGAAGGACGGCGTCGTCAGGCTCGCCTAGGACTTGTCGCCGAGGCATTGGCTCTCGAAGGTCTTCGAGAGCGCGCTGATCTCGTCGGGCTCGAGCGTCTTCGGGAAGGACGGTACCGCAGCCTTCACCACCTTGTTGAAGCAGGCCTGGTGCTTGTGCTTCGCCACCCATTTCGGGTCCTTGTCGACGAGGCCGGTCAGCGTGATCGACACCAGCTTCGAGGTGCCGCTGTCGAGGTCGTATTCGGTCGTCGCGGTGCCGATGCAACTGGTCGCCGCGGTGTCCAGGTCGCGATAGGGCTCGAGCTCCATGAACTTCGGCGAGATCGGCTCGATCGTCTCGTTCTCGACCTGATGGTACGCGACCTTGTTCTTGTCGCGGCGTAGGGCGCGGACCGCGCGATAGACGAAGAGATCGTAAGGCGTGATCTTCTCGCCGAGTTCGAGCGTCGAGGTGCCGCTCATCCTGGCGCTGGCGATGCCGCCGTTGCAGCGGTCGCCGCGTTCGAGGACGCCGACGAGATCGAGGTCGCCGCCCATGTCGCGCGAGTCCTTGCTCTGGGACTCCGTCACCGGCCAGCCGGTGACCAGCGCGATCGCCGAGTAGACGCCGGCATCGCCGACGCCCTCGGCGAGATCGACGACGACGACGTTCCGGTGATATCCGGCGATCCGGTACTTGTAGAAGGGGACGCGCGTCTGCTTGGCGCCCTTGAAGGCGTTGGCGTAGACGCCCTTCACCTCGGAGACGTAGTAGTCCCCTTTGATGTCGATCGGCGCCTTCCGGTAGTGCTGGTTGCAGACCTTGATCGGAAGGGCCTGCTCCTTCTCGGTCTCGAAGTGCACGTCGCCCATCCGCACCAGCTGCTGGATGCAGAAGGGATGAACGGCGGCTTCGACCGCGAGCGCGCGGCCGGCGGGAAGGGTGGCGAGGGCGGCGAGGAGAACGACGAGGGAACTGTGGCGCATGGAGCGGGGGACCTCCGCGCCTCTAACAGCGGTACTCCCGTATGGTTCCCGCCGTTGCCGCCGAATTCCTAGCGGCCGGCAGCCTGTCTGACGGCGGCGATGACCCGGTCCTGGTCGGTCGGCTCCAGGTAGGGATGCATGGGCAGGCTCAAGACCAGGCCCGCCAGCTCCTCCGACACCGGAAGCCCGCCCTTGGCGGCGGGGAAGTGCCGGTAGCCGTCCTGGCGATGCACCGGGATCGGGTAGTAGATCGCGGTGGGGATGCCGGCGGCGTCCAGTTCCTTCGCCACCCGGTCGCGGTCCTCGATCAGGATCGTGTACTGCGCCCAGGCCGAGACGTTGCCCGCAGCGATGCGCGGCACTTCGCAGATGTCGGCGAGCGCGTCCGCGTAGCGCCTGGCGACGCGGTCGCGTGCCGCGATCTCGTCCTCGAGGATGGCCAGCTTTTCGAGCAGGATCGCCGCCTGCATCGTGTCGAGCCGCGAATTCAGGCCGATGCGGACGTTGTGATACTTGTCGATGCCCTGGCCGTGCATGCGGATGCTGCGCAGCAGCGCGTCGATCTCGCCGTCGTCGGTGAAGATCGCACCGCCGTCGCCGTACGTGCCGAGCGGCTTCGAGGGGAAGAAGCTGGTCGAGGTCACCGGCGCCAGCGAGCCGACGCGGCGGTTGCCCTGCGCGCCGCCGTAGCTCTGCGCCGCATCCGAAAGAATCTTCAGGCCGTGCTTGCGGCAAACCGGCTCGAGCTTCGCGAAGTCGACGGGCTGGCCGAACAGGTCGACGGGCATTGCGACCTTCGGCGCGAGGCCTGCCTCGCGTGCGGCGCGGATGCCGAGCTCGAGGCTCTCCGGCCTCACGTTGAAGCTCGTGCGATCGACGTCGACGAAGACCGGCGTGGCGCCCGCGAGCACCACGACCTCGGCCGAGGCCACGAAGGTGAACGACGGCACCAGGACCGCGTCTCCCGGCCCGATGCCCCAGGCCATCAGCGGCAGCAGCAGCGCGTCGGTGCCGTTGGCGCAGGTGATGCAGTGCTTCACGCCGGAGAAGGCGGCGAGCTTGGCTTCGAGCTCGCGCACCTCGGGTCCGAGGATGAACTGGCCATGCGCCAGCACGCGCGCCAGAGCCTCGTCGAGACGAGGCCCGATACGGCGGCGCTGCGCCTGGAGGTCGACGAAGGGAAGGCGGGCGGTCATGGGAGCGAAGCTGTCTTTCGGAACCCTCTCCCGCGAAGCGGGGGAGGGCAGGGTGGGGGCCGAGCGAAGCAAGGTCGGAAAATGTTGACGCGAGGATAGCAGCAGTCAGGTCTGCATCGCACCTGCGACACAACCTCGCTGCGCTCGGCCCCCACCCCATCCCTCCCCCGCGTACGACGCGGGAGAGGGGGAACGACAGCTAGTGCTTCAGGATCTGGGAGAGGAACAGCTTGGTGCGGTCGGACTTCGGGTTCTGGAAGAACTCCTCCGGCGGCGCCTGCTCGACGATCTCGCCGTAGTCCATGAAGATCATGCGGTCGGCGACGGTGCGCGCGAAGCCCATCTCGTGCGTGACGCAGATCATCGTCATGCCGTCCTCGGCAAGTCCGACCATGACGTCCAGCACTTCCTTGATCATCTCGGGATCGAGCGCCGAGGTCGGCTCGTCGAACAGCATGATCTTCGGCTGCATGCAGAGCGAGCGCGCGATCGCCACGCGCTGCTGCTGGCCGCCGGAGAGCTGGCCCGGATACTTGCCCGCCTGCTCGGGGATGCGCACGCGCTGCAGGTACTTCATCGCGTTCGCCTCGGCTTCCGCCTTCGGCATCTTGCGCACCCAGATCGGCGCAAGGGTCAGGTTCTCGAGCACCGTGAGATGCGGGAACAGGTTGAACTGCTGGAACACCATGCCGACTTCGCGGCGGACCAGATCGATGTTCTTGACGTCCTGGCTGAGCTCGATGCCGTCCACGACGATCTGGCCCTTCTGGTGCTCTTCCAGCCGGTTGATGCAGCGGATCATCGTCGACTTGCCGGAGCCGGACGGCCCGCAGACGACGATGCGCTCGCCGCGATGGACGGAGAGATTGATGTCCTTGAGGACGTGGAAGTCCCCGTACCACTTGTGGACGCCCGTCATCTGGATGACGACGTCGGTGGACAGCTTGCGCTGCGGCTGAGCAGTCATAGTCGGTTCCGCCTCCCAGGGGCCTTCAGGCCTCGTATGGTATCAATGATTACAATTCGCTAGGCCCCGCTGCAACCGCTTCCTTCCTCTTGCGTGCCGAGGCCCGCTGCCGTCACGATGGAGCGGCATTTCTGCACGCAAGCCTCGGAGAGCGACGGATGGCCCTCAAGGGAACCTTCAAGCCCGACACGATCATCACCCATGCGGGCCTCGATCCCGAGGCGAACCACGGCATCGTCAATCCGCCCGTCTACCACGCCTCGACCATCACCTTCCCCAGCGTCGCCGCCTGGGACGAGGCGCACAAGCCGGACTTCAAGGGCTTCGTCTATGGCCGCTACGGCACGCCGACGCATCGCGCCTTCGGCGAGGCCGTCGCGGCGGTCGAGGGCGGTGCTGGCTGCATCGCGTTCCCGTCGGGCTTCGCCGCGGTGGTCGGCGCCATCCTCGCCTTCGTGAAGACGGGCGACCACATCCTGATGGTCGACTCCGCCTATTTCCCGAACCGGCGGCTCTGCGACAACTTCCTCAAGAACATGGGGATCGAGACGACCTACTACGATCCGCTGATCGGCGGCGGCATCCGCGACCTGATCCGTCCCAACACCAAGATCGTCTACACGGAGTCGCCGGGCACCGGGACCTTCGAGATCCAGGACATCCCGGCGATCGCCGAGGAGGCGCACAAGAAGGGCTGCGTCGTCCTGATGGACAACACCTGGTCGGGCGGCATGTTCTTCAACGCCTTCAAGCACGGCGTCGACGTCTCGATCCAGGCGGCGACCAAGTACATCGTCGGCCATTCGGACGCTATGCTGGGCACGGTGACGGCTAACGCCGCGAACCTGCCGGCGGTCGAGGCCGGCTTCAAGGCACTGGGTTATTCGGTCGGCCCCGACGACGTGTATCTGGGCCTGCGTGGGCTTCGCACGATGCATGTGAGGCTGCGCCAGCATCAGGAGAATGCGATCAAGGTCGCTTCATGGCTCGAGAGCCAGCCCGAGGTCGCGCGCGTGCTCTGCCCGGCGCTGCCGAGCTTCCCCGGCCACAAGCTGTGGAAGCGCGACTTCACCGGCGCCTCCGGTCTCTTCTCGGTGCTGCTGAAGGAGCGGCCGAAGGCTGCGGTCGACGCGTTCCTCGACACGCTCAAGATCTTCCGCATGGGCGCCTCCTGGGGCGGCTACGAGAGCTTGGCGCTGCCGGTCTCGAACGTGCTGCATCGCTCCGCGGTGCCGTGGAGCGAGAAGGGGGCGCTGATCCGGCTTCACATCGGGCTCGAGGACGCCGACGACCTGATCGCCGACCTCAAGGCCGGCCTCTCGAAGCTGACGCAGGTGGCGAAGGCGGCGTGACCACGACACACGTTCTCTCGCCCGAGGTCGAGGCGGTCCTGACGTTCGACGAGCGCGGCCTGGTCCCGGCGGTCGCCCAGCAATTCGACACCGGCGAGGTGCTGATGCTCGCCTGGATGAACCGGGACTCGATCGCCGAGACGCTGGCGACCGGGCAGGTCTGCTACTGGTCGCGCTCGCGCCAGAAGCTCTGGCGGAAGGGCGAGAGCTCGGGCCAGCTCCAGCGCTTGGTCGAACTCCGCGTCGACTGCGACGGCGACATGCTGCTGCTCAAGGTCGACCAGACCGGGGTGTGCTGCCATACCGGCCGGCGCTCCTGCCTGTTCCGGGCCTGGCGGGACGGGAAATGGGTCGAAATCCAAAGGGTTCTAATCTCCCCGGGAACCCTCTACCGCCATTCGGAATAGGTCGGCGCAGGAAGTCGCGCGGTAGCCCGTTCCAATCTCAGGAGGTCGGCCGGCGTTGAGTCGTGCGATGGACGAAACGGCCGACGAGGCATTGATGGCACGGATCGCCGCGGGCGACCGGGTGGCCTTTGGCACCCTGGTTTCCCGGCATCTCGACCGTGCCGTCAGAACCGCCCAGCGTCTGCTGGGCGACCGCGGCGAGGCGGAGGACGTGGCACAGGATGCGTTCCTCAGGGTTTGGCAGCACGCCGACCGCTGGCGGCCCGAGGGGGGACGTTTCACGACCTGGCTCTACCGGGTCGTGGTCAATGCCGCGATCGACCGGCTGCGAAAGCCCAGGACCACGCCGATCGAGGAGATCGCGGAGCCCGAGGACGAGCAGCCGAACGCCTTCCGCACGCTGCATCGGGCCGAGGTCGCCAAGTCGGTCCAGGCCGCGGTCAGCGAGCTCCCGGAACGCCAGCGCACCGCGCTGACGCTCTGCCACTACGAGGAGCTCGGCAACATCGAGGCGGCCGAGGTGATGGGGATCACTGTCGGTGCGCTGGAATCGCTTCTGATCCGCGCCAAGCGGCACCTGCGGGATCGCCTGCAGCCGCTGATGTCGGATCTCGTGGAGGATGGTCATGACGCCTGAAACTGAACTGACGCCGGCCGAGGAGCGCCGGCTCGCCCGTGTGCTCGATGCCTGGCAGGTCGCGCCGGCCCGATCGGCGGTCATGCATGCGATCATGGCGAAGGCCGTCCGCAAGGGACCGGTCTTCGGCTGGACGTGGGCGCGCCTGACGACGCTGGCCGCAGCTGCCTGCCTCGGGCTCTGGGTCGGCTGGGCCCTCGACGGATCCGAGAGCCTCGCGACCTCGCTCGATCCGGGCTTCGACACGCTCTACTTCTCGGGCGACGCCATCGAGGGGGACTTCTCGTGATCGCGCGTCTCGAAGGTCGCTGGGTCGGCTGGGTCCTGATCGTCTCGCTGGCGGCCAACCTGTTCCTCGCCGGCATCGTCGGCATGCGCTATTGGCGCGAGCATTTCCGGCCGCAGCCTGACCGCGCGATGATGGGGCCGGTCGGCCGCATCACCCAGGGACTGCCCGAGTCCGGCCGCGCCAAGGTCAGGGCGGCGATGGATGCCAAGCGCGAGCAGTACCGCGAGCAGGGGCGCGAGTTCCGCCGTGCCCGCACCGAGGCGATGCAGGCGCTGGCGGAGGAGCCTTTCGATCGAGCCAAGGTCGACGCCGCCTTCGCCGAAGCGCGTCGTCGTGCGGACTCGATGTCGGCGATCATGCAGATGGCCCTGATCGAGGCGAGCGCGCAGCTGACGCCGGAAGAGCGGAAAGCGTTCCGCGAGCGTCTGGCAGCACGCGAGCGCGAGCGGCGCCCGTCCAGGAACTGACGGTCAGGCTTTTCTCGGAAGACGCGCCAGAAGCCGGTCGATCGCGCCCGGCGGCATCGCCTGCAGCAGCCATACCGCCATCGCCATCGGCCAGGGAAAGGCGATCCGAGCGTCGTTGCGCGCGAGCCTTTTCTTGATGAGGCGCGCGGCCTTCGGGGCGTCCATCAGGAACGGCATCGGGAAGCGGTTCCGCTGGGTCATCGGCGTGTTGACGTAGCCGGGGCAGATCACGCTGACGCCGACGCCTTTCGCCGCGAGCTCGCCGCGCAGGCCTTCTCCGAAGACTTTTACCGCAGCCTTGCTGGCGCAGTAGGCCGGCGCGCCGGGAAGCCCGCGATATCCCGCGAGAGACGCCATCAGCGCGATCTGGCCGTGTCCTCGCTGCACCATGAGCGGCACCGCCGGCAGCACCGTGTTGAGCACGCCCTCGACATTGATCTCGAAGATGCGGCGGACCTGCTCCGGCGGCTCGCGACCGCCGCCCGTCCCGCCGGAGATGCCGGCATTGGCGATGACGAGGTCCAGCGGCCGTCCTGCATCGCTGGCGGTGATCCAGTCGGCGACCGCTTCGCGCTCGCAGACATCGAGAGCCGTTGCCTCGACCTCTGCGCCAGCGGCCTGGCAGAGGCCGGCGACGGCATCGAGGCGCGCCTTGTCGCGACCGCCGAGTGTGAGGCGCACGCCCGGCGCGGCATAGGCGGCGGCCAGGGCGGCACCAAGTCCGCTGGAGGCACCGGTGATCAGGATCGAGACGGGTTCCATCGTGCCGGCGAGTATAGGCGAGGGTTCGGACGCCGGTTATAGTCCCGCCGCGTAACGGGGGATCATCCAGAGACGTGACCATCGCCAGCATGACCGGCTTCGCCCGCACCGAGGGCGAGACCAACGGCCTCTCCTGGGTGTGGGAGGCGCGCAGCGTCAACGGCCGCGGTCTCGACGTCCGCTGCCGGTTGCCGTCGGGCCTCGACCGGCTCGATCCGGTCGTCCGGGCGGAGACGGCGAAGCAGCTCAAGCGCGGCAACGTCTCGGTGACGCTGACGCTGTCCAGGGCGGCGGGGGCGCCGCCCTTCACGGTGGACCGCGCCGTCCTCGACCAGGTGCTGGCGCTGCAGTCCGACCTGATGGGCCGTGTCGACCGGGCGCCACCGCGCCTTGAGAACCTGCTGCAGATTCCGGGCGTGCTCGACCGCGGCGGGCTTGCCGAGGCGATCGACGAGAAGGTCGAGAAGGCGCTGCTCGCCGGGTTCTCCCAGGCGCTCAAGCGGCTGATCGGCGCCCGGGCGGAAGAGGGCGGGCGGCTGAAGAGCGTGCTGATCGGCCAGATCGACGAGATCGAGCGCCTGACCGCCGAGGCGGCGGGCGCCGCGGTGCTGCGGCCGGACGCGGTCAAGGAGCGGCTGCGACAGCAGATACGCGACCTCGTGGACGCGGTGCCGGCCCTCTCCGAGGATCGCCTCGCGCAGGAGCTGGCGCTGCTGGCGGCCAAGGGCGACGTGCGCGAGGAGCTGGACCGGCTCGCCGCGCATATCGGCCAGGCACGCGACATGCTGAACGAAGGCGGCGCCATCGGCCGGCGGCTCGATTTCCTCTCGCAGGAGTTCAACCGCGAATCGAACACCGTCTGCTCCAAGTCGCAGGACGTGTCGCTGACCCGCATCGGCATCGCGCTCAAGTCGGTGATCGACCAGTTCCGCGAGCAGATCCAGAACGTCGAGTGATGCCATGAACGATCGCGGAATCGCCAGGCGCGGGTTGATGCTCGTGCTGTCGTCGCCGTCGGGCGCCGGCAAGACCTCGATCGCGCGGCGCCTCCTGGAGGTCGACGCCGACATCGAGATGTCGGTGTCGGTGACGACACGGACCAAGCGGCCGGGCGAGGTCTCGGGCCGCGACTATCACTTTATCGACCGCACCGAGTTCGACCTCATGGTGAACCGGCAGGAGCTGCTGGAGCACGCCAAGGTCTTCGACCACTACTACGGCACCCCGCGGAAGCCGGTCGAGGCTGTGCTCAGCAGCGGTCGCGACGTACTGTTCGACATCGACTGGCAGGGGACGCAGCAGCTGGCCCAGCGTGCGCGGGACGATCTCGTCAGCATCTTCATCCTGCCGCCCTCGACGGCCGAGCTCGAGCGCCGCCTCAAGTCGCGGGCGCAGGACACGCCGGCGGTCGTCGCCAAGCGCATGGCGAAGGCGGCCGACGAGATGAGCCACTGGCGCGAGTACGACTACATCATCCTCAATCGGGATCTCGACCAGAGCGTCGAAAACGTGCGGGCGATCCTGACGGCCGAGCGGCTGCGCCTGAATCGCCAGACGGACCTCACCGACTTCGTTACCGGGCTCCGGCAAGGCTACTG
This sequence comes from Alphaproteobacteria bacterium, assembly GCA_044223515.1. Classification (GTDB taxonomy): domain Bacteria; phylum Pseudomonadota; class Alphaproteobacteria; order SHVZ01; family SHVZ01; genus SHVZ01. The sequence goes on from JBGALV010000021.1 coordinate 22,643, forward strand.
AGTGGCGCGGGCGAGCGCGGCGAATTCGGAAACGCTCAAGGTCTCGGCCCGCCGCGTCGGGTCGATGCCCGCCTTCGCGAGGAGCCCTTCGGCGTCGCCGAGCGGCTTGAGCGCCTGGCGCAGCATCTTGCGCCGCTGGTTGAAGGCGGTCGCGACCACGCGCTCCATCGTCTTCGGATCGGCCGGCTCGGGGGTGGCGCGCGGCGTGATCCGAACCACTGACGAAGTCACCTTCGGCGGTGGCGTGAAGGCACGGGGCGGGATGTCGAACACTCTCTTCGCCTCGCCCACCCACTGCGTCATCACCGCGAGGCGCCCGTAGGCCTTCGAGTTCGGCTGGGCCGTGATGCGCTCGGCCACTTCCTTCTGGAACATCAGGGTCAGGCTTTCGAAGTCGGCGATCCTCGCAAGCCAGGCGAAAAGCAGCGGCGTCGCGATGTTGTAGGGAAGGTTGGCGACGATCCGCCTCGGCGCCGCGCCGAGCGATGCGGCGTCGATCTCGAGCGCGTCGCCCTCGATCACCTCCAGGCGGCCCTCGGCTGCTGCGCTGATCTCCGCCAGCGCCGGCAGGGCGCGGCTGTCGCGCTCGATGGCGATGACCTTCCGGGCGCCGGCCAGCAGGAGCGCGCGGGTGAGGCCGCCGGGACCCGGCCCGATCTCGATCGTGGTGCCTTGGCCGAGATCGCCGGCGGACCGCGCGATCTTGCCAGTCAGGTTGAGGTCGAGAAGGAAGTTCTGGCCGAGGGCCTTGACCGCCTGGAGCCCGTGACGGCGGATGACCTCGCCCAGCGGCGGCAGCGCCTCAAGCGCGGCCAGTGCTCGTCTCCGCCATCGCGCTCGCAAGCCTGAGCGCCGCGATCAGGCTCGCCGGGTTGGCCTTGCCGGTTCCCGAGATGTCGAGCGCGGTGCCGTGGTCGGGCGAGGTCCGGACGAAGGGGAGGCCCAGCGTCACGTTGACCCCGCCGTGGAAGTCGAGCGTCTTGATCGGGATCAGCGCCTGGTCGTGATACATGCAGAGGGCCGCATCGTAGGACGCGCGTGCATCCGCATGGAACATCGAGTCCGGCGCCCATGGGCCGGTCGCCTCGATGCCGAGCTTCTTCAGCGCCTCGACGGCCGGGCGGACGATCTCGTCGTCCTCCTTGCCGAGCGCGCCGCTTTCGCCGGCGTGCGGGTTCAGCCCGGCGACCGCGATCCTGGGGCGGTCCTTGCCGAAGCGGCTCTTCAGGTCGCGCGCGAGGATCTCGCCGGTCTCGACGATCATCTCGGAGGTCAGGTCGGCGATCGCGCGCTTCAGCGGCAGGTGGATCGTGACCGGCACGACCTTGAGCTCCGGACAGGCCAGCATCATCACCGGCGTCGGCGTGCGGCCGTTCGCGCTCGCGAGCTCGGCCAGGTATTCGGTATGGCCCGGATGGTTGAACCCCGCCTGGTAGAGCGCGTGCTTGTGGATCGGGTTGGTGACGACGGCCCCGGCGCGTCCGGCGCGTACGAGGTCGACGGCGCGGCGGATCGCTTCCAGCACCGCGCCGGCATTGGCCGGATCGAGCGTGCCGGGTGTCGCCGTCTTCGCGAGCTTCACCGGCAGAACCGGCAAGGCGTCGGCGAAGCGGTGAGCGGCTTCCTCCGGTTCGGCGATCGCGGCGATCGGTGTCGGAAGCCCGATCCTGTCGGCGAGTGCCTTCAGCCGGTCGGGATCGTCGAGCACGAAGAAGGGCGGGACACCGTCGGCGCGCTTCGACCAGGACATCAGCGAAATCTCGCCGCCGATGCCGGCAGGCTCGCCCATGGTCAACGCCAGGGCCGATGTCACGTGCGGAAGTCCAGGTACGCGGCGCGGCGAAGGTCGCGAAGGTAGCGGCGGGAGACGATCGAGAGCTTGCTGCGGAACACCTGCTCGCGGATCTCGTCGCGCTTGGGTATCCCAGCCGCTTCCTGCTCGGTCTTGTCGCAGACCATGAAGACGACGATCACATCGGCGATCTTGGTCGGCTCGCTCATCTTGCCGGCGTCGAGCGAGGCGACCAGCGGCTTGATGGCGTTGTTGAGCTCGCTGACCTTCAACCGGCCGAGGCTGTAGGGCTTCAGCGCCTTCTGCTCCTCGGCGATCTTCTCGAAATCCGGGCAGGCCTTGGCCTCGGCCATAGCGACCGCGCGCTGCCGCGCTGCAGCCTCGTCGCCCGAGATCGGGAACAGCGCCTGGCGCAGGTTGATGACGATGTCTTCCGAGCCTGGGCCCTGCAGCAGTCGGCGCTCCATCAGCCGCACGATGCTGAAGCCCGAGACGGTGCGGATGGGCCCGACGATGGCACCGGGCTGGGCCTTCGAGACCTCGCGCTCGATCGTGTCGTCGAGCTGCGTCGGCAGCACCCAGCCGATCTCGCCGCCGGTCGCGGCACTCGATCCTTCCGAGAACTGGCGGGCCAGCGCCCCGAAGTCGGCGCCGCCGCGCATCTGCTCGATCAGCTGCTCGGCGAACCGCCGGACCTCGGCCTCGCGATCGGGGCGGTCGATGCCGAGCTGGATCTCGGCGATCCGGAGCTCGGGCAGATCCTTCGAGCGGACGATGCTGGAATAGATCTCGTCGACCTCGTCGTCGCCGACCTGGACCTGGGGAGCGACCTGGCGGCGGATCAGCTTCTGCCAGATCAGGCCGGCGCGGATCTGGTCGACCAGCGACGGCCGGTGGATGCCGGCACGCTTGATCTCGTCCTCGATGCCGCCGGGCGGCATCTTGGAGTCGGCCTCGATGCGCTTGAACGCGTCGGCGATCTCAGCATCGGTCGCCTCGATGTTAAGGCGCTTGGCCTCCTGCATCTGGAGGCGTTCGTCGATCAGCTGGCGCAGCACCTGGGGCGCCGCACGGCGGCGGTTCTCGGGCGTGTCGCCGACGTTGCTCGACACCAGGACGAGATGGATGCGGGCATCGAGATCGCGGAACGAGATCGCCTCGTCGTTGACGATCGCGGCGATCCGCATAGCGTCCTGGGCCAGGGCTGTCGGGGCAAGAGCCGCCGGGGCCAGGGCGAGGACGGCGAGAAGGGCGAGACGAACCAGCATCATCGGGTGACACCTACCGTTTGCTGCCCATGTAGGCAAGGTTTGGCGAGGCGAGGTCGGGCGGCCGAGGGGTTCAGAACCCGAGTCCGCGCGCCTCGACCTGACCCAGGTTCTTGAACACCAGCCGGACGAAGGCGGTGGTATCCGGCTTGAGCGACCCGTCGGTGGTATAGCGGCGGGTGATGTCGAAGGCGAAGGTGAAGCACTCGTCGCCGTAGTTGAAGGTGATGCCGGCGAGCCGGTTCTTGTCCTGCGACGCGCCGAGGTCGCGCACCAGCCTCGCCTGCGTCGACCAGTGGGTCGAGAGCTGGGCGGTGATCACGGTCGCCAGCTCGCGCCGCTGGCCGATCTGAGGCACGTCCGGACGCGACGCCACCTGCAGGTAGTAGCTGTCGAGGCGAAGCCACGAAGGCCCAGTCGAGATGCCGACCTCGTTGCGGCGAAGCGCGAGATTGTCCTCGTCCAGCCGGAACCGGTAGATCAGGTCGAGCAGCGGCCCGGGCGAGAGGGTGACGCGGCCGACATAGTCCGACCAGGTCTCGTTGACCCCCGATCCCAGCACGTAGGCCGTGTCGCGCTGGAAGGCGTAGCTCTGGCCGAACAGCGCGGTGACGCTGCGGCCGGCGTCGCTGTAGAAGCCGACCTTGAGCCCGTAGTCGATGCGCTGGCCGGTCGAGACGCGGTCGAAGCCGCCGAAGCGGTTGGCCTGGAAAAGGTTCGTCTCGTCGAGCTCGAAGACCTGCGCGTCCTCGTTCGGGATCCGGTCGGGGTTCCCGCCGATGGGGCTGATCACCGTGTCGACGATCGGCTCGATCACGGTCCTGAAGCCCGCGTCGCGGCGCACCCAGGGATAGCGCCACTCGAACTTCATCTGCGGGACGATGCGGCCGGTGAACCCGTCCTCGAAGCTGCTGCCGGGCCGCGTCGGATCCTGCACGTCGGCGGTCCAGTATCCGTCGGTATAGAGGAGGGTCTGGAGCGTGTAGATCTCGCCCGCGGGCGAGGTGTAGGGCAGCGTCCAGCCGCTGGTCATCGCCAGCCGGTTGGAGTCGGCGCCGACGTCGCGGGTCAGCGACATGGCGCTGGCGTCGATCGAGAAGCGGCCGCCGTGGCGTCCCGGCTCGCCGACATAGGAGTAGTAGGTGTAGGGCGCCAGCAGCGGCGACTGCTCGCGGATGTCGGTCGCGCGCAGTCCCTGGAACGAATAGGCGTTCAACGACATGTAGTCGCGGCCGGAGAAGCCTTCGGCGAAGGCGCGGCTGGTCAGCACCTCGGGATCGCCGAGCTTGTAGCGCTTGAGATAGAGCCGGTCGGACGAGCGCCGGAGATCGGCGCCGCTCCGCCACACGTCCGTCAGGTCGAAGCGGGTCGACGCGTCGATATGGCCCTTGACGGTCTGGTCGCCGGTCTTGGTGTCGCCTTCGCGCTGGTCGAGATATCCCAGGCTGCCGGCGACCGAGAGCCGACCCTTGGAGAAGCGCTGGCGGTACTCGGTGGTGACGAGGCCGCCATCCGACGAATACATGATCGGCTCGACCGTCAGGTCCTGGCTCGGGCTGATCGCCCAGTAGTAGGGAACGCCGACGATGACGCCGACGTCGCCCGAACGGCCGAGCTTGGGCGCGAGCAGTCCGGAGCGCTGGCGCACGGATGGATCGGCATGGGTCAGCGTCGGGAAGTAGGCGACCGGGATGCCCCACATCTCGAGCGTGGCGTCCTGGTATTCGATGTCGTGCGCGACCTCGTCGTGGACGACCTTGATCGCCTTGATCTGCCAGAGAGGCGGCTTGGTCGGATCAGTCTTGCAGAGCTCGCAGGGAGAGTAGACGGCGCGCGTCATCTCCTTGCGGTTTCCGTCGACGCGACGCGCAGCGTTCGCGGCGAGCCGGCTGTTGTCGGCGAGAAGCGCGCGCAGGTTCTCTATGTAGCCGTCGCGCATGCCGCCGGTCAGCTCGATGAAGTCGGCGAACAGCACCTCTCCGGTCGCCTGGGTCAGGCTGACGTTGCCGCTGGCGGCGACCTTGTCCTCCCGCTCGCTGTAGGTGACGCTGTCGGCGAGCAGGATGCGGTCGCCCTGGACGATCTCGACATTGCCGGTGGCGACGATGGTGCCGAGGTCCTGGTGATGCGTCAGCTGGTCGGCCTTGATCAGCACCGGCTCGCTGCTCGGGCGCATGGTCCCGCGCTGGGCCGAGGCCGGCCCGGCGGCGATGCCGACGAGAAGGAGAACGGCGAGTAGAAGGCGCATCAGCCGTCCTCGAGATGAAGGAGCATGGCGAGACCGAGAAGCGTCGAGATGGACGCCGGCGTCCAGGCGGCGAGCTCGACCGGGAGCCGTCCAGAGAGGCCGAGGGCGAAGATCACGTCGGAGGCGAAGTAGACGAGGAAGCCGGCGAAGATGCCGGCGCCGGCGACCGCGAGCGTGCCGCCACGGCGGACCATGCGAAGCGAGAAGGTCGCCGCGATCAGCACCATGGCGCAGAGCATCAGCGGGGCGGCGAGCAGGCCGTGCAGATGGAGCCGGTGGCGCGCGGCCGAGAAGCCCGCCTTCTCCAGCACCTCGATGAAGGCCGGGAGCTCCCAGAAGCTCATCGTCTCCGGCGCGGCGAAGCTGTCCTGGATCGTCTCGATCGTGAGATCGGTCGAGATCCGCATGATCGGCTCGCGCACCGGCGGCCGGTCGCCCATCGAGACCAGGGCGTCGCGGAGCAGCCACGAGCCCTCCTCGAGGCGGGCCGAGGCGGCATCGATGCGCCCGGAGTACTTGTCGAGGCCTTCATAGAGGAAGACGGTCGCGTCCAGCAGCTCCATGTGCTGCTGGGAGACTCCCTGGGCATGCATGATCGACTGGCCGCGATCGCTCATCTGGCGAAGCCAGAGACCCGACTCCGAAACGGCGAGAAGACTGGTGCGGCCGCGGAAGACCTGCGCCTCGATCTGCTCGTAGCGCTGGGTCAACACCGACGCGACCGGATTGAACAGCGTGGTGCGGAAGGCGCCGATCAGGAGGGCGGCGGCCAGCGCCGGCAGCAGGAACTGCCAGACCGAGACGCCAGCGGCGCGGGCGACCACCAGCTCCTGGCTTCGCGTCAGACGCCAGTACGTCATCATCGTCGAGAACAGCACGGCGAAGGGCAGCAGCATCTGCGCCATCGTTGGTAGCTTGAACAGGGCGAGCTGGATCACGATGCCGAGGCCGGCCTGCTGCCGTCCGGCGATCCGGCGCAGGAGCTCGACCAGGTCGAAGACGAAGGTCAGCGCCAGCAAGGCCAGGAACACGCAGGCGAACCAGTAAAGGAACTGGCGCCCGATGTAGATGGAGAGGGTGCGCGAAAGACGCATGCTACTCGGCCGGTGCCAGGCGAGGGATCGCGCGGCGCCGCGGATGGATGATCATCCACAGCGCGGCAAGGCCCGGCAGGATCGCCACCGCGTACATCAGCGGCACCACGGCGAGCGATCGGACCGATGCGTAGGTCGCGCCGAGGTTGGCCGCCTGGCAGAGGATCACCGCGAGGATGGCGACCAGGATACGGCCGAGGTGTCCGCGCCTCGAGAACTCGCCGCTCAGGATCGCGGCGAGCGCGATCAGCGTGAAGGAGATGCAGAACAGCGGCGTCACGATCCGCTGATGGCCCTCGGCCATCAGCTCGGTGTGATGCTCCATGTCGATCTGGCTGCCCTCGTGCCAGAACAGCTCGTGGATGAAGCGCTCGCGCGGCTCGCGCCAGCGCAGCATCGCGCCCTGCTGCAGCCGGCCGAGATCGTGTGCGTAGCTCTCGAAGTAGAGGATGGAGAGCCGTCCGGAGGCGACGTCGCGCTCCTGGCGGTTGCCGTTGACCATCAACACCTTCGGGCCGTCCTCGCCGCGCACCAGCGCGCCGCGCTCGGCGACCATGGTCACCTGCTTCTTGGCGTCGGTCTCGTCCTGGACCAGCACGCCGAGGAGCTCGCCCGAGCTTTCGCGCTGGCGGATGTAGACCGTCATCTTCTCGCCGATGTTGGTGAACACGCCTTCGCGCAGCAGCACGTTGGTGAACTGGTTGCGGATCTGGAACTGCAGGTCCTTGAAGGCGCTGTGGGCGACCGGCGAGAAGTAGAGGCTGAGCGCGTAGGCGCAGGCGGTCGCGCCGAGGGCCATGAGGAGAGCCGGCTTCGACAGGCCGACGGAGGAGAGGCCTGTCGCCCGCATCACCACGAGCTCGGAGTCGGCCTGCATCTTGTTGTACGAGAAGACCACCGCCGAGAACGTGGCGATCGGCAGCACCAGCTGGAAGAACTGCGGCAGCAGCAGCACCGCCAGGTGCAGGAAGGTCTCGATCGGCAGGCCGCGGTTGACGATCAGGTCGACAAAGCGGAGCGCCTGGGTCAGCCAGATCGCGAGCGTCACCGCGCCCAGCGCGAACAGCAGCGCCGTCGTCATCTGGCGCAGCGGGTAGCGCGTCATCCAACGCATCGCGGCAACCCCCAGCGGCGCTCGATCGCGTCCGCCCGGCGCGCCAGCGCCCAGCTGACGAGAAGCGCGCCGATCGCGCCGAGCCAGAGTCCGGCGACGGTATCGCTGACGAAATGCGCGGTGGCGCCGACGCGGCCGAGCGCGACGGCGAGGGCGAGCGTGATCCACATCCAGGCGAGCCGCGGAAAGACCAGGCTCAGCGTCATCGCGACCGCACCGACCGTCGTCGAGTGGCCGGAGGGGAAGGACCACCAGGACGAACTCAGGCTCCCCGGTGCGATCGACATGATGCCGTCCTGGAACAGGTGCCGAGGCCGCGCCCGGCCGACCATGATCTTGGCGAGGTCGGCAGCGAGCCCTGTTGCCGCGACGGCGAGGAAAAGGAAGGCGAGCCGGCTCGCGAGCTTGAGCAGGCGGTCGCGGGCCGGCGCGACATAGCGCCTGGAGAGGACGTAGGCGAGCGGTGCGCCGATGCCGCCGCCGACGAGGTACCAGACCGAGTCCCCGGGAAGCGAGATTCGGCGGAAGATCCTCATCGTGTCGTCGCCATGGCTCTGGAACCAGATCGCGACCGGGCGGTCGAGCCAGCCCACGCCGAGGCCGACCAGTACCGCAGCCGCGACCGTCACCGCCCAGAACCACGCGATCGGCGCGGGTCGCGGCCAGTACCAGGGATGCGGCGTCACGGGTGCCGCCGATAGAGCGTCAGCGTGGTCCACCGGCCCTTGGAATAGTTGAAGCCGGCGAGGGTGTCGAGCGCTTCGGCCCGGGCCCCGGATGCTGCCAGCGCGGCCTCGAAGGCAGGTTGCTCCTCCCGGCCGATCAGGGCCACCCGGCCGGGGGATTCGGCCAGGAATCGTGCGGCGGTGCCGGCCTCGACCAGGCGTACCGGCGTGCCGACCGCGAAAACCAGGCTGGGCTCGGCGTACCCGGAGGAGGCGAGCGACTCGGCGCCTGTCCCCGGGGCGAGTCGGGCGACCGTCGCCGCAGCGTCGCGCCCGAGCCAGAGCGGATCGAGGCGCGGCAGCACCTGCCCGAAGGTGCCGGTCATGACGCCCCACGCAGTTACCGCGGAGATCGCGGTCGCAGCGAGCCAGCGTCCGCGCATGACGGCGACCGCGGCGACCAGCGTGGCGGTCGCGGCGGCAAGCCCGAGCGCGAGTGCCGTCGGGTCGATGCGGCGGTCGAGGACGAAGCCGATCGCCACGGGCGCGACGGCGAGCGCGATGCTGCCGATGAGCCAGGGGAGCGCGAAGACCTTGGACCAGGCGCTGTCGAGGACCGTCCGCTCGCCGTCGGCCGAGCGCACGAGAAGGCGCGCGGCGAGCATCGCCAGCGCCGGGAACATCGGCAGCACGTAGTGCGGCAGCTTGGTCGGTACGGCCTCGAACAGGAGCCAGGCCGGGATCGCCCAGGCGAGCAGGGCTCGGGTCGGCGCATCGAGACGGTCCGACCATGCCTCCCGCAGCGCCGGCCACAGCACCATCGAGGCCGGAAGGAAGGTGAGGCTCACCAGGGCCAGGTAGTATCCGGGTGGCGCACCGTGACTCTCCTGGCCCCCGATCAGCTTCGGCAGCAGGTCGTTGCCGACCGCGTCGCGCACGAAGCCGCCATCGGTCGCGAGCTGGATCGCGACGAACCAGGGGCTCGCGATCGCCAGCATGAGGACGGCGCCTGGTAGAGGCCGCAGCAGCTTGAGCCAGCGCCAGTCCTTGTCGGCGACGGACAGCGTGATCGCGGTCAAGGCCGAGACGGCGAGGATCACCGGTCCCTTGATCAGGATCGCCAAGCCGAGCGCCGCCCAGAAGGCGAAGGCGAGACCGGGGCGCACCAGCTCGCCGCGACGCTGCCGCACATAGGCCAGAACGAGCGCGCCTTGTGCCGCGACCGCGGATGCCAGCAGCGCGCCGTCGGTCGTCGCCTGCTGCCCCATGACCTGGGACAGGAGCGCGGCACTCATCAGGCCGCCGGCGACGCCCGACGTCATCGGGTCGTAAAGGCGCCGCGCGATTCCCATGGTGAGCGCCACCGCGATCAGCACGCCGAGGATCGAGGGCAGACGATAGGCCCAGATCTGGCGCGCGTCGGGCGCCAGCAGCGTGACCGCCGCGGCCTGCATCCAGTAGATCCCGGCCGGCTTCTTGTTCCGGGGCTCGTCCTGGAAGCGGATGCGGACGAAATCCTTCGTCTCGAGCATCTGCTTGGTCGCCTGCGCGTAGCGGGACTCGTCGCGGTCGATCGGCGGCAGGCGCAGCGCGCCCGGCAGCAGTGCCGCGAGCGTCAGGACGAGCACGAGAGCCCGCGCCCAGGGAGAGGCGAGGAATGAGAGCACCGATGGTCCGTCGCGCATTGAAAGGGCTCCGTCCAATCTGCCACGGCACCCCGCGCCATTGACAGCCGAAACGGGCGAGCGCTAATGGCTCTCCATCAATTCCCGCCCTGCCTCAATCCCCGTCAAGCCTCAAGTCCCCGCATCGGGAGGAGCCTCCAATGAAGATCTCGTTTTCCAAGCCGGGCCTCCCGGCGAAGGGCACGCTCGTCGTCGGTGCCTATGAAGGCAAGAAGCTGACGTCGAGCGCGACCGAGCTCGACCGCAAGGCCAAGGGCGCGATCACCCGCGCCATCGCCGGCACCCGCTTCGTCGGCAAGGCCCGCCAGGTCCTGTCGATCCTGGCGCCGGCCGGACTCGATGCCGACCGCATCGTGCTGCTCGGTCTCGGCAAGCCCAAGGGCGAGATGAAGCCGGTCGACGTCGAGGCGATGGGCGGCGCGCTGGTCGCCGAGCTCGGCAATTCCGGGGTGCGCGAGGCGTCGGTCGCCATCGATCTCCCGGGCGAGGAGGGCGGCATCGTCGCCGCGCATTTCGCGCTTGGCGTCAAGCTCCGCTCCTACCGTTTCGACAAGTACCGCACCAAGGAAAAGCCGGAGGACAAGCCGACGCTGCAGCGGGTTTCGGTCCATGTCGAGGCCAGCCGCACCGCGCAGCGCGTCTACGCCGAGCTCGAGCAGATCGGCGATGCGGTCTTCTTCGCCCGCGACCTCGTCTCCGAGCCGGGCAACGTGCTCTATCCGAAGACCCTCGCCGACCAGTGCCGGTCGCTCGCAGCCCACGGCATCAAGGTCGAGGTCCTCGGCGTCAAGGAGATGACCAAGCTCGGCATGGGGGCGCTTCTCGGCGTCGGTCAGGGCAGCCGCAAGGAAAGCCAGCTCGTCGTCATGCAGTGGAACGGCGACCCCAAGTCGAAGGAGAAGCCGCTCGCCTTCATCGGCAAGGGCGTCACCTTCGATACCGGCGGCATCTCGCTGAAGCCCGCCGCCGGCATGGAGGACATGAAGTGGGACATGGGCGGTTCCGCCGCCGTGATCGGCCTCATGCGCGCGGTCGCCGGCCGCAAGGCCAAGGCCAATGTGATCGGCATCGTGGGCCTGGTCGAGAACATGCCCGACGGCAACGCCCAGCGTCCGGGCGACGTGGTCAAGAGCATGTCCGGCCAGACCATCGAGGTCACCAACACCGACGCCGAAGGCCGCCTCGTGCTGGCCGACGCGCTCTGGTACTGCCAGGACCGATTCAAGCCGCGCTTCATGATCGACCTCGCGACCCTCACCGGCGCGATCATCATCTCGCTCGGCCATGAGTTCGCCGGCGCCTTCGTCACCGACGACGAGCTCTCCGATCGCCTGCTGGCCTCGGCCAAGGCGACAGGCGAGGGCCTGTGGCGGATGCCGCTCGCCGAAAGCTTCGACCGCGGCATGGACTCCGACATCGCCGACATGAAGAACTCCGGCACGCGCGACGGCGGCTCGTGCAAGGCGGCGATGTTCATGAAGCGCTTCACCAACGACGTGCCGTGGGCGCATCTCGACATCGCCGGCATGGCGTGGTCGTCGAAGGACAAGCCGACGACGCCGAAGGGCGCCACCGCCTACGGCGTGCGCCTGCTCGATCACCTCGTGAAGGCCTACTACGAGTCGAAGTAGACGGGTCACGTGAGCGAGGTCGGTTTCTATCACCTGACCACCCGGTCGCTCGACTGGGCGCTCGCCAGGCTGCTCGACCGCGCGCTGTCCTTGGGCAAGCGCGCGGTTGTGCTCGTCGGATCGACGGAGCGGGTCGAGGCGCTGTCGGGGCAGCTCTGGACCTTCGACCCCAACTCCTTCCTGCCGCACGGTACCGAGAAGGACGGCAACGCCGCGCATCAACCGGTGTGGCTCACTGCCGAGGATGAGAACCCGAACAAGGCCGAGTTCGTGATGCTGATCGACGGGCAGGAGACCGCGAAGCTCGGCTCCTACGAGCGCTGCTTCGAGATCTTCGACGGCCGCGACGAGACGCAGGTCGCGCGCGCCCGCGAGCACTGGAAGGCCTACAAGGCCCAGGGCCACGAGGTCACGTACTGGCGCCAGACAGACGCCGGCGGCTGGGAGAAAGGCGCCTAGCGCGTCGTCGATGGACCATTGGATCTTCGCCTTCGCCGCCGCGGTGACGTCGGTCTGCGCGGTCGTCCGGGGATATTCCGGCTTCGGCATGGGGCTGATGATCATCCCGCTGCTGTCGCTGGTGCTCGCCCCGCAGGATGCGGTGATCATCGTGCTGATCTTCGGTGTCACCGTGGCGCTTCGCCAGCTTCCAGGCCTCTGGGCCCACATCGACTGGCGCGGCCTCAAGCTGCTGCTTCCGGCCGCGATCCTGACCACGCCGATCGGCACCTGGCTGCTCGGGCTCGCGTCGCCGACGGCACTCAGGCTCGGTCTCTCGGTCGCGGTCCTGATGGTCGCGTGCCTTTTCCTTGTCGGCTTCCGCCTGCCCGGAACGCCCACGCGCCCGACCGTCGCGGCGACCGGCGCGCTCGCCGGGGTGATGAACGGGGTCGCGGGATTGTCGGGTCCGCCGCTGGTCTTCCTCTATCTCACGCGCACGGACTCGCTGTCTGTTGGCCGCGCGACGCTGATCGCGTTCTTCTTCGTCACCGATGCCGCGGCACTCGCCTTCGCCGCCTTCGGCGGGCTCGTGGAGCGCGACACGGCGTTCTCCGCGCTTCTGCTGATCCCGTTCCTGCTGGCCGGCGTCTTCCTCGGCGAGCGGGCCTTCCGCGGCACATCGCCCCAGCGCTTCCGTCAGGTTGTGCTGTGGCTCCTGGTGCTCACGGGGATCGTCGGCGCGCTCAGGGCGCTGTGGCCGGCCTTCAACGCTGCGTGACTTGCCCCTTCCGGATATTGACGGGACGGAGAGGGCTGGGGCAGTTGAGGCCTGTGCATCTTGATCGGCGCGGAATGCTGCCTGCGGGCGGTGACGTGGGGGCTTGCTGGTGAGGCGTTGGCCGCCGTCGTTTGCCAGGAACTGGCTCGACACCTTCTATCCTGAAGCGTTGCGCCGCGATCAGCTCGTGGTCCTGGCGCAGACGACGCCGATCAACGCGTTCGTCAGCATCGTCAATGCGCTGATCATCGCCGGTGTTTTGTGGCCGGATGGCAATCGCCTCCTGGTGATGGTCTGGGCCGGAGCGGCCTGCGGCTTCTCGGTCTTCCAGCTCAAGCGATGGCTCCGGTTCCGCGGCCGGACCTTGCCGCCGACTGTGCGTGCCGAGAGCTGGCGAAAGCCGGTCTTGTGGGCGACGCTCGGCGGTCTGCTCTGGAGCAGCGCGCTCGTCTTCGTGCCGGGCGCGGGGCCGGCCGAGACCTTGACCCTCTGCGTCATGTTCGCAGGCGTGGCGGCCGGCGGTGCCGCGACGCTTGCGGTGCTGCCTCTGGCGGCGGCCGGATTCGTGATCGCGGTCCTCGTTCCGGTCGCGGCCTTCTTTCTTTTCTACAGCGATCTCGACTACGCGGCCGTGGGCGCCTTCGCGATCATGCTGCTGCTCACGCTGCTGAGCTCGTCGCTCGTGGTGTTCCGGTGGTTCGCCGAGTCGCGGGAAGCGCGCCGCCGCGCCGAGGTCGCGAACCAGGCGAAATCGGAGTTTCTCGCCGTCATGAGCCATGAGCTCAGAACGCCTCTCGCCTCGGTCATCAGCGGCGTTGACTTGCTGGCGTCGACCTCCCTGACCTCCGAGCAGAAGCAGTTCGTCGACCAGGCCCTCGCGTCCTCGCTCCAGCTGACGGAACTGCTGGGCGACATCCTGGACCTGTCGAAGCTCGAGTCCGGCCAGATCGTCCTCGAGAGGATTCCGTTCGATCTGCCGGAGATGCTGCGCGGCATCGTCGCGACGGCCGAGCCGCGCGCGGCCGCGAAAGGGCTTTCGATATCGCTGGATGTCGAGAAGGCGGACGGCTGGCGTGTCGGCGATCCGACCAGGCTGCGGCAGGTTCTCCTCAACCTGATCACCAATGCGGTGAAGTTCACCGAGCAGGGCGGCATCCGGGTCTCCGTCGTGCCGTCTGCCGAGCCCGAGCTGGTCCGGTTCTCGGTCGCCGACACCGGCATCGGGATGGCCGAGCATCTGCGTGCGCACGTGTTCGAGAAGTTCACGCAGGCCGACCAGACGATCACCCGACGGTTCGGCGGCGCCGGCCTCGGGCTCGCGATCTGCAAGCAGCTGGTCGAGGCAATGGGCGGTCGCATCGACTTCGAGAGCGAGATCGGTCGCGGCTCCACTTTCTGGTTCACGGCCCGGCTGCCGGCGACGGAAGCGGCGGTGACCGCGAATGCGACCGCGGCGCCGGCACCGGTGCCGGCAGAACGTCGCGCGCGCATCCTCCTGGTCGAGGACAACGACGTGAACCGCCGTCTGCTTGCCCAGCTGGTCGGCGGCCTCGGCTTCGACGTCGAGCTTGCCGGCGGTGGCCGTTCCGCTGTCGAGGCGGCGAAGGCACAGCCGTTCGACGCGATCCTCATGGACATCCAGATGCCGGACATCGACGGGCTGGAGGCGACGCGCCAGATCCGGTCCGAGCCGGGGCCGAACCGCGGGACGCCGATCATCGCGCTGACCGGCAACGTCTTCGAGGAGGACCGGCAGTCGGCGATGGCGGCCGGCTTCGACGACTACCTGGCGAAGCCGGTTCGCCCGACCGCGCTCGGCGAGGCGCTGGCGCGGCATCTTTCGCCGGCCGGCGGGGCCTGAGACCGCGGCGCTCCGGCGCATGTTGCGATGCGGCAGGACCGCCGCTATAAGCCTGCCACCTCAACGACATTCGACGTAGACCAGGAGTTCAACGATGGCGCTCGAGCGCACCTTTTCGATCATCAAGCCGGACGCGACGCGCCGGAACCTCACCGGCAAGGTCAACGCCGTGCTGGAAGGCGCGGGGCTCCGCATCGTCGCCCAGAAGCGCGTCCGCCTGACCCAGGCCCAGGCCGAGGGTTTCTACGCTGTGCATCGCGAGCGTCCGTTCTTCGGCGAACTGGTCGAGTTCATGTCGTCGGGCCCGACGGTCGTGCAGGTTCTGGAAGGCGAGAACGCCGTCGCCAGGAACCGCGAAGTCATGGGCGCCACCAACCCGGCCAACGCCGCCGAGGGCACCATCCGCAAGATGTACGCGGAGTCGATCGAGGCGAATTCCGTGCACGGCTCGGACTCGCTCGAGAACGCCAAGATCGAGATTGCTTACTTCTTCGCCGAGACCGAGATCGTCGGCTGAGCCTCTGAGGCTCTCAAGGATCCGCCCGCGCCGCTGAGGGCGCGGGCGGTTTCGTCTCAGGCGACGAAGATCGCCATGAGTCCGAGGACGGCCACGGTCACCCCGCCGAGCCATATCGAGCCCTTGAGGAACGCGTGCCAAGTGTCCTGGTGATGCTTGAGATCGCTGTCGATGGCCATGTCTGAATTCTCCCTCCCGAAGCCGGTCGTCCGCGTATAGCGCAGGACCGTCCGATTTTCTAGCCGGCCGGATTGATCAGCGAGGCCTCGACGGCGTCGGGCTCGGCGACGATCGCGCGCTCGCCCTCGAGCTGGACGCGGCCCTCGGCGAGCCAGCGGACCGCGAGCGGATAGATCTTGTGCTCCTCGGCCAGCACGCGGGCCGCCAGCGTGTCGGGCGTGTCCGACTGGAGCACCGGCACCACCGCCTGGACGATGATCGGCCCGGCATCGACCGTGGGCCTGGAGAAATGCACCGTGCAGCCGGTGAAGCGGCAGCCGGCGGCGAGGACGCGATCATGCGTCTTCAGGCCCGGGAAGGCCGGCAGCAGGGACGGGTGGATGTTGATCACCCGGTCCGGCCAGTGCTCGAAGAAGGATGGGGTCAGGATCCGCATGAAGCCGGCGTTGCAGACCAGATCGACGCCGTGCGCGTAGAGCACGCGCGTCAGGTCGGCCTCGAAGCTCTCGCGGTCGGGATAGCCCTTGTGCGGCACGACGACGGCGGGAATGCCCGCGGCACGGGCGCGCTCGATGCCGTGGACGCCGCGGACGTTGGAGACGACGCAGGCGATCTCGGCCGGAAAGGCGAGACCCTGGCAGGCGTCGATCAGGGCCTGCAGGTTGCTGCCGCGCCCGGAGATCATCACGCCCAACCTCAGTCGCGCCATGCACGCTCCAGGTTGGCGATCGTCACCGGCTCGTCCTTGCGGGCGACCATGCGGCCGACCTCGAACACGGTCTCGCCGGCGGCCTCGAGCGCGGCTTTGGCCTCCTTGGCCTTCGCCGGGTCGACGATCACCAGCATGCCGAGGCCGCAGTTGAAGGTGCGGGGCATGTCGTCGGCATCGACGCCGCCCTCGCGCTGGAGCCAGCGGAATACCGGCGGCATCTGCCACCTGGTGCCGTCGATCTCGGCGGTGACGTTCTTCGGATAGACCCGCGGCGGGTTCTCGATCAGCCCGCCGCCGGTGATGTGCGCCATCGACTTGACGCCGCCGGCGCGGATCGCGGCCAGCGTCGACTTCACGTAGATCTTCGTCGGCGTCAGCAGCGCCTCGCCCAGCGACCGTCGCTGGTCGAACGGCGCCGGCTGGTCCCAGGCGAGGCCCTTGTCCGCGACGACGCGGCGGACCAGCGAATAGCCGTTGGAATGGACGCCGGAGGAGGCGAGGCCGAGGATCACGTCGCCGGGAGCGACGGTCTCGCCGGTGAGC
The DNA here is from genome assembly GCA_044223515.1 of Alphaproteobacteria bacterium. Taxonomy (GTDB): domain Bacteria; phylum Pseudomonadota; class Alphaproteobacteria; order SHVZ01; family SHVZ01; genus SHVZ01. Next base: position 39,172 of record JBGALV010000021.1, read on the forward strand.
ATCTCGCCGCGCTCGACCGCGCCGACCGCGAATCCCGCGAGGTCGTAATCGCCTTTGGCATAAAGGCCGGGCATCTCGGCGGTCTCGCCGCCGATCAGCGCGCAGCCGGCCAGCTTGCAGCCTTCGGCGATGCCGGCGACGACCTTGCGGGCGACGTCGACGTCGAGCTTCCCGGTCGCGTAATAGTCGAGGAAGAAGAGGGGTTCCGCACCCTGCACCACTAGGTCGTTGACGCACATCGCGACCAGGTCGATGCCGAGCGTCTCCGGGCGCTCGGCCTCGATCGCGATCTTGACCTTGGTGCCGACGCCGTCGGTCGAGGCCACCAGGATCGCGTCCTTGTAGCCTGCCGCCCTCAGGTCGAAAGCGGCGCCGAAGCCGCCGATCTCGCCGTTGGCGCCGGGTCGGCGGGTGGCTCGGGTCAGAGGCTTGATCGCCTCGACCAATGCATTGCCCGCGTCGATGTCGACGCCGGCATCCTTGTACGTCCTGGCGCTTATGGTGTCCTCGCGCTCGCCACGGTATAAGCGGGCGCCAGAAACATAGACGAACGTGGACGCTTTGCAATGGCAGGAGCCGGACTCTTCCGTCTGGTCGTAGCGGCACTCCTCGTGCTTGCGGCACCGGCGGGAGCGCAGGCGCCGCGCGGCGTCCAGGACGACGTCTTCACCGTCACCGACGTCGCGGTCGACGTGACCGATGCGACCGCCCTCCAGGCGCGCGAGAAGGCGCTCGCCGAAGGCCAGCGCCAGGCTTTCCAACGGCTGTTGCAGCGCTTGGCGAGCGACGCGGTGGCGCGCGTTCCCCGGCTGGACGAGGCGACGCTGAACCGCCTCGTCCGCTCGATCGACGTTTCCAACGAGCGTGCGTCGGCGGTCCGCTACCTTGCCTCGCTCACGGTCCGCTTCAATCCCGCCGCCGTCCGCGACGTGCTGACCCAGGCCGGCATCGCCTTCACCGAGACCCGCGCCCGCCCGGTCCTGCTGATTCCCGTTTACGCGGTCGGCGGCAGCACCATCCTGTTCGAGGACCGCAATCCCTGGCGCGAGGCCTGGGAGCGCCGCCCGGCGCGCGACACGCTGATGCCGATCATGGTGCCGCTGGGCGATCTCCGCGACATCGCCGATCTCGACGTGAAGAGCGCGGTCGCCGGCGATCCCGCCAAGCTCGAGGCGATCGCCCGTCGCTATGGCGCCGCCGACACCGCGGTCGCCGTCGCCAATGTCAGCCTCGATCCCGTGACATCGAAGCCGACCGTGGCGCTGACGGTGACACGCCACACGCCCGGTGCCGACTCGACCCTGGTCGACTCCTTCACCGGAGAAGCCGGCGACCGCGGCGAGGCGCTGCTCGCCAAGGCGGTCGACTGGGTCGAACGCGAGCTCGAGCGCCTCTGGAAGGAGGAGAACGCGATCGGTCCCGGCGGCGACGAGCACCAGCTGACCGTGACGGTGCCGATCGCGAGCCTCGCCGAATGGACCGAGATCCGCCGACGGCTCGCCGGCATCGGCCTGGTTCGAAAGGCGGACGTGCTGCAGGTGACCCGTCAGGAAGGACGCATCGCCCTGACATATGTGGGCGAGACCGGGCAGCTCAAGTCGGCGCTCGCCCAGCGCGATCTCGATCTGATCGAAGGCATCGGCGAGGCGACGGTCAGGCTGTCCGGCCCGGTCCGGCGATGAGCGCGCCCGCGTTGCTGGTCTTCCTTCCCAACCTGATCACGCTCGCTCGGCTGCTCTGCGTCCCGGTCGTGGTCTGGCTGATCATAAGCGGGCATTGGGAGACGGCTTTCTGGGTGTTCTTCGCCGCCAGCGTCACCGACGGGCTCGACGGCTCGCTTGCCCGCGGCCTCAACGCCCGCACTGAGCTAGGCGCCTATCTCGACGCGATCGCCGACAAGGCGCTGCTCGTCTCCGTCTACATCACGCTCGGGCATGCGGGGCAGATCCCGCTGTGGCTGGTGATCCTGGTGGTCTCCCGCGACGTGCTGGTGGCGCAGATCGTGCTCGCCGGCGTGGTGCTCGCCGATCTCGGACTCCACATCATCGGCGACGGCGTGGTGGCGGCGCTGGTCTGGGTGGTGATGCTCACCACCGTCGCCTCGGGGGCCGGCTACCTGATCGGCTGGGGCCGCGGCCTGGTCCGGGGATGACGTGACGGATCCGCGATCCCGCATGGCGACCTGGGCGGTGGCGATCCTCGCCGCCGGGTTCCTTCTCTATTTCCTCAAGGACGTTTTGCTGCCCTTCGCGGCCGGGTTCCTCGTCGCCTACATGGCAGACCCGCTGGTGCGACGCCTGACCCGGATCGGGCTCGGCCGCGCCGTCGCCTCGATGATCGCGATCCTGCTCTTCTTCCTGGCCGCGGTCGGGCTCCTGCTGATGACGGTGCCGATCCTGCGGACCCAGATCGTGACCTTCTCCCAGCGCCTGCCGTCTTACATCGAGCGGGCACGCACGCTTGTCGAGCCGGCGCTCGACATGCTCCAGGCGCGGTTCGGACTCACCAGCCTCGACGACCTCTCGAAGCTCGCGAGCTCGCAGGCCTCGGAGGTGCTCGGCTGGATCGTCTCGCTGTTCGCCGGCCTGGTCACCGGCGGGGCGGCGATCGTCAACATCGTCTCGCTCATCTTCATCACGCCGCTGGTCGCCTATTATCTGCTGCGCGACTGGCCCAAGGTGATGGAGCGGCTCGGCCACTGGCTGCCGCGCACCGAGGCGGAGACCATCCGCGGCCAGCTGCTCGAGATCGACCGTACGCTCGACGGCTTCGTCCGCGGCCAGGCTACGGTCTGCCTCGTGCTCGCGATCTTCTATGCGGTAGGCCTCAGCCTCGCCGGGCTCGACTTCGGCGTGCTGGTCGGCATCTTCGCGGGCGTCGCCTCGTTCATCCCGCTCCTCGGCGCGTTCGGCGGCGGCCTGCTCTCGATCGGGCTTGCGCTGATCCAGTTCCCGACCTGGAACCCGATCCTCGTCGTCGCCGGGATCTTCGTCGCCGGCCAGGTCCTCGAGGGCTATTTCCTGACGCCGACGCTGGTCGGCGATCGTGTCGGCCTCCACCCCGTCTGGGTGATCTTCGCGCTGATGGTCGGCGGGGCGTTGTTCGGGTTCCTGGGCCTGCTGCTGGCGGTGCCCGTGGCCGCCGCGGTCGGCGTGCTCGTCCGCTTCGCCGTCGGCCGCTACCTCGCGAGCCCGTTCTATCTCGGCACCGGCCGCGGCACGGGCGAATGACCGGCCCGAGACTGTGACCGGCCCGAGCCAGCTGACGCTGGGGCTGCCCCACCGCCCGGCGCTCGGCCGCGACGATTTCCTGGTGGCCGGATCGAACGCGGACGCGGTCGCCTGGCTCGACCGCTGGCCCGACTGGCCGGCGACCGCGCTGGCGCTCCACGGACCGGCGGCGTCGGGCAAGACGCATCTCGCCCAGGTCTGGCGGCGGCGATCCGGCGCCGTCGAGGCCTCCGGCCGTTTCGACCCGCCGGCACTGGCGTCGGCCGGCGCCGTCGTCCTCGATCTCGATGCGGCAGTGGGCCCGGTCGAGGAGCGGCCGCTGCTTCATCTCTACAACCTGCTCGCCGAGCGCCGCGGCCACCTGCTTCTGGTCGGCCGCGAGCCGCCGGCACGCTGGCCGATCCAGCTTCCCGATCTGAGATCGCGGCTCTCGACCGCCCCCGCCGTCGCCTTGCTTCCGCCTGACGACGAGCTGCGTGCCGCGGTGATGGTCAAGCTGTTCGCCGACCGCCAACTCCGCGTCGATGCCGACGTCGTGGGATATCTCTTGCCACGCCTCGACCGTTCCTTCGCCGCGCTCGGCGCTGCTGTCGCCGCGCTCGACGAGGCGGCGCTGGCAGAGAGGCGGCCGATCACCGTTCCGTTCGCGCGCGCGGTCCTCGCGCGACTTATTCCGTCAGAAGGGGAGATCTGAACATGGACATGGGCATCGCCGGACGCCGCGCGCTGATCTGCGCCGGATCGAAGGGGCTGGGCAAAGGCTGCGCCGAGGCATTGGCGCGCGAAGGCGTGCTGGTCACGATCACCGCGCGAGGCAAGGAGGCGCTCGAGAAGACCGCCGACGAGATCCGCGCGGCGGGCGGCAAGGTCACCGTTGTTGCCGGCGACATCACGACGCCCGACGGCCGCGCCGCCGCGCTCGCCGCCTGCAAGGATCCCGACATCCTGATCAACAACGCCGGCGGTCCGCCGCCGGGCGACTTCCGCGAGTGGACGCCGGACGACTGGATGAAGGCGCTGAACGCCAACATGATCACCGCGATCGAGCTGATCAAGGCGACGCTCGATCCGATGATCGCGCGGAAATGGGGCCGCATCGTCAACATCACCTCGGGCTCGGTTAAGTCGCCGATCCCGGTGCTTGGCCTCTCGAACGGCGCGCGCACGGGGCTCACCGGCTTCTGCGCCGGCATCGCCCGCCAGGTCGCCAAGGACGGCGTCACCATCAATGGCCTGCTCCCGGGACCGTTCGATACCGACCGCCTGCGCTCGGGCATGGAGGTCGAGGCCAAAAAGACCGGCCGTGCGCTCGCCGACATCGCGAAGGAACGGGCCCAGCAGAACCCCTCCCGGCGTTTCGGCACCGCCGCGGAGTTCGGTGCGGCCTGCGCGTTCCTGTGTAGCGTGCACGCCGGCTACATCACCGGGCAAAACCTCCTGATGGACGGCGGCGCCTTCAACAGCTCGATCTGAGGTCTTTACATGGGCAAGCTTCCCGATCCTTCGACGCTTCCGCCGAGGGTGCGGACCGACGTCGACTACGAGAAAGCCGGAAAGCAGTTCGGCCATCTGCGCATCCCGCGGGCGCATACGCATTCCGGTCTCGGCGTCATCGGCATCCCGATCGTCGTCATCAAGAACGGTACCGGCCCAACGTTCCTTCTGACCGCCGGCACCCATGGCGACGAGTTCGACGGCCAGGTGGCGCTGCTCAACCTCGCGCGCGAGCTCGATCCGGCGCAGGTGCAGGGACGGGTCATCATCATCCCGTCGCTCGACCTGCCCTCGGTCGAGGTCGGCCATCGGCTCTGCCCCTATGATGGCAAGGACTTGAACCGCGTGTTCCCGGGCAACCGGCTCGGCAGCTTCACCGAGATGCTGGCGGACTACGTGACGCGCGTGCTGCTGCCGATCACCGACTACCAGATGGATCTGCACACGGGCGGCACCTGGCACGACACCGCCTTCAACACCTGCTCGCACTTCGTCGACGATCCTAAGCAGATGAAGGCCAACGTCGATCTCGGCATGGCCTGGGGTGCGCCCTATCACGCGGTCCTGCGTGAGATCGACCATGCCAACAGCTTCATGACGACGTGCGACCATCTCGGGATTCCGGCTCTCAGCTGCGAGTTCGGCGGCCTTGCCCGCATCAACAACGCCGCCCTCGCCGAGATCGAGAAGGGCGTGCGGAACATGCTGAAGTTCCACAAGATCATCGACGGCCAGATCGAGGCGCCGAAGACGCCGACAAAGCTCCTGGGCGTTCCGGACCCGACCCGGGCGATCGCCTTCGCTCCGCATGGCGGCCTCTTCCATGCGATGCATGTGGGCGGAGACTGGGTCGAGGAGGGCCAGCTTGCCGGCCGCATCTACGACTTCCATGACCCCTCGCGGCCCCCGACCGAGGTGCGGTTCCCGCGTTCGGGCTGCCTGTGGATGATCCACACCGGCCCCCGGGTGGAGGCCTTCGACGTCCTCTGCGTGGTGATGAACGAGCTCAGCCGGGCCGATATCGGCCTTTAGCCACAGGCTTCTCACGGCCGGCGACATGACTTCGTCACGCCGGCCGTGTTATAGTTAAAGGGCTGGGAAAACTACGTTTGGTGCCGTCGTGACCCTTCTCACACAGGCGAATGTCCGGGCCATCGGCCGAGATTCGCCTGAGCGCTTCTTCAACCGCGAGCTTTCGTGGCTCGCCTTCAACGCGCGGGTCCTCGAAGAGGCGTTCAACAAGCGTCACCCTTTGCTGGAGCGGCTCCGGTTCCTGTCGATCTCCGGATCGAACCTGGACGAGTTCTACATGGTGCGCGTCGCCGGCCTCCGGAGCCAGGTGCGCGCCGGGATCAACCAGCGCTCCCAGGATGGGCTTTCGCCCGAGCGCCAGCTTGCCGAGATCAACCGCTGCGTCTCCGACCTCGTGCGCGACCAGCAGCGCGCCTGGAAGGAGCTCAAATGCGAGCTCGCCGCCGCCGACTTCTCGGTGATCGAGCCGGCAGATCTCACCCAGGAAGAGCGCAGCTGGCTCGACACGTATTTCATGGAGCACGTGTTCCCGGTGCTGACGCCGCTCGCGGTCGACCCGGCGCACCCGTTCCCGTTCATCCCGAACCTAGGCTTCGCCATGGTGCTGCAGCTGCTCAGGCCCGATGCGGGCCGCAGCATGCGGGCGCTGGTGCCGTTGCCGCCGCAGATTGGCCGCTTCGTTCGCCTGCCGGGCAACGCGATCCGCTTCCTGCGCATCGAGCATCTGGTCGGCCTCTACCTCAACCGCCTGTTCCCCGGGTTCATCGTCAACGGCGAAGGCGTCTTCCGCATCCTCCGCGACAGCGAGATCGAGATCGACGAAGAGGCGGAGGACCTGGTCCGCCACTTCGAGTCGGCGCTCAAGCGCCGGCGTCGCGGCAACGCGATCCGCGCGACGCTCAATGCCAACATGCCGGTCGATCTGCGCGACTTCGTCGTCGACCAGCTGCACGTGACCTCGGACGAGGTCTTCGGGCTCGAGGAGCTGGTCGGCGTCACCGACCTGAAGCAGCTGATCGTCGCCGACCGCCCGGACCTGCTGTTCAAGCCGTTCAATGCGCGGTTCCCCGAGCGCATCCGCGACTTCGGCGGCGATTGCTTCGCGGCGATCGGCCAGAAGGACATCCTGGTCCATCACCCCTACGAGAGCTTCGACGTCGTGGTGCAGTTCCTGCGCCAGGCGGCGCGCGATCCGGCGGTGATCGCGATCAAGCAGACGCTCTACCGCACCTCGTCGGACTCGCCGATCGTGCAGGCGCTGATCGAGGCGGCCGAGGCCGGCAAGTCGGTGACGGCGATGGTCGAACTCAAGGCGCAGTTCGACGAGGAAGCGAACATCCGGTGGGCCCGCGATCTTGAACGCGCCGGCGCGCAGGTCGTCTACGGCTTCATCGACCTCAAGACCCACGCCAAGGTCTCTCTGGTGGTCCGTCGCGAGGGCGCCGGGCTTCGCAGCTACGCGCATTTCGGAACCGGCAACTACCACCCGGGCACGTCGCGCATATACACCGACCTCTCGTTCTTCACCGTCGATCCGGCGCTTTGTCGGGACGCGGCGAAGCTCTTCAACTACATGACCGGCTACGTCCATCCGGAAGCGATGGAGAAGCTGGTGATCGCCCCGATCGCGCTCCGCGGCACGCTGCTGCAGAAGATCGAGGACGAGATCGAGCACGCAAAGGCCGGCCGTCCGGCCGGCATCTGGGCCAAGATGAACTCGCTGGTCGATTCCGAGATCATCGATGCGCTCTATCGCGCGTCATGCGCCGGCGTCGCGATCGACCTCGTCGTTCGTGGCATCTGCTGCCTGAGGCCCGGCATCCCGGGCCTGTCGGAGAACATCCGGGTCAAGAGCATCATCGGCCGCTTCCTCGAGCATGCGCGCATCGTCTGCTTCGCCAACGGCCACGCGCTGCCGAGCCCGCATGCGAAGGTGTTCGTCTCGTCCGCCGACTGGATGGGCCGCAATCTCGATGGCCGCGTCGAATGCTTCGTGCCGATCGAGAACCCGACCGTGCATCAGCAGGTGCTCGACCAGATCATGGTCGCCAATCTCCGCGACGAGGCGCAGAGCTGGACCCTCGATGCCGAGGGGAGGCTTCACCGCGTTCCCGTCGACGATCCCGACAAGGCCTTCAGCGCGCACACCTACTTCATGACCAATCCAAGCCTCTCCGGCCGCGGCCGTGCCGGCCGCAAGACCCCGTCCCCGCCCAGGCTGGTGCTGAAGCGGTGACGTCAGGAAAAGCGGAGCGGGGACGCCGGCCGAAGCCCGTCGGCGTTCTCGATGTCGGCTCCAACTCGATCCGGCTCGTCGTCTTTGAGCATGACGGCCGCGCGCCGGTGCCGGTCTTCAACGAAAAAGTCCTTTGCGGTCTCGAAGTCGCGGCGTCTCGACCACCGGGATGCTCGACGAGAGCGCGATGGCAGACGCGCATCGCAACCTCGCGCGCTTCGCCAGCGTCGCCAAGGCGATGGGAGTCGTGCGCATGTCGGCGGTCGCGACCGCCGCCGTGCGCGAGGCGGGCAACGGTCCAGCCTTCGTCGCCGAGGTCCGGCGGCGGACCGGCATCCGGCTCGAGATCCTGTCGGGCGAGGACGAAGCGAAGACCTCGGCGCTCGGCGTGCTCTCCGGCAATCCCGACGCTGACGGCGTGATGGGCGATCTCGGCGGCGCCAGCCTAGAACTCGTCGACATCGCCCGCGGGCGCATCCGCAAGCAGGTGACGCTGCCGCTCGGGCCGCTGGCGCTGACCGAGCTCTCGGGCGCCAATCTCAAGCGGGCGAGGGCGGTGGTCGCCGAGCATCTGAAAAGCGTGCCCTGGCTCGATCGTCTCGCCGGTCGCGACCTCTACCTCGTCGGCGGATCCTGGCGGGCGCTGGCCCGCGTCCACATGGCGCTCGCCGACTACCCCCTCAAGGTGATCCACGCCTACGCGATCGAAGCGCGTGCCGCGCGCGCCTTCCTTGGACGCCTGCCCAGGCTCAGCAAGACCCAGCTCAAGCGGATTCCTGGCGTCACGCGCCGCGTCGATGCGCTCCTCTGGTCGGCACTTCCTCTCGAAGAGGTCGTGCGCGTCGGCAAGCCCCGGCGCCTGGTCTTCTCCTCGTACGGGCTCCGCGAAGGGTGCCTGTTCGAGAAGCTGTCCCCGGAGGTCAGCCACCAGGACCCGCTGCTGGCCTATGCCGGCGACCTCGCGGTCCGCCAGGCGCGCTTCGCGCCCGACGTGGAGGCGATCGTGGGCTGGCTCGCGCCGGTCGTGCCGCCGGGCTTCCCCGATCGCCTGGTCCGCGCCGCGGTCCTGCTCGGCGACATCGGCTGGCAGGACCATCCCGACTACCGCGCCGAGCACGCCTTCTGGCGCATCCTTCATCTGCCCGTGGTCGCGATCGAGCATCGCGAACGCGCACTGCTCGCGCTCACCGTCCATGTCCGCTATCACGGCCACATCGAGGCCGACCTGCTCGCGTCGGTCCGCCGCCTGCTCGCGCCGGGCGACGCCGAGGCGGCGCTGACGCTGGGCCTCGCGCTCAGGCTGGGATACACGCTCGCGGGCGGCGACTCGCGCGCGCTGGCCGACGTCAGGCTCCAGACCGAGCGCCGCAACTTGTCGCTGACCTTCCGCGGCGAGCGGCGCAAGCTCGCCGGCGACGTCGTCGGCCGGCGCCTGGAGGCGCTTTCGGACGCGCTCAAGGGAGTGGGCAAGATCAAGTAGGCGATGGCGAAGTTCAGCATCTACCTGAGGAACCATCCTCACGGCAGTCTGGTCACGATCGGCGACATCCTGCAGCCGCTCGTCGGCGGCCTCGCCGAGGCAGGCCATTCGGTCCAGTACGAGAACAACTTCCTCTACAACCGTCCGGTCGTGAACCTGCTCGTCGAGTTCTTCCCGGATCGCGGCTTCGTCGACAGCGTCGTCGAACGCAAGCGCACGCTCGGCAACGACTTTGCCTTCGGCGTCCTGGTCACCGAGGACATCGGCGATCCCTCGGTCATGGACAATCCGTCCTTTCCCGACCGGCGCGAGCATCTTCGGCGCATCCTGGAGGTCGCGGACTTCGTCTGGTCGCTGGTGCCGATCACCGACTACAGCCGCTTCGTGCCCGATCCGGCCCGGGTCTCGTTCCTCCGGCTAGGATACGTCCACGCGCTCGCCGAGAAGCGTCGGGTCAGTGGGCAGGACATCGACGTGCTCATCTATGGCCTGAGCGTGCCGCGCCGGGACGCTGTCATGGAGGATCTCGGCCGGCGCGGCTGGAACGCGCGCACGACCTTCGGCGTGATGCCAGACTACATCCGCCTCGACATGCTGAGGCGGACCAAGCTGATCGTCGACGTCCGCCGCGCCGAGTGGGTCCGCTTTAACTCCCCGAGCCGGATCGTCGCCGGCCTTCACGCCGGTGTCGCGATCGCGGCCGAGCTCTTCGACACCGGGGATCTCGCCTATCTCTTCTCCTACTGCCGGACGGCGCCATACGCCGAGCTCACCGATGCGATCGACCTGCTGCTCAAGGGCGACGCGGTCGGCTTCGGCATCGAGGCCCAGCGCCGCTTCCGGATTCACCACCAGCCCGCATCCTTATTGGGAAGTCGGCGCGCTGGATCAGGACCTCTCGACCGAGTGCGCCCGCGGCAACTTCAACCAGGTCCAGCCGGGCAGGCTCAAGGTGGTGTTCAACGGCTCGATCGGGCCTGCGATCCTCGGCGTTGCCACCAACCAGTACAATCTCTACGACCCCAAGGCGAAGGCGAAGGTCGATACGTCGTACTACTTCTTCCGCGACAAGACCGGCGCCTGCGAGGTCTACCGCTTCGCCAAGGGCGACGAACAGAAGAAGCAGGGCGCGCTGCCGATGGACTACAGCCCCTATCGCTCGGTGATCGAGGACGCCTACAAGGGCTGGAAGACCGACGAGAGCGTCAAGAACCGGCCGGCGCAGGGCACGCCGACCAACCCGTCGCTCCAGCGATAAGGCGATAGCGCGTCCCCGGCATCGGCCTGTAGGCTCCGGCGAAAAGCCGGAGGAACGATGCTCAGCTATCAGGTCACCGAGTTCTCGAAGCCGCTCGTGCGCGTCGCCCACGAGACGCCGAAGCCGACCGGGCGTCAGGTGCTCATCCGCACCGTCGCTGCCGGCGTCTGCCACAGCGATCTTCACATCTGGGACGGCTACTACGATCTCGGCGGCGGCAAGCGCCTGACCTTGGGCGACCGCGGCATCAACCTGCCGCTGACCATGGGCCACGAGGTCGTCGGCGAGATCGTCGCAGTCGGCCCGGAGGTGAAGAGCGCCAAGGTCGGCGACATGCGGATGGCCTTCCCGTGGATCGGCTGCGGCAAGTGCGCGCCGTGCCGGGCGGACGAGGAGAACCTCTGCCTGCAGATGCGATCGCTGGGCGTCTTCAGCCATGGCGGCTACGCCGATCACGTCGTGATCCCCGACGAGAAATACCTGGTGGACATCACCGGCGTCGATCCGGGGCTGGCCGCCACATACGCCTGCTCGGGCGTCACCGCCTATGGCGCGCTCAAGAAGATCCCGAAGCTGATCCCGGGCGACCACGTGGCGCTGATCGGCCTCGGCGGCGTCGGCCTCGCCGGCGTCGCGATCGCGCCGGGCATGATCGACGCGCCGATCATCGCGGTCGACATCGACGACGCCAAGCTCGAGGCGGCCAGGAAGATGGGCATCACCAAGACGCTCAACTCTTCCGGGCCGGACGCCGCGAAGCGCCTGAAGGAAATGGCGGGCGGCAGGCTCGCCGCGGCGGTCGACTTCGTCGGCGCCTCGGCGACGGCGCGCCTCGGCATCGACGCGCTCAACAAGGGCGGCACCTACGTCATCGTCGGCCTGTTCGGCGGCGACGTGACGCTGCCGCTGGTGACGCTGCCGATGCGGGCGATGACGATCCGCGGTTCCTACGTCGGAACCTTGAGCGAGATGCGCGAGCTGATGGCGCTGGTCCGCGCCGGCAAGGTCAAGCCGATGCCGGTCGGCCGCCGCAAGCTGGACGAGGTCAATCAGGCGCTCGAGGATCTCAAGGCCGGACGCATCGTCGGCCGCGTCGTCCTCGCGCCTTGAGCGACGCTCACGCACTCCTGACCAACGCCGAGATGGCGCGGGCGGACGCCCTCGCCGTCTCGCTGGGACAGCCGGGCGAACGCCTGATGGCGCGGGCGGGCGAGGCCGTCGCCGGCGCGATCCGACGCCGATGGACGCCCAGGCCGACGCTGGTTCTCTGCGGTCCGGGCAACAACGGCGGCGACGGCTACGTGATCGCTGGAGCGCTGGCCCGGGCGGGGTGGCCGGTACGTGTCGCCGCTCTGGCAGAGCCGAGGGGCGGCGACGCGCTGATCTGGCGACGGCGCTGGACCGGAGCGGTCGAGCCTCTGGCGCCCGAATGCGTCGACGACGCCGGCCTCGTGGTCGACGCGCTGTTCGGCGCAGGCCTTCAGCGACCCCTCGACGGCGTCGCGAAGGCGACGGTCGAGCGGCTGGCGAGGAGGGACGTGCCGACCGTCGCGGTCGACGTGCCGAGCGGTCTCGACGGCGACAGCGGCCGTGTCCGCGGCGCGGTGGCGAGGGCGGCTCTGACCGTCACCTTCTTTCGGCTCAAGCCCGGGCACCTGCTTTATCCGGGACGTGGCCTCTGCGGGGCCTTGCTGCTGGCCGACATCGGGCTGCCGGCGGCCGTGCTGGCAGAGATCGGTCCCAAGACCTGGGTCAATGGACCCGGCCTCTGGCAGGCGACGTTCCCCTGGGCAGATTCCGACGCACACAAGTACCGGCGCGGTCATGCGGTGATCCGCGGCGGCGCCGAGATGACCGGCGCCGCCAGGCTTGCCGCGCGGGCCGCCCGCAGGGTCGGCGCCGGCCTCGTCACCATCGCGGCTCCGCCCGAGGCGGCCGCGACCTATGCCGCCGATCAGCCGGGCACCCTGGTGCAGCGCGTCGCATCCGCGGATTTCGCCCGGGCGCTGGCGGACGAGCGGCGGAACGCTGTGCTCGTCGGCCCCGGCAACGGGCGCGACGAGGCCACCCGCAAGGCGGTGGCCGAGGCGATCGCCTCGGGACGGAAGCTGGTCCTCGATGCCGACGCCCTGGACGGGGAGGCGGACTCCCTGGGGCGGCCGGAGCGCCCCTGGCCGGTCCTGACCCCGCACGAGGGCGAGTTCACCCGGGTTTTCGGCCCGATCGGGGAAGGCGGACGGCTCGCCGCCGCCCGTGCCGCCGCCGAGCGCGCCTCTGCCGTGGTGGTCCTCAAGGGGCCGGATACCGTGGTGGCGGCCCCGGACGGGCGGGCGTCCGTTGCCGCCGGCGCGCCAGCGGAGCTGGCCACTGCCGGGTCGGGCGACGTCCTGGCCGGCATCGTCCTGGGGCTCCTGGCGCAGGGAATGGCGCCCTTCGAGGCTGCTTCCGCCGGGGTGTGGCTGCATGCCCGCGCGGCGGCCGGTTTCGGCCCCGGGCTGGTCGCCGAGGACCTCCCAGAGCGCCTGCCTGCCGTCCTTCGCGGCCTCCGTGAAATCCCGCCGGGATGGGGCATCGACGGCGTCGAGGGCGTATGATATGAGACCCGCCCTTGGCCGTGGCGGGTTGCCCGAAATCCGCTTGCGGCAAAGGGTTTTGGCGGGCGTGGTGGAATTGGTAGACACGCCAGATTTAGGTTCTGGTGGCGAAAGCCGTGGGGGTTCAAGTCCCTTCGCCCGCACCAGCCACGCGTGAGCTTCGGCCCATCGCCCGCCTGTCGTCCATTCAACGGAAAAAAGCGCGCCGCCAATGAACGTCACCGAGACCTTTTCCGAGGGCCTGACCCGGACCTTCAAGATCGTCGTCCCGGCTTCCGAGGTCGATGAGCAGGTTACCCGCAAGCTCACCGAACTCGCCGGCACCGTCCGTCTGCCGGGCTTCCGCCCGGGCAAGGTGCCGCTGGAGCTGGTGCGCAAGCGCTACGGCCAGTCGGTCATGGGCGAGGTGCTGGACGAGACCGTGCGCCAGTCCTCGGCGACCGCCGTCAACGACAAGGGGCTCAAGACTGCCGGGTCGCCAAAGATCGAAGTGAAGTCGTTCGATCAGGGCAAGGATCTCGAATACGAGCTGACCGTCGACCTGATGCCGGAGATCGTGCCGGCCGACTTCACGACCATCTCGCTCGAGCGCCTCAAGGCCGAGGTCTCGGACAAGGACGTCGAGGACGACCTGATGCGTCTCGCGCGCCGCATGCGCGAGGTCCAGCCGGTGAATCCGCCGCGCGCCGCCGAGAAGGGCGACGTCGTCTCGGTCGACTTCGAAGGCAAGATCGACGGCAAGGTGTTCGACGGCGGCAGCGGCACCGACGTACCGCTCGAGCTCGGCTCCGAAACCTTCATCCCGGGCTTCGAGGACCAGCTGGTCGGCGCCAAGGCGGGCGATACCCGCGAGGTCAACGTGACCTTCCCGGCCGACTACGTCTTCACCGACGTCGCCGGCAAGGCGGCGGTCTTCAGCGTCACCGTCAAGGAAGTGCGCTCGGGCGCGCCGGCGGCGGTCGACGACGCGCTGGCGAAGAAGGTCGGCCTCGACACGGTCGACGCCCTCCGGAAGGCCGGGCGCGAGCGCCTGGAGCGCCAGCATCAGCAGGTGTCGCGTTCGAAGCTGAAGCGCAAGCTGCTGGACGCGCTGGCCGAGAAGCACAGCTTCCCCGCGCCGAAGAACCTGATGGAGAGCGAGTACAACAACATCCTTCAGCAGGTGGCGCAGTCCGGCGGCAGCAAGGAGCCGACCGACGCCGAGAAGGAAGAGTACAAGGGCATCGCCGAGCGGCGCGTCCGACTCGGCCTCCTGCTCTCCGAGATCGGCCGCAGGAACAATATCCAGGTCGGCGAAGAGGAATTGCGCCGGGCGCTCGCCGCCGAGGCGTCGCGCTATCCGGGCCGCGAGCGCGAGGTCATCGAATTCTATCAGAAGACGCCGGAGGCCTTGGTTCAGCTGCGCGCGCCCATATATGAGGACAAGGTCATCGACTTCATCCTCGAGGTGGCGAAGGTGACCGACCGCACGGTCAGTGCAGCCGAGTTGATCAGGGACGAAGGTCTTCCCACCGACTAAGCTAGCGCTAGCCAGTCCCCACCAGCCTATCAGGGCGGGCTTCCCGAGCCCGCCCGTCCGAGGAACCATGCGAGACCGCGACCCGATCGAGATCTGGAATTCCACGCTCGTCCCGATGGTGGTCGAGCAGACCCCGCGCGGCGAGCGCGCCTTCGACATCTACTCGCGCCTGCTGAAGGAGCGGATCATCTTCATCGCCGGTCCCGTCCATGACGGGATGGCGAGCCTCGTCTGCGCTCAGCTCCTGTTCCTCGAATCGGAGAACCCGACCAAGGACATCTCGCTCTACATCAACTCGCCGGGCGGCTCGATCAGCGCCGGCATGGCGATCTACGACACCATGGAACTGGCGCCGTGCGACATCGCCACCTACGCCATGGGCATGGCCGCGTCGATGGGTGAGTTCCTGCTCGCCGCGGGCACCAAGGGCAAGCGCTACGCCCTGCCGCACGCGCGCATCCTGATGCACCAGCCGCTCGGTGGCGTCACCGGCAGCGCGGCCGACATCGCCATCCAGGCCGAGCAGTTCGCGGTCATCAAGAAGGAGATGTTCCGGCTCAACGCGCAGTTCACCGGTCAGCCGATCGAGCGCATCGAGGCCGACTCCGACCGCGACCGCTGGTTCACCGCGCCGGAAGCGCTCGAGTACGGCTTCGTCGACCACATCATCACCCGCGCCCACGTCAACGGAGTTTCCAATGCCTGATTTCACCGATCCGCGGCTCACGCCGCAGGCGCGCTACATCCTGCCGTCGTTCATCGAGCACTCCAGCTTCGGCATCAAGGAGTCCAACCCGTACAACAAGCTGTTCGAGGAGCGCATCATCTTCCTCGGCGTGCAGGTGGACGACGCCTCGGCGAACGACATTATGGCCCAGCTGCTGGTGCTGGAGTCGCTGGATCCCGACCGCGACATCACCATGTACATCAACTCGCCCGGCGGCTCGTTCACGTCGCTGATGGCGATCTACGACACCATGCAGTACGTGCGCGCCGACATCCAGACGGTGTGCCTCGGCCAGGCGGCGTCGGCCGCCGCGGTGCTGCTGGCGGCCGGCACGCCGGGCAAGCGGCTGGCGCTGCCGAACGCGCGCGTGCTGATCCATCAGCCGTCGCTGGCCGGAGTGATCCAGGGCCAGTTCTCGGACCTGGAGATCCAGGCCGCCGAGATCGAGCGGATGCGCACCCTGATGGAGACGACGCTGGCGCGCCACACCGGCAAGGACGCGAGCACCATCCGCAAGGACACCGACCGCGACAAGATCCTCACCGCCGAAGAGGCCAAGGACTACGGGATCATCGACACGGTCCTGGAGTACCGCAAACTGTCTGCGCAGAAGGCCTGACGCGGGCCGCGCCGGCGCGGCTGCGTTGTCGGTCCGGCGTCCTATCGTGACGGGATGAGCATCCCCGTCAAGATCGGCGATATCGCCGTGGCGCTCGAACGGTTCGGCAGCGGCTACCTGCTGACCACCACCGACGGCCGGGTCAAGGTCGTCACGGTCGAGCCGACCAGCGCCGACAGCGGGCTGCGGATCGCCGGCCCGGGCCGCGGCACGCTGAGCAACCTGGCCGTCAACCCCGTGGTCACCCTGGTCTTCCCGCCGCCCGACGTGCACGGCCACACGTTGCTGGTCGACGGCACCGCCGTTGTCGAGGGTGCGGACGTGGTGGTGACGCCGGTGACCGCGGTGCTGCACCGGCCGGCCGCGCACGCCGACGGTCCGCTACCGCCCGACGGCTGCGGGCAGGACTGCGAGCCGGTGTCATGAGCCCGGACTGGATCACCGCGTTCCTCGACTTCGCGCCGGAGAACTACGACGAGGGCGTGCGGTTCTGGTCGGCGGTGACGGGGTACGACGTCGGCCCGCGCCGCGGCGA
>JBGALV010000150.1:0-9029 GCA_044223515.1 Alphaproteobacteria bacterium
CAGCGCGAACTCGGGATCACCGCGATCTACGTGACCCACGACCAGGAAGAGGCTTTGTCGATCTCCGACCGCATCGTGGTGATGAGCCAGGGCCGGATGGAGCAGGTCGGCACGCCCTTCGAGATCTACAACTACCCGCGTACCCGCTTCGTCGCCTCGTTCGTCGGCACGCTCAACGTGCTCAAGGCAGAGATCGTCGACGCGAGCGGCAGGCTGACGGTGGACGGGCAGACGGTTGTGGCCGCGGCTCCGATCGACGGTGCCAGGCCGGGTGAAACCCGGTCGATGGCGCTCCGGCCCGAGGCGGTTTCGCTTACGACCGGCACCGGCGACGGCAACACCCTTCAGGGCACGGTGGAAGAGGTCAGCTTCCTGGGATCCGTCGTCCGTATCCGTGTCCGCTTCGGCGAGAACGCGGTCTCGCTCGACACCTTCAACAAGCCGAGCGTGCCGCCTCCGGAGCGCGGCACCAAGGTCACGGTCGGCTTCGCCCGCGACGCCCTGCTGGTGCTGGACGGAGACGGGACGACGGCCTGAGCCGCCGCCCCGAACGGCTCACATCTTCTCGATGTTCCAGAACACCATCGACTCCGGTACGGCCAGGATCCCCTTGATGTTGTCGCGGAAGGCGACCGGCGTCTGCCACTGCCCGTAGGGGATGTACTGCACGATCTCCATCGACCGCTTCTGAATGTCGACGGCGACCGCCTTTCGGGCGTCGAATGTCGGCGTCCTCACCCAGTCGAGCCTCAGCTTCTCCATGGTCTCGTCGCAGGGCCAACCGAACCAGGCCTTGTCGCAGGCGGCCGACATTGGAATGTGGAAGGCTGGATTTGCCGCGACCAGTCCACCGCCCGAGGTCAGGAAGATGTGCCAGCCTGACGAGCCGGTTTCCTTTCGGTTGCGGCGGGTGATGACTGTGCCCCAGTCCGAGGTGGCGAGTTGCACGTTGACGCCGCCCTTCTTCAGCCAGCCTTCGAGCACGGTCGCTACGGGGTGGAAGACCGCATGGTCGGCCGAGTGCAGAAGGATGACCGGTTCGCCCTTGTAGCCGGCATCGGCGAGCGCCTTTTTGGCCCGCCCAATGCGCTCCGCCTCGGGCAGGTCGGCGGTCAGGGCTTCGGCCCCGGCTTCGCTCCCCATCGGCGAGCCGCAGACGAGGATGGCGCCGCAGACGGTGTAGCGCGCAGGGTCGCCGATCGCGGCGCCGAGGATCTCGCGCTGGTTGACGAGCCACATCACCGCGCGGCGGATCGCCGGATTGTCGAAGGGCGGGTGGAGATGGTTCAGCCGCATGATGCCGGCGGACCCGAGCGGGCTCAGCGTCTCGACCTTGACGCCCGATGCCTTCCTCAGCACCGGCAGGAAGTCCGCGGCGATGCCCTCGTAGAAGTCGATCTCGCCGCGGCCGAGCGCGGCGACGGCGGTCTGCGCGTCCGGCAGCACTGTCCACTCGACCTTGTCCAACTTGACGACATGGGCGCCGGCGGCGCCGCGCGGCGGGTCGGAGCGCGGCACGTAGCCGTCGTGCTTGAGGTAGACCGTGCGCGAGCCGGGCACCCACTGGTCCTTTGCCATGCGAAAGGGGCCGGAGCCGGTCGGATCGTCGATCTGCGTATTGGCATCAGTCGCCGCGATGCGCTTCGGCATGATGAAGGCGGGCGTCGCGGTCGGCTGCGCCAGGGCGTCGATCACCAGGCCGAAGGGTTCAGAAAGCGACAGTCGCACTGTCTTGGCGTCGACCGCCGCCAGCTCCTTGGTGAAGCGAGCCATCATCTGCCCGGCCGCGTCCTTCACGCTCCAGCGCCGGATCGAGGCGACGACGTCCTCGGCGGTGACGGGCTGACCGTCATGCCACTTGAGTCCGTCACGCAGCACGAAGGTGTAGACCAGCTTGTCCGGGCTCACCGCGAAGTCCTGGACCATCTGAGGCTGCGGCAGGCTCTTGTCGTCGATGGCGAAGAGCTGGTCGTAGATCATATGGCCGTGGTGCTTGGTGATCGTCGCCGTCGTCCAGAACGGATCGATGCTCTTGAGCTCGGCATGCATCATGGCCCGAAGGACGGTCTCGGCCGGCGCAGGCATGCTGCCGCCGACCAGAAGAGCCGCGGCCAGGGCCGCTTTGGCTAAGCCTTTCATGCGTTGATTACTCCCCCATTGCGTTCTCAGTTTCGACGACTACGGCACTCAAACCCCGGGGCCGTGCGGCTCCGGATCGATCGGCCAGATTGGCCGCGGAATTCGCGTGTAGCGGACCCGCCTCGGATCGCTCGGGTAGGGGCCGCCGGAATCGATGTAGAGGATGTCCTTGGCGATCGGAGCGAAGCCCGCATGGAAGTGGTTGCTCGACTTCACCACGACGATCTTGCGGTCTGACGGCTCGATGCCGAGGTTGCGGAACAGGCTCGGATGGAACGTCTGCGCCCGCGTGGCTTCCAGTACGACGTCGATCCCGGCGACGCGGATCGCGGCGGCATCGCCGATCTCGACCACGCTCGAGGCGAAGCTCTGCGTCGCCGCCTTCACCACCTTCGTCACCTCGACCTCGGCATCGACCGGAGTTCCCGATGTCGGTGCCGCCTTGCCGCCGAAGCGGAGCCAGAGCTTGGCGCCTTCGCCGGCGCCGTGGCAGAAGCGTACGGCGACGGGGTCCCACATCGCGCCGATCGCGGCATTGGTGATGCCGCGCGCCAGCATGCGGTGAAGGATCACCGTCGAGTCGCCTGCGACGCCGCCGCCCGGGTTGTCCCAGCGATCGGCCAGCACGACAGGTCCGCCGTCTGTCGCGAGGGCCCGGTCGAGTCCCTGGTCGGGCGTCAGATGCTCCGGAGCCCCCTGGCCGCGCAGACCGTAGAGCTCGCGTCCGAGCCGCTCCGCCAGCGCATCGCCCTGGGTCTTGCGGTCGTCGGTGATGACCAGCATCTTGGCGCCGAGATGCGGCACGTCGGCGGCGGAAAAGCCGTGAACCACCGACACCGACAGCACCCCGTCCTTGCCTTCGAGCGCACTGATCCGGTCGACGAAGCCGCGCATCGGCTGGCGGCTGGTCATGAAGGTGTCGATCATCCGGCAGTCCCACACCGAGCTGACCGGCCGGATCTCGCCGCGCGCGGTCCGCAGCAGAAGCGTGATCAGCTCTTCCGATCGCTCGATGAAATCGGTGTGCGGGAATTCCTTGTAGCAGATCAGCACATCGGCGGCCGTGAGCATCGCCGGTGTCATGTGGCAATGCGGATCGAGCGTCGCGCCGATCGCGACCCCTGGCCCGACGAGCGCGCGGGCCCGCGAGAGAATGTCGCCCTCGCAGTCGTCGTAGCCATGGGCGACCATGGCGCCATGGAGCCCCAGGGCGACGGCGTCGACGGGAAGAGCCGCGCGCAGCTGACCCAGGATCTCGTCACGCAGCGTCTCGTAGGCCTGGCGGCTGGTGGTGCCGGCGGGGTGGGCCCCGGTGACGGTGCCTTCGATAAGAGTGAACCCCTCGGCGCGGCTGCGCCTTCGGCCGACGACGAGCGGCGAGGAGGAAGACGTGGTCGGATGGTCGGGGTGCATGCCCGGCCGGAAGTACCGGTTTCCGGTGAAGCTTTCGAGGTCGGTCGGAATCGGCGCGAAGGTGTTGGATTCGGTCGACAGAGCGGCGGCGAACAGGCGCATCGGTCTCTCCGGTCCATGATCTTGCGAGGTTGTCGGAAGTCTGTTCTTGCCCGGACCATGGTCAAGGGAAAGCGCCCTGGCGCGAAGGCGTTTCGGGGATGCGTCCCACGGCCTGCGAGTCACATCGAAATGTGACAGGCTCATCGGCTCTGAAGGAGACCTGCGCATGAAGGCGTTCACGGCGTGTCTCGGCAGCGAGACCAATACCTTCTCGCCGATCCTCTGCGGGCGGGATGCCTTCGAGGGGAACTTCTACGCGCCGCCGGGTCAGCACCCCGACTATCCGACGCTCTACTCCGGCCCGATGATGGCGCTCAGGCGCCGGATGAAGGAGGGTGAGAACTGGCAGGTGGTCGAGGGTCTCTCGACCTTCGCCACCACCGGCGGGATCGTGACGCGGCCGGTCTATGAGGAGTACCGCGACGCGATCCTCGGTCAGCTGAAGGCGGCGATGCCGCTCGACTTCGTGGCGCTCGGCCTCCACGGCGCGATGGTCGCGGACGGCTACGAGGACTGCGAGGGTGACCTGCTGCGCCGCGTGCGCGAGATCGTGGGGCCCGGCGTCAAGGTCGGCGCCGAGCTCGACCTCCACTGCAACTTGACGCCGGCGATGGTCGAGTACGCCGACGTGCTGGTTCCCTACAAGGAATCCCCGCACATCGACGTGCTCGAGCGCGGCGAGGAGCTGGTGCAGATCCTCGCCGACGCCACGATCGGCAAGACCAGGCCGGTCATGAGCGTCTTCGACTGCCGAATGGTGACCTCGTCGCCGACGACGCGCGAGCCGATGAAGAGTTTCGTCGCCCGCATGCAGGCGCTCGAAGGCAAGGGCGGCGTGCTCTCGGTCTCGCTCGTCCATTGCTTCGGCATGAACGATGTGCCGGACATGGGCTACAAGGTCATCGTCGTCACCGACGACCGCAAGGCCGAGGGCGATGCGCTCGCCAAGAAGCTCGGCCACGAGATCTACAGGATACGCCGCGAGATCGGCATGGTTTTCCTTTCGGTCGAGGAAGCGATTGATCGCGCTCTGGCGGCGAAAGGGCCGGTCGTGCTGGCTGACGGTGCCGATAATTCGGGCGGCGGGGCCGCGAGTGATTCCACCTGGTTCATCCGCGCGCTCCAGAAGCACGGCGTAAGCGATGCGTGCGTGGGGCCGCTCTGGGATCCGATCGCGGTCAAGATGTGCTTCGCCGCTGGCGAGGGCGGGGAGTTCCAGCTCCGCTTCGGCGCCAAGATGAACGCCAACTCAGGCGAGCCTATCGACGCCAAGGTCAAGGTCCTGAAGCTGATCAAGGGCGCTTGGCAGACATTCGGAGACGCCAAGGACCCGATGGGCGATACTGCCGCGATCGAGATCGACGGAATCGCCGTGGTGCTGAACACCCTCCGCACGCAGGCCTTCGGCGTCGATCTCTTCACCAATCTCGGCATCGATCCGGCGAAGAAGAAGATCGTCGTGGTGAAGTCTCACAACCACTTCTTCGCCGCGTTCTCCAGGATCGCGACCGAGGTGCACCGGACCACGGCACCTGGCCCGTTGCCGCTCGACTATTCAAAAGTGCCTTACAAGCGGCTCAAGCGGCCGATCTGGCCGCTCGATCCCGACCCGCTCGGCCTCGACTAGGCGCGGGTGATCCCGGCGCCGAGTTTCGGGAACTCGCAGCGGATCGAGGTGCCCAGCTTCGGGGCCTTGCAGTACTGGTTGATGCGGAGGTCGGCTGCGATCGACATCAGGCCAAAGGCGTCTGCCGGCGAGACGCCGAGCCGGTCGCCGAGCAACTTGATCATCGATCGCGTGCAGAACTCGGCAGCGTCCTCGAAGGTCGTCGCCGATGCGGTGGTGATCCAACGGTCCTGGGTCTCCATCCACGGCCACTCCGTGGCCCCACCCTTCTCGAGCTTGAAGCGCAGATGCACCCGGGCACCGATCTCGGCGCCGGAGCCGCACATCTCGGCATCACCCATCGTCGCGTGCACGTCGCCGACGTAGAAGAGGCCGAGCGGCGCGTAGATCGGCAGATGCACGGTGGTGCCGACGGCGAGCCGGTTGTTGTCCATGTTGCCGCCGTGCCTGCCGATCAGGCCGACCGAGATCGGCTCCAGCGGCGCGCAGGCCATGGCGCCGATCATCGGCTTGATCGGCAGACGCAGGTCGTTGAAGTGCACCTGGCCGTCCTTGACCGGAAGCATGGTGACGGTGCGCTGGTTGACCACGTCGCGGACGATGCCGACCTCGGGGAAGACGCCGACATATCCAACCGGATCGACCTCGATCGACAGGATCTCGACCGCCAGCGAGTCGCCTGGCTCGGCGCCGACGATGCCGACCGGCCCCGTCATCGGGTTCGACTTCGGGTACTTGTCGTTCGGGTTCGGCCGGGTGGTGACCTCGTCTTCGGGCTTGTGCAGCTTGCCGCCGCGCGAGTTGTGGGTCTCCACCATGATCTCGCACGGCGCCTCGACCGTGATGCGCGGCGCATGGGTCACGTCGAAGGCGTACTCGACCTGGCTGCGGTCGAGATAGTGCAGCGATCGGGACTGAGTCGTCATCGGGTCAGCCTTCGAAGTCGGTGGCGAGGTGGGCGACGCAGTCGCCGCGTTCGGCGCGGCCCTGGGCGCGCTTGCAGACGACGAGGCCGGCACGCGCGAAGCGGGCTTCCAGCGGCGGGCGCATCGGGTCCTCGACGAAGTGGAGGCGACCGGCGAGCTGGCCCTTCTCGACCCAGTCGCCGAGCTCGACCGCCGGCTGGAAGAGGCCGTCTGCCATCGCATAGACGAAGTAGTCGCGGCCGACGATCTGCATGAAGCGGGTCGGCTTCGGCGGCGGCTGGATGGTCCAGTCCTTGAGGATGCCGAGATGGGCGAGGGTATTGCGAAGACCGCGCTCGACCAGGTCGAGGCCGACCTTGGAGACGGCGGCGCGGCCGCCGAACTCGCCGCCCATCGCGGGAATCCCGCGTACATGGGCGCCGCGCTGGGCGAGCCGGTCGTCGGAGCTTCGGCCGACGATGCTGAAGGGCGGGCCGAAGGCCTTCACCATGGCGAACTGCTTCTGGTTCAGCTCTTCGTTCGCCGTCAGGTGCATGCCGCAATAGGTGAGGTAGTCGAGCGAGCGTCCGCCGGCATGCAGGTCGTGATAGCCGTTGGCGAGCGGGATCAGGTGGTTGGCGATGTAATAGGAGATCTGTGCCGTCGGCCCGCCGTCGGGATCGCCGGGAAAGGCGCGATTCAGGTTGCCGCCGTCGAGGGGCGAGAGCCGCTGGGCGGCCATTGCCGCGGGAAAATTGGCGGCAGCGAGGATGATGACCCGCCCCTTGATGTGCTCGGGCTCGAGTTCGCGGATCAGGTTCAAAAGCCCGATCTGGCCTTCGTACTCGTCGCCATGGGTGCCCGCGGTGAACAACATCGTCGGTCCCGGGCCGTTCTTGATGCAGGCGATCGGGATGTGGATGACCTTGTAGGCGGAGTCGTTCATTGACCACGGCATGAACAGGTTCGAGACCTGCTTGCCGTCCTTGTCGAAGTCGATGTCGGTCGAGATGCGGGTCGGTCGGGCGGACATGGCGGGGACTTCCTTTGAGTCAAAGAAAAAGGGCCCGGCACTCAGGCCGGGCCCTTCGATGACGAGGCCTACTTCGAGATGTTCCAGTAGTTCAGCATGAGGTCCTGAACCACGCCCTTGAGCTCCTTGCGGTAGGCGACCGGGCCGACGAACTGGCCCAGCGGAACGTACGGCACGGTCTCGTAGAAGCGTGCCTGGTAGCGGTTGATGACCTCGAGCTGCTTGGCCGGCGTGTCCTGCTCCAGATACTCGAGGCGGATCTTCTCGAGCGTCTCGTCGCAGGCCCAGCCGAACCAGGTGTTGCCGTCGCAGGCGGTCGGTGCGCCCGAATTCATCAGCGGGCTCGACATCAGCGGGCCGGTGCCCCAAGTGTGGAAAGCGTTCCAGCCGCCCTTGTTGACCGACGGCGCTTCCTTGATCGGACGGCGCGAGACCAGGGTCGCCCAGTCCATGGTCTGGACGTCGACGTTGAAGCCGGCCTCCTTCATCAGCTGTGCCGAGATCAGGGTCAGGGCCGACAGCACCGGCTGGTCGGTCGGGTTCATCAGGACTACCGGCTCGTTCTTGTAGCCGGCTTCCTGCAGCAGCTGCTTGGCCTTGGCGACCTGCGCACCGGGCTGCGCCCAGTCGTTGTTGACGCCGGCCTGCGATTCCAGCGGGGTGCCGCACATGAAGACCGCCCAGCAGAGCGTGCGCATCTTCGGATCGGCCTGCATGACCTGCAGGTACTGATCCTGGTCGACGGCATAGAGCAGGGCCTGGCGGACCTTCGGGTTGTTGAACGGCGGCACCAGGCTGTTCGGACGCAGCATGGTCTGGTTGCCGATCTTGTCCATCACCCGGACTTCGACGTCCTTGTTGGCGTAGAGCAGGGGCAGGAGGTCTGGCGGGATCACGCCGATGGTGTCGGCCTCGCCGCGCAGGATCGCCTGCACGCGCGTCGCCGGATCGGGAATGTAGATCCACTCGACGTTGTCAACCTTCACCACCTTGCCGCCTGCGAGGCCGTCGGCCGGCTCGGTGCGGGCCTTGTAGTCCTTGAACTTGCGATAGGTCACGCTGGCGCCGGGGTTCCAGTCCTTCGGATCGAAGGTGAACGGGCCGGAGCCGACCATCGTGGTGACCGCGGTGTTCGGATCGATGCGCGCTTCCTGCTCGCGCATGATGAACAGCGGATTGCCTATCGAGCCCAGGATCGAGACCAGCGGGCCGAGCTGCTGCTTCAGGCGGATCTCGAAGGTGTCCGGACCGGTCGCAACGATGTCGCTGACGCGCGGGCTGATGGTGCGCCCGAGCTGGGTCTTGGCGGCCCACCGCTTGATCGACTGGGCGACGTCCTTGCCTTCGACGTTGCTGCCGTCATGGAACTTGAGGCCGGGACGGAGCTTGAAGCTCCAGGTCAGGCCGTCGGCGCTCATCTTGTGGCTGTCCACCATCTGCGGGTGGTAGTTCCACTTGCCGTCCGGCGCGTACAGCATGTCGTAGACCATGTAGCCGTGCGCCAGCGTGGTGCCGATCGTGGTGAACACCGGGTCGAGGATCTTCAGGTCGGCGTCCGGGATGTTCTTGATCGTCTGGGCCTGGGCCCCGGCCGAAAGCGCGATCGCGGTAACCGCGGCCGCCGCCATCGCCTTCAATCCGCGCATTCTATTCATTTGAATCCCTCCTGTTCGATTGCGGGAGCTGCCCTCCCCCTTTTTCCACGGCGAATGCACCAAGGCTTGCTGCGCATACCGGACCCGCCTAGCATTGGGTTCAGTCGCGGAAACGTAGTTTCCGATCATCAAACACCGGCCTGCGGCGGGTCAAC